>CAZEKJ010000012.1:0-57734 GCA_964512915.1 uncultured Porphyromonadaceae bacterium
GGCTGGTAAAGATAACATCCTGGGGAGCGTTAGGATCCGTCCCAGGCATCTCTTTAGTGCAGCTGGCAAAAACCAGGGCTGCGGTTCCGATTAGTAATGCAAATTTTTTCATTGAAGTGAATTTTACTGTTTAACTGTTTGATTTCTTTTGATATCCATCCGTGGGAGATAGTCAAGAGTCGTACCAATCCAAAGAATTATCATTAACTATCTGATTTTCATTGATTTACAAAATTTTAATAATGATCATATTTTCCATATTCCGGAATTTCGGCCGGAATGTGTAAAAAATAACAGTAGATCCAAGACTCCAGACTCCAGACAAAAAAAGACCGCTGATGAGCGGTCTTTTTTCTGTACTGTAAGAAGTTATTTATCAGGGATCAACGATGGTGAACAGTGCCTGAATCAGGTTTGTGCCCGAATTAACGGTAGCTACGGCTGCCCAGCCTCCCGGAAGCGGAACATATCCGTCACCGTAAGTATTGGCTGCTGCGAACATTTTGCTGGCCATGGTCAGGGGATCATTGAAATTTACAACAGGAACACCATTACCCGGATCGCCTTCTCCTCCGTAAGCCGGGTTCTCCAGTTTCCATAGGGCATTCTGCAGATCATACCAATTATATCCGCTAAACTGATCTAGATGGTTTACGAGCCAGTTGATCTTGTCCCACTCAATGGCTGCAATTTGTGCCGGAAGAACCGATGGATCAAGCAAGGTGCTGTATACATTAACATTATAGGTAGTACCTACATTGATGGTTATATGCTTATTAATGCAGAACCCTTTCTGAGGTATTGGATCAAGGTCAAAACCCGTTCTAGCAACCCCACCCACTTTAAAGTTGGTCAAATTCATGAGAAGATAACTTTCACGTCCCGTGTTTGAGGGAATTCCCACAACCAGGTCGGAAGTTTCCGGCAGGTTCATGTAAGGGGCGAAGGCAAAGTCAGCCAGCACGGCGTTGCAGTTGCCAAGGACGAAGTCATAAACGCCGTCGAGACCCGGACCGGTTCCAATGTTGGTAACCAGCTGCTCGTTGTCTTTGAAGAGCCAGCTGTTCATGTACTTGTATTCAAAGGCTGCTCCGACCTTAACAAGAATGAAAAGCTTGAATTCGAAATTCTCAACCGTAGCAGACTTATCTGAATATTTTACAATCAGTGGTTGTCCTTCACCCTTCCATGCGGTGTTGTCAAAGGTGCCTTTATTAACACCGTTTTCCCAAACTTCAATCTTGAAAATTGCAGGCATATCCACTTTCAATCCGTTTTCCTGACCAGCGTAAGCACTACCGGCATAATCCAGGAAGAATTTTGTACAGAAGTCACCGAAGAAAACCATCTCGCGAACGGTCGACTCGATCGGCTTGAACCATGCAAAACCAAAGTTTTTGTATTTGGCTTCTTCGAAGCACAATACTTCAATGTCAACTTCAACCTTCTCAAATGCAAATACTGAGAAAGTCATTTCGAGTGGACTGGTCACAAACGCTGCAAAATCACTGCCAGCGTTCGGGGTTGCACGAACCATAACATCATCCGACTCATCAGCAGGTGTTCCGCTGTTGCTCCACAGGGCAAAGGTGGTTACGGTGTAAGTTGCCGGAGCCAGCTTGATAGCCTGGGTGTAAAGAACATTGTTTACCGTAAAAACTGCTGGTTTGTACGTTGAAACAATAGCAGGAGTAGCGCTTCTGTCTTCAATAGTGACAACAGCGTAGTCTGCATCCGGGTTGGAGCAAACGGCAGGCGGACCGGCTTTGAGGCCTTTAAGGCCACCGTCGGTCAGAGGGCTGGTAAAGATAACATCCTGGGGAGCGTTAGGATCCGTCCCAGGCATCTCTTTGGTGCAGCTGGCAAAAACCAGGGCTGCGGTTCCGATTAGTAAGGCAAACTTTTTCATTGGAGTGATTTTACTGTTTTGCTGTTTAATTTCTTTCTATTGACTCTTCCTTGACAAGACTTGTTCCAAAAATTAAAATGGCCACTAATTATTTGATTTTCTTATGATTACATTGCACCGGAAGCTTGAAGCCATTCCAGATACTGGAATTCCTGCCAAAAAGCAAAAAAAATCCCACCCCACTCCAGACTCCAGACAAAAAAAAGAGACCGCTGTTAGGCGGCCTCTTTCTCTTATCGGTAAGAAGTTTTATCAGGGGTCAACGATGGTAAATACAGTCTGAATGGCCTTATCCGGGTCAGGATCTGAGTTGATGCAGGCTACTGCAGCCCATCCGCCCGGGAGTGGAGAATATCCGTCGCCATAGGCAACTGCGGCATCGTACATTTTCTTGGCCATGCTGGTTGCGACGGTAAATGATACCGCAGGAACGTTGGCGTAAGCTGTACCGTCCCACTGGTCGTTCTCCAGTTTCCACAATACCTGCTGGAATTCGAACCATTTATATCCGCTGAATTGCTCCAGGTGGTTAGCCAGCCAGTTTACACGGTCCCATTCCTTATCCCTGATTCTCTCAGGCAATGCTGAGGGCGAAAGGAGCGAGCTGTAAATATTAACGATATAGGGTGTACCAGTATTAATCACGATTCCACGGTCGAAGCAGAAACCATCAACTGAGCCGTTGGCAATATCGAATCCGCTGCCAATTCCGGTGAAAGTCATGGTGAGGTAGCAATCCCGTTCAGCATTGTTGGTTGGCTGTACCACCGACATCCCGGCAGTTGCAGGCAGGTTCATGTAAGGAGCGAATGCGAAGTCGGCCTGGATGGCATTGCAGTTGCCCAGAACGAAATCATATACGCCATCTTCGCCCGGACCTTCAATGCCATGCTGATTAACGATGACTTCGTTGTCCTGGAAGAACCAGCTATGCATATACTTATATTTAAATTCATCACCGACTTTAACCAGGATATTGAGTTTTAATTCAAAATTATCCGCGATGCCGGCTTTATCGGAATACTTAACAGACAGCGGCTTCCCTTCGCCAAAATATTCCTCATTGGAATAGGTGGCCGTAAGGACATTGTTCTGATATAGTTCAATGGTAAAGATTGCAGGCATATCCACCTGCAGGCCTCTTTTCTGGGATTCATAGAGACTACCGGTGTAATCCATAAAGAATTTAGTACAGAAGTCGCCGAAGAACCACATCTGGTGAACGGAAGTCTCAACCGGTTTGAACCAGGCAAAACCAAAGTTCTGGTAGCTTGTCTCTTCAAAGCAGAGAACTTCAACCGGGATTTCAATTTTCTCAAATGCATTTACATGGAAGCCCAGGGATAGCGGATTAGTAACGAAAACGGCAAATTCACTGCCGGTATTCGGTGCCGCGCGAACGATAACATCGTCGGTCCTATCATTGGGTGTACCGTTATCATCCATCAAGGCAAAAGTTTGCAGGAGATAATCTCCAGGAACCAGCTTGATTGCCTGGGTATAAAGAATATTATCAACCATAAAAACGGCCGGATAATAGGTTTCCCCACTCAACATAACAAGGGCATATTCAGCTTCGGGATTGGAGCAGGTGGTTGGATCCCCGGCTTTTAACCCTTTCAGGCCGCCTTCGATGGCACTGGTAAAGATGACATCCTGGGGGGCATTCGGATCCGTCCCGGGCATCTCCTGGGTGCAGCTGGCAAAAACCAGGGCAACCGTTCCGATTAGTAGTGCGAACTTTTTCATGATCGTGTATTTTATTTCTTTCCTGTTTATTTCAATCATTAATTCATAACCTGCAATCAAGTCTTATACCATGACCTAAATATTCACATTAAATACTGATATTCAGATATTTAATCCATTTAACTATTCTCTAATCCTTCCAATTACTGGAATTACTTATTAGAAACCGGAAGCTAGTCTCTGATGCAGCGCACCGAGAATCCGCCGGAGTAGAACCAATAGTTTCGATATACACCCGCATTAAAATTGAACAATCCCCGGTAGGTGCCCCGATGAAGGTCGGATCCGTCGGAAGTCCAGAATCCCGCAAAATCTCCCTGATCCTCGAAGGTTCCGCCTTTGATCCGGATACCGCCAGGCAGTGCATTGAAGCCATCTGCCACGCCGTTTCCATTATTATTCCAACCCGATTGGGCTTTCAGGCTTTTGCCCACCTCACCCGTATACCGGAAGTTAAGCTCCCCGGCATCCGCAGTTGTCATTCCCAGGTATTGTTCAAGTTGTTTCCATTCCTCATCGGAGGGCAGGTGCCAGCCCGGGGGGCAGGCTGCCACAGCAGCCGGCCAGTTGTAGAGTACACCGTATTGATTATAGTTGCCGGTCTGTTTGGCATAGTCGACATCCTGACCATGATAATCATATACATAATAGTAGGGTGCGGTTGCCGAGCCGGAAGAGGCACGGTCGACCTTTGGCAAATAGGCCAGGTTTTCGGCCATCCATACCTGCGAGCCCAGTTTCACATATTTATAGATATGTCCATCACGCGTATCGGTAAAGGTGTTAAACTCACCATTGACGTCCGGCGTGGTAAGGGTAAATGTTTCGCTGTATCCGGTTCCTGCGCTGTTGGTGGCAAAAGCCCTGATATAATATTTTGTATTTGGAACCAGGCCATAAACAGTACCGGTGAAATCACCGGATCCATTTCCCGACAGTGATTTGGTATCGTCGAGGGTTGGTATGCCGAGCGAGCTCCAGCAGAATCCTCTTGAGAGGACCGGCTGGCCGCCGTCGTTTCGGATCGTTGCCTGAACTGTGGCTGTTTCTCCTGCTATCTCCCCTACCCTGACCGTGGAAAACTCGGGCAGGCCGGCAGGAAGGCCGCTGATCCCGATAATCGCCACGCCCTTAGCACCGCAGGCTGCGTAAAGGATATCACCTTGTGCTTCCACGAAGTTGACACTGGCATCCAGGTTTATCGAACCCAGGAGGTCTATTGTTCCGTCGGATCCGAGCTGTGCGACAAATACCCCGGCGGCGCCGTTTGCGATAAACACGCGGCCCGAGGTGTTCACGGAAACTCCGTTTGTTACATAGTCATCCGGATTGCCGCCGCCTGTATTATCGGGCCTTGGAAGCGAACCTGTAACGGTTCCGGTTGCCAGGTTGACCACCTTGAGGCCTTCCTCGCCCAGGGCGGCAATGGCGAATCCATTGTGGATCCTTACGATTGCCTTGGTCTCGTTGCGGCTCAGTCCGCCAAGAGAGACAACTTTTTTATTCTCCGGCAGGCCGGTGACGAGGCGTCCGGGGTTACCCAGGAGGGCCGCAAATTCGCGTGTATCAGGGTTCCAGGCAATGGAACGAGCATCGTCGAGATCGGTAATATATTGTACATCCGTATCAGACGGAGAACCTATTTCGTAAAGGCCACCCTGGGTGCCGGTAACCACGCCAAGTGCGTTAATATCGGTTGCGACAAACCCATTCAGAGTCCTTGTTACCGGGTTCAGCTCAGGGATGCCATCTGCATCGAGGGTAAAGAACTGTACCTGCGGAAAAGGATCGGAATCCATATTGGAACCGACGCCGGCAAGCACTAATTGTGATTTACCGGTTGAGTAATCCGTGAGCACCTCAACGGAGCTGTATTCTGAACGGGAGGTTGCCACTGCCGACAGTTCAGGGGTACCTGAGCCGTTCATGGCCAGCCGGTCAATCCCTCCGGAAATAACGGGCCCGGCAGTATTATAGGCAATGTACCAGTTGTCCCCGTGATTGGTAATATGAGAAGCCTGTATCGGACGCCCGTCAACCGAAGGGCCGTCGAGCATATACTGAAGCACAAATGTCACCTCTTCGGTGGTTCCGTTTCCGCTCTTTATTCTCCTGTATGGCAGTGTTTTATTCTCAGCATGCAGCCTGATGGAAGGGGATCCGGGCTGGTCGGTCTGCTGGAACTGCGGGTCACGGTCCTGCACGAGATCTTCCTGGGAGCAGGAGGACATCAGGTACAAAAAGCCGAAGAGGATGCCAATGGCACCGATCCTGCTGATGTTTTTTCCTGATATGATACGTGCAATAGACATAGAAATCCCTTTTTAATTCCCTTGCACGAATCAAACTTCATTCCCACAATCATAACTTTTTGATTATTAAGCACTTTGAAATTTTTCCTTTTCCCATATATTCCATAATCCGGAAAAACAATCCGATAAGAGGATAAACCGCTGGAGGCGGCATTGGAAAAAGGGAACGGCTGGATTTGCCGAGAAAACAAAGTTTATTATCTTTGCGCCTCAGTTCCGGACCTGTAGCTTAATTGGATAGAGCACCTGACTACGGATCAGGAGGTTGGGGGTTCGAGTCCCTTCAGGTTCACCGAGGAGAGTTTGGGTTTCTGTGTGAGTGTGGGTGTGAAGAAACAAGTATAAAGGCCGGCAGGGATGCCGGCCTTTGTCTTTGAGACCATAAATCATATCTAATCTTTAAATTTCTTCTTCCACCTCAAGGCCACATTCACCAGTGCAATCAATACAGGAACTTCCACCAACGGGCCGATTACGGCAGCAAAGGCCTCACCTGAATTGATTCCGAAAACGGATATGGCTACGGCGATGGCTAATTCAAAGTTATTGCTTGCCGCAGTAAATGAAATGGTTGCAGTCTTGGAATACCCAATTTTTGTCCGCTTGGCCATGAAAAAGGAGACCGTAAACATGACAAGAAAATAGATAACAAGCGGAATGGCTATACGAACAACATCAAAGGGAAGCCTGACTATATAATCACCTTTCAGGGAGAACATGACCAGAATTGTAAATAGCAAGGCAATTAAGGTGAGCGGACTGATCTTTGGAATGAACTTCTCCTGGTACCAGGTTTTATCCTTGATCCGGATCAAGGTAAACCGGGTTATCATACCGGCCAGGAAAGGAATTCCAAGATAGATAAAAACACTTTCGGCAATCTGGCCCATCGTTATATGAACTTCGGTTGTTTCCCGACCAAACCAACCAGGCACAATGGTTATAAAAACGTAAGCATAAACAGAAAAGAAAAGGACCTGGAAAATACTGTTGAAAGCAACCAGTCCGGCTGCATATTCCGTATCGCCTTTTGCCAGGTCGTTCCACACGATCACCATGGCAATACATCGGGCTAAACCTATAAGAATGAGGCCGGTCATGTAATGAGGCATATCCGGCAAAAGAAGGATAGCCAGGAAAAACATAAGGATCGGCCCGATAATCCAGTTCTGGACAAGCGATAGCAAGAGTACTCTCCAGTTGCGGAAAACCTGCCCCAGTTCTTCATACTTAACCTTTGCCAGCGGCGGGTACATCATAATGATCAGACCAATAGCAATCGGGATGTTGGTTGTTCCTGAACTCATCGAGTTCCAGAAGTCGGCTACGGATGGTGAAAAATAACCCCAGAGGACCCCAGCAAGCATGGCCAGGAAGATCCAAAGGGTGAGATACCTATCGAGAAAAGACAGCTTCTTCATAATGTGCCAATTTGATAATGTGCCAATGTGCCAATGAAGATGGTACTAAGGTTTTATTTTGTTGTAGAGGGGAATGAGGTGCTCGTCGTAAAAGCCGGAGATGGTGGTTTCAACAGGGCCCAGGGGTTTAACGGGAATAAGGTCGGTGACTCCTTGATAGTCAAGGCCGGAATGAAACAAGGTTTTAACGGTGCCATCCATCATTCCGGTTATAACCTTTTCAGCTTCGTCTTCTGTCATGCCAAAGCCAATGGCCAGGTCTTTCAGCTTTTGAATCTGAAACCAGAAATAGGTGTGGCCCATGGCGCTGATCATGGCATAAGCTTCAATTTTTGATTCTTCTACCTCAGGCATCTCACCCAGGGGCCTCATCAGGTCTGCGAGGCTCTCACGGGCACTGGGTTCCATGGATTTGGCGTAATATACTGGATTGATACCCAGGTTAATGTAGGAAGAGGCACTTGGATTTATTCTGGCAAGATTAGGGAGATTCCCCAGGACAGATGCCATCTTTTCAACTGTAAATTTGGGTGCCAGTGACACAACAACAGAAGATGCTTTCAGAAACGGCTTGATAGCGTTTAGTGTATCCATCATAAACGGCGGGTGTACTGCCAAAAACACAGTCTCTGATCCGGCAGCCCGGGAAAGATCATCGGCGCTGACAGAAATCGCTGGAAACAACTGCTTCAGATCTTCCAGAACATTCGGATTGGGATCGTAAACTGATATACCCTTTAACTCCATAGCGGAGTTCGCCAAAGCGTTCAGAAGGATTCTTGCGACCCTTCCTCCGCCAATAAATCCAATGGTTTTCATACTACTAATGTGTCAATTTATCAATGTGTTAATGTGCCAATGTGTTAATGTGCCAATGTGCCAATGTGCCAATTTAAGAAGGTGGAGGTCAGGAAGGGAACGATGCGAAGCGGTTGCTGATCTGATCCCTGATTTCGCGGTAAAAAGGCAGAACTTGCTCCTCGGTTCCGACGGCATCGGCAGGATCTTCAAATCCGATGTGCAACCGATGCCTGACTTTACCGGTAAAAACAGGACAAACTTCGCGCGCGCCGTCACAAACCGTGACCACATGATCCACCAGTTTCGGATGTTCACCGGTGATATCAATACCTTTTTCCGCCATCACTTTAATGGCATACTGATTAACCCTTTCCGCCGGTTTGGTTCCAGCTGAAAGTACCTCCCAATCGGGATGGAAGGATTTTAAAAAGCCGTGCGCCATTTGGCTGCGGCAGGAGTTTCCGGTACATAAGATTAGTACTTTCATGGTTATTTCTATTTATCGTGAAACGTGACGCGTGACGCGGAAGAAGTGACCAGTGACCAGTGACCAGTGACCAGTAACCAGTAACCAGCATCACCTCTTTTTCCCATCTCGAAACTTGAGTTGGCACATACAGGAACCCGACAAACGGGCCTGGTTATCAAGTACCAGCGGTAATCCATCCCGCTCCCATTCGACCATGCCCCCTGCCAGTCCGGCAACTTGCCTGAATCCGTTCCTGATCAGCAGGTCCATGGCCTCACGCCCCTGGATTCCTGAAGAGTCGGCAACAATAATTTCACAATCATCAGGGAGGTGATCGAGGAACCGGGGCAAATCGGGCCAGGTACAATAAAGGACCTCAGGTACGTCGAAGGCTTTGAAAGCACACAACACCTCCGGACGAATATCCAGAATGATACTGCCTTCCAGACATTTTCTCAGGGTTTCCTGAGGTGTATAAAGCAAATGGCTGCCGACGACAAAGCTCATGGTTCAACAATTACATCCGCACAAACAGGTTGGTTTTTCTCCGGTTACGGTTATGCTGAAAAGACCTACACCGCTATCCCTGAATGACTTGACCTCAGCGGCTGTAAGGAATTCATTGAGTAACGATTCCGGTATTTCGATCGGTTTCTTTTTATGGATCTCAACCTTTTTAAAACCGGATTTTGCAATGATATCCAGATATTGGTCAACCGGAAGGGCACCGGCAATGCACCCGGCATAGAGTTCAGCCTGTTCCAGGAGGATGGGCGGAATATGACCTTCCGTGACAACATCGCTGATACAGAAATGGCCACCGGGCTTAAGAACACGGAGCATTTCATGAAAAGCCATGTATTTATCGGGAACCAGATTAATAACACAATTGCTGATGATTACATCGGCCTTGTTAGCTGTGACTGGAAGATTTTCTATCTCCCCAAGCCTGAATTTCACATTGGTATATTCCAGCTTTTCTGCATTAGACTTTGCACGCTCAACCATTTGCGGTGTCATGTCAACACCTATTACCTCACCTTCAGAACCCACAATGCGGCTGGCTATGAAGCAATCATTACCAGCTCCTGAGCCCAGGTCAACCACGGTATCGCCTGCCTTTATTCCAGCATATACAGTCGGTAACCCGCAGCCGAGATTTAAATCGGCTTCCGGAACATAACCGGCGATTCCGTCATACCCTTCCTTGAAAACAGAATAATCCATTCCAGAATCATCGCTGCATCCACACCCGCATCCACAACCCATATCCTGCGACACAGCAATCTGTCCGTATTTTTCTTTTACGACATCTTTCATATCTTTTGAATCACAACATCCCATAGTATATCAGTTTTAAATATTGATCAATCATTATAAACTTCCAAAGAAAAGGCCGGTGATTGTGGCCATGATCACCACCAGAACCACATAAACAATAGTCTTTTGTGTCCCGATAACACCTCTTATTACAAGCATGTTCGGCAGGGAAAGGCTTGGGCCAGCCAGCAGCAGTGCCAGAGCCGGGCCCTTTCCCATGCCGGCCGACAGGAGTCCCTGCACAATTGGCACTTCGGTTAGGGTGGCGAAATACATGAAGGCCCCGACTATCGAGGCGAAGAAATTGGAGAACAGCGAATTGCCGCCAACCAACCGGGCGATCCAATCGTTGGGGATGATGCCCCGGATGGCGATATCATCGTGGGTGGATCCCAGCAGGAAACCTGCGATAACCACACCAATGGCCAAAAGGGGGACAATCTGTTTGGTAAATCCCCAGGTGGACAGGATCCATTCCCGGTTGTCTTCATCCTTTTTATCGAGGAGGGAAATCAGGCTGACGCCGGCAATCCCGATCACCATCGGAATCATCGGGCTATCGGAAAGAACAGCTGACAGCCCGGTTACAACTACCACGGAGGCCACCTGCCACCATGCTATCTTAAGTACATAGGTCATTGAGAATGCTAAAACCAGGCTGAAGAATCCGGTAATGAGCCATTTGTTGTGCCAGATCCAGAACCAGGTGCCGGTTGTGACCTCATCCGCCGGACGGCCCCAGTTGGCAAAAACCAGGATGAGCACCAGGCTGAAGAAGTGCAGGGCAGTCAAACCCAGCGGCCGCTTTTCGGGCATAGTGGGAAAGCTCAACTGTTCCTTTGCCCTCGCCCGCTCTTCCTTGCGGTAGATCAGCGACATGATCAGCCCGATAATGACGCTGAAAGAAACGGCGCCGATTATCCTGGCAGTTCCCATCTCTGCACCCAATATCTTGGCAGTCAATATAATAGCCAAAATGTTGATTGCAGGACCAGAGTAAAGGAATGCGATGGCGGGCCCAAGGCCTGCGCCCCTCTTATGAATACTCGAAAACAGGGGAAGTATCGTACAGCTGCACACTGCCAGTATGGTTCCGGAAACGGCGGCTACCGTGTAGGCGACCCATTTCTTTGCTTTGGCTCCAAAATACTTGATAACAGAACCCTGGCTTACAAATACGGATATTACGCCGGCAATCAGGAATGCTGGCAGCAGGCACATGATCACATGTTCCCGTGCATACCACTTGCTCAGGTCGAGCGTAGCATCAATTGCCTCCCGGAAAACCGGACTGCTGACCGGCATAAAGAAAATGCCGACGAAAACAGCTATCAGCCAGAAGAGGATTGTAAATTCTTTTTTTCTTTCCATGCTCAATAGTTTGCGGGTCAAGTTGTGTTCCGCGTCACGCGTCACGCGTCACGTCTTTAAAGAATCAAAGTCGTAATCACATAATAAACTCCCACTCCAATAAACAGAACGGCCACCACCCGCCGGAACCAAAGCTCAAAGACCTTGATTTTGTTGTAGAGGGAACCTACGCCGCCTATGGCATATGCGATCATCCAGGCAAACAGGATCACCGGCAGCCCGGTGGCAATGGCAAAAACCAAAGGCAGGTATAACCCCTGAGCAGAGGCCACCGTGAGTGGGATCAGCATAACAAAATAGAGAACTCCGCTGTAGGGACAGAAAGCCAGGGCAAATACCGCACCCAGCAGGAAGACACCCCAGTATCCCTTTCCGGCCCGGTCTTCCATCCTTTCGGTGAGTTTTCCGATGCCGGGGATGTTTAGCTTAAGGACACCGAGCATAAACAGTCCGATCAAAATCAGGACGGGACCCAATATCTTTTCTCCCCAGCGCTGGAAGAATCCGGATAAACCCGCTTCCCCTAAGCCGAAAAAGAACAACAGCCCGATCACCGTATAGGTAAATGCCCGCCCGAGTGTGTAGACGACGCCTTTCAGCAGGACCGTGCGTTTATCGGAAATATCTTTTCCGATGAAGGCAATGGCACTTATATTGGTTGCCAGCGGACAGGGGCTGATGGCGGTCATAAGACCTAGAATAAACGCGGTAAGAACCGGCCATTGCGAGTTCTCCAGCCAACTTTGCAGCCACTCCATGTTTACCTGATAAATTTCTGGACGTGTGTTTTGATTTCCGACTTCAGCTTCGCCGGCTCATTCACGGCGTAAAGAAACCCTTTGTCGGTAATGTCTATTTTTTCTGTTCCGTTAACAACCAGGAGTGCCTGTCCGGATACCTTTAACTTTTTCAAAAGCGCCTTGTTGGCTTTATCCTCAATGTTAACAGATTTAAAAACAATTTCACCCTTGTCAAGGGCCTGTTTAAAATTTTCTTTGACAGCCTCTTCTGCAACCTTTTCAACGGTCTGGCAGGTCATGCACCGGCGGGACATATGGAAATAGTAGACCTCAACCGGTCCGGATTTGGAAACCTGCGGTACAGCAGTAAGATCTGTACTGAAATTCATCGACTGAACAGGAGCCAGTGCCCACAGAAGGGCGATAATCATGACGAATCCGATCTTTTTCATTTGGGTTGTTTTATTGGGTTAATAATTGTTTTACTTCATTCACTGAAGGAACGCGCCCCTTGAGTACCACTTTTCCGTCCAGTACCAGCGCAGGTGTGGCCATCACACCAAAGGCCATGATTTCCATTATATCCTCCACTTTGGTAATCGTGGCATCCAGGTTCATTTCTTTAACCGCGTCCCGGGTCACCTGCTCGAGGTTCTTACATTTTGCACAACCGGTTCCTAAAATTTTGATTTCCATATTGTTTCACTATTTAACGTTTGATTCTGGTTCGGGGTTCGGGGCTCGGGTTTCGGGGTTTTTGGCACATTGACTTTTAGTGAAAGCTGACGGTGTTAGGAGCTTTCCAAAGAGTTTTTGTGCACGTTCCCAGTTTTCCGTATTGATGCAATACCGGATCTTCGGATATTCGATGGTTCCCTGAATCAAACCGGCAGATTTCAACTCCTTAAGGTGTTGTGAGAGGGTTGACCGGGCTATCGGAAGGTCCTCGGCAATATCCCCGCTGAAGCAGCATGACTGAGTTGAGAGCAGCTCGATGATGTAGACCCTGACCGGATGTCCGAGCGCTTTGGCATATCGGGCTAATTGATCATGATCCCTGGTTAATAATTCAGTGCTCATTATTATTCATTTCTTATTTCGCAAAAATACGAAACAAAAATAAAAAAATGAATACTTGAAGGGATAAATAAAATGGATTGCCTAAACTTGGTTTTGATTGAGTGGGGAGATCACAAAAATCGTTGTCTAAGAAGCTGATGAAAAAACTATTACTGATTCTGGTTATCCTGATCCGTTTTGTACCTGCCAACAGCCAGACGTATGCTCACTTTGAGTTCGAGAATGTTTTTAACTTGAAACCGGTCTCCTTGTTCCAACCCCAGATCACGCTGTATGGAAAAACAATCGGGGAGAATGCCCGGTTCGGAGCCTATTTCTTTTCCCTTCTCAATCCGAACTGGGGCCAAACATACGGGGGGATACTTTTCCGCCCGGCAAACTGGATAACCCTGAATGCCGGGGTTGGTCTCGAGCGCGACAGCCTCCCCTGGAGGGTGAGCGCCGGGGCTTTCATCGCACACAAAAGGGTTAGCCTGCTGCAGGTTTATGAATACGGGGGTTCGGGATTCTGGTACAACATCGTGCTTCATTATCAGCTGCTTGATTTTCTCAGGGCCGGGATGACTTTCAAAAGATATTACGGGCTTGGACCCGATATTGAGATCTCCATTCCCCGAAGTCCGCTCACCTTTACCCTGGCGCCTTTCTATGATTTTGAGTTCAATATGGCCAGGCTTTTTGTATCCTTCCGATATGGATTTTACTAAATTGCGATATGGTAAAACGAACTTTCAGACTCCTCGGGCCCTATTGGCCGGCGATTTTTGCCTTGGTCCTGTTCGGGCTTCTTGTGTTTTTCGCCGTTCGATTCACCACCTTTAAAAAAGATCAGTGGATCAAGGACGCCAGAAGTTCACTGCAGGAAGTCCTGGTCGCGAAAAAAACCAGGCTGGAGAAAGCCCTGTATTCGCGAATCCATTATACCCGGAGCGTTGCCGCCTATATATCCCTACATCCGGATGTTGGCCCGGTTGAATTTAGCAACCTTGCCCAGGAACTGATTCAAAACGATCCGGTAATCTCAACCATGGCTTTATCGCCGGGTTGCATTATTGCTGCCGTTTATCCTATGAAGGGGCATGAGGCCGCCCTCGGGCTGAACCTGCTGGAGCATCCGGAGCGCAAGGAGATTGTGGATCGCACCATCCGGACACAGGAATCCTATGTGGCGGGGCCGGTGGAGCTGATTGAGGGAGGGGTGGCTTTCATCAGCTATACCCCGATTTTCGACAAAACCCAGCCGGATACGATGGCTTTCTGGGGAGTAACCGATATCGTGATCATGCGCGACCGACTACTGGATGAGGCACGGATTCAGGAGGAAGAGGGTGGCAACCTGTTTGCTCTCAGGGGATATAACGGATCCGGCAATCAGGGCGAGATTTTCTGGGGAAATTCCAGAGTCGTTGCCAGCCATCCGGTTGAAGTGTCCATCGATCTGCCCAACGGATCCTGGGTTCTGGCCGCTGTGCCTGCAAACGGCTGGGACAAGTACATGGACCAGGATCGGTTTCTCTTTTTAATATTAATCTGCAGCTCGCTAATAATCAGCGTATTGATGGGAATGATCCTTCATGCTGTGAACCGTATTCGAAAGAGCGAAAGGAACCTGGCCCGGCTGAATGCCACCAAGGACAAACTCTTTGGCATTATTGCACATGATTTGAGAAGTCCGTTCAATACCCTGCTCGGGTTTACCGATATCCTCGATGAACAGTTTGAATCATTGTCCGACCTTGAGGTCCGGAATATGCTGCGATCTCTTCGAAAAACCACCGGGGAAACATACGAACTACTGAGTAACCTGCTTAACTGGTCGCAGCTCCAGCGGGGAAGCATAACCACACAACCGCAAAGCACAAGCATGCAGGAACTGGCGGATCATTCCCTCAGGCTTGCCGAAGGAGCCGCGCACAAGAAGGGAATAACCCTGATCAACCTGACATCGATGGACCATTATGCCTTTTGTGATGAGCAGACCTGCAGTCTGATTCTTAACAACATCCTCTCAAATGCAATCAAGTTTACTCCCAGGAATGGTACGGTTACCGTGGAATCCCACGTGGAAGGTGATCGTATTGCGTTGAGTGTCACCGATACCGGTATCGGCATACCCGAAGAGGAAATCAGCCGGCTTTTCAGCCTTCGTCAGACCCGAACCCGAAAGGGTACTGAGAATGAAACAGGCACCGGTCTCGGACTGATACTCTGTAAGGAGTTTGCCGCCCTGAATGGGGGATCCATCCAGGTGAGCAGCCCGGAAGGCGGCGGCAGCCGGTTCACTCTCATCCTGCCGCGCAAACGGATATAGCCGAGTAAGCTACCTGCGGTATCCGATCACTTTCACCTTGACGGCAGACGAGCTCCTTAATTATCGTCGTAATAAACTTGCATTTCGAACAATAGTTCATTATATTTGTAGTGAACAAATGATTATTCAAATCAATCCGATTCAATGAAAGTTGCAATAACCTCAACCGGTAATACACTGGACTCAACCTTAGACATGAATTTTGGACGATGCGAGTATTTTGTCGTTTATGATACGGAAAGCCGGACTATGGAATATATTCCCAATCCCAACAAGGAGGCGGAAGAGGGGGCCGGCACCGCATCGGTTCATTTAATAGCCTCACGATTGGTGAACAAAATTATATCCGGTGAGTTTGGGCTGAAGATTAAACCCTTGCTCGATAGCCTGAAGATACAAATGATTGTGCTTAAAGAACCGAAGAAGACAATCGGCGAGATCCTTAAAATGTTAAATCATTGAGTTTATGGCATTAGACCACAGGTGCAGGGAGTGTTTTGAACGGAATTTCGAGCGGTTGATCATACGATCTCCTCTCACCACCGCTCAGGTTCCGGAATTCTCAGCTTTCTTCAACCACCTGGTAAACAACTGCGCCCAGCTCACCAGCCCTGAAATCCAACGGGAACTGCAAAATAAGCTGGCTGAAATGAACGGTATTGAAGATCCTTACCGTGATGAAAAGCGCCATAGCAACCAGCTTGCTCTTGAGTTGTACGGCGAATGGAAACCAAAAGTTCTTGCAGCAGAAAATCCCTACCAATTAGCCCTGCGACTAGCACTGGCGGGTAATGTGATGGATTATGGAGCAAATCAACAATTTGACATCCATAAATCCATAGATGATGCACTGAATGTTCCCATCGCCATCGATCACTCAGTCTTGCTCCGGGAGCGAATCCGGCAGGCTGGCAAGATACTTTTCCTGGGGGATAATGCTGGTGAGATTGTTTTTGACAAACTGCTGATAGAGACCATCATGCATCCTAATATCACGTATGTGGTTAAGGGAGGGCCGGCTATCAACGATGCCACCATGGAGGATTCTGAGGCAACCGGTATGGATTGGGTTGCAGATGTTATTACCAACGGCTATGATGCTCCTTCTACGGTTCTGAGTAAATCAGATCCTGAGTTCAGATCGCATTTTGAATCCGCTGATCTTATTATTTCCAAGGGTCAGGGAAATTTCGAAGGATTGATGGCAGCAAAAGACCCCCGCATTTTCTTTCTGCTAATGGTGAAGTGTGACTATATCTCTGAAAAAATAGGAGTTCCAAAGGGCTCTTTTGTAGTTATCGATTATGGAAAAGATTAAGATTGGAATTATTATCTGCCACCGGTACCACACCTGTGCAGGAGGCAAATGCTTAAGATCATTGCACAACCGGGAAGGAGCTTTCGACAGGTATAAGGGCCAGGAAGTGGAATTGGCAGGTTTTACTACCTGCGGTGGCTGTCCGGGCGGCAACATCGAATATGCCCCCGAAGAGATGAAGAAAAACGGAGTTACCCATGTTCATTTCGCTACGGGGTTTCTGGTTGGCTATCCCCCCTGCCCCTATATGGATCATTTCGAAAAATTCATTTCCGACAAGTATGGAATGACAGTTGTGTATGGAACACATCCGATACCGCAAAAGTATTTCCTGACCCATGGCAATCTGAATACCTGGAACACACCTTTTCTGGAGGAAGTGATCAAACCAACGCTTACAGACGAAAGCACAAGGCTGGAATATGACTGAGGGCAGCCCTGTAGAACGACGGCCTTTTTTTATCCGATCACGGTCTTCACAATCTCAAATGATTCGTTTGAAGCTGCAGTCATGGCGCCAATAACCGCCTCAGGCATGCCTGTCCCCATATTCGAGGTATCCAGGAGGGCGATATAGGCCTGTCCGTCTTCTTTTTCATAAACAGAGATGCGGCAGGGCATCATAACGGAAAAGATTCTTTCATCGCTGAGCTCAAGCATCTTTCCGGAAAACTCAGGCTTACAGATTTCAACAACCTGCACCGGCCTTACTTCCTTGCCTGATTTAGCCAGGGATTGCTGCAGATTGTGCAGGGCCGGATTCTGCCAGCCTCTTTTCACAGCCTCTTCGATAAGTTTGTTCACAGTGGTTGGAACATCAAATGGACTGGGCTGCTCAACAACAAATTGATTCGTTTTCATAGCTATGTGGTTTTATGGGTTAGTCAAGTTCTTTCGCAATCGCAATAGCGGCAATGGTGCCATCCGAAACTGCCGTGGTGATCTGCCGGTACTTCTTGCTTATCACATCTCCCACCGCATAGATACCCGGAAGGTTGGTACGCATATCCTCATCAGTTTTAACATAGCCCCACTGGTCAAGCTCCAGCTTTTCCCTGAACAAACCGATATTGGGCTTCATACCGATGAATACAAATACCCCGTCGCTGGCCAATTCCGATTTAATTCCCGTTTTCAGGTCCTCGATTTCAGTGATCATTTTTTCGCCTTCCCTGCGGAAAGAGCGGGGTTCCGTTTGAAAGAGCACACTGATTTTCGGATTGGCAAACAGTTTCTCCTGGGCCTGCTTGTTGGCCGTCAGCTTATCGAATTGATGGACCATGGTTATTTTGGAAGCAAACTTGCTGATAAAATCAGCTTCTTCCACGGCTGAATTGCCTCCTCCGATAACCACAACTTCCTTATCTCCATAGTATTTGGCATCGCAGGTAGCGCAATAGGAGATCCCCTTTCCTTTTAGTTCCCGTTCACCGGGAACGCCCATCAGGTTTGGTGATGTTCCGGTGGCAATAATGATCCGCTTGGCCCTGACGGTCTCAAATTCATCGATCACAACCTCTTTCTTTTCCAGGTCAACTCCGGTGATATCCACGGCTACCTTGTAAATGGTTCCGCAGAGCTTGGTCTGCTCCGACATATTGTGCGACAGCATATAGCCCGGCTGTGGATCTATGAATCCCGGATAATTGGAGACTTCGTGGGTGGTGGAAACATGGCCCCCGGGCAGACCGATATCGATCAGCACGGTATTTATCTTCGACTGACACAGGTAGAGTCCTGCGGTGAGCCCCCCCGGACCTGCACCTAATATCAGAACATCAAATTCGGAAACCGATGATTTTATGGATGACTTGATCTCTTTCACCCTTTCATCGGGCAACATGCTGTCGAGCTCGTGAATGATTTCGCTTCGTTTGATTCCACCGGTCAGCATGCCCGGCAACTGAACCCCGTTGTCAAAGAACAGCAGTGTCGGTGATGACCTGACACCCAGTTTTTCTGCCAATGGTTTATTCTGCTGGCGGAACATTTTCACGAATTTGATATCCCGGCCATACAGGCCGGCCAATCCCTCAAATTTGGGAGCCAGCGCTTCGCAGGGCGGACATTCTGTGGAATAAAAATCAAGTACCACTTTCCCACCGGAAAGTACTTCCAAATCGAAATCTTCTGAGGATATTTCCTTCATCTTGTGCTTCTTAACCAAATGTGTATAAACAACGTCTTTTACTTTTCAAAATAAGCGGCAAAACCGAGTTCGAGCAGCTCCGTAACAGGTCTGCAGTCGGTTGAGCAGATCTCGCCGGTCCGGTTTTTTGCAACGGATCCGCAGCCCCCGCCGCAGGCAAGCTGAAGATTGCAGCCGCTGCAACCTGCAATGGCCGTTACATCGCGGCTTTCCCAGGCATCAATCAGATCACTTTTACGATACACTTCCGGATAAAAGGTTCCTAGCGATTCATCAGCCTTTCCAACTGTTGCCGTGCAGGAAAATATGTGACCTGTGTAATCGAACGCCCATTCCGTTTTCGTGGCCGGACAGCCGTCGAAAAGGGGATCCGGGAGGCTGCCATTTTCAGCCAGGAATTTCGAGATTGAATAGGCAGGCTTATAAAAATCCAGGATATACGGATGTTCCTGGGTCAGGCTGAATATGGATTCATACAGGCTGATGCGGGAAAACAGCTTGTCGGGCGCCAGCTGGCAATGATGCAGCTCATAGTTCCGGCCGATCTGTGTCTTAAAGAGTGGGTTCTCGGTCCAGCCACGGTCGATGGCAAATCGGGCCAAACCCGGGAGGTCGTCGATATTTTCGCGGTCAGCGACCATCCTCAGGTTAACGGGTATTCCCTTACTGAGACAGGCATCAATCCCGGGCACAATTTTTTCAAAGGTTGGTCCCCCACCCTTCAGAAAACGGCGTTTATCATGAACATCACCGGTTCCGTCGAGGGTAACCTGAACTTCGCGGATTCGGGCAGTCTGCAATAAATCAACATACTCCTCCAGAAAGTATCCATTGGTAACCAGGCAGACATCAAGGTTGGCTTCGCCGGCTTTTTCCAGGAAATAACCGATCAGCTCCCTTTGATTCGGAGAATTCAGTAAAGGCTCCCCGCCAAAGAGTGTGATGTATTTTTCGCGCCCGGCAAATTCAATGCTTATGTACCGGAAAAATGCATCAATAATTTCCCGGTTCAGATTCTGGCCGGGATTGGTGTATTCGTCCTGGTAGCAATAGGTACAGGCGAAATTACAGCTGTAATTAGGTACGAAAAACAACTGGACCTCATCCTTATCCCGAGCATCCAGAAAATCAAGGTATTTTTCCCGGTATAGACGCTTCTCCTCATCCGCCGGCAAAACATACCCTTTAACCGTCAGGTCGTCCAGAAGTTCTGAATTGATGCTGCCACCACCGGTATAGTCCAGAACCTGCAGTCCTTCCGAAGCCGAAAGGATATCGGCATTTCCGGTGAGCAGGTTGACAATGAAATAATTGTCAGATCCTCTGATTTTGCTAAAAATATTATGTTTTGAGAAATCAGTCATGGCAACCGGCCACCACTTTTGATGTTTTTGCGCAACACTGGGCTGGTTTTTTTTCAGCAGCCTTCTGAACTTTCTTTTTAATAAGTGTTTTCATTTCTCTTGATTATAAAGTTTTTATTCTGATCTGTTTCATGGGTCTGGTTCAACAACAGCACCCTTTTGCCTTGTTACCGGCAATCGTGAAGCTGGCCACTTCGGCCTTTCCCTTCTTATACGGTGCTGATTCCTCAATCACCTCAACGGAGGTAAAACCGGCATGGGCCAGGTGCCTCATGTATTCATCGCGTGTTACCGCTCCGGCCCAGCATTCGGCAATAGCAACCGGATCATTTCTATACTCAACTGGTATAGTGGTAGTTGCATAGATATCGCTGACAACAAACCTGCCTCCCTTTTTTAGTATGCGGTATATTTCATTCCACACAGCCTGCTTATCTCCGGCATGGTTGAGTGTGCAATTTGAGATCACGAGGTCAGCCGTAAGATCCGGGAGCTTCAGGTTTTCAAGTTCACTTTGAATAAAGGTAACATTTTTTACCTCAAGTCTGTCGGCACTCTTCCGCGCTTTCTCAAGCATTCCTTCAGCCACATCGATCCCATAGACAAACCCACCAGTGCCCACCTGCTCAGCCATTCTCAGCGCATCAGTTCCGCGACCGCTTCCCAGGTCGACACACACTTCACCCGGAGCGGGCAAGGCATGGTTTACGGCACCGCCGCACGACAGGCAGCAATCGGACTCAGCCAGGTCGCTATATCTTTTATTAATCTCCTTAATATCCATGTAATTGCTGCTTTCTCCCTATACTGTTATTGCCCGTTTTTGTTTCACTTTTAATTCATTAAGATAAACCGATGCTGCCAGGGCGGCTACAGTGCCATCTCCAACAGCTGTACTGATCTGCCTGAATCTCTTTGTAATACTGTCACCAGCTGCATATACCCCCGGAATATTGGTCGACATATCGTTCCCCACAATGATTTCTCCCTTCTTATTCAAGTCAACCTTTCCATTGAGAAACTCCGTATTAGGCAGGTATCCGATAAAAACAAAAACTCCATCGGTTTTGAAATTATACAATTCTCCGGTTCTCAGGTTCTTTATATCAACACTCTCCAGATTTTCATCCCCGTGGAAGGCCGATATTTCCGATTCCATGATAAAATTGATTTTGGGATGGTTGGCGGCCTCTTCAATTGCATGTTCAAACGCCTGGAAATGGTCAAACTGGTGGATTATTGTTACCCTGCTGGCGTATTTGGTGAGTGAAACCGCCTCTTCAAGGGCTGAATTTCCTCCGCCAACCACCACAATTTCCTTGTCGGTAAAGAAATCCCCGTCGCAGGTGGCACAATAGGATATGCCTCTGCCTTTCAGCTCATTTTCACCGGGCACACCTAAGGTGCGCGACCGTCCGCCCGGGGAAAGGATGATAACGTCACTGGTATAAACAGTTCCATCAGACAGGGTAACCTGCTTGGTTTTCCCGGAGCAGTTTGTATCACGGACTGTAGCATTACTCTTAATTTTGCATCCAAAGGAGGTGGCCTGCTTTTTCATTATGTTCGCGAGCTGGTACCCGCTAATACTCTCGACACCCGGATAGTTTGCTATCTCGTGAGTCAAAATCATCTGGCCGCCAACAGTCCCTTCATTTACGATAAGCGTCCTCAGTCTGGCCCGCGACAGGTATATCCCTGCAGTCAGTCCGGCCGGTCCCGCACCCAGGATTATGGCATCGTAATGATTATCGGGGTTCATAAATTTGCTGTTACCGGTACTGAAAACTCGTGATCCAGGATTTTTGTTATCTGGTCTTTAGTTTGGATACTGGAAGTTGCTTTAACCACCTTGCCATTTTTATAATAGACCGTAAACGGTATTCCCATAAACCCGCGTACTTCCGGCAGGCTCCTTATCACATGGGATTCAGGATTGTCGAACTCCAGGTCATAAAAACTGACATGCTGATACTCCTCCTCCAGGTCTTCGGCAATACCATAAACGGGTATGCACATCGGCCCCATCCGTCCGCAGATGACCATCACATTTTCATTTTCGCTGATCGCTTTCTGATGATCAGCAGCTGATTCGAGGTGTTTCAGATTTGTATACAGCATAACTTTTAGTTTTTAAATTCCCGATGCAAAAGTACTCCGGGGTATCGGGGCAAAAAAGGAATAGCGCTTTCAGCACCCCGGCTTACGGATTGATTCCGGACAACTTTTTTGTTGATTTGGATTAACTTTGGCCATTCCAATTTGTAATTGAAGGATGAAAACCATACTCGACACGGATCAGGAGTTTATTTGCGACATACAGGCGCCTTGCTTTCAGATGCTTTCGCCTGATGAAGCTGAACTGGTTAAGGCCAGTAAAACACAGGTGCTGTTCCGTAAAGGAGATCACCTTACAAAACAGGGTGCCTTTTCATCTTATGTTTTATTCCTGATAAAGGGGCTGGCGATCCAGTATCTCGAGGGTGACGGGGTTAAAAACTATAACCTCAGGGTGATCAGGGCCGGTGAATTTATCGGGTTATCCGCCATTTTTACTAAAAACACCTTTAATTATTCTTCCGTTGCCCTCACCGACTGCCAGGCTTTTCTTATTGAAAAAGAAGCCATCACCAATGTGGTTCAGACCAATGGCATGTTCAGTTTCAACATCATCAAACGATATTGTGAGCAAAATGCCAACCTGTTCGATTCCCTGAGAACAATCCTTTATAAGCAGATGAATGGGCGTATGGCGGATACCCTGTTGTATCTTGACCGGATGAAAGCCGATGCCCCGGATATTTTCCAGCTCCTTTCGCGCAAGGACCTGGCTGATTTTGCCGGAATTTCAATGGAAAGCGGAGTCAAGCTGCTTAAAACATTTGAAAAAGAGGGATTGATCTCCTTGCACGAAAAGGATATAGAGGTAATCGGGCACAAGGCACTGGCTGAAATCAGCCGGAGAGGGTAATCCCGAAACATCCGGTCGATCGTATTGCCGCTGATCGGTTTTCATCATACCCTGGCAGGTCTGTGCACTCCAACATTCATTTAAATCCGAACAGCACCGGAAAAACAAAGGTTACAATCAGGGTCCAGACCGTGTAAACCGGTAAAAATGAGGCAATACTGTTCTCCACAGAAACCAACTCATTCGCGCTCTTCAATGATTTGAAAATCCTGTAGGTTACCATCATCAGATTAATCAATATCAGCACGTTGCCGCCCAAAACAGCAAGCCTGTTGGGGGTGATCCCCCATTCGGCAATTCTGAAAACAATGGCGGATAATGCTATGCCATTTACAATGATTGTTACGATAGAAAGCATAAACAGCAGCAGGGTGCCTGATTTATTACCGCCGGATTTTGAGGTTTCTGCCACGGAAAACAGGATAATGGCCATCACCCCGACCAGGAGCAGATTAAAAATCAGCAGGAATTCCCTGTCATTGTATGGATCCTTGCCCGTATACACGATGGCAATGAGATAAACAACCAGCATCACCAGTACCAATGGAGTAAAGACTTTTGCAATTACCGGAGAAACGTTTTTAACCAGCTGTGGATTTGAAAGCACAATATAGGTACCCAATATGGGAGAGGCGGCCAGCCCCCAAACCGCAATATTCCGGAAATAGAATTCCTCTATTTTGAGGTTTATCAGTTCGAATAAACCGATGGTAACGGCCGACAAGATGGCCCCGGCAATGAGCATCACGGTGGTCATTACAACCAGCTCCCCGTTGAAACAGAGAAATTCGGTCCGCTTCTGAAAGATCTTAAATTGATTCCCGGTAAATGTATAGCCCCAGAGAGCCCACATGAACAGGGGCAGATGGATGCAGGCCAGCAGCAGCGTGTCGCTTTTTTCGTTAAGCGGCAGCAGGTTGATATAGAGAGCCGAAACAGCGATTACCCCCGAAATGATCAGCAGTTTCGCTGCAGGCATGGATTGTTTCCATGCGAAATAAAGCATCAGCATCGGTAAAAACACAAAAGCAATATTCCGGAGGTAGAAGAATTCCTGATTGAGGGCAGCAAAATCGGGAATCTTGGCAACAAGCCCGGCTATAACTGATAAGGCCAGGATTACGATTAACTCTTTCTTCGTACCCCAGGATATCTCCTTGTTCTCAAAATTCAAACGCTCATTCCAGATTTGTGCGGTCAGGCTCCCACTAATATCGGGATAAACCAGGTCGAACGACCTTTTAAAAGTGCCTTTATTATTTCTGTACAGCTCTTCCAGTTTTTTCGGATTCTCCAGGCTGGCTATAATTTCTTCTTTCATACAAATGCTATTTCTGTGATTGAATCAGTTTCTCCAGTGCGGTAAGGTGCTTATTGAAAGCCGCTTTACCCGTTTTGGTGATAAAATATTTCGTATTGGGTTTTCTCCCGATGAATGACTTTTCCATTCCGATAAACCGCTCCTTTTCTAATGCTTTCAGGTGGCTGGCCAGGTTACCATCGGTTACCCCGAGATACTCTTTCAGCGCGTTGAAATCCAATGAGGGGTTTACGGCCAGAACCGACATGATACCCAGCCTGATGCGGCTCTCAAAGGCCTTATGTAATCCGTCGGCAAACACGGTTACCGCTCGTATTTTAAATGGATGTACAAACCATAGACTATGTGCATCAGACCAAATCCGGCTGCCCAGAACAGGAGACCATACTCCACAAAGAAGGAGCCAGCCAGGCCCAGTGTGATCTGGATCATGCCCAGCGCCTTCACTTCCCTGAAGGTGATGGATCCGGCACTATACAGGGCCAGTCCGTAAAAAACCAACGTGACCGGCGCCAGCAGCCCGATGAGCCCCTTGGAAATGAAAACCAGGGCCAGGATACCTCCGGTTGCCAGCGGAACAGAGACATTGGACACCAGCCTGCGGGAGGTTGCATTCCACAAGGGTTCTGCCCTTTTTGTCGCCCTGCGGCAGGATAGATAAATGGCAGTACCGATGGACAACACTAAAACCACGGCCGCCAGAACACAAACTTTCACCAGGTCGGATGAAGCGATTCCGTCAGCGCTGTACCCGGTTTCTATTGGTCTGAACCTGAGGTAAGCATGTGCAATATAGGCTCCCACCAGGGCATAGATGCCTGCCAGAATGCCCGCCCAGCCCGACAGGGACAGAAATTTGGAAGACCGCTCCATCATGGTGCGGATCTCTGCGATGTCCTTTATATAATCCCGTTCTTTCTCCATTTTTAAAAGTACTTTGTACTGCAAAGTTAAATAAGACTTTTTACTTTGCAACAAAAAAGAGTGAAAAAAATGTTTTGGTTTACATCAAAGCACATTTATCTGGCCGGGGAACCAGAATCCGATTGCTATCAGTTCAATCTTACCGCCACTTCATCAAGGATCTCAAGCAGCTCCTCAAGAGATTCTTTCTCAATCCATTCCGGATTAATCCGAAGTTTGGTTTTACCGGCTACCAGGCAATAATCACCGGTTACGTCGGTATAATATTGTTCAACCTCACTCAGTCGCAGGGTCCGGGCTCTAAGTTGATAGGTGGTAATAGTCCCGTCCCGAATAACCACATACCCCTTAATGCGATGGTAAATGGCGATGAAAATAAAAAATAGCGAAAGCCCCAGTTCGGCCAAAAACCAGAAATCGATTTTATCGAACAGGAGAATTCCATAAATAGGCTGAATTGAAAAGACAATACCAAGGGCCAGGGTTAGCCAAAACTGCCAGCGTTTATATCGGATTATCACAACAGGTGGAAATTGGTAATTAAAGCTACGATCTTTCCGCTGAATTTCAAAAGCTTTGTGGTAATCACGGATTGTCTTATCTTCACAAAGCGTTTAATAATCAGGCTAGTTCGTGAGCTTACCTACCACAATTGAATGAACCGACCGAAAAAAATTATCGTATTTATAATTGCCCTGATAGTTCTGATTGCCGGGTGCGACAAAAATCCCATCAACAATGATCCATCTGTATATCAGTCGATTGCGTCCGGATCTGGAATCATTGGAACCAAGGGCGGAGAAGTTTTTATCGGGACTGAAGGCCTTCCGATATCCCAGGCGATTTGTGCCATTCCGGCCGGGACTTTGCCTGCCCCTGCGATTGTCAGCATTTCGGATGCTTCAGCCCGATTTTCTATACCCGGATTTCCCGGTGCGATTGTTATATCGGTTCAGCCTGATACTGCCGTGTTAAACGGATTGGTCACCATTGGAATGCCTTACGGCCATCTTGATGCCAGCCAGACTGATCAGATTAAGATCTATTCCGTCAATCCGACCAACCAGGGGCTCACTGAACTGACCAACCAGGAATTTGATCTCACCCAGAAAATCATTTACGGAAAGGCCGGCCAACTGGGCTATTTCACCGTTCTTCCGCTTAATAATTATGTGGTTACTACAGGCAGTTTCCAGGATCCGAGAGACAGCGAAACCTATCCATGGATACGACTCAATGATCAGACCTGGATGGCTGAAAACCTAAGGTATGACATGGCCGGATCCTGGTGCTACAATGAAAGTTCGGCCGACTGCGAACGCTATGGCCGTTTGTACAACTGGACTGCAGCCAATGATGCCTGTCCCTCAGGATGGCATCTGCCCACTGATGAGGAATGGAAAGCTCTGGAAATGCTGCTGCAGATGAGCCAGTCAGATGTTGATGCGGAAAACTGGCGGTATTCCGGAGAAGCGGGAAAGAAATTAAAATCCGCCTCTGGTTGGTTCAACAATGGAAATGGCACTGATGCAATACATTTCCAAGCTCTTCCGGGAGGGTTTCGCGATGGGGATGGAAGCTATCAATATGTGCTTCAATCAGCCCGGTTCTGGACGAGCACACTCTCTGATACCGGGAATTTGGCATGGATACGGTTTCTGGATTATCGGGAACCCGCAGTGTACCGCTCTCTTCGAGGCTGGTCGAGGGGTTATTCGGTAAGGTGCATACAAGGCACCCTGACCTCACTGCCTTCCGTTACCACAAGCTCAGTTACAGCCATTACTAATTTCTCTGCCCAATCGGGCGGTGTTGTGATTCTTTCCGGCGGGTCCTCTGTAATCGGCCGGGGCGTTTGCTGGAACAAGTCGGGAAATCCTACCCGTAACGATTCCAATACCCTTGATGGTCAAGGACTCGGGTCCTTTTCGAGCACCCTTTCGGAGCTCGATCCGAATACCAAATATTATGTAAGGGCGTATGCGGTCAATTCTTCCGGAACCGCCTATGGCGATGAACTTACTTTTACAACAGGCAACACTGTGACCGGCGAAACAGGCACCGTAACTGACACCCGCGATAACCAGGAGTACACAACCGTTAAAATCGGAAACGACTGGTGGATTTCAGAGAATCTGGCGTATCCAACCAATAAGGGATCCTGGTGTTATAACCAATTACCAGCCAATTGCATTACCTATGGCCGTTTATACGACTGGGAAACAGCAAGGGATGCGTGCATGACCGGCTGGCACCTGGCAACCGAAGGTGAGTGGCAGGCCCTCGAATCCTCGCTGGGCATGACAGCCGGTGAACTCGACCTGCCTAACTGGAGAGTATCAGGATCGGTGGGTGAAAAGCTGAAATCAACATCGGGATGGAACAATAGCGGAAACGGGACTAATGATAGTGGTTTTAATGCCTTGCCGGGTGGTATACGGGATGGCGATGGTACCTATAATTATGCAGGATCGTCCGCAAGATTCTGGACAGGAACCCTGACGACCGGAACAGATCCATGGGTCCGCTATCTGGATGATAAAGAAAAAGGTGTTTACCGGTCAGCCCGGGGGATCGACCGGGCATTTTCAGTCCGGTGCGTTAAAGGGGAAGTATCCTCTTTGCCTATAGTAGCCACAGCCTCTGTAACCCAGATTACATCTACCACGGCGGTCTGCGGCGGCTCTGTTGTGAGCGCCGGTGGTTCACCAGTCACCGAAAAGGGAATCTGCTGGAATACCACTGGAAATCCCCTTAGAAATGAATCAAAAGCAGAAGGCGGAAGCGGAACTTCCTTTACCTGCAATATGACAAACCTTGTCGCCAAAACAACTTATTATGTGCGGGCGTATGCGGTGAATTCTTCGGGAGCAGGCTACGGTGACGAGCTTAGCTTTACTACTACTGAGATGGTGGTTATAACCGGCACGTTCAGCGATCCCAGGGATCTTCGCACCTATAATACCGTAAAAATAAACGACCAGTGGTGGATGGCAGAAAACCTGAAATTTGTTCCGGCAAGCGGGTCGTGGTGCTATAGTGAGCTCGCCTCAAATTGCACCTTATATGGAAGGCTTTACAATTGGACGGCAGCGTCAAAAGCCTGTCCGGCCGGATGGCATTTACCCTCTGATGCTGAATGGATTTCACTCGAGGTAGCATTTGGATTGCCCCAATCATCAGGATTGACGGAAGATTGGCGCAGCACCGGTGAAGTTGGACATAAAATGAAATCAACAGCCGGTTGGAGCGCAAATGGCAACGGATCCAATGACAGCAAGTTCAGTGCTTTACCAGGTGGTTTTCGCGATGGAGATGGCGCCTTTTATTATATCAGGGAGTCTGCCCGGTTCTGGACGGCTTCAAAAAACACATCGGGTGATCCCTGGGTCCGCTATCTCCAGTATGATCAAAAAGGCGTTTATCGCAAGGCGAGAGGAACGGACAGGGGAATGGCTGTCAGATGCGTGAAGGATTGATTCCGGTTTTGTTCCCTGACCAACCGCCTATTTTTTACCAGGAATATAAATTTCAGCCGTCACCTCAAGCTCGATTCTGTTAGGCTGGGTATTAGCCAGAACACTAACTTTCTTACTGTTAAATCCTGCTGATTGTCCGGCGGAATTGAATACAACTTCAACCTCCCCTTTTTCTCCCGGTTTAATCGGATTTTTGGTCCAGTCGGCAACCGTACAGCCGCAGGTTGCCGATACATTGGAAATTACGGCATTCGAACCGCCGTTATTGGTGCAAATGAATTTATACGAGATTTTTTCACCTTGCACAACAAGGCCAAAATCATGCTTCGTTTGTTCGAAAACCAGAACCGGCAATTCGCCGGGGGTCTGCTTGTTGCCAGAAGTTGCGGGGTTGGTTGCCAGGTCAGGGCTCACAGAATTGTTTGAACCTGATTTTTGGTTGCAGCCATAGAGGGTAATCGCTGCTAAGACCAGTATCAGTAGAGGAAACTTTGACATTGCTGAATTTTTATTGCAAGATTATACTAAAGATTTGATTTTTGAGCTTCATGGTTTTCTGTTTTCCTTCTTTCTCTTAAAAATATCAAAAATTGATTTCTTCTTTTTCTTTTCTTTGGTCTGATCGGGATCTGCGAGGGTTTTACCCTTCACGTCGGTTTTGATGTCTTTCCTGAAAAAAGACCGCACCTTATCCATAAACTCGTTCTCCGTATAGTCGGGGCAATCAAGAGCCCCGGCGAGATGTTCCGGCAACGGAGGGAATCCGGCAGTCAATTTTCCGGCGGTTGTGCCATCCAATTCCACTTTTCTCAGGATTCGGGCAACCAGGGGCAATGCCAGGGTGCTGCCGGAGCCGTTTGATCCCTGATTAAAATGAATGGCAGGAGTGGATGCGCCCACCCGGGTTATCATCACCAGTTTAGGATTGAAAGCGCCAAACCAGGCATCGGAATAGTCCTGGGACGTTCCGGTTTTACCTGCCCACGCGGAGTTCACCCCATATACACTGGCCATGGTTGCTCCGGTGCCCTCGCGCACGGCCTTCTGCAGCATGGCAGCCATCAGGATGCTGGTTTCCTCGCTGAGCACCCGCTCCTCAGGCTGGCGGGTCTCTGCCTGGTACAGCAGGGTTCCGTCGGGCGACGTGATGGAAACAATGGCCGACGGCTTCACCCGGAATCCCCCGTTGGCAAATGCCGCGTAGGATACCGCCAGTTCCAGCACGCTGGCCTCCGCGGTGCCCAGCGCCAGGGAGGGCGAATTGCTGATCGGAAAGGAGAAGCCCATCTTTTTCCATACCTCCTCAACACGGTCAAACCCAACATCAAGATAAAGGTTCACCGTCGGCACATTCATGGAACGGGCAAGTGCACCAGCCAGTGAGTATTTTCCACCGATGGAGAGGTCGTAATTTTGCGGATTCCAGTCTTTATATCCCGATATTTCAATCGGGCCATTATCGAGATACCGGCAAGGCCGGATCCCCTTCTCGAGCGCGGCTGCATAAATGATAGGCTTAAAGGCTGAGGCAAGCTGCCTGCGGGCAAGAATCTGGTCGTAGGGATGGGTCTGGAAATTAATCCCGCCAACCCATGCCCTGATTTCACCGGTTGAGGGATCCAGCGCCACGAGCCCGGCATGCAGGATAACATCATCAAGATCCAGACTGTCATTGATTCCACGAAGACTCCGCAGCCCGGCAGGATTGTTGTACTGCTGCACCAGTCTCTTCTGCATTATTCCCAGGTGCTCACGGTACGCTTCCCTGGCAAACTGCTGGAGTTTGAAGTTCAGAGTGGTTTTAATCACCAGCCCGTCCTGTTCCAGGTTCCACTCCCTGCCGGTTATACCGGTTACCTCATTCAGTATCTTCCGGGCTTCTGATTTTACCCTTACCAGGAAATAGTCGGCCGGACCGCCCGATTCCAGGTTGGCATAATCCGACTTCAGTGGGAGCTGGCATAGTGAATCGGCCACATCGGGCTGCAGATATTTGTATTTCGACATCTGCATCAGCACCACGTTGCGTCTGCTTCTTGAATTTCCAGGATTCAGATGGGGGTTATAAACGGTGTTGGCCTTCAGCATCCCGATCAGCACGGCCGATTCCTCCACGCGCAGCTGGCCGGTGCCTTTATTGAAATACCGTTGTGCGGCCGACTCGATGCCGAACACGTTTTCCCCAAAAGGCACGGTATTCAGGTAGAGCGCCAGAATGTCCTCTTTCGTGTAGCTTTTCTCGAGCCGGCGGGCAATCAGGGCCTCCCTGATCTTATTGACCGGCAGGGACAGGAAGCCATAACTCCCCCGGCCGAACATATTCTTGATCAGCTGCTGGCTGATGGTGCTGCCACCTCCGGCATCGGGGTTTCTGAAAAGGATCGACTTAACGATCACTCGAAAAAGGCTCCGGGAGTCAATTCCTTCATGTTCAAAAAACCTGACATCCTCCGTGGCGAGCAGCGCATTGATCAGGTGAGGAGGAATCTGCCCATACGATATATTCGTCCGGTTCTGGGCAAAATATTTTCCGATCAGCTCGCCATCTTCCGCAACCACCAGGGAGGCAGTCTTGTTTTTATACGCAAGGAGCTCCGACTTCCCTGGCAACGGTCCAAATGCTCCCAGATTAATAGAAAGTATAAAGACTCCGAGAAGGGTTGCTCCTGCCAGAATCAGGATTAAACCGATTTTAATGATCTTCTTTTTCAGGATTTCTTCTTTTATAGCACTTGCTACTTCAGTCTACAAAACAGCAAAACCGGATTATCTTCCACACGTATCTTTTCCAATTGCTGAAAAAAATCAGCAGGGTAGTTAAATTCCTCATTCGCCATGATCTGAGCCTTTTTCTCAAGCAGATAAACCGGGTCAATATAGCTGACAAACTCACCGGTCCGGGTCACGTTATAGAAAGAGTGAGTACCGAGAAACAGAATATTATCAGTTGCCAGGTGATTGAGCTCTCCGGTAGCTTTATTGAACAGGAAATATTTCCGGCCGTACTTACCTTGGTATTCACCGGATTTGTGTTCACATGAACAGCAGAAATAAAACCATTTATCCGATTCAAAATAAGGTCCGTCTGTCCAGATTAGGTCGGGGGGAAAAGGGAAAGGAAGCCGGCCTCCCTGAAAATTCTCTTTGGTAACATTATTTGGATGGAAGTCAATAGTGACCCTGGGTAAAACCAAATCTGGCCTGATGTAAAAGATTGTATCCAGGAAAGAGGTTCCGAACAGCACCCCGTCATCAATGGAAGGATATATAATCTGTCCGCCGTACCTGAAAGATCCGGCATACCTTTTCAGTGTATCGACTCGCTGATGCGACCGGAGGTTTCCAAGGGTTATAAAATACTTCGACATCGTAGTGGCCACATAAACGGAATCATTCAGCAAACTGAGATCACTGAATGGATGATCTATTTTTATATCCTCAACCCATTGGCCAGCCAGGGTAAACTCAATAATCTTCTTCTCGGCAGGTGCGGTCAGGAAGATCCGGGTCAGCTCTCTGTTAAATGAAAAGGAAACCAGTTCGGTGTGCTCTCCGGGACCTTTCCCAAAATGACCGATCTGTCGGATGAAAACACCGCTGCTGTTAAAAACATAAAGGCCCTGGGTATTGTCCATTACCCGAATAAATATCAGGTCACCAACCTGATCGATCTGGGCAATCCTGCCAATCATGCAGGAGTCGCTGGTTTCTAGAGGGACCATCCGGAACAACCGGATCACCTCACCTAAACTGACCGGTTCTGGAAAATTCTGGTAATTAAAAGCCAGATGAATCTGATCACGCTCATCGGGTCTCACTTTTGGGGATGAACATGATGCCAGGAAGAGCGGGAGGAAAGAAACAAGAATGATTGACCGGGATACCAAGGTATTCACTTATATAGCGATTTGAATCTTTACCTTTTTGTTCTTTATTTTTTCGTCTTTAATCATCGGAAGGAGCTTGTCGGCTTTGTCGCGTTTTACCGCCGCAAAGGCCGTATTATCTTTCACATCGATCAGGCCGACATCTTCTTTCTTCAGGCCTCCCTTTTTCAGGAGAAAGCCCACGATATCCGTTTTGTTCACCTTGTCTTTTTTGCCGGCACCGATATACAGCGTAATCCGTGGTGGCAGTCCGGGCAGGATCATGGTGTCGGGCAGACGGTAGCCTTCCGGAACCGGGCTGATGTACTCAGGCAACACCTCATCTGCAGAAACAATGATATAGGTTGTCCCGGTGGCATTCATCCTGGCCGTGCGCCCGTTGCGATGCAGGAAAGCCTCTCCTTTGGACGGAAGATGGTAGTGGATGATGTTCCTTATTTCCGGAATATCGAGACCGCGCGAGGCAAGGTCGGTACTGACCAGCAGATTATTACTTCCATTCCGGAACCTGACCAGCACCCCTTCGCGCTCGTCCTGTTCCAAACCTCCATGGAAATAATCATTTAAAACCGATTTGCTTTTAAGAAACTGGCTCACCCGCTCAACGGCCTCCTTATGATTGCAAAAAATCAGGGTAGATCCTCCGTCCAGGTCGCAGATCAGTTTAAGAAGAGTCACCAGTTTATCCCGGTCTTCGGAGACTACCATACGGATGGTGAGGTTCTCCTCCTGGCCCACCTCTTTTGCAAAATCAAGCCGTTCGGGTGATCGTAACCCCACAAAATCAGGTATATCGATGGATTGGGTGGCCGAAGTCAGGACTCTTTTCCGGACATACTTTAACCTCCTGATAATAAATGACATTTCCTTTTCGAACCCAAATTCCAGCGATTTGTCAAACTCATCGAGAATCACTGTGAAAATCGAATCGGTTTCGAAATTCTCCCGGTAAATATGATCGGCAATCCGTCCGGGTGTTCCGATTAAAACAGCCGCAGGCTCGGAGAGGTTTCGCTTTTCTATGCTCATAGAGTGGCCTCCATAGCAGGAATTCACCTTGAAATCCGTGCCCATGGATCGAAAAACCTGCTCGATCTGCAGGGCCAGTTTGCGGGAAGGAGCCAGGATCAGGGCCTGAACCTTTTTGAGATCAGAATCAAGCTTTTTTACCAGTGGCAGCAGAAAAGCCAGGGTTTTACCCGATCCGGTTGGTGCCAGCAGAACGACATCCCCTCTTTTGTCAATTGCCTCAATGGAAGCCAGCTGCATCTCATTCAGCTTCTCTATCTTCAGGGTTTCGAGGATCCTTTTAACCGATATTTCATTTTTCATGGTGCAAAGGTAGGAAAAGGTTGGTGGAACCCAGTTACCGGTTGCCAGTTACCGGTTGCCAGTTAGGCCGGCACTGAGGCCGGCCCGTACGGCATTGTTGTCATTCTGGTGAAAACCAGAATCTCCTGACTAAAGCTCTGAGGCATGGGATCCTGACTTTCGTCAGGATGACAGCCACAGCGTACCGGCTGGCAGGGGATTCCGGCTTGCGCCGGAATGACAGCAGCAGCGTACCGGCTGGCCTGAGCGCCAGCCTAACCGGCAACCGGTAACTGGCAACCGGCAACCGGCGTTAACCGGCAACCGGCAACCGGCGTTAACCGGCAACTCCCTTCGATATCGCTGCAACCTTCCCCACAAGCTCCTCATACCGGATCCACGCATCCCGTCCCGGCCGCTGATCGGTCCGGCTGATCATCGAGAAAAGATAGTTGATCTGATCCAGCAGCATCGGCTGCATGTAGGTGCCCTTATCTGTCACCAGCTCTTTACGGATCAGGTTCAGCGATTCGAGCAGCCGGATTTCTGTGCGGGTCAGCCGCTTTTTGTCCTCTTTCTTCTTGTTCAGCGGCAAAGCAAGCGTATCAACCTTTGCCAACAGCTCCCGGGCCTGTGTTTGCAGGGCCATTACCTTTTTGCACAGATCGTACTGTTCTTCCAGATGGGCCTTAGTTAATCCCTCAGCCGCCAGGCGCGGGTCAAGATCTATCTCAATCGGTTGATTCTGAACCTGAAGAGCGGCAGTCAGCCTTATGGTATACATTCCCGGCGGGACCTTCAACCCGAAGCTTCTGCCTCTCATGGACCCGGTGCCGGCACTTTCAGCCCGCAGATTCCACTGAGCTCGATGGAAGCCCTTTCCACCTTCTGCCCTCAAGGTTGCCACAGCTTCTCCTTTGGCATCGAGAACCTCAAGTTTCACATCTTTTTCATCAGATCCGAGATAATAATCGATCTGGGCACCCGAAACATCCGGTGATCGGTAGGTCTTGCGGGGCTTCAGCAAGGTTATACTATGTTCACCAACTGCCACCTGCTGATGAAGGTGGGTAATATTATCCAGTATCCAGAATGATCGTCCCATGGTGGACAGGATCAAATCCTGACGGTACAGCTTGATGTCGGTCACCGGCGTAACTGGCAGGTTCTGCTGAAAGGGCTTCCAGGTCCGCCCATCGTCGAAGGAGATGAAAAGCCCGAACTCTGTTCCGGCATACAAAAGGCCAGCCCGATCGGGGTCCTCGCGAACCACGCGCGTGGGCCAGTCGGAAGGTATCCCGTTCGTGCCGCTTGTGAGCCGGGTCCAGGTTTTTCCATAGTCACTGGTCCGGTAAATGTAGGGTTCGAAATCCCCCATCAGGTAGCGATATGCAGCAAAATAGGCCTTCGCCGGATCATGCGGTGATGCCTCCACCGTCTGGATCCTGCCGCCTTTCGGCAGGTCCGTTGGTGTGACATTCCTCCAGGTTTTACCACCGTCCAGCGTTACATGAACGGGGCCGTCATTTGAACCCACCCAGATCACCCCTTCCTTCAGTTTGGATTCAGTGATGGCATAGATCGTGCTGTAAAACTCCTCACCGGTAACGTCCCGGGTAATCGGACCACCGGAAACAACCTGTTTATCAGGCTCAAAAGCGGTAAGATCAGGAGAGATGGTCTCCCAGGTCACCCCGTCATCCATGGTTTTATGGACGAACTGGGAGCAATGATAAACGACGTTGGGATTATGCGGAGAAACATAAATCGGGGCAACCCGCTGGAACCGGTATTTCAGGTCTTTAGGATTGAAGCCGTACATATTCTCTGCACCCACGTTATATTGCTTCTCAGTCCCCGTGATTTTATTGTATACGCCAAACTTCCCCTTGCAGTTGGCATATACAATATTGTGGTTACCGGGCTTGGGAACCGCCGGACCGGTTTCGCAACCTCCTACCGACAAATAAGAGTCGCCTCCGCGCCGGCCCATAATTGTGCTGGCCGAAGAAATGGCTACGGTTGAATTATCCTGCTGACCGGCATAGAGCCAGTAAATAAACTGATCATCCAGGTCGACCTGATAAAGTTCCGCAGTAGGCTGGTTCATCTGCGTCGACCAGGTTTTGCCCCCGTCGCGTGTCACATTCGCACCGCCATCATTCGACTGGATCATGATATCGGGATCCGAAGGATTAATCCAGATATCATGATTGTCGCCGTGCGGGGTGGAACGCCTCTCCCAGGTTTTGCCCCTATCGGTTGACTTATGATAGGCGGTGGAATTCACATGGATCACATCGGGATTGGTCGGGTCCACGTCAACATTACAATAATAGAAAGGCCTGTCGAGCAGGGCAGCACGGTCGCTGATCAGGGTGAAACTCTCCCCAAAGTTTTGTGAAAGATAGAGCCCGCCGTTGCCGTCGGCCGCTTCCACGAGGACGTACAATAAACCGGGTTCCGCCTTGCATACGGCCAGGTCGCTCTTACCAACAATTCCTCCGGGCAGTCCCACGGTCAGCTTCTTCCAGGTATTGCCGCCATCCGTGCTTTTATAAACCCCGCCCTCTGTGGATCCGGAAATAATGGTCCAGGGAGTCCGTCTGCCTGTCCATACGGAAGCATAAATGATTGTGGGATCAGTGGGGCAGATCTCCAGGTCGCAGGCCCCGGTTGAGTCCGATATAAAAAGAATCTTTGCCCATGATTTTCCTCCGTCCACAGTCTTATAAACACCGCGCTCCGGATTGGTTCTGAATGGATTACCGATCGCGGCGACCCAGCAGATATCAGGGTTCTCCGGATGTATCTCCACAGCGCCGATCTGCCCGGCATCTTTCAGTCCCAGGAATTCCCAGGTTGTTCCGGCATCAGGGGATCGGTAAACACCCTTCCCGATAATCACGTTGCTGCGTATTCCATCAGACCCCGTTCCTGCCCATACCTCATCGGGATTGCTTTCCGATACCCGGATGGCTCCGATCGACCCGGTGGCAAAGAATCCATCCGAAACATTTCTCCAGCTCTCTCCGTAATCGGTTGTTTTCCACACGCCGCCCCCTGTGGCGCCCATGTAAAATTCATTGGATCTTGAGGTAACGCCGGCAACGGTAGTAACCCTTCCTCCGCGGGCAGGGCCCACATTCCGGAATTTCTGATCCTGGAAAAGCCCGGGATCCGGGGAATTTTGGGAAAAAAGAGATCCTGCAAAAAACAGGAGTACCGGGAAAAACAGATTTTTCATAAAGGGAAAGACTTTTAGTTAACAGGCCTAAATTTATTTGATTAGGGTGATCAATGTAACCTCAGCTGGGCAATTAAACCGGACGGGCATCCCGCTAACCCCGGCACCCCTTGAGGTATATCCGGTCATTTTGCCCAGGTGCCAGATGCCATGATTAAACTCCTTCCCCTCAAACTGGTGACTGACAATGGGAACGCCCTCTTTCAGGCAAATCTGGCCTCCATGGGTATGTCCGCATAAATAGAGGTTGTAGTGGTTTTCTGATGCCACTCCTGCAAGTTCTGGAGTATGAACCATGGCAATTTTAAAATTGTACCCTGTTGTTTCCAGACTGAGCAGTGCGGAATCGGTGTAAAAACTAAAAGGATCATCCGTTCCGGTTACGAGAATCTTCTGATCCTCCTTAATAATCTCAACAGATTCATTGATGAGTAGTTCCATGCCAGACTCCTTTTCATAGCCCGACATCAGGTAGGTGTCGTGGTTTCCCAGAACCGCGAAGGTTCCAAAAGGCGCCTGGATATATCGGGATAAAATATGAAGGGGCTTGAGAATATGACTGAAACTCCCGGTATTATCCCGGCGGTAATCACCTGTGAGAAGGCAGACATCGAACTTGAGATGCCTGACCTTTTGAATAATCAGCGCGGCCATTCCCGGGATACTGTCGATATGGAGATCCGACAGGTGAAGGATCCGGAATCCCTCAAAGGAGGCCGGAAGATTCGGGAATGCCAGGCTTAGTTCATTGACCCTGATGGTTTTTGCATTACCATACCCTTTTTTGTAATACCCGGTGATCTTAAGGAGCAGGCTAAAAACCCTGAGCAGGCGGAGAAACAGATTCCAGTTGCTTTTACTTTTCTTTCCGCTCTTTTTTCGGGTAAAGCCAAAATTCTCGAGGACCGACCGGTTCGCTGCCCAGATCAGTCGCCTCTCTTTTCGTTCCTCGTCAGAATCGATAAATCGATACATTTCAATTTTACCAAAACTCTAAGGTACTAAATGTGAATCCAAATTTGCGCACACCTGTTATTCAACAGGCGCAATGGCTATCCGCACCGGTCCAAGCAATCCGGAAACCCTCAAAAATTGCATAGCTCCCGGGCCCTCAAACTTCTTCACATTGGTTCGGGTTGAGCGGAGGCTGTCGGGCAGCTGCCCGTCGCCGATAAGGCGGTTAGGCCAAAGGTTGACCACTTCAACCCGGATCTCATTCGGTCCCGCTTTCAGCCATGGCGTGATCTCCACCCTGAAAGGATCTGTCCACAGGACCCCGGCGGATTGATTATTGATAAAGACCTCCGCAATCTCCTGGACATTTCCGAGATCGAGGATTATGGCGGATTCACGAAGTTCATCGGGATTGAATTCTATGGACTTTGTGTAGCTGGCTTTCCCCGAGTAGAAGCGGATTTCGGGATCCTTAAAATCGGTCCATGATTTCAGTTCATCCACCTGCCGGCTGGCAGGAGGCGGGCTGCCACGGTAGAAATCCAGCGACCAGGGGCAATCAACGGTTTTTATCCTGATATTTTCTCCGTCGCTGAAGCCGGGTGCCGACCAGTCCGATGCCAGTAACTGATGAACAGCGAATGGATTACCTAGAATATCGGGCTTCTGTCCGGGTGAAAAAACAATAAATGCGGATCCCTCGGGTGGCAGATTAAGGGCTATCAGGGTCCTGCCGTTTTCCTCCCGGTATCCGGGAATCGGAATAATTTTTCCGGAAACCGCATCCCAAAGCTCCGGCACCTTTCCCGAGACCCTGAAACTGCATTCGATCGTCTCATACCGGTTGGCGGGGGTTGGATTATACTGGTAAAGTGTATCGGAAACACCGTACCGTGCATTTCGGTTGACCACAAAATATATTTCCGTTTCCCCTGCTGTGCGGTGAATCCAGTCGAGTTTCGTATCGGAAAGGGGGCTGGTGAATGAGAAATCAGGCCCGATATCCAGTGATTTCAAGGCACCGGTCGGATCAGATTCCACCACGGTGAGGCCCTGCTTCCTGAACTTCGCTGCAATTTTTTGCACCTCAGGATGTCTGTTCACCTCAGGTTGCAGCACCAGCACCCGATATTCCATTCCATCGGTCAGCATCAGTTTGCCATCTTTCACCGATGCCCTCGTCAGCAAGACTTCCGCGTTGCACTTGTCCCATCCGTAGCCGTAGGGAAGCTCTTTTATCTCATCCTGGAGGAAAACGTAGTTCGGCACATCATCGCCGTAATACCAGAGCACATCGGCACGGAAAAGGCCCTGGCTCAGCAGCCAAGAGCACCGGTTGATATACCCGGTGAAACTTCCCGCCTGGCTCCACCAGGTGGCATGGCGATTGAGGTGTGTTCCGGCAAAGTACTCATTCCCCGGCTCACCAAACTCATCCGGGGAAGATGTATAGGTATGCCAGAAGATCCGGTTCACACCGGCACAGAAAATACGGTCGAGCACGTTCTTCTGGTCGCGGGGCGAACGCTCCCATTGGGGGCCTATGCTGGTGGGGCCTTCGGCAGCGACCCACCGCTTGCCATAAATATGTGCGGCGCTGGCGCTTTGTTTCACGCACAGGCGCTCAGCCTCAGCTACCCGGTGGGTATTGCTTCGTGCCCAGAATTCGCCCATGGGCATATCACCGATTCCCAGGGCCCTGAGTCCGTCAACGGGGGCCGAATGCGGCCCCCCTGCCTCCGGGTGTATCTTCAGTCCATATTCAGCCGACAGGTCACGGAACAGGACGTAGCAGTTTTCTGCCACACAATCTCCCACTGTCTTGCGGAAATCCTTTAAAAAACGGTCCGATAGTTCACGGCTCACAACCACCCTGTTCGTAAGCACCGGCAGATATTCCATCATATCGTACCCCCGGTATTTCCTGAACTCCCCTGGGAAATCATGGGTCCAGTTGGCCACGCCCATCTCCCAGCTGTCGGTGGCCAGAAATTTCAGGCTCTTCCCGGCTTTCTGCGCCCTCTCAACGATAGGTACAGCCACGGCGTTGAAATGCTTTTTCAAGGCCTCCGGGCTCAGGTGGTCGAAAGAGAGGCCATCCCAGCCATCGCTGGCTGTGCTCACCCGTGCGCCGGTGCAGGTGTAGCCATACCGTACAATGATCCATTCACCGGCAGGAACGTTCCACTTGAGCCGGCCATTGGATGTATATTTATCAAGCCTGATGATTTTACCGGGATCCAGTGCAACGGCGGGGTCCGACCCAACCTCCGTCAATTTGTATAATGGATAAATCCCTTTCCAGCCCAGTGCGCGGTTAAGGGACTTGAGATCCCAGTTCAGAATCTGCGAAAACGCCTTGCCTTCCGGAGCAGCAGGAAAAGCCTGCACAGTGATATCCTGATACCAGAGCAGGGTATCGGGCATAGGCAGAATCTCATCGAAGGTTGCCGGACCTTTGACCCTGACCTCCTTCCAGGTCAGCTTTTTCAGGGCATCAGCCGGTGTGATGTGCGGTCCGCCGGGATTCCATCCGCTGGTGATATTCATGCTGAGGTCCAGCCTCAGACGGTCGGCCTCCCTCACCGAATGCTCCAGGAGCTGCATCCAGTCTTCGCTCAGGAAAACAGGCCCTGCCGCTGTTTTTTTGGCCACATTGTAGTTGGAAGATCCCGCGTCAAAGATGAGGGCGCCGCCGAATCCCTTGGCCTTCATCTCTTCAAGGTCAAGGGTGATCGACTCCTGCGTTGCCATGCCGTTGAGCCACCACCAAAAAACCCTGAGACGGGCCTCGTTGGGTGGATCCATGAACCCCTTTCTTAACTCCGACATATCCGGAGAAACGGGATTTGCAGGTTGCTTCCGGGAAGAATTACAGGAGACAGTTGCGAGAATTAACACTATGAATATCAGTAATCTGGCTATTACCGGCTTATCAGAATGGATCGCTGTTACCATAAGTCTAATATAGCAAAAAACCCCGGGATGAATCCCGGGGTTACTGATGTCTGTCGAAGACGATTTCCTATTAATTCCTGCGTTAGAATCCGCTAACTACTGAGTGAGCGATGACATAAACCGGTCCCGACGGAACGGTGATTGTATAAGTATCGGTGGACACTCCGCCTAAATTCTCATGGATGTCAGGATACTGGCCGGGTGCCACTGTAAATTTGTTACCCTTTTGGGGATATTTTGACGTTCCTACATACAGATGTGTCTCCATCAATTTGTAGGGAGCCTCCATCGTATAGGTGATGGTTGCGGTGCCGTTGCCATTGAAAACCACGTTCAGATTCCCCACCAGGGTACCTTTTTCTGTATCACACTGGCCGGCTCCGGCCCAGATCGGCAGGTTGTAGGTAGTTCCGGGGGTCAGCTTGTTGGTCCATCCCCAGCGGCCGAAACCGTCTTCGACGAAACACCTGTTTAGGTCGCCACCTTTTGCAAATGCGGTCTCTTCGCCATCTCCGCCCTCTTCGTCTCCGGGAACATACACATCAGCAGGTACTCCTACGCAGAATCCGAGAACAAAATCATAGACGTTGTCTTCCCCTGCATCAAAGTATTCACTGGTCTCGTTATAATTCGGAGTCAGATAGAGCTTGGTGCCTGCATCGCTGAAGTACCAGTCGGTCCGCTTAACATAATCAAAAACCGGTTCCATCTCTTCGTCCATCATAATCTCCTGGTACATATACATGGTAAACCGATACCTGTCCTCAACATCCAGCCGGTCAACGTACTTGATTCCCAGCGGCAGGGCAGAGGCATTGCCATCTTCATCTACCGTGTACGATCCTTCATTACTGTATGTCCCGATAACGGTTGAATAGGATCCGTCACCTTCGTCATCGCGGGTTACCTCAATCTTGAAGATGGCCGGCATATCAACTTTCGGTTCATCCCCATAGAGGCTTCCGACATAATTTTCAAAGTATTCGGTGCAGAAGTCACCAAAGAACCACTTCTGGTGCACGGTAATCAGATTAGGCTTAAACCAGGCAAAGCCAAATTCCTTATAGTTGGTCTCCTCAAAGCAGAGTACCTCAATGCCAACTTCAATCTTTTCGAAGGCTGAAACGGTGAAATTGATAGGCAGGCCTGCAGTTACAAAGGCGCTGAAACTTGCTGTAGTCTCAGGAGCAGCCCTTACAACCACATCGTCATCTTTCGATGAAGTACCGGTTGATTGCATCAAGGCAAAAACAGTCACCGTGTGATTACCGGGAGCCAGTTTGACAGCCTGGGTGTACAGGACATTGTTAACCGTAAAAACGGCCGGATAATATTTTATGCCGTCAATTACAACCAAAGCATAATCGGCATCGGCATTCGGACAAGCATCAGCCGGTCCTGATTTCAATCCTTTCAGATTGCCACCGTTATCAATATAACTTGTAAAAGTGACATCCTGGGGTGCGTTCGGGTCGGTGCCCGGCATTTCCTTGGTACAGCCAGCCAGTATCAGGCCAGCAGTTAAAATCAAAAAGGCAAATTTTTTCATGGCGCGTAATTTTGTTTGGTCATAATGATCAATAAACCGACCATTATTCATAATTTATTGATTTTCTGTTGTTTAAGTATTTTTGGCTCAACTCATTCTTTCCAAAATCCGGAAAAATGAGTGCAAATTCCGGAAAAAACTAGGAGGTAACAATTATAACCACAACATCGTTATAACTCACATGATCACTCATTCCTTTGCGGCATTCTACCTGCTGTCCAGGTATCGGTTCAGGAACTGGACAACCGATGATATCCACCGCCATCAGGAAAAAAGAAGGGTAAGGATTGTTCACTATGCAATCGCGCATTCACCATTTTTCAGAAAACAGTATGAAGGTTTCAATCCGGAAAATTTCTCCTCACTTCCATCGGTAGATAAAACCCTGATGATGGAAAACCTGTCCACCTATAACACCATAAACCTTGACAAAGAAAGCCTGATCCGTTTTGCGCTAAAAATTGAGACGAACCGCGATTTCTCAAGCAGGTACCAGGGAATTAATATCGGAATGTCATCCGGTACTTCAGGCAACAAGGGCATCATCATCACCACACCGCATGAAGAAAAATACCTCAAGGCGATGTATGCCTCGAGGCTCATTCTGCCAAAAAATGAAAAACTGAACGGAGCTTTCATCCTGCGTGTAAACACCCCTGCATTCAAATATCGGCGCTTCGGAAATAAGCTGAATTATGTAAGCCAGCTTCAAACCATGGAGCAGATCAGGGAGCAGCTTGCTGAGATCAACCCGAATGTGATCTCTGCCCCGCCAAGCATGCTGCAGATCCTGGCAAGGGAAAAGGAATCAGGATCCCTAAATGTGAATCCAAAGGTCTTATATTCCTATGCAGAAGTTCTTGACCCGATTGTACGAACCTATCTTGGAAAAGTCTTCGGTTGTCAGGTTCACGAGGTATACCAGGGCAGCGAAGGCAGCTATGCCATGACTTGCAGGGAAGGCAACCTGCACATCAATGAAGATATCGTTTACCTTGAATTACTGGATGAAAATGGCAATCCCACACCCGATGGATCTCCGTGCAGCCGGCTGTTGGTTACCGACCTGTATAAGCGCTCGCAGCCCATTATCCGGTATGCAATCAATGACATTCTCACGATTAGTCCCGGCGCGTGTGCCTGCGGATCTGCCTTTCGAATGATCGAACGTATTCAGGGCCGGTCTGAGGACCTGTTCTGGGGTTTGCGCAACCAAACCGGCGAAAGGCACTTCATTTATCAGGATTATATCAGCAGAAAAATAATCGCTATTTCAGACGATATACTTGACTATCAGGCGATTCAGGAATCTTACGCCGATGTCCGGATACGCCTGATGCTTAAGCCCGATTGTAATCTGACCGCCATAACTGAATCCATCTGCACAGGAATACGAGATATTTTTGCTGCGTATGACTGCCAGCTGCCAAACGTCGCCATTGAAACCGGCGTCCCCGTCGTCAACCCGCGTTCAGGAAAACTAACCCGCATTATTTGCAACATCCCGAATGAAAACCACAGGAAGATACCATTCGCTTGATCTGCTCAGGGGAATCGCCCTCATTTTCATCATCCTTTTTCATACATCCGTTTACAATTTTGCCAACATCCACAAAATTGATCTCAGCAATCCCCCCATCCTGATTGTTCTGATCAGCTTCCTGATTCTGTGGGGGGGACTGATTATCCTTTATTCTGGGTTTTCCAATACGCTCGTTCTTGCACGCAGGATTGAGGAGACACCGGGGTTCAAGCCATTCGGGATGATGATGGTGGCTGGTTTTCTCTTTATTGCCACTCATTTTCTCCTGATTCTTGTCCTTGGAAGATGGTCGGTTGATTTTGTGAACAACCAGCCTGATATGACTTCCGTGGCTTCCTCCATCCGCTCAGGATCCATCAAGTTTCCATCATCAGCAAAACTTTTCGAAGGTTCTGCCCTTTCAACAATAGGGATTAACCTGATTGTCCTTTCACCTCTTACCTACGCTTTACTTAAAAACGGAGGCATTGCAAAGGAGCTCCGGAATTATTCCCTGCTGCTGACGGGAGGATCGGTGATCATGATCCTGTCCTATATCCGGATTGACCTTTATCCGGCATTTCAGGATGCCATTGACCAGGGAAGAACGGTTCCTGCACTGGCCGGGAGTTTCCTCCTGGCGAATCCCTATCCGCTGATACCTTATCTGGCTTATGGTTTTTTTGGCTCTGCAGTGGCACTGATGTTTTACAACCAGAGGATGAAGCTAATGGGCCGCCTGTTGATTCCTGTAAGTATTGTTTTCATCCTTTATGGAGTTGTCGGGGCCCTGAATTATGACAAGACCATCTCCACACCTGACTTTTTCTGGTACTTCAAGACCCAGGCCGAGCTTGGGATCTTTTTATTACTCATGGTTACCGTAATCCCGGGATTCAGGAATCAAAACAGAATCCGCAGCAAGGTGCCGGTAATCTTATGGTTTAGCCGGCTGAGCCTCACGATATATCTTTTGGAGACGCTTTTATCGGAAATACTCGGTCAGGGTGTTGCCCTGTTCCTTCCCAACTGGAATCAAAGCATTAACGGATGCCTGATTTTCGGGGCATTAAACGTCATGATCTGGGCAGGTATCCTGGCTATATGGCGCAGGATTGATTTCCGTTACAGCCTGGAATATTTCTGGGTTAAGATGTTCCGACGGTTTGGCAAGGAATCGACCAAACTCGATGAACTCCCCTGAAACAGGACTAATTCCCTTTTTTTACCTCGATTTTACTCAGGAGCCTGATTTCGGTAACGGTTGAATAATCATATTGATATAAACCGTCATCGCCGATCAGCATCAGTACTCCATTTACGGGGATGGCGTCATAGGCTAGAATATCGGGAAACTGCGCCAGCATGTGCTTGTTTACCGATAGTGGATCCTTTACATCATAAACCTTAAGTCCGGCATACCCGTCGCAGATAAAGAGAATATTTCCGTCGATTCCCAGACCGTAGGGATTCTCCATGGGGTAGGTTTTCAGCTCGACCGGCTTCCGCAGGTCGGCTACCGACAGAACCACCAGCTGGTTTACGTTATTACCACAGGTGTTGCCTCCGCGAAGGGTGACAAAGGCCAGATCATCCCGCACAACCACCGGGTCACATCCGGTGAGGTGCCAGAAATCGCTGACATACATAGGAGAAGTGGGAGATGAGATATCATAGATCCGCATCCCGTTCTGTGTTCCCAGGAACATCGTCTCTCCCAGGATGAACATGGTTTCGATCGACCATCCGGCATTGAATTCCCTGCGGATAACCAGATCATCAGGACGGGCAATTGAAAAGATATGGAGGTCCATATTATCAACGGCATACAAGGTATTTCCCGAAATTCCGAAACGGGACATTGATCCTCCCACCCCGACACCTCCGCCGGTTACGCCACCGGACACTCCGCCGTTCGTGGCATCCTTCACCCAGCCATCCTCCCAGCCGTAAACCGGATAATAATTGTTTTCAAGCGCCTGTTTTACCTTTTTAATTTCCCAGTCAACCACTACCCCCTGCGTTTCATCAATCGCAGCCAGAGGATATTCAGTGTCATAGGCCGGAATGGAATAGGGCAGTACATCGGTAACGCGGTCAACTTCCTTCACATTCGACAGGTCGGAAACATCCAGAGCAACTACGTCAACATAACTGTCGGCATAAAGAATATTATCCTTGACGGCAATATCCACGTTTCCGGGAATATTGATAAAGGCAATATTAACAGGGTTAGCCGCATCAGCATTGTTAATGACATGAATACCCTTCATCTCCTCAACAATGAAAATATAATCATCCTTGAAGTATATTTTACCCGGATTTACCAGGTCGGCCGGCCCGCTCTGACTAACAGCCAGGCGCAGGTCATCATAGCTCATGTATACCGGACTATTTCCGGTAAAGATCTCGGTAAACTGATCGCGGCATGAGGTTCCGGCGACCATGGAAATCAGGATAATATAGAATATCGATTTTTTCATTGTGGGAAGATTGAACGATTTCACTTATCTGAAAAGGATTCCGATTTTCAGTACCAGCCTGTTATAATCAGCCAAAAGGCGATGGTCGTCGGCAGCTTTATAAAACAGGCGCTGATTGCGGTACCCGACCGAAAAGATCACACCAAAGTTCTCGGAGAACATGTTGCGGATTCCGAAGCCGGGATTGATCAGCCAGCCTCCCTGGGCCTTGTAATTTGTAAACGTATAGTTGCCGTTCCAGGGCATGGTTGAGAAATAGCGGTTCACATTGCTGTAATCGTCATCAAGAGCAAGCGAATAGCCACAATCCAGCATAAAGAAGGGTGAAAAACTGCTGTTTCTGACATAATACCTGAGGTCAAGGAAGATGGGCATATAACTGCCCGAAAGAAATTCTACTCCCAGCCCCAATCCGGCTGATAACTGTTCACTGAGGTGCCATCCGTTGATGGTCATAAAGGAAAATGGTGCGACATGGGCATTTTCCGGAGATCCAATCAGTAATCCGACATCAGTAATATTAAAATAACCGGTAAAGGAATGTCTCTCTTGCGGAGCTTTTAAACTGGATACCTGGCTGAATGATTGCACATTAAATGCCAGTGCAGCAAGCAGCAAAATGATATTTTTTTTCATAAAAAAACCTTTATCCGTTAAGAAGTGACAATTAACTCGCCAACTGAACGGATAAAGGTACGAAATCCGGCAGGGTTAGTCCTGATCAGGCAGATACAATTTTCACTGCTTTTCTCAGATCCGGGTTTATCCGGATAAAACCGGTGCCTTCCTCCCTTTGAATATACCCTTTGTGGGTAAGGTCCTGAATTGATTTTACCCCGCGATCCTGCGCAATTCTTAAGTCCATGATAATGTCGCCGGGGTAAGCTCTACCTTTCCGCAAGAGGCTTCCCAAAATCAGCCTCTCTACTTTTTTTATCCCGATCCTGAGTTTCAGGATTAGCAGGATATCTGTTCTCCTCGCTTTCATAAAAAAGAAATCTAAAATGTTGAGTACGGTTCTGTTACCAATATACGAAGAGTTTCTTTATTTCGTGCTTTTTTGAACGAATTTTTGACAAATGCTTCGCTTTTGGTAACAACCGCGCTTTGAGGAAGAAGACTGAGAGACTTTAAGACTATGAGACTGTAAGACTGTAAGACTTTAAGACTTTAAGACTGTAAGACCAAGAGACTCGCCTGAACCATCATATCGTAAATTGTAAATTGTCAATCGTAAATAACAAACACACCGGCTTCGGTACCTCCACAGAAAGCCCGGTTGGGGCGGGCATTCCGTTCTCTTGATTGATTTTAAATACGTTAATGGTATCTGAGTCTTGGTTGGCAGCGAGCAGGAAGGCACCGGAGGGATCGATGACAAAGTTCCGGGGGGTTTTTCCACCTGCCGGCTGATGACCGGCAGGTATGAGGTGGCCGGTTTTAGAATCCAGTCCGAAAACAGCAATACTATCGTGCCCCCGGTTCGAACCGTAAACATAACGCCCATTGGGATGAACATGTACGTCAGCGCACGTGTTTTCACCATTGAAATCATCAGGAAGCGTCGACAGGGTTTGAATTTCCGTGAGGGATCCGTCGGAAGGTGAATAGTTCAGGGCCGTAAGGGTTGAATTGAGTTCATTGATGACAAAAGCGCGACGTTTATCAGGAGAAAAACAAAAATGGCGCGGCCCGGCTCCCGGTGCCGTCTGTAAAAATGGCATAGATGCGGGATTGAGCTGGCCTGATTCTGCATCAAACCGATATATCATTACCTTGTCGATTCCAAGATCGCACACATAGGCATACTGATTATCGGGAGAAAGAGTAATGGAATGTGCATGGGGTTTTTCCTGGCGATCGCGGTTCGGGCCTTTGCCCGAATGTTGTTTTACGCACACAGGTTCTCCAAGGGTGCCGTTTTCCGAAACCGGAAGCACGGCTGCATTCCCCCCTGTATAATTGGCAACCAGCACGAATTTCCCGTTCCGGCTGACTGTCAGATGGCACGGATGAGCGCCCATACTGGGCTGTCGGTTAATGAATTCCAGCATGCCCCCGGGCCGGACTATCCTGTAAGAAGAGACTGCTCCTCCCTGACCCGGACCGTATCCTTCGATTTCATCGACCGCAAAAAGAAATTTCCCGTCTGGCGACAGGGCCAAAAATGAAGGATTTGTGGCATTAGCAGCTATTTTGCAGTTAGTTACCTTACCTGAAATCGCATCCATGGTTAGTGAATTGATCCCGCCGGACACTGCATCCGAATAGGTTCCGATATAGAGAATCCGCTCTTGCTTCCTGTAAGCCAAACCCTTGCCAAAACCAATTATTCCGCTTAACGATAATCCTGTTAGCGTCAGTCCTGTTGCAGTAATAAATTTCTTCCGGTTCATGATTTATCTTATTTGATATAAAAATAGAAAAAGAGCCGGTCATTTCTGGCCGGCTCTGTGGCTGCACGGATCACGCCGAGCAGGTATATTGGGTCGAAGGATTGCTACTCGAGATAGGAAAGGTCTGTCATCCAGGGCTCAACGGGAAGACTCTCAGCTGGTTCGGAAAGGTACCCCTCTTCGAACATCCACGCTTCCAGTTGCTGGTCATTGAGTTCTTTGAACACCAAAACATAGTCTTCAGCATCTACATCGGTGAAGGAGATCGTTACATGATCAATTTTACCCAGGAACCGCTGGACCCGGTATACGTCATCGGCTTCCATCTGGTCGCCCAGAATTTTGGCCAGATAATCGATGATAGGCTTTTCCATATTAAGAACAACCGATTTTTTCTGATTACGGTCTTTTTGACGGTCATTGGCTTGTGCAGGGACAATCATTGCAATCGTGAGCAGGGCAACCACCATCAGTTTGATTAGAGCATTTGATTTCATTTTATTTCCTCCGGGTTTTTTAATTTTTGTTTCTACTGATAAGACGGTCCGATTACAATTCTGTTACATGCCAAATTGTTAAACTATGTGAAGATTAGGCACTTTATGGTTAATGCCAGGTTAACAGGTTACCGGTGAACTAACCCATGTTGCCGGTTGCCGGTTACCGGTTGCCGGTTATTGGCCCGTTCGTTGTAAGAAGGCGATTTCAGAATTGCCGGTAAATGGAGGGAAATAGCACGGCGAATTGCAGGGGGTGCTGGTAGCCAGTTACCGGTTGCCAGTTGCCGGTTACCAGTTAGGCCAGAACTGTCATCCTGGCGAAGGCCAGGATCCCCATCCCCATCCCCATCCCCACACCCACACCCACACCCACACTCACACTCACACCCACACCCTCTTCATCCACCTCCATGTAATTTTTCCCACGGATGTTTCGTAGGGGCGACCCTTGCGGTCGTCCCTCCTGCCAAAAAAAGATCTTACCACAGGGTGGGTGTGGGGGTGGTTGTGGGGGTGGGGATCCTGACTTTCGTCAGGATGACAGTTCTGGCCTAACCGGTAACCGGCAACTGGCAACCGGCAACTTCTTCTTAACCGGTAACCGGCAACTGGCAACCGGCAACTTCTTCTTAACCGGCAACCGGCAACCGGCAACCGGCAACTGGCAACCGGCGTTAACCGGCAACCGGCTTCACCTCCCAAAACAATACATCGCCTTTGTGGTCCTAAGGTAGATTCTGCCACCGGCAATGGCCGGGGTGGCGTTGCACTCTTCTTTCAGGTCGGTCTGGGCCAGAATATCCAGCGTTCCCGTTGCTCCCAGCACTGTGATTTTGCCTGTTCTGCCAACGATGAATACTTTTCCGTCGGTGGCCACGGGGGAGGCATAAAAGGAGGATCCGGCGCCCGTAAGCCTGCCGGTGGCAATAACCTCACCCGATTCAGGCCTGAGAGTTGTAAGAAAACCATTATCGCTGAGCATGAACAGTACTCCTTTATATACTAGCGGTGAAGGAAGCTGGGGCACATTTTTATGGTAAGCCCAAACCGAGCTTGTCTGCGTCATATCACCCGACCCACCGAGCATAATTCCAAGCATGGCATTGACACTGGCCATAGAGGCCTTGAAATTGTTCCACTCTTGTTCATTCAGCTGACCGTCCTGGCTCAGGTCCATAAACGGGGCAAGCTCGTACATTTCATTCTTAGGCAGCTCAGCAGGACTGATCAGCCCGTTCTTATCAAGATCAAAACTGGCCAAAGCGACGGTAAACAAGGGAAGGTGGACAATATTCTCGGGCTGGTTCATCGGGGAGGCATACCCGTTGATAAAAACCATCCCATCGGAAATTACCGGGGTGGACTTCATCTCAAAGGAGAGTCCGCTGACCCACCAAACCCGCGCTCCGGTTCTTGAAGAGTAAGCCGTAAGGTTGAAGGATCCAGGCACGATAACCTGAAGATCGCCTGTTTCAGGCTGATACACGATCGGCGTACAGTGTCCGCTCATAGCTTCGGGCCGGTCGGTTTTCCAGGCTAATTTCCCACTCTTCCTGTTTACTGCAATGATGAAGGATTGAGTATTCTGATCACAGGCCAGAATGACATTATCGCCGGCCAGAATCGGTGATGCCGCCATCCCGTACACGTTGTTGAAAGGCCCCAGCGGATATCGCCAGAGTTCCTTCCCCTTCAGGTCGTAGGAGATCAGTCCAAAATCCGTAAAGAAGAGGTAAACCGATTTGCCATCGGTCACCGGGGAAGGTGAGGCCGGATTGTTCCGTCCGTCTAACCGTTCATGACGCGCCCTGGGTGCTTCCGCCCTCCAGAGTTCTGCGCCCGTTTCCCGGTTCAGGCAAATGGTGAACAATTTATCCTGATCGATCGCACTCAACAGAATCAGCTTGTCGGTCAGGACCGGTGATGAGTGTCCCGGAGGAAGTTCGTGCCTCCAGATCATGTTCGTATTCAATGCAATTTCCAGCGGAACCGGGCCCGATTCGCAGACGCCGGATCCATTCGGGCCGCGGAACATCGACCATCTTGAATCCCCTTTGGTCTGTGCAGAGGCATTCAGGCCGTGAATAACTATCAGGAAAAACAATAACCGGAATAAAGAGTGGATTTGCATGGTTTGTTTCAATAAAGTTTCGGTTTCTTAGAATCCCAAAGGTAAGACGCACGGGCACTTATGATAATTACGCAAAATATTTTCCGATATTTCTCCATGCCGGTGCCTTGGCTGCATATATATACTAATATAGGTGGTTCCTGAGACCGGGGATTCCGGCTTTCGCCGGAATGACAGTTCTGGCGAAATAACGGGCAACCGGTAACTGGTAACCGGTAACTGGCAACTGGCAACCGGCAACTGGTTAACTGTAACCTTCTATCTTTACCAAAAATTCTGACCCTCGTATGAAAGCTATTTATCTGGTGAAATTTGGCGAAAGCAAGGATGCTTTTCAAATCCGTGAGACTGACAAACCTGTGCCCGGCGACCTGGAGGTCGTAATCCGGGTTCATGCATCCGGACTCAATTTCGCCGATGTGATGGCGCGGCGGGGCCTGTACAAGGATGCACCGCCCATGCCTGCCGTGTTGGGCTATGATGTAGCCGGAACCATTGACACGGTCGGCAAGGATGTGAAAAATTTTACCATCGGGCAGCCGGTTCTGGGATTTACGCGCTTTGGGGGATATGCCGAATATGTTTCTACCCCGGCGGATGCAGTTACCCCATTGCCAGAAGGATGGGATTATGCCCGGGCTACCGCACTGGGAACCCAGGCCTGCACGGCAGTTTATCTTGCCGAAGAGGCCACGCACCTGTATCCCGGCGAGAAGGTGCTGATTCAGGCCGCCTCCGGTGGTGTGGGAAGGCTCCTGGTCCAGCTTGCCAGGCAATACGGATGTGAGATTTTCGGAACCGCATCCACCTCCAAGCTTGATTATTTGTTTGAGATCGGGGTTGACCATCCCATCGACTATATGAAGCAGGATTTCTTTGAAGTCATAAGGGGGATGAATACCAAACTCGATGTGGTATTCGACAATCTGGGCGGCAGGCGGTACAACCAGGGACTCAAGCTCCTGGGGCCCTGTGGGCGGATCATTAGTTACGGGGCTGCCGATCAGAACAAAGGAGCAAAAACCAGTAAATGGGACACACTCAAGCTCGGACTGGGCTTTGGTTTTCATAGCCCGATACCGCTGGTGGTCAAGTCCCAGTCAATGATCGGCGTTAATATGCTGAGAATTGCGGATAACAAGCCCCTGATCATGAAAAAGATGCTCAGCCGTTCGGTTGAGCTGGCCAGGACAGGCGTACTGAACCCCAGACTGGATAAAACCTTTCCTGCAGATCAGATTGCTGATGCGCACGACTGGCTTGAATCCAGGAAATCGATGGGCAAAGTTGCAATCCTCTGGGAATAGATCCACGATATTATTAAATCCTGATATGAGTGAAGCCACAGATACCGGAATGATCGATGCCGCCCTCTGGGCCTCGCGGTTTATCAATAACACCAACCGTCATGTCTTTTTAACCGGAAAGGCAGGAACCGGGAAAACCACCTTTCTCAAAGCAATTCGCGAATACACGCACAAGAACACAATCGTCGCCGCTCCTACGGGAATCGCTGCCATTAATGCCGGTGGGGTTACCCTTCATTCTCTTCTGCAGCTTCCTTTCGGAGCTTTTCTGCCGACAAACAAATTGCCGGAAAACGAAAACATCACCACCCAGCTTAATACGCCAGCCTCCCTTTCCAGCCGTCTGCAGATGCACCAGAACCGGCGAAGAATGCTCCAGGAGATGGAACTACTTATTATTGATGAGGTTAGCATGCTCCGGGCAGATCTTCTCGATGCAATCGACCTCACCCTGAGGCTGGCACGAAGGACAAAGAATAAACCCTTCGGAGGAGTCCAGATCCTTTTCATCGGCGACCTGTTTCAGCTGCCCCCGGTAGTGAAGGAGGAGGAGTGGTCGTATTTGAAAAACCATTATTCCACTTCCTTTTTTTTCGATGCACTGGCACTGAGAAACAACCCCCCGGTGTATATCGAGCTGCAGACCGTTTACAGGCAGGTGGACGATTTCTTCATCGATTTGTTGAATCATTTCCGCGACCATTGTGTTACCAGCGAGGACATCAATCTGCTGAACACCCGCTATGACCCCGGTTTTCAGTTGAAAGAAAACCCCGGGTATATTTTTCTGACCACCCACAACTGGAAGGCCGACAAGATCAACAAGGAGGCGCTGGAAGCATTGCCGGCTGCGATAGTCTCGTTCGAGGCTGAGATCGAAGGTGAATTCGGTGAATCCCAGTACCCGGTTGAATTCAGGCTCGACCTGAAAGAGGGCGCCCAGGTGATGTTTATCAAGAATGATCCTACCGGTGAGCAGCAGTTCTTCAATGGAAAAATCGGAACCATTACGTGCCTTGAGGAAGACCGGATCGAGGTGGGATTCCCCGATGGCACTCCTTCGGCTGTTGTCACAAGATATATCTGGGAAAATAAAAAATTTGCCCTATCCGGCGAAACCAATGAGATCATTGAAACGGTTACGGGGACCTTTTCACATTATCCCCTGAAGCTGGCCTGGGCGATCACCGTGCACAAAAGCCAGGGGCTCACATTTGAAAAAGCGGTCATTGATGTAGCCGGCGCATTTGCTCCGGGGCAGATATATGTTGCCCTGTCCAGGCTGGTGTCACTGGAAGGACTGGTCCTTTCATCCCGTGTTCCGCAGAACGGCCCCGAGCAGGACCATTCTCTCGAATCCTATGTCAGCAGCAAGAATGATCAGCCGGGAATCGATGAAACCCTGGAAAAGGAGACCCAGCGGTATGTCAAAGAATCCGCGATCGATGCTTTCAGCTTTGGCCCGATGCTGAACAAGGTTCAGTATTACTGCGAATCCTATGTTAAAGATGAAAAACGATCTGTAAAACAGCTGTACAAAACATGGGCGTACCAGCTTAAAGCTGACCTGGTGCCGGTCAAGGATACTGCCGACCGGTTTATCGGCCAGGTGCGCAGGATTATCAGTTCCGGATCCGAAGATTACCTGGCTCAGTTGAGCGAAAGGATCATGGCGGCCAGAAAATATTTCGGCGAGCAACTATCGGGATTTTCACTGCGTGTTTTCGACCATATAACGGTTGTGAAGGGACATACCAAGAGCAAAATCTATCAGAATGAACTCAAAACCCTGGAGCAGATTTTTTTCAGGCAGCTTCAGTTGATCAACAAGGTGGATGCCCTTATTCAGTCAGTGGAGCAGAACCGTGAACTGTCCAGTGAATCGGAAATACTATCGGAGTTCAACAGGGAGCGTGACCGGGCGATCCGGCTGGCTCACAGCAAGGAAGTGGTCAAAGCTCCGAAACAGGATAAAGCCGGCAGTAAAAACCAGAAATTCAGGGCAGAAGCAAAGACCAATACAAAGGAGGTCACTTTCAGGCTGTTCTCTGAAGGCAAGAGTTTGGATGAGATTGCTGCTGAACGGGGGTTTGCCAGGTCAACTATTGAAGGACACCTCATCATTTATGTGGCCGACGGGAAAATACCGGTTCACAAGCTGGTAAGCGAGGAAAAAATTGCGTTGGTTGAAAAGGCTGCTTCGGAACTGGAAACCAGTAATATCGGGGCAATCAAGGACCATCTGGGAGAGGCTGTCAGCTGGGCTGAGCTTCGTTTTGTACAGGCTCACAAGATCAGTCAGATGTAAAACCTGACCGGGTAGAAAAAGAAAACCCGGCCTTGCAAACCGGGTCTTCGGGACTGTTTCGAAAACAAACACTTACTCCTTGCAGTATCTTCTGTGGATAAGACAGTTTAAACGCACAAACGTTACAGCGGAAAGTGTTAAATAGTGTGAAAAAACACCGCTTATTCGTTAACGCTTTGTTAATTGTTTCGGCATCTTCTTTTCTGCCACTACCCTTACACCACCCCACTGTGCTCCGTTTAGGGATTCAAGGATGTCCTTCTCGTAGGCGCTGTCGGCCTCGAAGAAGGAGAAATTCTTCTGGAGATCGATCTTTCCGATCCGGATCTCCTTGGTTCCGGTCACATCATTGATCAGTCCGATAAGACTGGCCGGATTTAAATTAAATTTCGTTCCCAGGTTAATATAAAATAAGGTCCATGAGGGTTTCCGCTTTTTGGCCCCATCGTCGCGCACCGAACCCCTTTTAGGTTCGTGTATGTCGGCATTCAGATCCCTTGCATTCTCATAGAAGGAGAGGAATCGGTTGAATTCGACCGAAACGAAACGCTTGATCAGGTCATCGTGATCCGTCCAGCTCAAACGTTTAAAAATATCCGGAAGGTATTGTTCAATCTCAGCATCGTTCACCTCAACCTGTTCAACCTTATCGATTAGGTTAAAAAGCTGTTTTTCACATATTTCCCTGCCATTTGGAACCGGTTTGCGCGTAAACTTCTTTTTCAGGATCCGCTCAAGCTGCTCCAGCCGGTTATGTTCGCGGGTATGTATAATGGCGATGGAAATCCCCATTTTCCCTGCCCTGCCGGTCCGGCCGCTTCGGTGAATATAGAGTTCCAGTTCATCGGGCAGATTGTAATTGATAATGTGGGTCAGGTCATTGACGTCGAGCCCCCTGGCTGCCACATCGGTGGCCACGAGAAGCTGAACATGTTTCTGACGGAAGCGGCTCATCACAAAATCGCGCTGGGCCTGCGAAAGATCTCCATGGAGCACATCCGCATTGTAGCCCTCGCCCATCAGTTTATCCGCCACATCCTGTGTTTCGATGCGGGTGCGGCAAAAAATGATGCCGTAAATGTTGGGATAAATGTCGACGATCCTTTTCAGGGCATGATACCGGTCCTTGGCCTGAACCATATAATACTCGTGGGATACATTCTCCGCACCGGCATTCTTCTTGCCAACGGATATTTCCACCGGATTGGTCATGTACTTGCGTGAAATTTCCTTGATTTCACCAGCCATGGTAGCGGAGAACAACAGGGTCTGTTTCGTTTTTGGGGTGTCGGCAAGAATGGCATCGAGGTCATCCTTGAATCCCATGGAGAGCATCTCATCCGCTTCGTCCATAACCAGCCATTTAACCGACTGCACCTTCAGGAGCCTCCGGTTAAGCAGGTCCATGGCCCGCCCGGGGGTAGCCACTACCATATGAACACCTTTTTTCAGGGCTTGAATCTGCGGCTGGATGCTTGCACCGCCATATACTGCCAGAATCCTGAAGCCGGGGATAAACTGTGAAAACTTTTGCATGTCACTGGTAATCTGCATGCAGAGTTCGCGTGTCGGACACAGCACCAGGGCCTGAATCGCATTCTCGCTTAAATTGATTTTCTCCAGGATCGGCAATCCGAACCCAGCCGTCTTGCCGGTACCGGTCTGGGCCAGCGCAACGAGGTCGCCGCCTTCACCCAGTAAAAATGGGATTGTTTGTTCCTGAATAGGGGTGGGTTGTTCAAAACCCATGTCACCGATTGCTCTCAGAATCTCCTGACGCAAACCGAAATCTTCAAATAAACTCATGATTTTTTTTACTAAAGCGTCAGATCAAAGAACCTGATAGCCAATTTATTAATTTGGCCGCAAAGGTAGGTAAAACTAGTGCCATTCGCAAAAGTAAATAAACCAGTTGCCGGTTGCCAGTTACCGGTTGCCGGTTGGGCCAGAACTGTCATCCTGACGAAAGTCAGGATCTCATGCCTCGGAGTTCTTGCCGGGAGATTCCGGTTTTCACCGGAATGACAGCCCTTTCGTACGGGCCGGCCTTAGTGCCGGCCCTAACCGGCAACCGGCAACTGGCAACCGGGAACTGTAAAATAAAACGCCGATCCCGATCCCGGATCCGATTCCGCCCAGATGGATCCGCCCAATAATCCTACGATTCCTCTG
>CAZEKJ010000012.1:57744-74676 GCA_964512915.1 uncultured Porphyromonadaceae bacterium
CCTGTGCCGCCATACATACGAGACGCGTCTTCATCCGCCTGCCTGAATTTTTCAAATATCAGGGTTAATTTTTCCGGTTCTATTCCGATGCCGGTGTCTTTTACGAAAAAGGTATATACCTGATCATTAATCCGATATCCAAATTCGATTTTCCCCTCATTGGTAAATTTATGTGCATTATCAAGCAGATTAATGATAATCTGCTCCAGCCTCCTGGAATCGGCCCACAGCTTGTCGGTTGCCACGTCGGGCGGGGTCTGGAGAATCACTTCGATGGGTTTCCTGCTATGGGCTATGAGGTTCCTGATGAATCCCATGCAGTTTGTCAGGACGGGTTGAACCGGAATATCTGAGAGTACATACATTAAGCCCGAAGATTCGATGAGGGAGTAATCCATAATATCAGTCATTATCCTCAGCAGCTGCCCTGAACAGGATTCGATAACCTTTGTGAATTCTTTTCCTTCCTCATTTACCAGTCCCTCCTCAATGAGCATCGTTGAAAACCCCAGAATTCCATTCAGCGGGGTCCTGATCTCATGGCTGATATTATTGATAAAGGCGGTTTTCAACCTGTCTGACTCCTCGGCATGCTCCTTTTCCCTGACCAGATTGTTTTCGATTTCCTTCTGATGTGTGATATCGATAAAGGTTTCAAGGAGCAGGGATGAATTATTAACCTGAACCGGTGCAACTGTTTTTATCACAGGAATATGTCTCCCCGACTTATGCAGGACCGCACACTCAGTATGAACAAAATGCTTTGCGTGATCGGTAATTGGACAGCAGCCGGGTGGGTTCGGGCAGATAAAATCAAAACAGGAAGTTCCCATAACTTCCTCCGGTTCCCTGCCGGTAAGGAGGAGGGCGTTTCGGTTGGCATAAACAATTCTGTGGGTTTGGGGATTTACAATGATTACCCCTGCCTGTATGTTCTCTAATATGGTATGCAGCCTTTCCTCACTCTCCTTGAGGGCCTGCTCTGCCGCATTTCTTTTAAGGGCCATACCAATATGCCCAACAATTTTCTCAAGCACGGCTGTCATGTCGGAAGTAAACCTGTTTTTTCGGCTGTCATTCAGCTGCAGGGTGCCAATTATCTCATCGTCAATCCGTATCGGTATAATAGCCATCGATTCAAATCCCATTGTAAAACAGGTATTTCGAATGATGACATTTTCACCCAGGTTCAATGCATCCTTCTCCAACTCTTCGGACGAATTGGTTATAAAGCTGCCGCCTGCCGTAAATAAAGACCCCAGAGGGTCAGTTTTACCCTGAATCACCATACCACAAATGCACTCCAGTTTCCCGCACCCGTTTTCATCACAAACCAGGTTACCCTCTGCATCAACCTGGCACAGAGAATTCTCCATGTTCAGGAAGGCATCCGGCACACCTGATGTAACCAGAAACGGGAAATCGATGCCATCACGGAACCGCATTCCAGCCGACTCTATCCCCAGGTCCTTCCGGATGATATCCAAGATCTTAGTGACTGCCTCCGTGAAATCGCCTTTCCAGTTCATGAGCCCCAGGACATCAAGAATCAGTTTTTTCTCGCTGTCCTGTACAACCTGTTCAAGAGCGTATGTGATTACTTTTGACAATACCGATGAGCTGATCTGGACCTTCCGTATATAGTCTTTAGCACCGAGCCGAATGGCTTCCAGTGCAGTGTCAATGTCATCCATCCCCGATAAAACAACTACGGGTGCTGACACAGACCATTGAAGGATTGCCCTTACCGTTTCGATTCCATTGCTATCCGGAAGAAAAAGATCGAGGAAGATCAGGTCAAACGCCCCCTGTTCCAGCACCTTTAATCCCTCAGATAACGTCGATTTTATGACTACGTCAGGTTGAAATTCATCTATGGACTTTAAGGCCTGGAGGAGGACCATTCCGTCAACAGGATTATCCTCAATAGCAAGAATCCGGATAATCTTTCTGGGTGAGGTCATTATTCAGTCAGGATGAAAAGTTGCTTAAACAATTCCCTTAAAATAAGCAACATAATTATAACCTCCAAAAAAAGTGGGTGCATCAAAAAACCCCGGGCTGAACCCCGGGGTTACTGATCTCTGTCGAAGGAAACTTATTCCCCTTCTACATAAATATGTTGGATAATTCCTTACCTCTTAATTTTGATATCGAACGCCGATTGATTGCTTCCAAGCTTATTGAGCCTGTACTTGAATGAAAGCAGCACATACCGGCCGATTATATTTGACTGACGTTCAAGCAGGTAATTCATTTCGCTGATCCGCTGGAGTCCGGTGTTCTTATTCAGCAGATCGACGCCCTGGAGGGTGAGGATTCCCCGGTTGTTCTTGAGGAACGTATAACTTACCTCCGCGCCGATCAGCGGTATGCTGATCGCTTTATCGAAGCTCCTTGCGGTGTAGTTGGTGATGTCAGCCGTAACATTGAAATTCCAGTGATCGTTGGGGGTATATCTGGCCTCTCCGAACCATGAAAAATCAACATACCGGTTATTCAGGGATTCCTGAATCGAATACCAGGTGTCTGTGAGGGTCAGGGCTCCTCCGGCATTAATATCCCATTTTACTTTTTTCCGGTTATCCACGGTTATTGAAACCCGATGACTGAGATTAGTGTTAATATTCTCAATGCCGTTCACCATGCTGATTCCGCGATTGAAACTCTCACGGACCGAAGTATTTACCTTAACCCCGAGTTTACGAACGGCTGTGCTGAAATCGATATTGCCGCTGGCGTTGAAATCGTCGTCAACATTCACAAGCCGCATGGTCTGAACCAGATTCTCATCAATGGTCCGGGCCCAGTTGATCTTGTTGTGGGTATAGCTGGCGCTCAGGCTGGTAAACAGGGAGGTGAAGGAGAACTGATCGAAAATGAGCCAGTGAAAATTAAGATTCTGGCTATATTCCGGCTTCAGGTTCTGATTTCCGAACATTAGCGACAGCGGATTGGTATTGTCCACAACCGGCATCAGCTGGCTTATCGAGGGGGTGTTCACATTCGACTGGTAGAATACCGAAAGCCTGCGCCCGGTTTTATACTCATTTTCCCAGCTGATCCGGGGAGTCAGGTAAACCAGGTCGGTGCGAACAGGATCATGATCCCAGAGGTTGGAGGAAAGTTTTCCGAGCTCAAGTCCGATAGCCGCCGTGAACTGAACCTTGTCGGTATTTCTTTTCAGACTCAGTTCGGGTCGGAGGTACTGATAGTTCTTCGTAAAATCAGGACTCAGCGAATCGATCACAAGATCTGTCTCCATGGGAATGCCCATGCTTTTCCGATAATTCTCACGGCTGCTGCCGGCCTTAATTTCAGGCTCGATATAAAGACGCGAAGCCAGTCGCTGGTTCAGCGAAATTCCGCCGGAATAGCTCAGGTTTTTGTTTGCTACATTCTGAAAACGACTGTCGGCCACTTCCTGGCCGGTGCCATAGGACATGGTGTTCACATACCGGCTGGCGGATTCGCTGTTACTGAGGTTAAAGCTGCCTGAGGCCCTGAAAACGGACCGGTTCTTGTTTAGTTTCTTCAGATAGGAACCGCTCGCACTTGCAGACAGACTGCCGGATTCGGAGGTACTCGTACGGGCCAGGGTATTCGCCAGAAGGTCGTTGAGGAAGCTTGAACCCTGTGAATTCATCGGAGTAAAACCTGATGACAGGCTGAAATTCCCATTTACAATTATATTCTGTGTCGAATCGATCCGGTACCGCAATCCAAAATTTACCCGGTGCGAAGTGTCCCGTGCAACCTGGTTGGTTTGCTGCTGCTGAAAGAAGGATCCCTGCTCCGTATAGTTCCATGTTTTGGTCGACTCACTCAGTTTCTTGTGTGATCCATTGGCCATGTAGGAAGCAAAAACCCGGCTCTCCTTAGCCCAGGAATAGGAGTAATTGGCTCCGCCGGCTCCTGAAGCCGTGAGCCCCGAAACCGGTGTCCCGAAATTGATGGGAAAACTGTTATCGCCGCCAATCCTAATGTGGCCACCGCCGCCAGACATCCCGTCGAGCCCGCCGCTAAAACTCATATAATCACCGAATGAAAATCCGAACTGGTTGATATTGTTCATCATGCCAAGAACCGCCGCCTGTGACTTATCGGAAAACTTATAGGCCTTGCCGCTTCCCATGTAATGATAATCGGTTCCGGCGCCGGCAGTAACATCCCCGAAAATTCCCTTTTTCATGTCATCCTTCAGAATGAGGTTGACCGTTTTGTCGCGGGTTCCGTCGTCAATTCCTGTAAAATCCGATTCCTCGGAACGTTTGTCATAAACCTGAACCTTGTTGATGGCATCAGCCGGAAGGTTCTTGGTGGCTACCTTGGGATCATTGCCGAAAAACTCTTTTCCGTCCACCAGAACCTTTTTTACATCCTTTCCCAGAGCCTTAATGTTTCCCGCCCGGTCAATCTCAATGCCCGGCAGCTTCTTAAGCAGTTCTTCCACGTTCGCATCCGGACGGGTCTTGAAGGCCTTGGCATTAAACTCAATGGTATCATTTTTTATCTGCAGCGGGATGTATTCACCCACAACCTGCACCTCCTTGAGGCTTACAGGTTTCGGATTCAGAACGATTGCTCCAAAATATCCGTCACCCTTGATAGGAACGGCAACATCCTTGTATTGGGTCTGATAGCCCAGATACGCCACATGCATGAGGTACTTCCCGGTTTTTAGATCCTTCAGCTCGAAATGCCCCTTGTCATTCGTTATTCCGAAAAACTCCATGGTTGAATCCGTAGGGTTCAGAAGCACAACGGTTGCCGATGCAAGTGGAACTCCCTTTTCTCCAAACACATCACCCTGAAGAATATTGGTTTGCGAAATAGCTGGCAATGAACAACATGCCAGTACCATAAGTAAAAAATTACGCATGATGTAAAATTATTTCTGTATACGGATCATCATGGTACCCCCTCCGGCATGGCCTGACGGTCCGCCCTCAACGCCCATCTCCTTCATCTTCTCGTCCACAATGGCTTTGAATTCTGCTTCTGAAACTTTTTTACCCTCTTTGGGTTTGACCAGTTTGGCAACATCCACAACCTCCTGATCCACAGAAGTAGCAGTAATCACCCGGGTACCATCCTTAATATCGACCTGAAGAACCAGTCCCGGAAGGTTATTGTAGGTAGACGGACCCGCCGAAACCGGGATGCTCGGTGTGAACCATGCGACCGTTTTCACACTGTCCTTCTCCATGGTTGCCTCCTGGCAGGTAAACCCCAGAATAGTCTTCTCATTGCCGGTTAGTTTCCACGGAGAAGTCCCCATCTGGCTTTCGATCAGGAACATGCGGGTCATAAACTCACGCTGTTCAATCTGTTTCTTGTTTTTCAGGTCCGTGAACAACTTATTATCGGGTTCCATCATGCGGATCTGCATCATACCGCCTTCCCCCTCAAGGGCCATGCTCTCATCTTCAGTTGCTGCCTTGTCATTCGTATACAGCGCAGCATCATTGTTAAAAACCAAAACCTTGTTGGATTTGCGCTCCTTAGGAAGCATATGGGCAAATTGAGCGCCATCACCTTCCAGCTTGATGTCCAGCTTCGCTTTTTCCTCATACTTAACTGTTCCGGCAACGGCCTTTTTTACCTCATTTTGTGCGGAAGCAATCTGAAACATTGCAATTCCGGCTAAAATCAATACAGTTGTTTTCATTTTTTTCTCGGTTAATTTCGATTCAAAAGTAGGCATCGGGGTAAAGCCGGATGGTTAACCACTTATAAATTAAGGTTAATTAAGGTTAATGACTGTAAAGTATTAGAAATGTGAGGGTAAATTTGCGGCAGGATAATCATATGAAAAACAATAAAAAAATTGGCTGGATACGCTTACTCCTGATATTCAGCCAGCTGTTGCTCAGCGGTTTTGTCGTCCAATGGTTGGTCTACCAGTACCGTGAGGAAAAACAAGCATTAACCCAAGAGCTTATTGGTCAATACGTTGAATCCCAGGGACAAGTTTTCGACAGCCTTCTTGTCAATAAAGTAGTGAATCCCGCCATCCGCTTCAAACATCGGTCCTCGAATGACACACTGATCCACACCAGCGCAATGGTGACCATTAGTTTGCCAGACTCCGCTCACGTCAGACCTCCGGAATCGGGCGACATAGAAATCCGTGTGAGCCGAAAAGAAGATATACTACTCAGATCGGTTAAGCTTTTTGTTGCACAGACATCGGACTCCATTCCTTCTGACACACAAAGTCATGCTATGTTTGGTGGAGAGCCCGATACCATCCTTTTTAAAACCGTTTTCGCCGAGCGTCTTTCCCGGAAAGGGATTCCGGTTACTTACACCTGGATCGGCCAACCGGATTCATCGATCCGAAAGGACAATAAAAAGGCTATTCTCCTGCAGGGACCTGAATGGGCCAGCTTTCCGGCAGCACAGATAGGACGCTTCAGTCCTCTGATCATCAAGAAGATATCTGGGCAAATTGCATTTAGCCTCATATTACTGCTGCTGACGGGATCAGCCTTTGTGATCACCTTTCTGAGTCTTAAAAAGCAGTTGGTCCTGAATGCACTCCGAAATGAGTTTGTCGGCAATATCAGCCATGAGCTGAAAACCCCGGTTGCCACGGTTAAGGTTGCGCTGGAAGCCCTCCAGCGGCCCGACAGGCTCATGGATCCAGCCAAAACTGCAGAATACCTGAACATGGCCTCCATTGAAATGAACCGCCTCGAAAAGCTGGTCTCGCGGGTTCTCGACCAGTCGCTCCTGGAGGAGAAGAACGGGATACCCCACCCCGAAACCCTCAACCTGAAAGAGCTGGTTGAAGAGGTACTCAAAGGGTTTGAGCTCCGGGCTGAGTCAGAAGGCGCCCGGCTGGAGTTCGAAAAGGATGATGCAGAATGCATGATCTCAGGCGACAAGCTGTATATCAGCAGTGTTCTTGTTAACCTGATAGACAACAGCCTCAAATATGCCGCCCCGGATGCTGACGTCTGCGTCAGGATTGATACTGACAACGACTGTACCTATCTTTCGGTGGCCGACAACGGGCCGGGCATACCCCGCGAATATCACTCCAGGATTTTCGAAAAATTTTTCCGGATTCCGGGAAACAACAGGCACAATATCAAGGGATATGGTCTTGGACTTACCTTTGCTCAATTGGTGATGAAGCAGCATGGGGGATCCATTAGTGTCAAAAATCAGGATAAAGGCTGCATATTCACCCTGTGCTTTCCAGTAAATAAATGAAAGTCAAGGTTTTATATATTGAAGACGAGCAGTTTCTTGGCAAGATCGTTTCTGAATCCCTGGAATCAGAGGGGTTCGAGGTCCTGTGGGAGATGGATGGTGCCGCGGTAATGAATCTGTTCAGCCGGTTCAGTCCCGATATCTGTGTGGTCGACATCATGCTGCCGAACATCGACGGGTATACGCTCTGCCGCCAGATTCGGGCCCTCCACCCTGCCCTGCCGATCATTTTCCTGACAGCCAAAACTGAGACTTCCGACCTGGTGAAAGGGTTTCATGCCGGGGGAACTGATTATATCCGCAAGCCTTTCAGCATGGATGAGCTGGTCGCCAGGATACACAACCAGCTGCATCTTCGTACCGGGCTGGGGCAGTTGCCGCCGGAAAACAGGGAGGAGATCCACATCGGAAAATACTGTTTTTATCCCCGGCGGTATGAATTGCATGCTCCCTCGGGGATTATCAGACTGTCGCAAAGGGACATGCAGGTCCTCAGCATACTGGCATCCTCACCAAACCGGGTAACCGACCGGAAGGAACTCCTGCTTTCGGTATGGGGCGATGATTCGTTTTTCAATTCCCGTAACCTCGATGTGTATATCCGGAAACTTCGTGAATACCTGAAAGAGGATCAGGGGATACAGATACAGACGCTGAAGGGCAAGGGGTATTTATTTACGATTGACGATTGACGATTGACGATTTACGACACCTTCTGGTTAGTTTCCGGGATATATTTTTGATGTGTTTCTATACCCGTTAAGGTCCAGGTACCAGTCGGGATAATCTTTCCCTGATGAAGCGGCCCATTCAAAAAACTTCAGGTGCGCGCTGGTGATCTCGGCTTTTTCAACCGGATAGTTGAAAGAAGATGCGATATTGATAGCCCAGGGAAGGTTTCCGTCGGTTTTGTAATAGCGTCCGGCACCCGGATCGCTGTCGTCCTGAGAGGTTCCGAAAAGATCCTGATTGGCCAGACTGGTGGGCGGCATGTCGGCCAGATGAATTTCCCTTCCCCGGTTCTGTTTGACAACCAGGAATGGGTTAAACGCCGTTAGCCTGATATCATCGCTGTAATATTCCCTTGTTTTGAATTCTATCCTGATGGAAACGGTCTCCGGAGCAACCCGGGTGGCATCCGGGTCTACATTGACACCGAAACCGCCCTGCCACTTCAGCACATCCCGTGCATTGTCAAAAACAATGACTGTCGGATGCGCCTGTCCGGATTCCAGCCCTGTATCATTCAACCGGAAATAAGTGTCGCTGCTCAACCTGCTGCCGGTAACCACGATATCTTTCTGATTGATTTTTTCCGACCCGAACTGAAAGCCCAGGCCGTTATCAAAACTGGCCCCGATGGCCCGAACGGTAAAATCGCCGGTAATTTCCACCACCTGATTCAATGCATTGGTTATCTGAGTAAAACGGTAATCGACGACAAGGTCATTAAAATCATAATCGCCCTTGCCGGGCCACAAATCTTCGAAGGCCAGGCTGCCGAAACCATTTGCAGGGAAATAGTTCAGAAAGGCCCGGTTACCATCATCCGGGAAATCATCGTCAGCGTCCGGAACACCGTCACCGTCGAGATCGTCGACCTGCGATTCCCGGTAATGGGCAACAATTTCCTCCGGAGAAAGCACGCTGCCATATAGATAAACCTCATCCACAGCACCTTTGAAAAACTTTTGTGCTCCGTTATCGGAACCTATCGTAAATGACCGTGAATTTTTGAACAGCTGACCTGCAACCGAGTTGCTGCCTTTCTCAACGCCATTCACATAATATCGCAGAACGGACCCGTCGTAAGTCATCGCAAGATGGTACCAGGTATTCAGCAGCGGCCTGTCGGCATTCCAGGCCACATCATGATTGGTGCGGTCGGCCAGATAAATGGATCCTTTCCAACCCCTCCACAGATCGACGTAGAGTGCATAACCGTCCCAGTCGCCTTTCTGGACAATCTTCGCCGACCGGTAATCATCAGCTTTAACCCAGGCAGTTAGAGTTACCGCTTTTTCAGGACTGAGGCTGGCTGAATTCGGAATAGTGATATAATCATTCACACCATCGAAATAGACGGCACTTCCTTTAATCCCGCCAACCCAGGCAGTTCCCCCGGTAAGGGTGCCATTATTTGTTCCCTGGCCGTCATGTGCAGTAACGCCGGAATTCTCATTCATGGACCAGAAAGAGATCAGGGTTGAGGAATGCGAACCGACCGTGGTTCCGGCTTTCAATCCGCTTCCTTTTAAATTTACCACGATGATGGAAGAGCGCAGTTCAACCGCCTGACCGTTCACCATCAGGGAATGAATACTAGAGGGCACGGAAACCATAACCGGATAGCCCTCCTCCAGTCCGGTATAAAAACCTTTATGATAAAGGATTTGCAGGTCGTCAGATTCAACCCGGATGACGCCGCTTTCCGGTTTCTGGATAATCAGTTTGTATTCTGTACTCGTTGCCCAGTTGAAACCCGGTTCAACGACTAACTGCCCCAGCGTCTTTTCATAGGGGTTATCTATCTGATTGTCTGAGCATCCGGATAATCCCCATCCGAACATCAGCACCAAAAGCAAAGAATAAGCCAGCCTTTTAAACATTTGTTTTACTTTCTTCGATTATCGTTGCAAACGATGAGCCGGAATGCTGTATATTTGTGTTATCCCCCTATTTAGATTTGAAAGATATTGAAAAAAATCCTGCTTTTGGCTTTGTCGGTCATTGTGGCTGCCTGCGGCAATGAAGTTGACATATACACCCTCGGTGAGCCCACCCCTGTGGTTTATTGCCTGCTGGATCCGGGCAGCGCAAGTCAGTATGTCCGCATTGGAAGAAGCTATCAGGGTGATAGTTCCCTCATTCTACATACTCCGGTCACAGATTCCCTTACCTGGGATATTCCGGTTGAAGTCTATATCGAAGAGTATTCTGCAAACGACCTGATACAAACCTACCGGTTCAATCCCGATCTGACCCTCAGCAAAGACTCGGGATTCTTTGATCCGTCAGCTCTCAGGATTTACTCCGCTATTTTCAAACCGGTTCCGGGAAATCAGTATCAGTTGTACGCCTATTTTCCCGACCTCAGCAAAATGGTTTCCGGACGGACCACCTCCCATGGTGTGCCGCAGATTGTTGATCCTGCGCCGATCCCCTTCCGTAAGATCAATTTTGAAGCCGGCCAGCCGTTTATGATCCGATGGTATCCGGGCGAATATTCGGGCGTATACGAATCTGTTTTCAGGGTCCATTACCAGGACTCCTCCGCTTCGGGAAATCAATTCAAGTCGGCCGATTATTCAAGCGGCGGCATCTATGATCTCCGGAGCGACCAATTACTGGATCATGTTATGGGGGGACAGCTGTTTTTCAAAAGTATGTCCGAACAAATACCTGTTTTACAAGACGTTAGTCGTAAAATCATTTCCATTGAGTTTATCATGATATCAGGCGGACTCGATCTATCCTTCCTGTATAAATCCGGAATGGAAAGCGGCACCAATTTTACCAATTTCGGGGATTATACGAACCTGGTCAACGGGATCGGGATCTTCTCCTCCCGTAACATAACAAGGGTGAGCAACCTGGAACTCTCCAATGTCACCATTGATGAGCTGGCCCATGGCGCAGGAACGGCAAACCTCAACTTTAAAGACAGCAGGGGGCAATAACATGAAGATTAAATATTGTTTTCTTCTGATTTCCGCGCTGGTGCTGGCCGCATGCGATCCTGCCGATCCCGGCACCACAGGTGATTCTGAGCTCTTCAAGCCGACTCACGGAACCATTGTTTTCGAATTCGCGATCCCCGACCTTGACGTTTCCGACAAAAACCTGCACAGGGTCGATCTGAGCCTGGCCCGTACGGCCGACAGTCTGTACCGGAAGATGTATATCAGTGCGGCCAATGTTTCCGACGTGAAACAAAGCTATTCCTTTGCGCTCCTTCCGGGCCGGTATTTCTACCAGGCCGGCATTTCCTGCTCGGCCGGTGGTGACTCCTGCCTTTATGCCGGGTTTCCGGGCGGGAGTCTCAGTATCTGGTGGACAATGGGTTGGGTTGACGTTGAGGTGGGAAAATCCTTTACGAAAAACATCATTTTCCAGTAATCAGAACCCCGATGATGCCTCCAAAAACCATACTGATCGGTTTGCTTTTCTGCCTCATCCTTGCGGGCTGCGACAAAGACTATCAGGATTGGAAACCGGTAACCGATTTCACGGTAAAACCTGACAGCGGGGTTACTACACATATTTTCGGTTTTGATGCAAAGGTTATCAATACCCCTAAAGGGCTGGAAGCCTTCTTTGTGCGTTGGGACTGGAACGGGGATTCAGTCTGGGATACCCCCTTCTCGGTGACCACATCGGCATCTCACAGGTTTTATAAGCCTGGCAACCATTCCGTACTCGCAGAGATTCTCACCCAGGACGGGCAGCGAATCACTTTAAGCAGGACGATCCGGGTAAAGCAGGGATTCTCCGCCCCTCAGCCAAAATTTACCGTGGATCCGCCTGAAGGCAACTTCCTTACACATTTCACGCTGGATGCCAGTCTGACCCGCGATGACGAGGACTCGGCATCAACGCTCCGGTACCGGTGGGATTGGGAAGACGACGGAATCTGGGATACCGAAGTTCTGACTAATCCTGTGATCCGGCACCTGTTTAAGGTACCACGGATTTATAACGTCAGGCTGCAGGTCACCGATCCCACCTTCAGGCATGCCAGCGTAGTGGTTCCGCTTTCAGTCAACCGGCGGGATACGCTCATCCGGATTGATTTCAGCTGGGCATCCAAAAACAATACGGTCAAGGACACTTTCCTGTTTGATGCCTCGGCCACACACCATGAAACGGACAGCAACCGCATCTTCAGTTACCGTTGGGACATCCGGAACGAGGTGATGTACGGCCCCTGGGAAAGTCCCCGGTTTGACCATGTTTTCTGGTCCAAAGGGGAGCAGACCGTAACATTGACGGTAGCCGATCAGTTTGGCTTACAGAACAGTTTATCGAAAGACCTGTATGTATACGATGAGAACAAGCCACCGCAGCCAGGCATCAATCTTTCCACCCCTTTCGGGAACATTACCACACAGTTTTATATCGATGCATGGGCTTCACGTGACGACCGCACGCCGCCTTCGGAGATGCTCATCCGCTGGGATTTTGAAGGGGACGGGACCTGGGATACCGACTGGAGCTGCGACAAATTTCTGTTCCATCAGTATACCACCCCGGGTGATTACAAACTCACCCTTCAGGCCATGGATGTTGGTGGAGAGATGGGAAAAACATCCCGGCTGGTCAAAGTATCGGAGCATCCCAATCAAACCGGCTACATCATCGACAAGCGCAACGGCAAATACTATGGCACCGTAAAAATAGGGGAGCAATGGTGGATGTCGGACAATCTCGACTATCGCACTAATCCCAAGATGGATATCCCGTTGCTGCAGAAGTGCTGGCAATCATCGGAGGATGGATGTGACCGGTACGGATCCCTTTACGAGGGAATCCGGTCGATCTATTTTACCCGCGCCGGCAAGCAGATCTGCCCCGACGGCTGGCGGATACCCACCCGGGACGACTGGGAAGTGCTGCAAAAAAAGGTCCCGGCAACCGGAGGCAGGGAATCCATGGAGGTAGGCGGCTCCCTGGGGTTCAATGCTCAACTTAACGGCTATGGACACATTGAATGGTTTATTGATGAAGTAACCGGGGATTCTACTGCTATTTTCTATTTCGAACGTATGAAAATGGAGGTCCGGTACCTTTCCTTAACCTACCGGCCGCATCTGGAGCCCGGTCTGTCACAGTTTTACGCCGGCCTGACATGGAATTATGACGGCGTTGATTTCCGGTGGGGGGATATGGACGGGTATTACTATCTGAGGTGCATTAAGGAATAGGGTGCGGGGTGTAGGGTATGAGGTGTAGGGTATGAGGTGTAGGGTATGAGGTGTAGGGTATGAGGTGTAGGGTACGAGGTGTAGGGTGCGGGGTTTGAGCCTGATGTCCCCCCTCTATCCATGAACCCACCAAACCTCAAACCCCATACCCCAAACCCCATACCCCAAACCCCAAACCCCAAACCCCAAACCTCAAACCCCGAACCCCAAACCTCAAACCCGCCTCCCTCCTCCTGCCTTTTTTAATATCTTTGAGGCCTAAAAGTTGCCTATGTTCAGAATCATCAGTTCCATAGACCAGGCTTCGCAGGAATTCAAAGGGAACAGGGAATTTAACACCAATCTGGCCGCCGAGTACAACAGCCGGCTGGATTCGGTTATGTACAGGCTTGATGATCTGTATGTTAAACGTCATATTGAAAGAGGACGACTTCTGGTGCGTGAGCGCATCGACCTGCTGCTCGATCCGGGCTCCCCGTTTCTTGAGTTTTCCACGCTGGCTGCATGGGACCAATACGAGAATACATTTCCGGCTGCCGGGATCATTACGGGGATCGGAAAGATACACGACCGGCTGGCTGTTGTTATTGCCAATGATTCAACCGTTAAGGGCGGAACCTACGTGAAGGAGACCATTAAAAAGCATCTCCGGGCTCTTGAAATCGCCTTTGAAAACAAGCTTCCCGCCGTCTATCTGGTGGATTCAGGCGGAATCTTCCTGCCGGAGCAAGCCAACCTTTTTGCTGATAAAGAACATTTTGGCCGCATTTTCTACCTACAGGCGAGACTTTCAGCCGCAGGTATTCCCCAGATCGCTGCCGTACTTGGTTCCTGCACTGCAGGCGGGGCTTACATCCCGGCCATGAGCGATGAAACCATCATGGTTAGGAACCAGGGCACCATCTTCCTGGCCGGCCCCCCGCTCGTTAAGGCAGCAACCGGCGAGGATATTACAGCTGAGGAACTTGGCGGCGGATTTGTACACACAACCATATCCGGAGTTGCCGACCACCTGGCCGATGATGACCGACAGGCACTCGAAATCATCCGTAATATTTTCGAAACCTATCCGCGCAAGAACTACGCAGCCCCGGTTCGCAGCTTTGCCGAACCTCTGTACGATATCAGGGATTTATACGGAATTATCCAGTCGAACGATAAGTTTGTCACGAATCCCAGGGAGATAATCGCCCGGGTTGCCGACGGCAGCGAATTTCATGAATTCAAGGCCGGATACGCCACAACCCTGATAACCGGTTTTGCAACCGTCATGGGCTACCCGGTTGGGATCCTGGCCAATAACGGGATCCTGTTTTCGGAATCTGCCCTCAAGGGAACACATTTCATCGAAATCTGCAACCAGCGGAACATACCTATGATCTTCCTGCAAAACATCACCGGATTCATGGTGGGCAAGGAATATGAACACAAAGGGATTGCCAAGGATGGGGCAAAAATGGTTAACGCAGTGGCTAACAGCACAGTACCAAGAATTACCCTGATAACCGGCGGATCCTATGGCGCCGGTAACTACGCCATGTCGGGCCGCGGGTACAGCCCGAATTTCCTTTTCTGCTGGCCCAATGCAAAAATTTCAGTCATGGGCGGAGCTCAGGCATCCCACGTCCTGGCTACTGTGAAGGGAAAAGATACCGGAGCCGCCATAGGAAGTCATTCCCTGCTCGAACAGTATGAACGGGAAAGTTCCGTATATTTCAGTACTTCGAGGATCTGGGACGACGGAATTATTGATCCGGTTAACACCCGGAAGGTGATGGCACTTTGCCTGGCAGCCGTTGCAGGAAACCGAACGAAAGAGTTTAAACCCGGGATTTACCGGATGTGATGAAAAACGTGACGCGTAAAGCGTGAAGCGTGACCAGATCCCTTCACGGATCACGGGTCACGGTTCACGCAAAACGATTTAGAAATAATGGTTGAAATAACAACTGACAACGAAATAGCCTTCATCCACCTGAACCGCCCGGAGGTACGGAATGCATGGAATCCGGAGATGATCCGCAGGATGATCTCGGTTTTCGGATCGATTTCACCAGGTGAAACTCAGGCGATGGTTATCCGGGGCAACGGAGGATCTTTCAGTGCCGGCGCCGACCTGAAGTGGCTGAAAAATTCAGGGACACTCACTTTTGATGAGAATCTGGCGGAAAACCGGATGATATCGGACCTGATGGAGTCATTCCGCAACATTCCGGTTCCGGTGATCGCCGTGGCCGAGGGATCGGTTTTCGGAGGCGCACTGGGGCTGCTCTCTCTCAGCGACTGGGTCCTGGCTGAAACATCCACGCGATTTTCATTCTCAGAGGTCAGGCTCGGACTGGCCCCATCCATCATCATGCCCTATGTTTTCAGGAGGATCAGTCCGATCATAGCCCGCCAGCTGATGCTGACCGGCAAGGTATTTACCGCACCGGAAGCCCGCGAATACGGACTGGCTGATTTTTGCGGTTCAAGGGAAGAAATAGGATCTGAACTAAACCAGATTTTAAGCGTTTTACGCAACATGCCCGGACAGTCACTCACGGAGATCAAGCGCCTTGCCAGCAGGATCACCGGCGGACCCGGGGATGACGTTATTGATATGACCATACGCAGCCTGGCCAGGCTTAAAGGCTCTGATGAGGCACAGTCACGGCTGAGTGATTTTATAAACCGATGAACCAGTTCAGGAAGATACTGATTGCCAACCGGGGGGAAATAGTCAACCGGATCATTCGTGCTGCCAGAGAGCTCGACATCCTGCCTGTGGTTATCTATACCGATGAGGATGAAGGGCTTACCTATCTGGACACTACAGTTGAAAAATACCGACTCGAAGGAACAGCCCTGCACGAAACCTATCTGAACAAGGAACAGATCCTGAGTATCGCAAAGAAAGCCTCGGTGGATGCGATACATCCTGGTTACGGTTTTCTCTCTGAAGATCCTGAATTTGCTGCCCTGTGCCATAAAAGTGGAATTGGCTGGATCGGCCCTTCCCCCGGCGTAATGCGCCAGATGTCGGGTAAAGCACCAGCCCGCGAGCTGGCCCTGCGTGCAGGAGTTCCCGTTGTTCAGGCAATTGCGGGCAGTTCGGAAGAAATCATCAGTCAGGCCGGCATCCTGCAATTCCCTATCCTGATCAAGGCAGTCGCAGGCGGCGGCGGCCGGGGCATGCGGATTATCAGGAACACCGAAGATTTTGGGCAGCAGATAGCCATCGCTTCGGCCGAAGCGGGTAAGTTCTTTGGTAATCCCGGAGTATTCGCAGAACAGTACATAGAAAATGCACGTCATATCGAAGTTCAGATACTCGGTGACCATCACGGAAATATTGTCCACCTTTTTGAGCGTGACTGCTCGGTTCAGCGGAGATATCAGAAAATAATTGAAGAGAGCCCTGCACCTAACCTCTCGGAGAAGCATCGGAACGCACTTCTGGAGAGCGCCGTTCGCCTTGCAAAAGCCGCAAAATACGATAGCGCCGGCACCATTGAATTCATTGTCGATGGAAACGGTAATCACTTTTTTATCGAGATGAACACCCGAATACAGGTGGAACATCCTGTAAGTGAAATGGTTACCGGAATTGATATTGTCAGGGAGCAGATCCGTATCGCGGCCGGAGAAACACTCGGCTTCACCCAGGGTCAGATCCGTTCCAAAGGGCATGCCATTGAATGCCGTATCTGTGCAGAGGATTATGCCGATCATTTCCACCCGGCCCCCGGCCGAATCGGGCTATACGTCCCGCCGGCAGGCAAAAATATCCGGGTTGAAAGCG
>CAZEKJ010000012.1:74686-103671 GCA_964512915.1 uncultured Porphyromonadaceae bacterium
TGCGCACCGGTTCGGAGATCTCCCCGCGTTTTGATTCAATGATCTCCAAGCTGATTGTTCTGGCCTCCACCCGGGAGGCAGCACTTGCAAAAATGTCCAAAGCCCTGAACCACTATATCATTCAGGGTATCGAAACCAACATACCCTTTCAGCGTGAGATGATGTCGGATCCCATCTTCAGAAGCGGCAAATACTCTACCCGGTTTATCGGGGATAATGCGGAAAGTCTTGTTCAACGAATACAGGATGCCCGGAGCCTGGTTGACCGCGATCAGCTGGGACATATTTATCAGCAGGCATTTCACCGGAGTCACCAACGGAGCGTAAACCGGAACCGCCAGGATCCCTGGAACCACCTCCCCGGCTGGCGTCACCGGTCCATGCGTCCGGTTGATATTGAGGGATACACCATATGGGTTAACGGAACAGAGCCTGTTGAGGTGCTTGGCCATACCCCCGGAAAGCTCAGATTTTTGCTCGATCTTCATGAACAAACCGCCTGGTATTCTGTTTTATCAGACAATACGATGATTTTAACCTGGAAAGGCTTCAATTTCAGCATTGCCGATCCGGCTGTTACCCGCAAATTGGGAAACGGAAACGGTACGGAGTCATCTGCCGGATCAGGTGGCGGAACCCGGGTTACCGCGCCGCTTCCGGGAAGAATAACCAGGCTGCTGGTCAGTGAAGGCGACAAGGTTCTCAAGGGTTCGTCCCTTGCGGTGATTGAATCCATGAAAACTGAAAACCAGATCCTGGCCATGATGGACGGCACGGTAGGTTCCCTCCGGGTAACTGAAGGCCAGCAGGTAAAATCAAACGACCTGATTTTGGAACTTATTTCTAACTAAACCTTTGACTTAATGAGTCTTACCTACTACAATCCTCTCATAACCGAAGCTCACGAAGCATTCCGTCTCAAGGTCAGGGCATTTGCCGAATCTGAGATCATGCCAGTGGCCGGCGAACTTGACAATACCGCGACTTTCTCGGTCGACATCACCCGTAAGATGGGACAGATCGGCCTGCTGGGCATGACGGCTCCTGCGGAATATGGGGGGAAGAACATGGACACACTGTCCTATATTATTGCAGTTGAAGAACTTGCCCGCGTAGACGGATCACAGGCCGCCACCGTTGCAGCGCACAACTCGCTGGGTATCGGTCCGATCGTTAAATACGGGACCGAAGCACAGAAACAGCAATTCCTGACCAAACTGCTCAATGGAGAAGGGTTGTGGGCATTCGGACTTACCGAACCCAACGCCGGCTCCGATGCTAACAATACCGAGACCACTGCGGTGCGTGATGGTGATTTCTGGGTAATCAACGGCGGCAAGATTTTTATTACCAACTCTTCATCATCCCTCGCTGCAGGTGCTACCCTGCAGGTGGCCACCGGTGAGAAGGATGGTCGTAAAGAATTGACAGTCATCCTTGTTGACAGAAATACACCCGGATACACGTGCGAGCCGATCACCAATAAAATGGTTTGGCGGGCGGCAGATACCGGCCGCCTGTTCTTCAACAACATGCGCGTTCCGGTTGCCAACACGCTCGGTGAAGTGGGGCACGGCCCCCATATCATGCTTGAAACGCTCGATTCGGGCAGGCTGTCGATCGCTGCCATGGGGCTTGGCCTGGCGCAGGGTGCCTTTGAAATGGCTCTGGATTATGCTTCAAAAAGAGTGCAGTTCGGCAAACCGATCATGAAATATCAGGCTGTTTCCTTTAAGTTGTCCGACATGGCCCTCAAGATTGAGCTGGCCCGGAACCTGCTTTACAAAGCCTGCTGGCAGAAGGACCAGAAACTCCCGTTCGGGAAAGAGGCCGCGATGGCAAAACTCTACTGTTCCGAGATTGCACGGGAGGTAGCTGATGAAGCACTCCAGATCCACGGGGCATATGGTGTAGTCAGGGACAGTCCGATTGAGAGGTTTTACCGCGATCAGCGGATCCTCCAGATCGGTGAAGGAACTTCGGAGATACTCAGATTAGTGATATCCCGACATATCGGAATAAAATAATTTTAACACATGTCTTCAAGCAAGAAAAAGGCGCACATCGACCTGGCTTTTCAGTCGCAGACCGCGGCTGAGACACTCGACAGAAGGTTCGCCTATGAGCCCCTGATGAGTGCGCATCCCGATGGGGTTTTCAAGCCGTTTCAATTTCTGGGCAAGACCATGCGGATACCGGTTTGGGTATCCAGCATGACCGGCGGCACTGATGCGGCGTTGACAATCAACCGCAACCTGGCCCGCGCCTGCAATGAATTCGGCATGGGGATGGGGCTTGGGTCCTGCCGTGTTCTTTTGGAAGATAATATGAATCCCGAGCACTTTTACCTGCGAAAATATATCGGGCCCGATGCACCTTTTTACGCCAACCTGGGTATTGTCCAGATTGAAAAAGCATTGGAAAACAATACCGTAGACCGCATTACCGGGATGGTTAAGGAACTGGAGACTGATGGTCTGATCATTCATGTGAATCCCCTGCAGGAACTTTTGCAGCCCGAAGGCGACCGCCTCCATAACCCGCCGGTCGACACCATTCGTGAACTGCTGCGAAGGGTGGATTTTCCTGTGATTGTTAAGGAGGTCGGACAGGGTATGGGGCCTGAGAGCCTGAAACAACTGGCTGCCCTTCCCCTTCAGGCCATTGAGTTCGCCGCATTTGGAGGCACCAATTTTGCCAGGCTGGAACTCCAGCGCAGCGATCCGCAGCGCCAGGAAATGCTCCAACCCATCTCCTTCGTCGGCAACGATGCCACGGAGATGCTCGAGACCATAAATAAACTGGTTGATTCACATGCCGATATAAAAACCCGCGAGCTGATCATTTCCGGCGGCATAAAGACTTTCCTTGACGGGTACTATTTTATCCGTAAAAGCCGGCTTCCGGCAATTTACGGGCAAGCCTCCATGTTTCTGAAATATGCCAGGGACGATTATGACACACTTAAGCAATTTATTGAATATCAGATTAAAGGTCTGGAAATAGCCTATTCATATCTTTCGATAAACGAATAAATTCATGGATCCGATTGAAGGTTTCTCACGACTCTCCGCCGATGAAAAACTGGACCGGCTGCTGGCCGGCGGGCTTATCGGACCGGACGATATTGAGTTAATCCTCTCTTTCAGGCACAAGGATCCGCAGGTCGCAGAATTCTTTGAGAAAATGACCGAAAACGTGGTCACTTCCTACCCTCTTCCGTACAGCATTGCCCCCAATTTCCTGATCAACGGGAAAACCGTTCATGTGCCTATGGTGACCGAGGAGAGTTCTATTGTTGCGGCAGCCTCCTGGTCGGCTAAGTTCTGGAGTAGCCGCGGTGGATTCCTGACGACCGTTGTGGATGAAATAAAAGTTGGCCAGATTCATTTTACCTGGGATGGACAATACCATCAACTTACTGAATATCTGCAGGTTCTTCAGCCTTTGCTGATCGACGAATCGCGCCATATCACGGCAGGTATGGACGCTCGCGGCGGGGGGATTTCGGGTATGGAGATGATTGATTTCTCTGAAAAAGCGGACCATCTGTACCAGTTGCGGGTAAACTTCCGCACGGCCGATGCGATGGGTGCCAACTTCATCAACAGTTGTCTGGAGTTTATGGCGGGCAGGCTAAGGGATCATATCGGTGCCGGTTTCCCATCGGTTCCTCTGCCGGAGATTATCATGGCCATTTTATCGAATTACACCCCGAACTGCCTGGTTTCCTGTACGGTGGAATGCAACAGTAAAGACCTGGTCGGAATCCGGGGAGCAGACGATCCGGATCAGTTTGCCCGGCGGTTTGGCCTTGCAGCCAGAATTGCAGAAATCGATCCCTACCGGGCGGTTACCCATAACAAGGGCATTTTTAACGGAATCGATGCGGTTATCCTCGCCACAGCCAATGATTTCAGGGCCGTTGAAGCAGGGGGGCATGCATGGGCTGCAAGAAATGGAAAATATCAGAGCCTCACCCGGATAGAGCAGGCAGGAGACCGGTTTCGCTACACATTAACCGTTCCCATGGCCGTTGGCACGGTTGGGGGACTCACCTCTGCGCATCCGCTGGCCCGCTTATCCCTCAGGATTCTCGGCAATCCTTCAGCCCGCGAGCTCATGCAAATCGCTGCTGCAGCCGGGATGGCCAACAACTTTTCAGCAATCAAAGCACTGACTACCAAGGGTATTCAGGAAGGACATATGAAACTTCATAAACGTAAAAGCCATTAAAACAAGAAAATACCTTTTCCATTCACACGGAAAGCTGCTGATGACAGGCGAGTACGTGGTGTTGCACGGGGCAACCGCACTGGCTATTCCGCTAAAGAAGGGGCAGGCGATGGAAATAGAGTTCACCCCGGGTGATGAAATGCTGATAAACTGGACAGCATCCGACACGGAAGAGACTTGGTTCGAGGCAAAACTCACGCTTAAAACGGGATTTACCCTACTGGAATCAAGCGATCAGGCAATTGCAGACCGGCTGGTTTTCCTGCTCAACGCTGCACGGAGCCTCAATCCGGAATTCCTCGGCGAAATAGGGACGTACAACTGCGACTGCCGGGTGATGTTTGAGCGCCACTGGGGCTGGGGCACCAGTTCTACGCTGATCTCAAATATCGCCTGGTGGGCCGATGTGGATCCCTACGAACTCAACAGGCTGGTTGCCAAAGGGTCCGGTTATGACATCGCCTGCGCCCGGGCTGAAAGTGCCCTTTTATTCAGGCTGACCGCTGAGGGGCCCGATGTTGTGCCCATGGACTTTTATCCCTGGTTCCACCATCACCTCCTGTTCGTTTACCTGGGCCGGAAGCAGGACACAAACATCGAAATTGACAACTTTCTGAGAAAAAATCCGGAGTTTCTTCCTTCCATGGAAGAAATCTCTGAAATCTCCGAGATGTTGTATCAGACGCGCGACTTGGATGAGTTTATTGAAGGCATCAGCCGGCATGAGGACCTTATGGGTGCCCTTCTTTGTCGTCCCCCTTTGAAAACCGGCCTCTTTCCGGGTTTCGGCGGGGCAATCAAATCCCTTGGCGCCTGGGGCGGGGATTTTGCACTGGCCGTATCCAACGACAGCGAACGCATGATGCGGGAATTCTTCACTGAAAAAGGGTATCCGGTTCATTTCACCTGGGATGAGATCATCCTATGAAGAATTCGGCAGCCTTTGGAACCATTGCCTGGGAATCCCCGGCCAACATTGCGCTCGTCAAATACTGGGGCAAGCATGGGAATCAACTGCCGCAGAATCCTTCCCTGAGCATGACCCTGTCCCGTTCGGTTTCACGCACGGAGGTCAACTGGAAACCCGCAGTAGGGAATCCGGTTCACCGGTTCCGCTTTGAGGGCAGGGAAAATCCGAAATTCGAAGCTCGGGTGCTGGGATATCTCGATAAAATATCGGCACTGATGCCCTTTTTGTCCCAAAATGAGCTGGAAATTAACAGTCTGAACACCTTCCCGCACTCCTCCGGAATCTCTTCATCGGCCTCGTTCATGTCGTCACTGGCCCTTTGCCTGGTCGATATCGAATCAATCCTGATGAATCAGCGCCTCGCCGAACCGGAATTCTTCCGCCGCGCTTCAACCCTGGCCCGTCTCGGCTCCGGCAGTGCAGCACGTTCTGTATACGGCGGATTCGTTCACTGGGGAGCATCGGAAGCAGTAGCCGGTTCCTCCGATGACTATGCCATTCCCGTGAACGGCAGCATTCATGAGGTTTTCAGGAATTTTCATGATGCCGTGCTGATCACCAGTTCCCAACCCAAGCCGCTCTCCAGCAGCGCTGGTCATGCCCTTATGGACAGCAACCCGTTTGCGAAAGTCCGATACGAAAGCGCACGAAATAATATCGGAGAGCTGATGCGTATACTGGGATCTGGAGATCAGGACGCTTTTATCCATCTGGTTGAGCAGGAAGCTTTAACATTACATGGCCTGATATTGGCCTCGGATGGAGGAAAAATTCTGATGGAGCCCGCCACGCTCGAAATCATCCGGAAAATCCGTGAATTTCGCACCGAAACCGGCCTCCATCCCTCCTTCACCCTCGATGCCGGTCCGAATGTACACTTGCTCTATCCCGATGAAGAACGCGCGGCCATCAAAGCCTTCATCGAAAACACACTCGCCCCGATTTGCGAAAACAACCGCTGGATCGACGACGAGGTTGGCACGGGCCCGAAGAGGTTACCAGTTGCCGGTTGCCGGTTACCGGTTTGAAGAGGTTACCGGTTGCCGGTTACCAGTTAAGCCAGAACAAAACAGATAAAATGCCTAAGAGAGCTAACACAAATCGAAGCACCATTAACTGGCAACCGGCAACCGGTAACCGGCAACCTCTTCTTAACCAGCAACCAGCAACCAGCAACTATGGTTCCAGCCAAACTCCTCCTCCTCGGTGAATATTCCGTCCTCCACGGGTCGGCCGCGCTGGCGTTTCCCTATGAGCGGTTCAGCGGCGAGCTGGTGCTGCCGGGCAGCATGAGGGACCCCGACCCGGCATGGGTGGATTCGAACCGATCCTTGCAGGAACTATATGAATATCTGACCGAAGGCGAACGGATAAATCTATCGGGGCAAATCCTGGATCTGGCCCAATTCCGGATGGAGCTGGATGGAAAGCTCTTTTTCCTGTCCACCATTCCGGCCAATTACGGCGTTGGCAGCTCCGGTTCGCTGGTGGCCGCGCTTTACCGCCGTTTTGGGCATAAAAATGAAACATCCCCGGAGGATTTGCGTAAAAGGCTCGCCTTTATTGAATCCTTCTTCCATTCTACGAGTTCCGGCACCGATCCGCTGGTGTGCTACCTCAACCGGCCGGTCTGTATCCGGGATGGCAAGGTTACAACTCCCGATATTACCCTCGACGAATTACGCAAACATATTAAAATCAACCTGATAGACAGCGAAACCTCGGGACAGACAAAAACAGGGGTATCGGGCTTCAGCATCAATCGGGAAACCGATCCTCTCCGCGCGGAACTCTACGAATCCGAATACATTCCGTTAGTAAATCAGGTGATTAACAACATCATCGCCAAAGAATTCGGAACGCTTTATTCCGATATCTGCAAAATCTCTGAGCTGCAGCTGCAATTGTTTACCGACCTCTTCCCTCCATCTATCCGGGAAAAAGCTGAGATCTGTCTTAGGGAGGGCTGCGGAGCTATTAAACTGTGCGGGTCGGGTGGCGGCGGATTTTTCCTACACTTCAAGCCGGTTACCGGTTAAGATCGGTTGCCGGTTACCGGTTGCCGGTTACCGGTTAAGATCGGTTGCCGGTTGCCGGTTACCGGTTCAGCCAGAACTGTCATTCCGGTGAAGGCCGGAATCCCCTGTCCAGTGCTCCGAGGCATGGGATCCTGACTTTCGTCAGGATGACAGTTCTGGCGAACAACCGGTAACCGGTAACTGGCAACCGGCAACCGTCTTCCTCCGGCAACCTTTTCGCCTCTCACTTGTTATTACCCAAAAGTTAATCCCATGGCACTAAACATAAAAATGTGGGGCAAGGCCCTGCAGACGATTCCGCGGGTTTCAAAAGAGGAGTGGACCCGGCTTGATGTTATTTCCAAATGGTTGATATCCACACGCTCAGGCGTTCTGATCATGACGGCCATATCGGCCATACTGGGCGGGCTCTTCGCCTTTGCCGACGGCACATTCAATGCGGTCAATTTCGTGGTTGCATTCTTCGGACTGGTTCTGGCGCATGCAGCAAATAACCTCCTGAACGATTGGACCGACCATCGCAAGGGAGTTGATAAAGACAATTATTTCCGGGCACAATATGGTCCCCAGGTAATAGAACATGGCCTGATGACAGGAAAGGAGTTCACCGGGTATCTGCTGGTTACCCTCCTTCTGGCAATAGCCGCCGGAGCCTATCTGGCAATCAGCGGACCTATCACCACCCTCTATCTTGGGCTGATCGGGCTCTTCTTCCTGCTTTTCTATACCTGGCCGCTGAAGTACATCGGGTTGGGAGAACCTACCGTGGTGCTGGTATGGGGACCGCTGATGATCGGCGGAACCTATTTCGTAACCTCCGGTTTCGTATGGAGCTGGGATGTAGCATGGATTTCTGCGGTTTATGCCATCGGTCCTACCTCTGTAATTTTCGGCAAGCATATCGACAAGCTGAATGAAGACCGTAAAAAGAAAATCTTTACCCTCCCGGTAATTCTGGGAGAAACAATCAGCCGCTACACCGTGCTCGTATTATGGCTTGGTCAGTATGCCGCTTTTACTTACCTGGTATTCACAAAAGCCCTCACATGGCCTGTCCTTGTGATCTTCCTGGCCCTCCCGTATCTTTGGAAAAAAGGGAGTCCGTTCCTCAAGAAACGCCCGGATACCAAGCCCGATAATTACGAAGCCGAAGCCTGGCCGCTCTACTTCGTACGCTATGCCTTTGAATACAACAAGCGGTTCAGCCTGCTTTTTCTCCTTGGCGTTATTTTGCACGTAATTGTATCTAAGATCGTTTGAGAGAGGTTGCCGGTTGCCGGTTGCCGGTTGCCGGTTAGGTCGCCAGAACTGTCATTCCGGCGTAGGCCGGAATCTCCGGCCTGAAGAGCAGTTGCCGGTTGCCGGTTAGGAAGAGGTTGCCGGTTACCGGTTGCCAGTTGCCAGTTATATAGCCAGTGCAATCGTAGTGGCAAATGCCAGAATTCCTAAACCATTTGTTTTTTAAGAAACAAAATCAAAAGATATTTCTCCTTTTTGAGCCAGATTTAGCATCTATATAATGGTATGACATATTGATTAATAACCAAAATGAAATTGCCATGAAGAGTTTTAGAGATCTGGAGGTTTATCAAATTTCTTTCGAGTTGGCTGTCAGGGTCCATCGCATGACGATGAAGCTGCCGAAATATGAAATGTACGAGCAGGGCAGTCAAATAAGAAGGTCATCAAAGAGTATTAAGGATAATCTGGTTGAGGGGTATAGCCGGAGGAGATATAAAGCTGAGTTTATCAGATATCTGGTTTATTCAGAAGGGTCTTGTGATGAGTGTAGTTCGCAACTCCTTATGATTAAAGAACTTCATGGGAAAAAGCTTCCCGTTGATGATTTGATAAATGAGTACGAAGCATTGGGTAAAAAGATCAACAGCTTCATTCAATATGTAGATGACCATTGGTTAACCACTCACACCCCTACCCAAACCCAAACCAAACTGGAAACTGGCAACCGGCAACCGGCAACCTCTTCTTAACTGGCAACCGGCAACCTCTTCCAACCGGCAACAGGCAACTGGCAACCGGCAACCGGCAGCATCACCTCAGTTGCTCAGTCATTTCCCCTTCAACGTGCTCTACGAAAATGCCCTGATATTGCCCCGGCTTTAATCCTTTCGGCAGCACCAGATGCAGTTTGTGTTCAACATCCGGAGTTAAGCCTGATATATCCACGAAGTAGCCTAGGTTGGTGCGCTCCACAAATGGATAAACGCCGTTGTAAGCTTCCCGCAGATCTGCTTTTTTACCGTCAATCTCCAGCCGTAGATCGGTTGCCCGGATGGGCGCCTTGCGGTTATCATGGTGAAGATTCTTGCCGTCCGACCAGGTTATTACCGTATCCCGATAAGGCTCGGCAATCTGGACATACAGCAGCAGTCGCGAAGGCCCGGCCCAGGGAGCCACCAGGTCATCATCGGTGTAACTCACCGGCCACGACTTCTTCCGTTTCTCGAGCTGATCAAAAATCCTCTGAGGAATCGTCAACGACTCATTAACCTCACCTCCGGCAAACTTCGGATCATACCTCCCAATCTCCTGCACCGCCCCAAATGCCTCTCCCTCAAACCGTATCACTGCCTTAACCAAATCCCCCTCCACCGTAAACGCCGTCTCCTTCCCATTCACCACCAACCTCTTTATCACTCTATCACTCAATAACTTTATCACTATTCTATATTCCTCCCCCATCAACCCCCTCGCCTCCTTAATTTCCAACACCTCACCATTCCTCACCACTTCCTCACCATTCCTCACCACTTCCTCACCATTCCTCACCACTTCCTCACTATTCCTCACAATTTCCTCACTATTCCTCACAATCTTCCCCAAACAATTATACAGCACCGCCGCATCCTCACCATCCCTCACCGGCTCGATTCGCAGCACCCTCGCCGTAGTCCCTTTCATTCTCATAGAAACCTCGTCCCCAAAGGAATAGTCGCCTTTCTCCGGATCCCCAACGATCAGTCCTTCATCGGGATAGAGTTCGGTTAACCGGTATTTTCCGGGTTTATTTAGCCCGATAGACGGATCAAGACGGAATCCGGCGACCATTGAACGATAGTTCGGATTGAAGACAAAAATGAATCCCTGATTATCAACAATAGCGCTGGTGCCATCGCACCGGCCAACCATGGGCTGACCGATGATCGGGCGAGTATGCTTGAGTACTTCCAGGTTCTGATCGGTAAAATCCATCCACTTGCGGAAAAACTGCCGGTCGGATTCACTGAAAGCATTGAATTCCTGCTCATCGCGGGCCGGAAGATAGTTGACCACATGATTGAAGGGTGCCGTGGCCACAGATGAGATCAGGTTATATTTCCAGCCGAAGAAATCCCAGTCGCGGGTGCGGTAATGATCGCGCCGCATTACCCGGTTCGCGTCGTCGCGCTGGGTCTGATGCGTGATGAAGCCAGGCAATACCTCTATCGGGGTATAATCCCGGGTCATCAGGCGCCAGGCCACAAACCGCTGACGGGCGGCGCTCACGCGGTCGGTGCTCAGGTCGGGAATGGCATTGAAGCTGCCCGGCTGCTCGTCCGACATCATCGGGTGCGGATAGGTGCCCGCGAGCCAGGTCCAGGTGCCGAAATGATGCACCTGCTGGCGGGTGTCCACAATCATGTCAGGAGCCTTGAGCCTGAGCTCGTCAAGAATTCTCCGTACGCCAAACCACTGCTGATACTTGCTGGAGACCAGGCCAGCATCATCGGTATAGGCGGTCCACCAATGATCGAAAGAATAGCCGCCGATGCCTGTGTACTCATAAAAATCCACCAGCAGGTCGACCCACCAGTCCTGAAAACTTCTTAGTCCGGTATCTACCGTTGTGTAACCGCCCGGTTTCTCCCCGATTTTAGTCCGCCATGCGGTCCATTCAGGGTTTTGCATGAAAGGAAGGGACGGATAAGCATAAGCTAACAATTTCATATTCTTCGACTTAGCATAATCCAGAATATCCTGGATGTCTGCGGGGATCGGGTCCCGTTTCGGCATCCACTCCCCTGTCCGGATTTTCTGGCCCATATTCAGGAAAAGCAGGCTCTCCCAGCCCCAAGCATCGGCATTCTGATCGAGGCTCGTTAGTTTGCTGTGATCCGGCGTGTAGAGCACATAATCACACCCAACCGCCGCGGCCTGGTCGATAATCCGTTTATATTCAACCCGGTGCTCCGGAATTGCCATGTTAATCTGATAATCATTCTCGCACCAGCCCACGTGCACGCGGGCGCTTTTCTCCGGATGAACACCGAGGAAGGCGGTAGTGCACCCCATAACCGCCTCTATTTCTGCCAGATCCACCTGCTGACCGCCGGTCAGAAATTCATCGGGATTCACTTCATACACCCATTCGGCAGCCATATCCTGTCGAAAGGTGGTGCCCGATAATTCATACATCCCGATGCAGAGCCGGTCTGAAGGGAAGGGCCCGTCGGCCGGATTCCAGTTCATCTCAGGTTCGTAGGAAATATCAAGGTTCTGTCCTTCGCCGTCATACAGTGTAAATGGGTTCTGCACAAGTACAAAACATCCTGCAGCCTTTTCCGCTTGCGGTGATGGCTCTGCGAAACGCAATGAAAGCCCGTATTTTCCCCCTGTTAGCTTAAATCGCTCCTTCACATTGTTTTCACAGCGCACCCTTATCTGACTTATCTTATTGATTTTAAAAGCTTTCCCTGATCTGGATTCAATCAGCAGCTGTCTTGAGAAAAACTTCCATCCCGGTTTCAGCTCGTAAAGAACCTTAACCGGATAAAGGCTATCAGGATAATAAAATGTAAGGCTCTCTGAAGTCACGGAAATTTTCGGTTCCGGCAGGTTTTCCGATCGGTACTCCCTCCCGTCTATCACAAAAGAAAACGCCGAACCGGTAAAATCGGTTGTTTTGTCCGACATTTTATCCGTCAGGTGAATCTCATTGGGCGAGCGCAAATCAAGTTTAACAAACTCATTCTGAATCACCTGCTGACTGCAGGATGTAGCAATTGCAGCAACAGCAAATAAACAAGGTACCAAAAGGGGTCGTTTCATCGGGATACATTTTGAGGTTAACCAAATGTAATAAACCTCCCCGTTTTTTATCGACAACACTTTTATCCACTATTTTTACCCTAAATAAACTCCCTTAACTCCCTCCCCATGCTCCCCAACCTGCTGCTTTTCATATCCCTTGTCACTCTGGCTTGCACTTCTGTCGAAAAACAACCAGCGGGCGCCAACGCCACCAGCGTCGCCACCTGGAACATCCGCTTCAACAATCCCGGTGATGGGGTGAACGCCTGGCCCAATCGTAAAGAAAAGGTCTTCAACCTGATCCGAGAGGTTAATCCGAATATTCTCTGCCTTCAGGAAGTGTTGAACAACCAGTTGAAAGATCTTGAAAAGGCAATGCCCGGATATGGATGGACGGGAGCTGGCAGGGATGACGGGAAAGAGAAAGGGGAATACGTCCCGATATTTTTCCGTGAGGACCTGTATGAACTGATCCGGACCGATAATTTCTGGCTGGCGCCCGATCCGCACACACCGGGACTGCTGGCCTGGGATGCAGCTTGTCCGCGGATGGTCACCTGGATTTGCCTGAAAGAAAAAACCACAGGGGACACCCTCTTTGTTTTTAACACCCATTTCGATCATGTGGGAGTTAAAGCCCGTGAGCTGAGTGCGAAACTAATCGTTCATGCGGCCGACAGCCTTGCCGGCAACCATAGAACCATTGTCACCGGCGACTTCAATTCCTCACCCCGGGATGCCGGCTACCTCAATGTCATCGCCGGCTGCTTCTCCGACAGCCGCCTCATCACCCAAACCCCGCCTGAAGGACCCGAATACACCTTTACCGGCTTCGACATCACCAAACCCCATGGCGACCGCATCGACTACATACTGGTCCGCAATATCCCGAAAATCTCGTTCTATAAAGTAAGACCGGATCATGACGGGAAGAACTACTATTCGGATCACCTGATGGTGGTTGCTGGGTACTAGTTAAAGCCAGTTACCGGTTGTCGGTTGCCGGTTGCCGGTTAAAGCCAGTTACCGGTTGCCGGTTGCCGGTTGCCGGTTAAAGCCAGAACTTTCATTCCGGCGGAGGCCGGAATCCCCTAACTTATTATTTTTCCCGCGGATGTTTCGTAGGGGCGACCCTTGCGGTCGCCCTCTAACAACAGGATAAAACGGCCGTGGCCCTTATCGTTTGCATGGCGACCACAAGGTTCGCCCCTACCGAGCAATAATCTAACCACGAGGTGAGTGAAGTGGGTGTGGGTGTGAGTGTGGGTTTGGGTGTGGGTGTGAAGATTCCGGCCTCCGCCGGAATGACAGTTCTGGCGACCTAACCGGCAACCGGCAACTGGCAACCGGCAACTGGCTTTAACCAGCAACCAGCAACCTCTTTCGACCTTTCTGTCTATCTTTCGTATTATCTATTGTAAACCATTCCGATGAACCTGGGTGTAACCGATCAAATAATTGAACGATTAAAGGCTAAAGATCCTGCTGCCATGCAGGAGCTGATGCGCCTGACCCGCAGGTTCGCATGGGAAACGGTTTACCGGATGACGCGGAGTCGCGAGGAATCCATGGATATTATTCAGGAAGCCTACATCCGGGTGTGGAAAAACATCGGGTCAATGGATCCGAAAGGTTCTTTTAAATACTGGTTCCGGAGTATCCTAAGAAATCTGACCATCGACCAGATGCGGAAAAACAAAAGAGAGTCGAGGGTGATGATCAATACGGACATCATTCCTGAGACACAGGGCGGGGAACGGGGAGCGGATCGGGAGTTGGAGTTGGCTGAGTTGATGGAGTTTATTAAGGGATGGATACCCGGACTGCCGGAGACTCAGCAAACAGTTTTTATCCTGCGTGACCTGGAAAACCTGAGCATCAGGGAGGTAATTGACGAGACGGGGCTTACGGAATCAAGCATAAAATCGAGCCTTTATATCGCAAGGAAAAAATTAAGAGAAGATTTAATCAGGGCCGGACATACGTAATCCAGACATTATAATCGGAGACATCAGTAACCCCGGCATTCATGCCGGGGGCCTAAAAATAAGACGAATCAAGATGAAAACGTGTACTGAAATAGAATTCCTGATGTACCTGACTCCCGATGAGTTAACTGATCAGGAGGAAATGTTGGTGGAGAAGCATCTGGCTGAATGTGAGGATTGTGCTAAAATCCGCATGAACTTCCTGGATAATCGCAATATTCTGATTGGCGATGGGGCTTCCACAGAGGTTCAGAATCAGGATTTCAACAAGCTGGAGGAGTTAGTTATGCGCCGGATTGTGCATGTCAGGACGAAAGCCTCCCCGGTTCTGGCAATTCTGCGGTGGACTTCTACAGTTGCAGCCGGTTTGTTCCTGATTCTCTTTCTCGGCGAACAGGCCCATTCCGTCAGAAAAATCGTACGGCTCGAACAAACCTTTGCCAATATTGAATACCCGGAAACTCCGGGATTGGTGGATCGGTGGGCTATCCGTGAATCTCATCAGGTTATGCTCACTGAATTAAAAAGATCCGGGTTGATTCATGACAGCATCACATCGGTCGGCCCGTTTCGCCTTGCATTTGCCCGAAAACAGCTCACCGAGCTGGAAACCCGGCTGATCAAAAACAAAATAAACAGGATTTACCCCGATAGATCCGTTTCCCCATTCAGGAACACGGCATTCATCATCAAAACCAAATAAACAATAGTATGAAAACAATCTCTTTCAGAACAGGCGCAGCCCTTCTGGGCCTTTTCCTCTTCCTGCCCGGATGCCTCGATATCTATCTTACAACACAACTTTTCCCGAACGGCGAGATCGAAAAAACCATTCTCATAAAAGGAGATTCCGCCGATCTGGAATCAGCACCTTTCTATTTTATGCAGGATACCGGCTGGACCCGCAAGATTATCCGTGTGGATGACGATAAACCTGCCCTTAGCCTCACCCGGAAATTCACTTCATTCAAAGAACTCAACAAATCCATGAACCCCGGGGATACCACTATCCAGGTGATCCGGGTTCAATCGGAATTAAAAAAGAAATTCCGCTGGTTCTTCACCTATTTCGATTACTCAGAGACGATACTCAAGGCAGATCCTTACAAATCACAAGATTGGCGTAATTATCTAACTGATAAAGAATTGCGTCTTCTGAAAATTTCTGATGAAGAAGAACGCGAGGAAGATCCCGATTACAATGAAGCTGAATATAAGCTGATCGAAAACAAATATGAACATTTCGTAATGAGATCCGCTTTTGAGGATTACTATAAAATTCTATTTTCGGTTCTGAAAAAAGAAGCAGGATACACTTCGGTAGAATCAGAATTGCAGAATCGCAAGGAAGAACTGTACAAATATCTGACTGACAGCTCGAACGCAGAGGAAGGGCGAGACCTTATCCTTGCCATCGAAAAATTCCTGAACCGTTCGGACTTGGTTACTCTGGTCGACAAATATCCTGTACCGTTCAAAATATTCGATGATAAAATGAAATTATGGGACCAGATTCCTGTCAACTCGTTCAAGTTCATCATCCGGATGCCGGGCATCCTTTTAAACACCAACAGCACTCAGGTTGAGGGCCTTGAGACCCGGTGGGAGTTCACCGGAACCGACCTCTATTTCGATGATGTTCAGCTCACCTGCGAAAGCCGGATGATCAATAAATGGGCGTTTGTGGTGGCAGGGATTGTGCTGCTGCTGGCGATCGGGCTGGCATTTAAACCCAGGCGGAAATAGGGCAGAAGGCAGAGGGCAGAAGGCAAAAATTAGTAAAAAGAAATAAGTAAAAGGTAAGTAACACGTGCAGAAACTACTTCTGCCCTAGCTTGCTCCTTCTTCCTTATTTCTTTTTACTAATTTTTGCCTTCTGCCTTCTGCCCTCTGCCTTATTTTGTCTAGTTAACCGTAATCTTCGGCACCGAACTCCCATGGCAGCTGCTGCATGCGCCCGAGGTAACAGGCGTAACCATGTTGGATGTGGAATTGCCGGAAGTAACCGTGGCATACAGCCCGGTACCAAAGGAAACCGCATTCTTGGTATAAAAATTCCCGCTGCCATCGGATGTCATGGTTGCAACTGCAGTGCCGGTTCTGTCTGCCGTAGCATACAACTTCACGACCGCTCCGCTGAGGCCGGCATTACTGGCATTGTAAACGGTTCCGCCAACGTTGAATGTTCCTTCGCCCTCCCCGCCCGACTTGTGGCACGATAGACAGTTCATTCCCGCATTGTGGCTGCCTTTACCGCCTTCATTATCATCATCGTCATCACCCTTCTCACAGTTGGTAAATACTAATGCACCGGCCAGCAGGACAAACATCGGAACTAAAGCAAAAATCTTCCTTTTCATATGTATTAAATTTGTTACATATATGTAAACGTACATATATCTGGTCAATTGCCTAAACCTGTCAGGTTTTTTTAAACCTGACAGGTTTATTACCTTTATCCAATGACACCCCGCGAACGTATCCTTGCCATTCTGAACGGCACCAGGCCTGACCAGGTCCCCTGGTTCGGCGATCTTGATTACTGGGCCAATTCCCTGATAAAAAAAGGCTTAAAACCCGGAAACTTTATTCAGAGCGATGAGTACATCCAATGGCACCGGGACCTGGGTGTCGGGTTTTATCTGCAGGGATATTTCCCCTTTAAAACTTTTTACGATAAATGCACCGTTAACAGCTGGACCGACGGAAACCGGCGCTTTACAAAAATCATAACACCGGTGGGCTCCGTCAGGGAGTGCTGGGAGTATATTCCGGCGTCATACACCGAGGGGCCGGTTGAGCATTTCCTGAAATTGGAAGAAGATTTGCCCGCTATGATGCATATTTATGAGAACATGCGCTTTGAGCCCGATTATGATTTCGCCGATAAAAGACGGAAGCAGGTTGATGATCAGGGCCTTGTTCTCTGCTATCTTCCAAAAAGCCCCTTCATGCATCTTGTGGCACTCGAAGCGGGGATCATGGCAGTTACCATGATTGCCATGATGAACCCCGATGCGTTTGCAGCCTTGCTTGAGATGATGGGGAAGGCCTTTGACAAAGCTGCCCGCATCGCAGTCGACAGTCCTGCCGAAGTCCTGATGATCCCGGAAAACCTCTCTTCAGAAATGGTCGGACCACAGTTCTTCGAACTCTATATGCGCAGTTATCAGGAGAAATGGATTCAGGAGATAAAAAAAGCCGGCAAGTACTCATTCATTCATATCGATGGCACCCTGCGCGGTTTATTAAAGGAGGAGGCCTCCACCGGTTTTACCGTTCTGGAAGCCCTTACACCGAAGCCCGCAGGGGACATGGATTTTAAAGAAATCCCACCCCTGGTCAACAACCAGAAAACCATTATCTGGGGAGGGATTCCCGGCGTCTGCTTCACTCCCCATGTAAGCGATGAAGAGTTCGACCGTCATGTGAGGGAAGTGCTTGAAGTGATGCGGCAGGAACCCCGATTTGTGCTCGGCGTGGCCGACCAGGTTCCGCCCGACGGACTGGAATACCGGGTGAGGCGCGTGGCACAGCTCGTCGGAGAATATGGGAGCTATATGTAACATTTTCGTAAATAGAATGTCCAATACCTGAAAAATATCTAACAACTACACACAACATGAAAAAAGCATTTTTGATTACCCTTGCAGTGCTGTTTACCGGCACTTTCCTTTCTGCCCAATCCCTTGAAGATGTATTGAAAGAACATTATGCAGCGATCGGCCAGGAAAAACTTCTCAAGGTCAATAACATGAAAGTTTCCGGAAAACTGGTCCAGATGGGTGTTGAAATCCCATTTATCCAAATGATGGCGCGCCCTTCAAATATCAGGGTTGAAGGAACTTTTCAGGGTCTCACCTTTATCCAGACTTACAACGGCAAGGAGGGATGGAACATCAATCCTTTTGCAGGTGTTACCGATCCTCAGCCTTTCGGGGAAGATGAACTCAAATCCATGAAATATCAGGCAGATATGGATGGCATGCTATGGAACTGGAAGGATAAGGGTTATACCGTTACCCTCGAAGGAAAGGAAGATATGGAGGGCACCTCCTGTTACAAGATCATGATCGTGACCAAGGAAGGTGACTCATTCATCAATTTTATCGATGCCGACAGCTACATGCAGATTCGCACTACAACAAAGGTGAAAGTCCAGGGTAATGAAACAGAATCGGATACCTATTACAGCAACTATATGCAGGTTGAGGGTATGGCCGTGCCGGGTAAAGCCGAAACCAAGATGGGCGGCCAGGTGGTCAGTACCATCGTAACAGAAAAAGTTGAGATCAACCTTGAACTCGACAGCGCCCTATTCGGGAAACCGGTGGCAAAATAATCCCCATACTTAAGTTATGAAATTCAGCTATTTGGTAGCAGGACTGCTCGCTTTTTGCGGCAGTTCTGCTTTAATGGCCCAGGTGACCGATGCCACATTGGGCGATATTGCCGGCCGGCAGATCGGTCCGGCTAAAATGAGCGGCCGTATTACCGCCATCGATGCCGAAAAATCCAATCCCAACATCGTTTGGGTGGGTGCAGCCGGGGGCGGTGTATGGAAATCAATCAACCAGGGAACCACATTTAAATCGGTTTTTGATGACCACTGCCAGGCGGTAGGATGCATTACCATTGACCAGCAGCGTCCCGATACGGTTTGGGTCGGAACCGGGGAAGTGTGGGTAAGAAACTCCGTTTCAGTTGGTAATGGAATTTATCGTACCGTAAACGGCGGAGATAAATGGGAATTGAAGGGTCTGGATAAAACCGAAAGAATCGCAAAAATTTTGGTCCATCCCAAAAATCCTGATATTGTTTATGCCGCTGCGATGGGAGCCCTGTGGGGCGACTCGGAAGACCGCGGTGTTTACAAGACCACAGATGGCGGGAAAACCTGGACCAAAGTGCTATACGTTGGCGTTTCCACCGGCTGCGCCAGCATGGCCATGGATCCGCTGAATCCCGATATTCTCTATGCTTCGATGTGGGACTACCGGCGTGAGGCTCATACCTTCAGGTCGGGCGGCCCCGGAAGCGGTCTGTATAAATCAACCGATGGCGGAACCACCTGGACAAAACTGGTGAAGGACTTACCCACCGGAACACTCGGCAGGATTGCCATTGAAATCTCTCCGGTAGCGCCTTACACCCTTTACGCCTTGGTGGAATCGGCCAAATCGGCCCTTTTCCGGTCAGGTGATCAGGGTGCATCCTGGGAAAAAATGAGTACTCAGACCCAGATGGGCGACCGGCCGTTTTACTACAGCCTGCTGGTTGCCGACCCGGTTGAACCCAGCCGGATCTACAAACCCGGAACACAATTGTGGGTGAGCAATGACGGCGGGAAAATCTTTCAGAATCCTTCGGTTACCGGTGGATCCTATCACAGTGATACCCATGCTTTATGGATCAGTCCTAGCGATAACCGGCTGATGTACCTCGGTACTGACGGCGGTGTATATATTTCGGCCGACAAGGGAAACACCTGGCGTTTCGTCCAGAACCTGCCGGTTTCACAGTTTTATCATGTCAGCGTCGACCGCCAAAAACCGTACAATGTCTATGGAGGCTTGCAGGATAACGGTTCATGGAAGGCGCCTTCAAGAAAATCCGGCGGTATCCGGAACAGCGACTGGAAAAACATCGGATTTGGCGATGGTTTTTATACCTATGGTGACCCCGATGATCCGAATGTTACCTACGCACAATATCAGGGTGGAAGAGTTTCCCGGACCAACCATAAAACCGGGGAAAGCAAGTACATCAAGCCTTTCCCGGATGCCGGCACCGAGGCGCTCAGGTTTAACTGGAATGCTCCGGTCATTTTCGGGGCGAAAACCGGCTGGATATATATGGGAGCCCAATACCTGTTCCGGTCAAAGGATAAAGGCGATTCCTGGGATCGCATTTCCCCCGATCTGACAACAAACGATCCAACCCGCCAGCAGCAGGAAAAATCGGGTGGACTCACCATCGACAACAGTACCGCTGAAAACAATACAACCATCTTTACGATCAGTGAATCCCCGGTTGACCCGAATATTGTTTGGGTGGGCACCGATGATGGAAATGTTCAGCTTACAGTTGACGGCGGAAAAATCTGGAACAAGCTGAACAGCAACATTCCCGGGCTACCGCCATTGGCCTTCATATCCCACATCCAGGCTGATAACTTCAACCCGAACGCAGCCTGGATGACCGTAGACGCGCACCGAAACGGGGATCTTAAACCCTATGCGTTCTATACCTCCGACCTCGGGAAAACATGGAAATCATTGGTTACCCCTGCCGTTCTGGGCTTTTGCCATGTAATCAGGCAGGATATTGTCAACCCCGATCTTGTTTTCCTTGGAACCGAATTCGGGCTTTTTCTCAGTATCGATAAAGGGAATGAGTGGGTCCGGTTTAAGAACAAGGTACCGCAAACCGCGATATATGACATCGCCATCCAGCCCGATGAAAATGATCTGGTTATGGCAACTCACGGACGCGGAATCATTATCATAGATGATATTACACCGATCCGTAAACTTAAACAGGAGATTATCGATCAGGAATTCGCATTCCTGCCGCAGAAGCCTTTCTACTTCTCATCCGAAACCGGTCTGCAGGACTTTGCGAGCGATGCTGAATTTTATGGTCCGAATCCGTCATCTGCTGCATCCGTATGTTATTATCTGAAAAAAAGACATGTTTTTGGTGACATGTATCTGGAATTATACGATGCCGGCGGCAAGTTCCTTAAAAAACTGCCAGCAGGCACGCGGAAAGGGATCAATAAAGTATCGATTGCGACCATGATGGAGCCGCCGAAAGTTCCAAAATCTCCGAATATCCTCGGGGAAGCAACAGTTGGCCCGATGTATGAAGCAGGAACCTACACGGTAAAAATTATAAAAGGCGACCAGACCTACACAACAACCATGATTCTGAATGACAATCCTGATCTCAGCCACTCGGCGGAGGACAGGAGAATCCAGCGGGAAACTCTTATGAAGGCCTATAATATGCTGGAAAAACTGGCAGCTGTCGATGAGTTGGTCCTTAAGACCAAAGAAGCGCTCATGACTGAAAGTTCAAAGGCGAAAGGCGAAAGGCGCAAGAAGCTGGATGCCAGGATTTCAGAGTGTGACAAGATGCACGAGCAGATTTCGGCAACGCAGCCGGGCGAAGGCGGTATTACCGGACAGGTGCGCCTCCGCGAGAATATTGCTGAAGTCTATGGGGCAGTGATCGGATATGCCGGCAGACCGACCAATCTGCAGATTCAGGCTCTGGAGGTATATTCAGGTAAGGTGGATGATTTCGAAAGGAGAATAAACACAATTGCCGCACAGAAATAGGTTTTCCGGGGAATGATTTTAAGAAGGGAGGATTTTGGTCCTCCCTTTTTTTTATTTTTAAAACCAGATAAACCGCCGACCCATGAAGAAGTATCTGTACCTGCTCCTCCTGATCCTTGCCCCTGATGCATTCGCACAAATCCCCGACTTCCGTCCCCCCGCTGTTCCTTTGGTAGCGCATGATCCCTATTTCAGCATCTGGTCGCCGGCCGACCGGCTTTGGGATGCCGAAACCGTTCACTGGACCGGTAAAAAGCAGGGGCTGCACAGCATGGTTCAAATTGACGGAAAAGTGTACCGCCTGATGGGCAGCCGGCCGTCAACAATTGCGCCGCTGCCGCAGAAAAGCGTTACTGTGAATCCAACTCAGACCATATACATTTTCGGCAATTCTGCCGTCCTGCTGACCCTCACCTTCACCACTCCCCTGCTGCCCGAAGATCTGGCTGTACTGTCAAGGCCAATAACCTATATCGGGTACAAGGTGGAATCGGCCGATGGCAATCCCCATAATGTAAAAATATATTTTGACTGTTCCTCTGAAATCGCGGTTAACCTGCCCGAGCAGGAGGTAGTGTTCACCCGGCCAGCTGTCACCGGGATCACGGCAATCCGGGTAGGAACAACCGAACAGCCGGTGCTCCAGAAACGCGGCGACGACCTCAGGATAGACTGGGGATATGGCTATCTGGCCCTGCCAAACGACAATAGTCCGGTAACCGCTATAGGGGCAGGCGAAGCAGTCAGGAAGTTCTTCTCGGTGGAAGGGAAACTTCCGGTGAGTAATGAATCTGATGCTCCCCGGGCCGTTAAGGATGGATTATTTGTTATGGCAGCCTCCTGGGACCTGGGTTCGGTGGGGACCACCTCGGTTTACCGTTATCTGATGCTTGGTTACGACGACCTGTTCAGCATCCGGTATTTCACCCAAAACCTTAAACCCTACTGGAAACGGGATGGGATGGACATGCAATCCCTGCTGACGGTTGCAGCCCGCGACTATAAAGGGCTCTATCAACGCTGCAAAGAATTTGACGATGAACTGATAAAAGATATTGCAAGCGTTGGAGGCTCAAAATATGCACAGGTCACTGCCCTGGTTTACCGTCAGTGCCTGGCTGCACATAAAGTTACAGCCGACGCAGCCGGTGAACCGCTGGTATTCTCCAAGGAGAATTTCAGCAATGGCTGCATTGCCACGGTGGACGTAATCTATCCTGCATCCCCCTTCTTTTTTCTGATGAGCCCCGCACTTACCAAGGGAATGCTGAAACCGCTGCTTGACTACTCCGCTTCGAGCCTGTGGAAGTGGGACTTCGCTCCCCACGACCTGGGAACCTATCCACATGCTACCGGTCAGGCTTACGGCGGGGGCGAATTGACCGAAGAGAACCAGATGCCCGTTGAAGAGACTGGCAATATGCTGATCATGATGGACGCGCTGGCCAAGGCGGATGGCAACGGGGATTTTGCGAACCAGCACTGGCCCCTGCTCGAGAAATGGGCAAAATATCTGCTGAGCAAAGGATTTGATCCGGAAAACCAGCTCTGTACCGATGACTTTGCAGGCCATCTGGCTCACAATGTCAACCTTTCTGCTAAAGCCATTGTTGCAATCGCCGCTTATTCCGACCTCTGCGAGATTACCGGCCGTAAATCTGAAGCCGTCCAATACCGGCAGCAGGCTGAAACCTTTGCCAGGGATTGGGTAAGGCTCGCCACCGAAGGCGACCACACAAGACTGGCCTATGACCAGCCCGGAACCTGGAGCCAGAAATACAACCTCGTATGGGATAAACTATTACGACTCAACCTGTTTCCAAAAGATGTTGTACAGAAGGAAATCGATTTTTACAAAAAAATACAGGCTCCGTACGGCCTGCCGCTCGACAACCGTGAACGCTGGACAAAAACCGACTGGATCCTGTGGACCGCAACCATGGCCAATAACCAGGCGGATTTTGATGCCCTGTTCAATCCTGTTTATGACTTTATCAGTGCAACACCCCAGCGTGTGCCCGTAACCGATTGGTACGTTGCCGACAATGCCTATAAAGTTGGCTTCCAGGCACGACCCGTCATTGGCGGCCTTTTTATCAAGGCGCTGGAGAATCCCTATATCTGGAAAAAGTGGTACAAATCAGGCGCCGCTACTCCCGGAAAATGGGCTCCCCTGCCCATAGTTAAAGGTGGTAAAACCATTCTTACCGACTCGAGAACTGAAGCCCGCACCTGGATGTATACCACCGAAAAACCTTATGGGAACTGGTTCTCCGAGAATTATACCCCATCGGGCTGGAAAAGCGGACTGGCAGGTTTCGGAACCGAAGAGACTCCCGGTGCCAAAGTGCGCACTACCTGGAATACAAGTGACATCTGGCTTCGCATGGATTTTGACATTCAAACGATTCCCACGGATGACCTGGGCCTTTTTATTCACCATGACGAAGACTGTGAAGTATACATCAATGGCATCCTGTCAGCGACACTTCCCGGATACACAGCAACATACAAACCCTGGCCCCTTGGCAAAAAAGCCAGCGAACTTCTGAAAACCGGCCGGAATGTCATTGCAATCCACTGCCACCAAACCGATGGCGGACAATACATCGACGCCGGCCTTATAACAATTGTCAAATAATGTACATTTGAACTGACTTACCAAAAACTAAACTATGTCAAACATTTTATCGCTCGGATGGATCGATTATGGAGTCATGATGATCTATTTCGTTTTTGTTCTCGGCATCGGCTGGGCGCTGAAACGATACATGAAATCCTCCTCTGAATTTCTTGAGGCCGGCCGCTCACTCCCTGCCTGGGTTACAGGACTGGCCTTTATTTCGGCTAACCTGGGCGCGCTTGAAGTTATCGGTATGGCCGCATCAGGCGCCCAATACGGGCTGATGACTGCACATTTTTACTGGATCGGTGCGATTGCGGCAATGGTATTCCTGGCCCTTTTCATGATGCCGTTCTATTACGGTTCAAAGGCCCGGTCGGTCCCTGAATATCTGAAGCTGCGTTTCGACGAGAAAACCCGGGGCCTAAACGCTATTGCCTTTGCGCTGATGACCGTTCTGGCATCCGGAATCTCCATGTACGCACTGGCTGCCCTGATGGAAAAGCTGCTTAACTGGCCTTTCGATGTAAGTGTTTGGGTATCAGCATTCATAGTATTGGCATACACCTATCTGGGAGGCTTGTCATCAGCCATTTACAACGAAGTCCTTCAATTCTTCATCATTGTAATCGGTCTCTTCCCATTGGTTTTCCTGAGCCTGAAAGACGCCGGCGGCTGGGCAGGCATGACTGAAACGCTTGACCAGGTTGCTGTTGCCAGAGGGTTTGAAGCCGGCACCTGGACCTCCACCTGGGCGCATACAGGATCCGCGGCCTCCAACCCGATGGGGGTGGAATGGTTCGGGATCCTCATGGGGCTGGGCTTCGTGCTCTCCTTTGGATACTGGTGCACCAACTTCCTTGTGGTGCAACGGGCAATGGCTGCGGATTCAATGAATGCCGCAAGGAAAACCCCGCTGATCGGAGCCCTTCCGAAAATGTTCATTCCTTTTCTGGTTATCCTTCCAGGTATGGCTGCAATGGCTTTGGCCGCCAAAGGAACACTCACCCTCGACCTGATGCCCAATGGCAGTCCAAACTATAATTCGGTCATCACCTCGATGTTGGGACATTATTATCCTGCAGGAATCCTTGGCCTCGGGCTTACCGCCCTGCTGGCCTCTTTCATGTCGGGGATGGCAGGAAACGTTTCCGCGTTCAACACAGTCTGGACCTATGATATCTATCAAAGCTATATCCGGCCGAACCAGAGCGACAAGCACTACCTGACAGTCGGCCAGATTGCAACCGTGGCCGGTGTAATCGTCAGTATCGGTGCCGCATACCTGGCCCGGCAGTTCGGTAACATCATGGATTTCCTCCAGATGGTCTTTTCCATGGTAAACGCTCCTCTTTTCGCCGTGCTCTTCCTTGGGATGTTTTGGAAAAGAGCCACCGGGAACGCGGCATTCTGGGGATTACTTATCGGAATCGGCTTTGCCCTGGTACACCATGGTTTAACAATTCCCCAGGGCGCCTCACCTGACGAGATCATCAAAGGCGGTTGGATCAGCCTGGTACACACCTACCCGAGCGGAATGGCCCAGAGCTTCTGGACAGCAATCATTGCGTGGTGCTCTGCAACCATCGTAACCGTCAGTATGACTTTCTTAACAAAGCAAAGAAAAACTGATGAAGAACTGATTGGACTGGTTTATTCTCTGACTCCGCGCATTGTGGTAAAAGAGGAAAAATGGTACAACCGCCCGAAAGTACTGGCCATCATTGTAGGGATTATTACTTTAGCATTAACCATTATTTTCTGGTAGGAGGCATATTATGAAACTAGATATTAAACTTCCGATTGGATTGCTCTTTACCATTTTCGGTCTAGCCCTGTCGATTTTTGGCCTGGCAACCGCTGGTAACACGGACATGTATGCCAAATCACTCGGCTACAATGTTAACATATGGACCGGGCTGATCATGCTGGTCTTTGGAGTGTTCATGCTCCTTTTAGCCCGGAGTCACAAGAAAAAAGCCTAAAAGGCATCCCGCTAAATAAAAAAACCACAACTTACCTTGTGGTTTTTTTTATTTCTCTAAGTTTATGTTGTTAACCTAAAGCCGATTGAAATGAAAATCAGAAAAATTATTGCCGGTGTCACCGCTTTGCTGGTATTGATAATTATTGCAGGCATAATCCTCGTAACGATTGTTAAAACCAGAGCACTTCCGGATTATTCCGGGAATGTTGAGTTGACTGGTATATCGGGAAAAGTGGAAATCATCCGTGATTCCTTCGCCATTCCGCATATTTATGCAGAAAATGAACCGGACCTTTACATGGCAGTCGGATTTGTTCTGGCCCAGGACAGGCTCTGGCAGATGGATCTCCTTCGAAGGGTAACAACGGGACGCCTGTCAGAGATTTTCGGGCCAGATATGGCCGACGCCGACCAGTTACTCCGGTCCCTTCGGATGACTCAGAAATCCAGAAAAATTCTGGCCGGTGCCTCACCTGAACTGCTGCTGGCACTGAACTCCTTCTGCTCCGGTGTGAATCAGTATATTGAAAAAGCGGGGAAGAAACTCCCGCCTGAATTCACGCTGATCGGCTACAAACCAGAACCCTGGCTGCCTGAAAACTCTATCAACCTGATAGGCTATATGGCCTGGGATTTATCGACCGGATGGGGAACCGAAGTCCTGTTACACCAATTGAAATCAAAAGTCGGATCTAACCTTTATGCCGACCTGTTGCCTGATCTGCTAAAGCAAAGCTCCTATGTTTACCCCGATTTCAGTATCGACCCGGAATCTGAAGCAATTCTTGGAAGCCTCAATAAAGTAATTTCCCAAATCGATGAACTGGGCCTGGATGTCTTCAGGGGAAGTAACAACTGGGCGGTCAGCGGCGAAAAAAGCGCTACCGGCAAACCACTGCTGGCCAATGACATGCACCTGGGACTGATGATTCCGGGAATCTGGTACCAGATGCACCAGGTAATCCCCGGCAAACTGAATGTAACCGGTGTCGTCCTTCCCGGCCAGCCCATGGTGATCGCTGGTCATAACGACAGGATCGCATGGGGATTTACCAACGTGATGGTGGATGATGTTGACTTTTATGAGGAGACTATCAATCCGGCAAATCCCGATGAGTACCAGTGTAACGGCGAATGGGTTAAAATGGAAAAAACCGAGGAGCTGATCCTGACAAGTAAAGGCGATACCATCCGACGCGAGAACCGCTTTACGCACCGCGGACCGGTTATCTCATCATTTAAAAAGGAAAAGGGCAAGACTATTTCAATGCGTTGGCTGGGTAATGAGGACAGCAACGAACTGCGCACGGTTTACCTTCTGAACCGGGCAGCCAACTGGGACCAGTTCCGCGAGGCACTTGTAACCTTTGTCGCAGTAAATCAAAATGCCGTTTATGCCGATGTGGACGGGAATATCGGGTTACAATCAACCATAGGAATACCCATTCGCAAGGAGCCTGGTTTTCAGGTTTTCCCTGGTGCTACCGACGAGTTCGACTGGCAGGGGCTGGTGCCCTTTGATGAGTTGCCGGTTGTTTTCAATCCCCCTTCGGGATTCGTTTCCTCAGCCAACAACCGAACCGCAAATCCGGACTATCCTTACTACATCAGTGCCTGGTTCGACATGCCCTACCGGAAAGACCGCATCGATGAACTGCTGAATTCAAAACAGAAACTTTCTGCCGATGACTTTGCTGCCATCCAGGCAGATCGGACTTCAAAAATGGCACAGAAGTTTTTACCGGTTCTTTTGTCACAGGTGCAGGTCTCTAACAGCAGTAATCCTGACCTTCAGGCTTCGGCAGAACTGCTTAAAAGCTGGAATTACGCCATGGATCCGGGAAGTCCTGCTGCTTCACTGTTCGATACGTGGTATTTCCATTTGACAAAAAATCTGGCTCAGGATGAAATGGATTCGACATTCTTCGAATCCTTCATTTCTGACAGATCCCTGGTCAAGAATTTTATGGAAAACATACTGGCAAACCAGGAATCAGGCTGGTGCGATAATATAAATACCCCGGACAAAAGGGAAACCTTTTCCGACAATGTAACCTTGTCTCTTGCAGAAAGCGTTGAATGGCTAAGGGATCAGATCGGAGGGGCCCCTTCTGGTTGGGAGTGGGGAAAAATCCACACCTTCACCATCAAGCATCCGATGGCCAGCGTAAAACTGCTGGATAAAATCTTCGGACTAAGTCGCGGCCCCTTTCCGGTGGGAGGTAGTTTTCACACCGTTGGGCCCTACTCCTATCCGTTTTATGATCCGTCAGGGGTTGACCACGGAGCATCCCACCGCCATATTTTCGACCTCGGTAACCTGGATGCCTCGCGAACCATCATTCCAACCGGCACTTCCGGAATTCCGGCCAGCCGCTTTTATTGCGACCAAACGGAACTCTATGTAAACAACCAGTACCATCCCGATTACATTACCAGACCAAATGTCGAGAAATCGGCACGTTACCGGATGGTGATGACGGGTAAATGACCGATGACCGACGACGGACGACGGATGAAGGATAATGATAAAAGGCCGCCCGATAATCGAGGCGGCCTTTGTTTTTGTAACGTTTAGTTATTTTTTAATAGCCTTCTTTTTTGCAGTAAACTCAACCTCACCTTCCGAATAGGTGGCAGTGCCCTTGATGCCATCGGCTGAAAAAGTAGCTTTAACATTAATGTACTCACCTTCAAGGTAAATTGTGAAGGTCATGACATTTTTGCTATACTTCACGGTTGTCCCCTTTACGGCATACTCCCCA
>CAZEKJ010000012.1:103681-117055 GCA_964512915.1 uncultured Porphyromonadaceae bacterium
ATTTCATGGTTGCGGTGTAAGCCTCCTTTTCTTTGGCAACCACAATATCCCCCGCACCATAACCTTCTGGGGCCATCGGGGCTGAAAAAGTCCACGTACCAACCGGATCCACATCCTTGGGATCGGAATTAAATGACTGCAAGCCAATGGTTGCGAACACGAGCAAAGTCAGTAGTAATGAGATCTTTTTCATAAGCGTTGATTTTAATTTGTCCAAAAATATATCTATTTACGTATTTTTATACCGATGAAGAAATTTCTTTTACTTTTCTTACTGTCCGCTGGCACGGCAATGTTCTCCTTTAGTCAGGACCGTGTCATTGTGATTCACCAACCACCCCAGCTCAGGGCGGATGCAGGAAAAGATATCACCATCACTTCAGGGCAGGCTTGCAGGCTTGGAGACAACCCCACCGCGACAGGAGGAACCGGCAATTACTTTTATCGCTGGGAACCGGCCAGCACCTTAAGTGATCCGACCGCCTCCAACCCCATCGCAAATCCGGGAAAAACAACCACTTACATGGTTGTCGTCACAGATGTATTCAGATGTACCTCGGCTGATGAAATAACCGTTGTGGTAGAATCATCAGGCATTGGAGAAAATGACAGAATTGTAACGGTTGACGTGTATCCAAACCCAACTGATGGCTTGCTGCATATCCGGGCATCAAATTGCACAGGCAATTGCCTGGTGGAGATCTTTAACTCCCTTGGGCAGAAAATACAATTCAGGTCACTGGTATCCGCGGGCGAACTGAATGAACCTTTTGACCTCTCCGGTCAGCCGGCCGGACTCTATTACATACGGCTGATAAATCATAAGAATTTGATTATTAAACCGGTAATTCTGAGGTAAAACATGAAGGCCCGAATCCTTTTCTGGTTCCTCGGTTTACTGTTCTTTACGGCAGCAGGGCCGCTGTTTTCCCAAAAACCGACCCAGTATAAAAGCGGGAATTCACAAAAAGTACTCAAGAACACCACAATACAAATTAAAGCCGAATCCTTCAGGGGATCCCTCCAATGGCAGTGGGCACAGGATACAATATCCTGGGCAGATCTGGGGGACCAGACAAGGGAAATCCTGACACAAACCATAAAATCTGATATATATTTCCGGGTTGGGGTTAAGGAAAACACCTGCGACTGGATCTACTCCGATTTTATTAAATACATCCCCATTGAACCAGCCACGGTCAATACGTACCCCGTAACTGATATCGGAATATATGTCGCCACGGCCAGCGGTGAAATTATGAACAGTGGCAATGATACGATCAGGATGGCCGGCATTTGCTACGGTCTTACCCCGAATCCCGATACATCCGGACTAAAAATCAGAACGGAGTCTGCCAGCTGGATTTTTCAGCTTCTTCTCCCGGGGTTGCAGCCCAATACCAACTATTACGTCAGAGCCTTTGCCATGAATGATGCCGGCGTCAGCTATGGTTCCCAGACTATTTTCACCACCATGGTTGGATTTCCTGAGGTAGTTACGGATACGGCAACCCAGATTTCTGACAGTTCAGCTTTACTCACGGCTTCATTCACACTTCCTGGTGGCGGAACAGCCTATGAGGCAGGGTTTTATTGGGGAACCGATGAGAATCCTGAATTATACGGTTCCAGTTTTAGCCTGGAGCCTGAAACAAACTCATTCAGTGTCCTGTTATCGGGACTGAGCCCAAACGTTTTGTACTTCGTCAAAGCCTTTGTTGCCAATGAAGCAGGGGTGTCCTACAGTGATAATTATCAGTTTACAACTAGTGTAAGAACACCATTCGTGATCACTTCTCCTGAGTCCGAAACAACCGCTACCACCTGCGTCGTGTCCGGCGAGGTTATTGATGAAGGTGGCGGAACCGTTTCAACAAGAGGCATTTGCTGGAACCTGACTCCTTCGCCGGACACCACTTATAACGTCGGTGATACTGAAGCCGGCATCGGCGGTTTCAGTTGTTTCCTCGACAATCTGAGAAACAATACAACCTATTATTACCGGGCATTTGCAGTAAATGAAACCGGGATCGGATTTGGCGAAACCTTCACCTTTACCACACGCCCCGAAGTGCCGTCGGTTATTACCGACACCGTCACCAACATTACAACAAATTCTGTTGTTGCCAGAGGAGAGATCAGTTATAACGGCGGAGCGCCTGTGCTGACAAAAGGGATATGCTGGAGTATTGACCCCGAGCCGGATATCAGCGGAAGTAAAGTAACCTCCTCATTTAATTCTGATAAATTCTCAGTTTCAATTACCGGATTATTGCCAAACACAACTTATTACTATCGGGCTTTCGCAACCAATCGTGAAGGGACTGGTTATGGTTCGGAAGAAACGTTTCAAACCCGGGTTAGCCTCCCGGCTGTTACAACCACAGCAGCCTCCTCCATTACCTATAAAAGAGCAGTTGTCGGCGGTAATGTAACTGCCACTGGAAACGGGACCATTATCGAACGGGGAATTTGCTATAGCAGGGAAACAAACCCTAACCTTGAAGATAGTGTATTCCTCATCGGAGAGGGAGGCGGAATCTTCACAGGAGTTCTCACCGGACTTACTCACAACGTTAAGTATTATGCAAAAGCGTATTGTATCAATGAAGTTGACACTGCTTACGGGAGCCAGATTAATTTCACCACCACTTCAGCCCCACCTATAGTCAGGACGGTATCATTTTATGATTTAACATCCTATACCTGCCAGGTAGATGGACAGATCGTTGAAACAGGGGGATCACCCATTACCAGAAAAGGTATCTGTTGGGGCCCGAATCCTTATCCTGACCTTAGTGGGGAACATACGGAAGATGGCTCCGGACCGGATGATTTTTCCGGACTTCTCACTGATCTGGCTGCCAACAGGAAATACTATTTCCGTGCTTATGCCACCACAAGTGCCGGGACATCCTACGGAAATGCCAATTTTTTCAAAACTCCGGATGATGGCACCTATGCGGATATCCCCGTACTTTCGGACAACCTCAGGGCATCATTTCGCGGATGGTCCGGTATATTCCCCGACAAGGGCACGTCCGGTTCACAGGGCTATTCAGGCGCTACCTATGACTGGGAGCGGAACCAAATCCTGATTATTGGAAACAACGCCCTGCATATCTGGGTCATTCAGGCTCCGGGTTATGGAATCTGGTCGGACAATAGCCCGTCCAGTGGTTTTATAAGGGCTATCCAGCTTGAAGGGTTTACCGACACGGAAGCCATTAACTATTTGGGCAACAGTTGGCTGATGATCTGCGAAGAGGGTGAGCGAAAGCTCTATTTTTTTCAGATTGATGAAAATACAATTAGAATTACAAAATCCAGTGCTGCCGTAACCGTTGATCCAACCGCGCTTTTTTCCACCGCTGAAGCCAAGTCATCTACCACACAGTTGGAAGGATTAGCATTCGATTTTCACAACCGCAAGATTTATGCCCTTTGCGAAATCGGGCCTCTGAGTTTTCCACGCTTATTTATGTGGGACTGGGACGAAGCAAATAAAAGAGTGGTGGTTGGTTCCCGGGCGGAGATCACCTATCGTTTTCAAGGATTATCGACTGATTTTCCGGCAGCCAGTGACCTCTTCTACAGCCCGTTGCTTAAGCGCTTGTATATTGTTGACGGATCAACCAATAAACTCGGTGAATTTGATTGTTCCGATCCCGGCACCGTTAACTTCGGAAGAAGGCTGGCAACCATGCAGGAGCCATTATCAAACGGAACCACGGGCACTGACCTCGGAGATCTAGAAGGGTTCGGCATTTCCGCTGACGGCCTCTATTTTTATATGTGTTTTGAGGATAAGAGCTTTGGTTATGCCATTGCCCCGTTGGTCCGCAACCTGCCCGACAACAATTTGCCGGCCGACCTGTACCCTTTCGATGGAACCCCGGGCACCTGGACCTCTGATGATGATCCGGCATTGAATGACCCGACCGTCTACCTGTCAAGATTTAAGAGCACTTCAGATTTTGTTGACACCACCCTGCTTAAAATGCAGATAAATCCGATCCGAGGCTATAACGATGCCTTGCTAACTAACCTTTCGGACCTGGCATTCGATGAGTCCAATGACCGGTTATGCGTGGTAACCCGGACGGATGCTGTAAACAACCAGCTGAGTTATCTGAATTTCTTCGATATGGATGGAAGCTATGCGGGACGACACACCCTTGAAAGAGCATTCGCCACAAAGCCCGACGGAACCAATCTGCCCGGTGTGAGCCGCAGCTTGATTACCGGCGTTTTGATCCGCCCACACACAAATCTTACGATTCGCTGGCTGTCAGGCCCCGACGGATCCGTTCAGGAAGCCACGGTCGATGGCCTTGCAGGTCCGCAGTTAATTGGTAACCCGGTAACAGATCCGTTGGTTATGCAGGTTGGCAATGGACAGGGATATGGCACCTCAACCGCAAACACCTATGAATCCCTTGCGGCAGATTTTGTCCATCGGGACTGCATTTGGACCACCAAACAAATTTCTTTCAGCCTCGAAGAATACCGGGGCGGAATCATTCACCGCACTATCGCTTTTGGTGGATTTCCGGTCCCGGGAACAGGAAAAACGGTCAGTCAGCTTATGACCCATATTACCGGACTATACTACGACGATCTCTCTGACCACCTGTTTATCGGCGGGTATAACAGCTCAACCGGGGCTTGCTACATAATAGAAATGAAAATGCTTGATAAAACTATTATGGGTCATTTACAATTACGGGTTGCTAACGGTTTGGAAGGATTTACCTTCAACGAAAACCTCACCCAATTGGCCGTACTTTATAAAAATTCAGGCCAAAGAATCCAGCTTTTCAAAGAATAATTTGAACTTTTACCTTAATTAGTCGTTAAAAAGGTATTAATGACCTAATATTGCCGACCTTTTTTACAGAAAGAAATGATAGATAAAAGTGAGATAATCCGATTGGGGAAAATTACCGGGAAGAGGAATAAGTTTGGAATGTTGGGATTTCGTAAGTATCTGATCTGCGTTGAATTCGACGAGCCATTTAATCGGAAAACTGGTGAAAAAACCTGGGAATTTATAGTGTCATCTGGTTTTTATGAAGATATTGTTATTGGCGCTCGGGTCAAGGGAATATTTGACCAGGCACCTGAAGGTTTGAGGCCAGTAACCTGCGTAATTTGATGAGAGGCTACCTGAACCGGAAAATTCTGGGATTGATCCTGATCTTGTCTGCTGTTGCTGCATATGCCAATGCAACAACCCTTCCAGCCACTATAAACAGCAATACAACCCTGACAAAGGCGAACTCCCCCTATCGAGCTGTAGCAGATGTTACCGTGGCGGCAGGAGTCACACTTACGGTTGAAGCTGGCGTGGAAATACGGTTCGGGCGTAACTGTGGTCTTTATGTTCGCGGCCGGGTTCTGATGCTGGGCCGGGAAGATGACAAAATCCGGATTCTTCCTGATACCGGGGTGTCCTCCTGGGATGTTATAAGTATCGTCAGTAATTCCGGGAATTCCGAGTTTTCCTATGTAACCATAACCGGCGCCACAACCGGAGACAATTCTGACAGGGACAGAGCCGCAATTACCGGGTATTACAACCAGGAAATCCGGTTGGACCATGTCGAAATCCGCAATGTTGAAGCCTGCGTATATCTCAACAGATCAACGGAACGATGCTATTTCACAAACTGTGTTTTCGAAGCGAATCATTCCGGTTCTATGATGGCATTAGTCGAATGCGATGTCGTGATTGATCAGAATGAATTTATCGGAAACAACTTTGAAAATTCTGATGCTATCGACTTCGACAAGGTTGAAGCGATGATAACCAACAATGTGATTTATGGAATGACCGGAGGGGATAGTGATGGAATTGACCTGGGATCCGCTTCCGAAGTCACACTTATAGGCAATGTGATTTATAACTGCAATGATTCGGGGATTGAGGCAGAAGAGTATTCAGTCATAACAGCCAGCCGGAATGTAATTTATGACTGTGGCATCGGGGTTACGATCAAGGAAGATGCAGAAGGAGTTTTAATAAATAACACCTTTTACAAGATAAACCTCTGTTTCTCTGCATACAGCGAAACAGGCAGCAACAATCACGGTGGAAAGATTACGGCCAAGAATAACATTATAGCTTCTACTGATGCACTGTACAGCTCCAGGCACAATTCAACCCTGACATTCAGTTATAACCTGCATGATTCAGGAACTCTGCCCGGAACCGGCAATCTGGTTGGCGACCCGATGTTCGTGCAGCCTTCAGTACACAATTTCCATCTGCAGACCGGCTCGCCGGCCATTGATCACGGAGACCCGTCCAGTCCTCCCGATGAAGATGGCACCCGCGCGGATATAGGTGCATTCGCCTATTACCAGCAGCCGCTTCCCAAAATTATCATTTCCGAGATCCACTTCCGGCCATTAATAAATGGCTTTGAAGATATGGATCAGGAGTTTATTGAAATCTACAATTCCGATAGCTACACTGTGGACCTATCCGGATACCGGTTTTCTTCCGGAATCGAATTTACCTTTCCCGCAGAGGCCCGGCTCGAGCCAGCCAGCTACATCTTAGTGGTCAGGGACAGATCCTATTACTCCAGCTCGGTCCAGAAATATGAATGGAGCTCAGGAAATCTCAGCAATACAGGGGAATTGATTGAAATCCGCAATACTTCCGATCAGATTGTTGTTGCAATAACCTACTCATCAGGCTCAGTTTGGCCCAGGCTGCCCGGCACCCTGAACCTTACCATTCAATTGAAAGCATTGAACCTGGAGTACAAAACGCCCGCCTCCTGGCGGACCAGCTATGTCAGCGGAGGAACCCCGGGAATTTCTAACAGCCGGGCTATGATCACCCAACTTTATGTTAATGAACTTGTTTCGCGCTATGGAACCGCTTATCCGGATGAACATGGACTTTACTCAGATTGGATTGAATTATACAATGGATCCAATTATGATATTGACCTCGGCGGACTTTACCTTACTGACTCCTATAGCGACCTTGGTCAGGCAAAGATTCCTGAAGGCTACCCGGATTCAACCTTTATCCGGTCACGTTCCTACTTTGTTTTTCATGCTGACCTTTTGGCAAACCTTGGGATCAACCATGTCGACTTTCAGCTTGCCAGCGCCGGCGAACAAGTCGCATTGTCACAACTTATGGGACAGGATTTCCAAATCCTTGATTCCGTAACATATCCGCTTCTTGGCCTGGATGTTTCCTACGGACGAACCAGCGATGGCGCTGGATCCTGGACTACTTTTACAACCCCCACCCCCGGAAAGGCCAACTCAGGCAGTGGTTTCATCCATGAATTTGCAGGTGAATCAGGAGATATCACTTTTTCCGTATTCCCGAATCCGGCTTCCGGCCATTTTCATATTTCCCTGGAAACATCAGTTACCACTAGTATTCAACTCAAAATTATTGATTCTCAGGGAAGAGTCCTTGCTAAATATTCCGATGCACCGTTGCTTGTTCCGGGAGGCCAGGTTTTGACGTGGGATTTAACAGCCGAAGGAGAAATTGTTGCTCCGGGAATATATTATCTTTTGTTATCCACCAGAAAAGAGGTTTTGACAAGGAAAATAGTTATTTTAGAGAAAAATTAGTCAAATAGTTGGTTTTTGCCATTTGACTATAGGATAGGAAACTCTGAAATGTTCTATTTTTGATTGATATCTCAACCGCACTGAATATGGACTGGACTAACAAAACCATCCTGATTGCAGAAGACGAAGACTCTAACTATCTGTACCTGGAAGCTGTACTGCAAAAAACCGGGGCTTCACTGATCTGGGCACGGAATGGAGATGAAGCCATCGATGCATGCAAAAAAAATCCCAAAATCGACCTTGTTCTGATGGACCTGCAGATGCCAAGCATCAACGGATACGAAGCCCGGGAAGCAATAAAGGCCATAAACCCTGAAATTCCACAGATCGCTCAGACTGCATTCGCCATGGCGGATGATGAGAAACGGGCTTTGGACTCAGGCTTTGATGCCTACATCTCAAAACCGATCCGTAAAGGAAATCTTCTGGCTCTGGTAGGAAAGTTCCTCGGAAGTCTGGAATAAATCCCTGCTCCTTATGAAACGGGCCTGGGGTTTGCTTTTTCTGCTGCATACCCTTCTCGCATCCGGTCAGGATTACCGGATAGAAAATATCACCTCAGAGTATGTCCGGATTGAACAGGGCCTTTCCCAAAACACCGTCAATTGCCTTCTGCAAGATAAAGATGGATTTATCTGGGCAGGAACCTGGAACGGATTAAACCGATTCGACGGATACACCTTTAAAACCTTCACAAGTAATCAGGATAAGCCTGACAAAAGCCTGATACAATCAAATATTATAGGCCTCGCCGAGGATCACTTCGGTTATCTCTGGGCCGCATCGCCTACCGGCCTCAACAGAATCAGTAAGAACAACTTCTCGATTACACGGATAACCACTGCAACCCACGGTCAGGCCGGCTTTGTGTGTGACAGCATCAGCACCCTGTTCGCCGATAGTCAGGGTTTCATCTGGATCGGAACTACCTGCGGAGTTTTCCTTTTGGATCCCGACAGCCTGAAATTCAGCCAATTTGAACATAATCCCCGAAATGCTGAGACAATCAGTTCAAACCTGATAACCTGCTTTGCTGAGGATACAACAGGTGCAATATGGATTGGCACGCAAAACGGACTGAATAAACTCAACCGGAAAACTAACCAGGTAATCCGATATTTCCAGGGACCCCAACCCGGAAGCCTCGCTACCTCCGTGATCAATTGCCTCGCAGTTGGCCCTTCAAATAACATCTGGATAGGTACTCCGGCAGGATTGCAGGTTTTTAAGGCCCTCGCAAGATCCTTTGAGTTTTATCCGATCATTGATGATCCCGATTTAAGCTTCCGGTCATCCAAGAACCACATAAGCTGCCTCTACTTCGACAATAAAAGCATCCTCTGGGTAGGAACCCAGGAAAACGGCCTGCACCAGTTCGACCGGTTAGCCCGCAAATTCATCAACATGAAAAGCCGGCTCCCGGAAAGCGAATATTTCTCTTACAACTCTTTCTGGGCTATCATCCAGGATTATAATGGACTGTATTGGCTCGGAACCTCATATAAAGGCATCGTTAAACTTGTTCCCGATCCTCATGCCTTCTATGAAATTGTTCCTTCCTATTCAGTCTACGGCATCGCTGAGCCTTCTCCTGGGACATACTGGTTTGGTACCCAGGAAGGGGTCCTGCAATTTAATCGTGAAACAAGGAGAACCAGCCTCCTCCAGCAAACAAAGAACCAGAGCAACAGCATTTCAGGAAACCTTATCACCAACGTGGTCAGCGATCCGCCATACGTCTGGATTTGCACCCGGACAGGCCTGAATCGTTATCACCCTATTCAGAAAACCAATCGCATCTTCGCTCCCGATGACGGTGAAAACTCGGTGGCAGGATTGCTTTACTGGAATGTTTCAAAGGACTCACAAGGCCACTATTGGTTCTCAGGAGACAAAGGTATCAGCATGTGGGACCCTCAAAATGAACGCATTACCAATTATCAGTATGGTCCGGCCACCCCAAACAGCCTCTCCAATAATTACTGCCTCCAGGTCTTTGAATACAAGCGAGGAGTTTTTCTGGTTTCCACTCAACGCGGATTAAATGAGTTCAATAGTGCTACAAAACAGTGGAAATCATATTTGCATGACCCAGGGAATATATCATCAATAAGTTCTGATTATGTTTTTGGCGTTTATAAAGATAAGGACGGCGAACTATGGGTATATACAAATGGCGGCGGAATTTGCCTTTTTGATCCGGAATCCGGAACTTTTGAAAGATATACAACTCAGGACGGCCTTACCGACAATACGGTTTACGGCATGCACCAGGATAAGGATGGCGTCTTCTGGATCACCACTAATAATGGCTTGTCGAGATTCAATCCCCGGGATAATAAGTTCAACAATTTCGATGTCCAGGACGGCCTTTTCAGCAATGAATTCAACATTAACTCGATATTTGAAGGAAGCAATGGTGAGATCCTGCTCGGGGGTGTAAACGGAGTAAATGCTTTCTTGCCACAAACAACCCTCCGCACTTCTAAAACCCCCGTTATCCGGATCACAGAGTTCATCTGCCACGGGGATACTGCCTCCTTTGAGATACCTGTACAGGACACCATTAGGCTTAAGCACCTCGACAATACCTTCAGCATCTCTTTTTCCCTGATGGATTACCTCAACCCTTTTAAAAACCAGTTTCAATATATCCTGGAAAACTTCGACCGTGACCAGACTTCCCTGTCACCGGGGTTCAATCAGGTTGACTACCGGCGTGTCCCGCCCGGACACTACACATTCCGGGTCAAGGGAACTAACAGCCTCGGAGTTATCAGCGAAACTGCCATACTCACGATTATTGTAATACCAGCCTGGTACCAGACCTTCCTGTTCCGTGTCCTGGTTATCCTTAGTACCATCCTGTTGGTTGGCGGTATCATATGGCTCAGAATCAACAGCCTTCACAACAGACATGAAATTGAAAAGCAACTTCTGACCACGAAAACCGAACTAATCCGCTCTCAGAAGTTTGCCCTTCGCTCACAAATGAATCCCCATTTCATCTTCAATTCCCTGAACTCCATCCAGAATTTTGTGCTTAAAAACGATGTGGACTCGGCAAACTATTACCTGTCGAACTTCTCTATACTCATGCGCAAGGTCCTGGAGTATTCACAATATAATTATATCACGCTCTATGAAGAACTGGAAATGATCCAGTTATACCTTAAAATGGAGCATATGCGGTTCAGTCGCAAGTTTGAGATCGAAATAAAGGTATCACCCGAAATCGACCAGCACCTGGTAAAGATTCCCCCGATGCTGCTTCAGCCTTACCTGGAAAATGCCATCCTGCATGGTCTCCAGCTCATCAAGCATAAAGGGCTGCTGCAGATTCTTGTAGAGGACCACGATGACTATATGGTCATCAATATCATTGACAACGGGATCGGAAGAGAGAGAGCCCGCGCCATCCGGGAAAAGAAAGGGCATATGTCCAGGGGCCTCGCTAACATTGATAAACGGATTCAGCTATATAACAAGATCTCTGACCAGCACCTGTCGGTCACCATCATCGATCTGACTGACAATCAAGGTGAAGCCTCAGGGACCCGGATTGAGATCCGCGTACCGTATGAGATGGAAGACCAACCAAAAGAAATTCTCTGATGAACAGATTGCTCGCTGTTTCTCTGTGGTTCTTACTCGTGGGCCACTCAACCCTTTTTGCAGACAAGGGAAGATTTTCAAGGGTTCCTGATACTGATCGGGTTAAAGGATTCGCCGCAGGGTGCGAACTCGGCAAAACAATCACCGAGATTTCACTCAACAACGTGAGAACCTACATTCATATGGATGGTGTACTTTGGACCGATATCGGAGGGAATGCCTCCGGATATGAAATCCCCAAGGGATCAGGCAAAGTCTGCCTCTACTCGGGCGGCATCTGGATCGGCGGCACCGATGTGAACGGACAGTTGAAGCTGAGCGCATCAAACTGGGTAGGATGGCTGCGCCATTACTATCCCGGACCCCTGATTGCCGAAGGATCTGCGCGCGGCACAACGGACGTTGAGGTCTGCTACCAGTACGACCGCCATTTCCAGATCACCCGCTACCAGGTTGAAGCATTCCGGGAATGGTATAATACTCCGGCAGATCAGCGGGACATTGAATTCAAAGGCTACTCGATACCCCAGATCATCCTTGACTGGCCGGCTCATGGCGACGCATCGGCAAAATATGATTTCTACCTCGCTCCATTCTGGGATAACAACGATGATGGTTTCTATAATCCGGCAGACGGTGACTATCCGTTCTACGATCTTGACGGGGTCCTCCCCTGCGGTACCACCCGCGAGCTGAGGCGTCCGCGCCTGTTTGGTGATGGAACTGCATGGTGGGTCTATAATGACCGGGGTAACATCCACAGCAACCCTTCCAGTGAAGCCATCGGCATGGAGATTCGCGCCCAGGCATTCCAGTTCTCAACGAACGATGCCATGAACGACATGAGCTTCTACAACTATGCCCTGATCAACCGGTCCACCTATACCCTCATCGAAACCTATTTCGGAGTATACTGTGATTCCGATGTGGGGTACTCCTACGATGATTATGTCGGCTGTCATGTCACTAAAGGTATCGGATACGATTATAACGGATTAGCCGTTGACGGCGGCGGTGAAGCTTGGGCCTATGGCGCCAATCCGCCGGCTGTTGGACTTGACTTTTTCGAGGGACCCTATCAGGATCCGAACGGAAAGGACGACTGCACAAGTTATGACGATAATTATAACCTGATATGCAACGAATGCATCCTCAACGGTAATATCAACGGACTCAATTTCGGCGATGGCATTGTGGATAACGAACGCTGGGGCATGCGCCGGTTTGTCTACTACAACAACCAGAGCGGACCTCAGGGAGATCCGGGCACGGCCCCGGAATTCTATCAGTATTTAAGAGGATATTGGAAAGACAACGAGCGCATGCGCTACGGCGGCAACGGTCACCCGAATAGCGGCGCCACCGGTCCGGCCTGCGATTTTATGTTCCCCCGTGAATCCGATCCCTGCGGTTGGGGACAAGGCGGAATACCCCAGACGATCTGGACCGAAGAGACGGCAGGCAATGAGCCGGGTGACCGCCGGTTCGTTCAATCCTCAGGACCTTTTGTGCTCGAACCCGGTGCCGTTAATGACATTACCATTGGCGCCGTTTGGGCACGATCCTACGAGGGCGGGCTCCTTGCCTCCGTGGATAAAATGCTTCAGGCCGATGAAAAAGCGCAGCGTCTGTTTGAAAACTGCTTTCAGGTGGTCGACGGTCCGGATGCCCCGGAACTGACCATCGTGGAACAGGATAAGAAACTGATCTTCCATCTCTGGAACAAACCCTCCTCCAACAATTTCATGGAGAAGTACGTTGAACGCGATCCGTTCATCGTATGCCCTGCCGACCAGCCTGACTGCAATACGCATTACAATTTCGAAGGTTACCAGGTATGGCAGCTGAAAGATGCAACGGTTTCCGTGACCGATGCCACAGAGCACAATTCCCAGAAGGCAAGGGTTGTCTTTCAGTGTGATGTAAGGAACGGAGTCGGGCGACTGATCAACTACAATTGGGATTCTGATATCGAAGCAAACGTCCCTGTTGTGGAAGTTATTGGTAATGACAAAGGTATCGAGCATACCTTCGTTATGGAAGAGGATATCTTTGCTGAAGGCGTTCGTACACTTGTTAACTTCAAGAAGTACTACTACGTTGCTGTGGCTTACGCCTACAACAACTTCCTGAAATACGACC
>CAZEKJ010000013.1:0-16296 GCA_964512915.1 uncultured Porphyromonadaceae bacterium
TTTATTATCAGTTAATTACAAAATATTTCGAAAAGTTAACGCATCACCAGTAATCTTTAATCTTTAATCTTTCTTCTTTACTCTTTCTTTCGCCTTTCGCCTTTCGCCTTTTGCCTTAATAAAGCCATCTGCTCATCTGCCCGGCGTACGCCAGAATGAACCGCAGCATGATTCCACCGAAAATAACGAGAATCGGAGCAATGTAGTAGGGAATCCTGAACTTAAAAAGCTCAAGGGATTCCAGAATTGCCGGAAGAACCAGCCCGATAGCCACTACAAGCATCCAGAAGGGAGCCGTAAAAGGACCGCCAAGGAAAAGTTTGGCCGAATCGATCTGCACCTGGGTGCTTGCCAGGAAGCCCATGAACATATGTACAATCAGGAATAATTCTATGCCGATCAGGAGCAGGTCTATCCTGGCAATGGATTTTCGCTCTTCATGGTTGCGTGAGAACAGGATGATGGTTGCAGCCCCTGTTGACATCCCGGATACCAGGAAGAGGGGTCCCAGAATAGACGTATTCCAGAGGGGGCGTGCGTTAAAAGCAGAAAAAAGGATGCCGGTATAAACCCCAAGGATCACTGCATAAAAGATTGTCACCCAAGCCAGCACCACTTTGTACTTTGCAAAGAATGCTTCCAGATCCTTCAGCCATTTGTATTTCCAGTCCCACCGGGGAAATACCTGGCGAATATTCAGGGCAGCCCAGATAAAGGAGATCGGGGTGATGATCATCAGGGTCCAGGCACCCCATGACATAGGAGATTCCAGCCGTATTACGGTGTACAATCTCCAAAAGAAAAGCTTGTGCTTAAGATCCAGAAACAGTGCAAACAATCCCAGGATCAGCAGGATTGGAACGATCAAGGGTGCGATGTTAACAGCAGCGGGGTACTCCTTTTCTTTTCCCCGGATGACGAAATAGGCAGCAAAAAACAGGATACCTGCAGCCAGGCCTCCAAGGAAAAGATATAAGGGAATCTGCCAGTGCCAAATATGCAGGTACGGATCGATATTTGGATTCATCCTGCCGCTGACAATAATTTCTTCACGCATGATATTATCAGGTTTAGATTAGGAAAAAGAGCTGCGGGTTGGTTCCTGCTTCCGGAATCAGGGTTTTGTATTTTCGGATTTTCAGAATCTCGGATACCGGACTCTTCGGGTCATCGAGATCGCCGAAATACATGCATTTGGTAGGGCAGGCAGCCACACAGGCAGGCATCAGGCCTTTCTCCACCCGATGGATGCAGAAGGTGCATTTATCAACATATCCATCAGGATGTGAATACCTTGCGTCGTACGGACAGGAAGTGATGCAGGCACCGCAGCCGATGCATTTGTTATGGGTAACGGTTACGATCCCCCCTTTTTCATAGTGACTGGCACCTGTGGGGCAGCAACGTACACAGGGAGAGTTCTCGCAATGATTGCAACGCTCCGACCGTAGCTCAAGTTCAAGCCGGGGATAGGTTCCGTCCGTAACCTCAACCACCCAGTCGCGGCAGTAGCCAATGGGTACATTATTCTCGGTCTGGCAGGCAACCACGCAGTCGCTGCAGCCTACACACTTTTTTGTGTCAACCGCCATCGCATATCTCATGACTTAACCTCCTCCATTTCAGTGACGAAAGTGACAAAATTGCCGCGCATTCCGGTTCCGCCCATCAAGGGATCTACCAGAACTTTGGTTATCAGGTTTGTATCACTTGCCCCTTTGCCGTAGCATCTCTTCATGCGCTTTTGATCATGACCAAATCCATGTACCATGTATACCGAATCCCAGCGGATTCTTTCCGTGATTCTGACTTTAATCGGAAATTCCGATATTACTCCGTCCTGATTCTTGAGGTGAATGTATTGCTCATTCATCAGCCCCCACTCCTTTGCTACTTTTGGATTCACCCATACCGTGTTTTCATCCATAAGATCGGTAAGATTGGGATTATTTGAGGTCCGGCTGAAGGTGTGCATCGGTGCCCTGCCATAATTCAGCCTGTAGAATCCGGATGGTGGTTCTTCGTGGGCTGTATATTTCGGCAGCGGATCAAATCCTTCCATCTCAAAGGCTGTAGCATAGAGTTCAATTTTCCCTGTATTGGTTGAAAACTCGACTTCCTCATCGGGTGTGAAATACAGGTCGTCTGCTGTCCGGTCAAATGTTTTTACACCAACCTTCTTCATTTCGGCCAGGCTGGTGCCCAGCTGCTTAAGCTGCCAATCCAGGAGGTCTTCAATATTCTCATAGGGAAAATATGCTTCGAGCCCCATTTTCTTTGACAACTCCCTTGCCATCCAATAGGCAGGCTTTGTATTGTACTTTGGTTTCATTCCCGGCATCCGGAGTGCGATCTGGGGCTTGCGATGGGGACTTACCCGGATTTCATCGTACCGCTCAATATAGGTGCATTCGGGAAGAACCACGTCGGCATAACCGGTTATCTCCATTGGCATTGTATCAATAACCACCAACAGGTCCAATGCCTCTATTGCTTTTATGGTATTGGCCTGATTTGGAAGCGTCTCTATCAGATTGGTTCCGTTCACAATCCAGGCTTTAAAATTACAGCCACGGCTTGGATCCGGTATTGTTGCATCGCAAACCCCGTTTGCCAGAACAGAATCGGAAAGCCGGTACAGGTCGGGGAATTCGGTTCTCCAGGTTCTTGAAGGGGTCGGATAGGCTGGATGCGGGGGTTCCGGAAGTGTAATGGATTCAGGCCGGTAAAAGCCACCCCGCCGGCCCCATGACCCCAGCAGGGCATTCAGAATGGCCACTGCCCTGAGCCTTTGAGTGTCATCACCATACCAGGTAACGTGGCGGCCGGGATGCACGATGACGGCCGGAGAAGCATTTCCCATTTCGCGGGCAGTCTGCCTGATAATGTCCGGCTTAATGGTTGTGATGCCGTACGCCCATTCCGGTGTCATAGTTTGGACATGGGCCCGGAGCTGGTCAAATCCGGTGGCATATTTCTCAACATAATCCTTGTCGTAGAGCCCTTCTTCGATGATTACGTGGATCCATGACAGGAGCAGCGCCAGATCAGTTGCCGGCTTAATGGGAAGCCAGAATTTGGATTTACTGGCTGCCGTTGAATAACGAGGATCAACCGTGATAATGGCAGCTCCCTTGTCGATGGCGTCCGACATTTCCTGAACCTGTCCGTTGTGCATGTTCTCGCCAATGTGACTGCCGATCAGGACCAGGCATTTAGTATCCCGGATATCCGTTCTCTCGGGACTCTCAATCCCCTCTCCGAAAGTATTCTGAAAGGCAACTTCCCTGGGTCCGCGGCATTGCGCGTAGGATGGTGCAGCAATATGCGGCGATCCGAATGCCTTGAGCAGCGTGGAAAAGTATTTTCCACCTGAACCATGTGTAAACAGAGCCGTACACTCCGGGCCATGCTCGGCCGCTATCTTTTTCAGTTTATCGGCGATATAGGTAAAAGCTTCATCCCAGGTTGCCTCCCGGAACGTCTGCTGACCCTTCGCCTGTGTCCGGATTAATGGAGTTTTCAACCGGTCCTCGTCGTTGTACATCCCTACCCCGCCTGTTCCACGCGGACAAAAACGACCGTTGCAATGAAGATCCTCATCATTACCGATGATTTTCCATAAGTCGCCTTTATCATTCTTGTAAACCCATCCCGCACACTTCCAGAAACAGATTTCACAATAGGTCGGAGTCCGTCGCATCCCCTCAAAGTCAAGGTGCTCCGTGTCAACCAGCTCTTTTGCGAAGTTCTTCATCAACGGCCAGGCAACTGCCGCACCGCCCGCACCAAGGGCTGAAATCCTGATAAAATTCCGTCTTGTTGACATGATATATATTTATCTAGATATATAGGTTATTGACTTTGTAAAATTAATATAATTTACATTACTGCTAATCAATTAACAGAAAATTATTGACAGTTATTAAATTAATTTTGAACCTCATTTTTAATGAATTTATGGAGGAGAATAAAAGGTCGAGACTGCCTCCCTGGATGAAGCTGAAATCGCGGCTGAAACCGGATGAAAGTTTTTCAGAGGTAAGGAAGACGCTTGAAGACCTGCATCTTCACACGATATGTACTGCCGGCAATTGCCCCAACATCGGGGAATGCTGGAGGGCCGGCACTGCCACATTCATGATTCTTGGGGATATCTGCACACGTTCCTGCAAGTTTTGCGGAGTAACCACCGGCAAGCCCCTGCCGCCGGATCCCGAAGAACCGGGTCGGGTAGCAGAATCCATACGCAGAATGAAACTTAAGCATGCAGTAATCACATCGGTCGACCGGGATGACCTTCCCGACCGCGGTGCCGGATTCTGGGCAGAAACCATCCGTGTGATCAAAGAGGTTAACCCGGGACTGACTATGGAGACGCTGATTCCGGATTTTGACGGAAGGCCTGAATTGATTGATCTGGTCATTGCAGCTGCTCCCGAAGTTATTTCCCATAATCTGGAAACCGTTCGCCGGCTTACCCCAGAGATCCGGACAAAGGCCAAATATGACACCAGCCTGTCGGTTATCTCCCGGATTGCCAAGTCGGGGCTCGTGGCAAAATCGGGCATTATGCTCGGACTCGGAGAGACTGAAGAAGAGATTCTCGAAACGATGGAAGACCTGCTGGATGCAGGGTGCACGGTGATGACCATTGGCCAGTACATTCAGCCTTCCACCGCACATATCGGAGTAAAAGAATGGATTACACCGGAAAAATTTCAGGAATATGAGGAGACCGGATTGAATATGGGATTCATGCACGTTGAGAGCCAGCCGCTGGTCCGTTCCTCCTATCATGCCGAAAAACACGTTAAACCCCGCGAATGAAAGGATCGATTGTCTATACGGATCTGGGCCTGATGGATTATCAGGCTGCCTGGGATTACCAGGTTTCCTTGTTTGACGAGCGGGTCAACCGAAAACTCATTAACCGCGAACTTCCAACCGAAGAATGGATTTATCCCGATAACCGGCTGCTTTTTGTTGAGCATCCGCATGTGTTCACGCTGGGAAAATCGGGTGATCAGCATAATCTCCTGATCAATGATGAGTTTCTCCGGAGCATACAGGCTACCTATTATCATATCGACCGCGGCGGTGACATTACCTATCATGGACCGGGTCAGATCGTAGGATATCCGATTTTCGACCTGGAGCAATTCGGAATGCATATCAAGCAGTATGTACATGCCCTTGAGGAAAGCATCATCCTGACACTGGAACATTTCGGCATACATTCAACCCGTCTCGACGGGGCAACCGGGGTATGGCTGGACGCCGATTCCCCGAAAGCCCGGAAGATCTGTGCCATAGGGGTTAAAGCCAGCCGGCACATCACGATGCATGGTTTTGCGTTTAATGTGAATACCGACCTGAACTATTTCAGGTATATCAATCCGTGCGGGTTTCAGGATAAGGGTGTTACTTCACTCCAGGCCGAGCTTGGCTCTCAGCAGGATATGGACACCGTGAAGGAAATACTGAGGGGCAATCTGGTCAGGTTGTTTTCCTGAGTTGGGTTTAGTATTTTTAATACGATATTTCATCAAACAGGATGGCCGGGCATAACCGAAGAGAGTTTATCAAAAACAGTGCGGTGGTTGGTGGTGTAGCACTTACAGCCACCGGTCTGTTGCGTGAAACGTTTGGTTTTGAGGCCGGCGAGGTTCTAGCTGCTGACCTTCCCCGCAACGGCTGGGTATATGCGGGCTGCCCGGCCCATAACTGCGGCGGCAGATGCCTGCTGAAAGTGCAGCTGACAGACGGGGTAATCACCCAGCTTGAGACGGACGACAGGCCGGGAGACATGGCGGAAGGCCCTCAGCTACGTGCCTGTATCCGTGGAAGAAGTTATCGGAGAAGACAGTACCACCCCGACAGGCTTAAGTTCCCGATGATGCGCACCGGAAGGCGCGGGGAAGGGAAGTTTAAACGTGTTTCCTGGGAAGAAGCCCTGGAAAAGATGTCTTCCGAGATGATCCGCATCCGGGGAAAATATGGAAACGAAGCCTTTTTTGTGCCTTACGGAACCGGCAGTTACAGCCACATTAATGGCAGGTGGCCGGCTGTAAGGCTGATGAACCTTTTCGGAGGCGCCCTCGATTATTATAATTCCTACTCCTGGGCTTGCATCAGCAAGGCTACCCCGACAGTTTACGGAACAGCCATTACCGGTAACCAGCGTCAGGACTGGCTCAATTCAAAATATATCCTGATGTGGGGCTGGAACCCTGCGGAGATGCGGGATGGAACAAATTCCGATTATTTCCTCAAGCTGGCACGTTCCAATGGGGCCCGGATTGTCTGCATCGATCCCAGAATGACGATGTCAGTTGTAGCCCTTGCCGATGAATGGATCCCGATCAGGCCCGGTACCGACACGGCGATGATGTCGGCCATGGCCTATGTTATGGCCGAAGAGGGCTTATACGATAAGGAATTTGTGAGGACTCACTGCGTAGGATTTGATTCTACCCAGATGCCGGAAGGACTTGAGAAGGAGGAATCCTACCTGGATTACCTTTTGGGCACCTTCGACGGGGAGCCGAAAACCCCGGAATGGGCTGCCCGGATAACGGGCATACCGGCAGCAACGATTGCTCGTGTCGCCCGTGAATTTGCCACAACAAAGCCGGCTATGCTTTACCAGGGTTACGGGATGCAGCGAAGAGCCTACGGTGAGCAGCCGGTTCGGGGCGGATGCGTGCTGGCCGCCATAACAGGCAACGTGGGCAACCATGGTGGCTGGGCTTCCGGGATAGCACGCCAGCCGGGCGGTGAGCCGTTCTGGAGCATTTTCCCAACCGGTGAGAACAAGGTTAAGGCAAAGATTCCGACCTTCCTTTGGTCGGAGGCTGTTGTAAGAGGCACTAAACTAACTGAAAAGGAGGGCCTTACAGGTACTGAAGAATTATCCACCAACATTAAAATGATCTGGGCAGTGGCCTCCAATATCCTTGTCAACCAGCATGGAAACAGCCGGAAAGCGGCAAAAATACTGGAAGATGAGAGCCTGCTCGAATTCATCGTGGTTCAGGATCAGTTCATGACAGAATCGGGCCGGTTTGCCGACCTGATTTTGCCTGCCTGTACACATTTCGAAACCTGGGGTTTGCAGGACGGCTGGAAGTATGGGGAAGAGTTAATTTTACTGCCCCAATTGCTTGAGCCTTATCAGGAGACCAAATCGGATTACAGGATCTGCGCTGAACTGGCTTCAAAACTCGGACTTGCGGAAGCATTTACCAGTGGCCTTGATGAGAAAGGCTGGACGCATAAACTTTGGGATGAATACCGGGAGATCCGATTTGCCGACCTTCCGGATTTCGATGCTTTTGTTAAATCGAACCAGGGGGTGTACAGCGTACCGGTTGTAAAGCCTGCCATATCATTCGAAAATTTCCGGATAGATCCGGAGAAGTATCCCTTAACGACTCCCAGTGGAAAAATCGAAATATTCAGCGAGGCGCTGTTCAGGATGAATCAGCCCGATGAGATTCCTGCGGTTCCAAAATATATACAGGAATGGGAATCGCCCTTTGGTCCTGAAGCCATCGAGTACCCGCTGCAGGCGATCGGGCCTCATTATATGGCCCGGGTTCACTCCACTCACGCCAATATCGATTGGCTGAAAGAGGCATTCCCCCAGCGGATTTTCATGAATGCAGCTGACGCAAAGCCACGGAATGTAAGAGACGGGGACCGGGTAAAAGTATTCAATGAGCGGGGAACTATTGTGCTTCCGTGCCGGGTTACTCCCCGAATCATGCCCGGTGTTGTATCTGTTCCCCAGGGCGCCTGGTCGGACTATGACAAGGACGGCAATGACCTTGGCGGGAACATTAATAACCTCTCATCTGAAAGGTGGACTCCGCTGGCCTTTGGGAATGCTCAGCATACGATTATGGTACAGGTTGAGAAATATAAGGCATGACGAAATACGGATTTTATTTTGACTCCTCCTGCTGCTCCGGTTGCAAAACCTGCCAGGTGGCCTGTAAGGATAAAAACGATCTTGCCGAAGGCATTCGTTTCCGCCGCGTTTATGAAGTTTGTGGATCAGCCTGGAAAAAGGATAACGAGGGAGCCTGGGTTCCGGATATCGTTGCCTATAATCTCTCCGTGGCTTGCAATCACTGCGAGAATCCATCGTGCGTTGCAGCCTGCCCCACCAAAGCCATGCATGTCGGAAATGACGGAATTGTTTTTGTTGACACTAATAAATGTGTGGGCTGCCGGTACTGCGAGTGGGCCTGTCCCTATGGGGCGCCACAGTATAACAGTAAAAAGGGAATCATGCAAAAATGTGATTTCTGTGCGGATTATATCACAGAAGGGAAGAAACCTGTCTGTGTTACCTCCTGCCTCATGAGGGCGCTGGATTTTGATACGCTTGAGAACCTTGAAGCCCGATATGGCGTCAACCGGGATGTATATCCCCTGCCCCCCTCCGGCCAGACGGACCCTGCAGTCATCATCAAGCCTCATCCGGGTGCGGCAAAGGGAAAAGAACTAAAAGCTTCAATCATCAACAGAGAGGAGGTCAGGAATGATCGGTAAAGAATGGTCCCTGATAGTTTTTTCGATGGCAATGCAACTGTCGGCAGGTATAATCCTGATATACGACCTGTTCCTGTTATCACCCCTGTACCGCACCCGGGTGGATATTCCGGCAAGGTTTCAGTGGATCCTGATGATTGCCCTCACAGCGGCATTGGTTGGTGTGGCTTTTTCACTGCTGCATCTGGGTAATCCAGGCAATGCCGCCCGAACATTGGCCAACCTGCGCAGCTCATGGCTGAGCAGAGAGATTATCAGCGTTCTGGCGTTCACATTTCTTTTGGCCGTAGTCACAATTCTGCATTTCACGATGCCATCAGCGGCCCGGTCTTTAAAATGGATGGTTGACATTACTGCCATTGCCGGCATCGTGCTGGTCTTTATCATGAGCCGGATTTACATGATTCCCACCCGACCGGCCTGGGATTCGGTTTTCACTCCCATTGGGTTTTATCTGGCAGCCATTATACTGGGAGCTAGCTTGTTGCTAATTTTTCAGATTAACCATGGGTCCTGGGCAAGTCAGAAATTGCTGGCCATCCTTACATTCAGTATTCCGTTGGTTCAGCTTGCCATTTTGCCGGTATTCATGGCCTGGCTGGGACAGAAGGATCTTGTTTCAGGGAATGCTTTGGCCATAATTCTGGATAACCATATGGCAGCATTCTATCTCCGCCTTGGGTTTTATATTCTGGCGATCGGATTCGGCCTTTGGGCGTTTTTCTCGATCCGTTCCGACACCCTGCGGAACCATCTTTTGTTCACACCCGCGATCCTGGCCTGGGCATCAATACTTGCCGCCCAGATCATCGACCGCTATTTGTTCTACGCGCAGAATCTGCCTGCTGAAGGTTTTTAGTTAGTTACCCCGTATACATGACTTTCCGGCATCCGAAACGCTTCATGAAAAATGTTCTAGACTTTTGCCAGTGCCTGATCCAAATCTGCAATAATATCCTCAACATCCTCAATACCAACAGAAAAGCGCACCAAATCATCGGTGATTCCGGCAGCCAGTTTGCTCTCCGCGTTCATGCCGGCATGCGTCATGGATGCCGGGTGCTGGATCAGGGTTTCCACGCCGCCCAGTGATACCGCCAGAAGTGCCAGGTGAACGCTGTCCATCAGGGCTCTTCCTGCCTCATATCCTCCCTTCAGGCCAAAGCTCATCATTGAGCCGGGGCCTCTCATCTGTGTTTTGGCAAGTTCAAACTGAGGATGCGAATCCAAACCCGGATACTTGAGCCATGCAACCTTCGGATGGTCCTTCAGAAAATGAGCCACCTTTATTGCGTTTCCCTGAGCCCGCTCGATCCGTATGGCAAGGGTTTTCAATCCTCTGATGACCATGAAAGCCTGGGTTGGGTCCATGTTGTTGCCCAGGTACACCATGGAATGGCGGATCCGTTTGTAGATTTCGGGGTCCTTGGCAACAATCACTCCCCCCACAATATCCGCATGTCCGTTGATAAACTTGGTTACCGAATGCAGAACTACATCTGCACCCAGGTCGAGAGGCTTCTGAAGATAGGGTGAGCAGAAAGTATTGTCAACAACCAAAATCAGATTGTGGTCTCTGGCTATGCGGGCGCATGCTGCAATGTCGCTGATATTCATGGTGGGGTTGGCCGGCGTCTCAATGTAAAGCACCTTTGTATTCGGCCGGATGGCAGCCAGGATTTCGTCCGTTGAAGCGGTATTGACAAAGGTTGACTCAACATTGAAACGGCTGAAGTCCTGTTCCAGCAGACCCCGCGCGGGACCGTAAACGGCGTCGGAACTCACAATATGCTGGCCGGCACCCAGCAAAGCCAGGTATACGCTGCTAATGGCCCCCATTCCGGAACTGGTTGCAATTCCGTCATACCCGTTCTCAAGCTCGGCAACATTTTTTTCAAGCACCCGAATCGTTGGATTGGCAATCCGGGTATAAATGAACCCCTTGCTCTTTCCCGAGAAACAATCCGCCCCATCCTGGGCACTTTTAAACCGGAAGGTTGAACTCTGATAAATCGGTACCGTAGCACTGCCGAATTCGTCTTCGAAAACCCCGGCATGAATCAGTTTGGTGTTAAAGCCTTTGTCTTTAGTATTCATAGTATAACTTAATCATAGTTTAGTCTGGTTTCTTCTATTAATCTTTCCCGTGATTCAAAACTACAAATGATCCTTTGGAAACTCCTATCTTTTTAAAGTATTACCCGCAGGCATAGTCATATTCTGAAATTTCTTCACTACCACACAACGGACAATTTGCAATAGTCTGCTCTTTATCCGGATTGTTGAAGAAACATCCGCATGATCGGCAGTGGAACCAGTCACTGTCAAAATAAACCCGGCCACCTTTGACAGAGATCACCCTTGCCTCAACAAATGCTGTGGCAATTTTCCTGAGCGCTGAGGCGTATACCCGGGTAAAAGTTGGCCTTGAAACACCCATTAGCACAGAGGCTTCAAGTTGATTGCAATGATCGTAATCGCATAATCTAAGAGCTTCATATTCTTCAAGAAGCAGGATCACAGGTTCTGAACTCAGCTCACCGTTTCCTGTCCCATAAGGTTTAAAACCTTTGATCTGGGGAGGATTAACAACCTTTCTGAGTGTAGTTTTTCTTGGGGACACTTGGAACAAACTAAAGTTCACAGCAAATATAGTGAACTATTGTTCATTTCAAATGATTATCTTTGGGGCATAATAATTAAATAAAAACATTACCAAATGAAGATAGCAATACCCACGAGGGGGAATAATGTAGATGACCATTTCGGCCACTGTGAAGCCTATACGGTTTATACAATTGATGAGAACCACAACATCGAAAAACAGGAAACACTGCCCTCACCGGCAGGATGCGGATGCAAGAGCAATATCGCCTCCGTATTGCAGAATGCAGGTGTAGGCATTATGCTGGCAGGCAACATGGGCGATGGGGCACTAAATGTGCTTAATTTTCACGGCATTGACGTTTACCGGGGCTGTATCGGCGATGTCAATGAGGTGGTTAAAGCTTTCCTCAAGGTTCAGGTCATTGATTCAGGCCAGGGATGCCACGAGGGCGATCTGGGCGGCGTGGTAGGGCAGCATGAGGGTGCACACCAGTGCAACCATTAAAAAGGAAACTACAATCTGGACCGCAGAATGGCCGGGACGTCATCGATGGTTACATCCCGGCTCCGCCCCAGATAATTTACATCACGGCTTTTTAGCTGGCTCACAACCTTGTCTATAACCTCTTCGCCGATCCCGTATTCGGAGAACCGTGTTTTTACGCCCAGGCAGCGGAAAAACTGTTCGGTATGCTTAATGACCTCGGCGATAACCGCATTTTGGTCGAAGCTGGTGATTCCCCAAATTCTTTCGGCATACTGCAGCATCTTTTCCTTGCGCTTCTCACCGGTTACCTGCATTACCCCCGGGAGGACAATTGCCAGGGTAACGGCATGGTCCCAGCCATAAAGTACAGTCAGCTCATGTCCGATCGTATGTGTCGACCAATCCGTGGTGACACCCATGGAAATGGATGTATTCAGGGCATTGGTCGCCGCCCAGATAAAATTCGCATGGTCGTTATAATCAGGAGTAGCTGCCGCATAAACTTTTGATCCGGTATCTTTCAGAATGTGAAGCAGGCTTTCGGCAAAACGATCCTGAACCTGAGCCCGCGAAGGATAGGTCAGGTATTGCTCCATCACATGAATGAACGCATCAATGACCCCGTTGGCAATCTGATTTTTTGGCAGGGAAAAGGTCACCTCAGGGTCCAGGACAGAAAACTGCGGCATCACGGCGCTGGAGCCGAAAGCCAGCTTCTGCCCCAGCGACTTCCTGGTAACCACTGAGTTACCATTCATTTCGGTTCCGGTGGCCGGAAGGGTAAGTACGGTCCCCAGTGGCAGCGCTTCGGTCACAGGTAATCCTTTAAGAAGAATATCCCAGGGATCATCCCCCTTGTAGCAGGCGGCTGCAGCAAGGAACTTGGCCCCGTCGATCACGGATCCGCCACCCACAGCCAGAATAAACCCGATTTTCTTAGCCTTTATGACATCCAGAGCCGGCATCAGCTGCTCATAGACAGGATTCGGCTGGACACCCGGATATTCATAGAACTCATATCCGCCGAGAGCAGCAATAACCTGCTCGTATACACCATTTTTCTTGATACTGCCGCCACCATAAACCAGCAGGACCGGAAGGCCGGCCGGAATATGCTCACTGATCTTTGCAATGGTTCCCTTGCCAAAAAGAATTCTGACAGGATTATAGAATTCAAAATTTTTCATATTTAAGTTTTTGCTGATTTTACCCAAAGATAGGCGTTATTGCTATTTTCATACGGAGAATCCAAAACAAAGAATAACTCTCTTATTTTTGATAACTAAATCACACTTCCATGAAAAAGTCACTTTTCTTTCTAACATTCCTTCTACTTGCATTTTCTTATGCCGGCATTCAGGCGCAGGAACCCTGGGAACCCCTGTTCAACGGTAAAAACCTTAAAGGCTGGAAACAGCTGAACGGGTCCGCCAGGTATGTCGTTAAAAAAGGGGTTATTGAAGGAACAACCGTGATCAATTCACCGAACAGCTTCCTTTGCACCGAAAAAGATTTTAGCGATTTTATTCTCGAATATGACGTCTGGGTCGACCCGCAGCTGAACAGCGGCGTCCAGATCCGGAGTCACAGTTACAAGGAGTATCAGAATGGCCGGGTTCATGGATATCAGATTGAAATTGATCCATCAGACCGCGGATGGTCAGCCGGCATTTATGATGAAGCCCGCCGGGCCTGGCTCTATCCGCTGGTCGATAATCCGGATGCACAACGTGCATTTAAACAGAATGAGTGGAACCATTTTCGCGTTGAGGCAATTGGCAATTCAATACGCACCTGGCTCAACGGAGTTCCGGCGGCCAACCTGCTGGATGACATGGACGCATCAGGGTTCATCGCCCTGCAGGTCCATGGAATCGGCAGCGATGCAACAAAAACCGGCATTCAGGTTAAATGGAAGGATATCAGGATCATAACCAAGGATCCCGCCAGGTATGCCTCGCCGATGCCAGCAACGGTTAAGGAGATCTCGGCGATCCCGAATGTCCTTACCCCGACTGAGATTGCGAATGGATGGAGGCTCCTGTGGGACGGCAAATCCACCGCAGGGTGGCGGGGAGCCGATAAAGCGGGATTCCCGCTGAAAGGATGGGCCATCAAGGATCGCTGCCTGGTTGTTGAACCCGGTGCTGGCGGCGAATCCACCAATGGAGGCGACATTGTAACAACTGAAGCATACGGCAACTTTGAATTATCTGTAGATTTCATGCTTACCAAGGGCGCCAACAGCGGCATTAAATATTTTGTTGCCGAAGGGCTGAATCAGGGAGTGGGATCAGCCATCGGACTTGAATTCCAGCTGCTGGATGATGCCAACCATCCGGATGCAAAACTGGGGGTTGGAAATAACCGGACCTGCGGCGGCCTCTATGACCTGATTCCTCCACTGGCAACAAAAACTGTTAACCCGCCCGGCCAATGGAACAGTGCCAGGATTATTGCCATCGGATCGCATGTTGAGCACTGGCTGAACGGACAAAAAGTGGTGGAATATGAGCGGGGGACGCAGATATTCAGGGCGCTGGTCCAGAAAAGCAAATATGCCACCTATCCCTCCTTCGGCGAAGCTACAAAGGGACTTATCCTGTTGCAAGACCATGGCAATCAGGTTAGTTTTAAAAATATCAAGATCCGAACCATCAAGTAAAACCCATGATGAAGCGGCAAAAACTCATTTATATCTCAAGCCTGCTATGCAGCCTGATGCTGACAACCGGCTGTGAAAAGAAAAAAACTTCTAACCCGGTGATCATTCCACAGCCCGAAAAAGTAAGCGTTTCATCAGGCACCGTAACCATTTCAGGAGCCTTCAGCATTGCAGTTTCCAATAACCAGCTACTGGGATCCGGTGCAGCTTTTCTTGCTGAACGTTTTAAAACGGCTGCGGGTCTGGAACTGAAAATCCAGTCGGAAAAATCAAGAAAAGGCATTAACCTGATATTGGACCCGGGCTTGAAGGATACCCTTGGCAATGAAGGGTATAAACTGGATGCGGAGGGAAGTACGGTAAACATAACCGGCTATTCTCAGGCCGGTGTTTTTAATGGTATACAAACCCTGCTCCAATTGCTGCCGCCGGAAATCTATTCTGATAAATTGGCTGCAGCAATTCGCTGGAGCCTGCCGTGCGTCAACATCACGGATAAACCGCGCTTTGAATGGCGGGGTTACATGCTCGACGTATCGCGGCATTTTTTCCCGGCAGCACATATCTACCGGGTGATTGACCAGATGGCCATGCACAAGCTCAATGTCCTTCAACTGCACCTTACCGATGACCAGGGCTGGCGCATCGAAATAAAAAAGTACCCGAAGCTAACCGAAGTCGGAGCCTGGAGGGTGAACCGGGAGGATAAGCACTGGAACTCGAGAGAAGCTCAGAAACCGGGTGAGAAAGCGGATCTTGGCGGATTCTATACCCAGGAAGAGATCCGGAGTTTTGTCAGGTATGCGGCCGAACGAAACATTACCATCGTGCCTGAGATTGAGATGCCGGCCCACAGCACAGCTGCATTGGCGGCGTATCCGGAGTATTCCTGCACCGGGGAACCTTTGTATGTGCTGCCGGGAGGTATATGGCCCTGCGATAATATCTTCTGCGCCGGGAAAGAGGGAACGTTTACCTTTCTACAGGATGTACTCACCGAGATTATTGAGTTATTTCCCTCAAGTTATATCCATATAGGCGGCGACGAGGCCGATAAAAGCAAATGGGAAGAGTGTCCGCTGTGCCAGAAAAGGATGAAAGCGGAAGGGTTAAAGGATGAAAAAGAACTTCAGAGCTACCTGATCAGGCGGGTTGAAGGTTTCCTGAACAGCAAGGGCCGGAACCTGATCGGCTGGGATGAGATTCTGGAAGGAGGCCTGGCGCCGAATGCAGCCGTTATGTCATGGCGGGGAACCGAGGGCGGTATTGAAGCGGCCAAATCGGGCCATAAAGTGGTAATGACCCCAACGTCCCATTGTTATTTTGATTACTACCAGGGTTCACCGGAAATGGAGCCTCTGGCGATTGGCGGATACCTGCCCCTCGAAAAAGTTTATTCGTTCGAACCCGTGCCTGAGGAGCTGACTGCGGAAGAGGCCAAATGGATTATCGGCGCCCAGGCAAATTTATGGACAGAGTATGTGGCCACTCCGGAACATGCAGATTACATGACCTATCCACGGTTGGCTGCTATCAGTGAGTTATGCTGGACACAGCCGGAACTCAAGGATTTCGCCGACTTCTCAGTCAGGCTGAAGACTCAGATCTCCCGATATGAACAGGCCGGCATCAATTACTCAAAAAGCTTCAGTGCCGTTACAATTTCCACCACGTACAATAAGGAAAAGAATGAAATTGAATGTGAACTGACGCCTGGATTTCCAGGATCGGAAGTTCGCTATACCACAGACGGATCGGAGCCAGGAACCTCCAGTACCTTATACCAGGGTCCTTTCTCACTTCAGGAAACCGGCGTAATAAAAGCGGTGGCTATCGTTTCAGGCGCGGTGTTCTCCAAAATGTCCGAAAAAAAGGTCCTGGTTCACCTGGCTACCGGCAGGCCTGTCAGTTTCACATTTGGATATTCAAAAAAATACGCGGGTGAAGGGGATGCAACCATTGTCAACGGAATTCG
>CAZEKJ010000013.1:16306-44164 GCA_964512915.1 uncultured Porphyromonadaceae bacterium
TCGCGGAACAACAAATTTTTCCGATGCCTCCTGGCTTGGATTTGACGGAACCGACATGATCTGCACCATAGATTTGGGGACCGAAGTCACCATCCAGCATGTTTCAGCCGGTGCCTTGCAGGCTCCCGGCAGCTGGATTTTCTTTCCCATCGGGATCGATTTCTGGTATTCCCTTGATGGCAAGGGATACGACGGATTGGGCACGGTTACCAACACAGTAAGCACTGATTCCCCGGAACGGCAGATTCAGGATCTCAGCCTGACATTCAAACCGGTAAAAGCACGCTATGTCCAGGTTATTGCCAAAACCCTGGGCGTCTGTCCTCCCGGTCATGCCGGAGCCGGCAACAAATGCTGGATGTTTCTCGATGAAATCGTTGTAGAATAAAAAAATACCCCGATGAAGAAAGCAATTGCCTCACTCATAATGATTTGCGTAACAATCTATGTTTTTCCGCAGCACGATTATCACAGTAAATACTATCCACCCACCGATCCGTTGGTTCAAAAGAAACTTGAACAATGGCAGGACCTGAAATTCGGGTTGCTCATGCATTGGGGACCATACAGCCAGAAGGGAATCGTTGAATCCTGGTCAATCTGCGCCGAAGATGAGGATTGGTGCCGAAGGGATATGGATGACTATACGGCCTATAAAAAGAGCTATGAGAATCTCCAGAGAACCTTCAACCCCGTGAAATTTGATCCCGGTAAATGGGCAGAGGCTGCGGCGGATGCCGGAATGAAATATGTTGTTTTTACTACCAAGCATCACGATGGTTTCTGCATGTTCGACAGCAAATACACAGATTATAAGATTACCGGGGCAAAGACGCCTTTCCACGCGAATCCTAAATCAAATGTTGCAAAAGAAATCTTCAACTCTTTTCGTGCAAAAGGCTTGTGGACAGGTGCGTATTTCAGCAAGCCCGACTGGCATTCCGAATACTACTGGTGGCCGAACTTTGCCACGCCGGACCGAAATGCCAACTATTCCATCAGCAAATATCCTGAGCGCTGGGAGAATTTTGTTCAGTTCACGCATAACCAGATCATGGAGCTGATGACGGATTACGGCCCGATGGATATTTTGTGGCTCGATGGCGGATGGGTTCAGAAAATGACTCAGGATGAGGTGAATGCCTATGTTCACTCGCCAAACTATAAGTTTATGCACATTCAGAACCAGGACATCCGGATGGATGAACTGGCCGCTAAGGCCAGGGTGAAACAACCCGGCCTTATTGTGGTTGACCGGGCTGTGGAAGGTCCGAACCAAAACTACCTGACCCCTGAAAACACCGTGCCGAAAGAGATGCTGCCCTATCCCTGGGAATCCTGCATGATCCTTGGCGGCGGTTGGTCCTATTCATTTGATGCAAAGTATATGAGCGGCAGAAAAGTCATTCACCTGCTTACGGATATTGTTGCAAAAGGCGGTAACCTGCTGCTGAATATCGGTCCGAGCCCCGAAGGAACCTGGGATGAGGGGGCTTATCAGGCTTTGGCAGAAACGGGGAGCTGGATGAAAGTTAATGGTGAGGCAATCTACGGAACCCGCAAGGTTGCTCCGTATTACGACGGCCCGCTGTACCATACGGAAAAGAAGGATGGCAGCGCTCGTTACCTGATCTATTGTCTGAAAGAAGGAGAGAGCATTCCGCCGGAAGTTGCGGTCAGGGGTTATGTGCCAAAGGCAGGAGCAACAATCGATATTATCGGATTTAAAGGATCTGTCAGATATCAGAAGAGCGGTGACGGTATTCTGGTCAGACTGCCTGGATCCTTTAGTCAAAAAGCAGGTTTACCGTTTGCCTTTGTTCTAAGGATACGGTAACTTTGGATCAACCATGTTCTCCAGAAAAAAGAAGCCCCTCCAAACCTCCGAAGAGCTGAATTATATTATCAGCAATCTTCCGGATTTAATTGTGCGATTGAACCGGGAGAAGGTCATCACTTTCATTAATCCTGCTTCAGTAATATTCCTGGGCCGCGCCCCCGAAGATCTGCTGGGATTGAATTTCTACAGGGTATTCAATCATTCCGATAAACCGGTTATCCCGGAGGCAATCCTGGAAAAGGTTTTTGTCGACCATAATGCCGAGATCCTGGAGAGTTATTTCACCAGCGACGACGGGCATCAGATGCATATCGAGATCCGGATTTTACCCGACCCCGTTCCGGGTAATAAGGAGGAGCACATTATCCTGATGATTCGGGATATAACGATAAAAAAAGAAGCCGAGCGCAAACTGATCCTGGCTAAACAACATGCAGAGGAGAGCGACCGTTTGAAATCAGCTTTTCTCGCCAACATGTCGCATGAAATCCGTACCCCGCTCAATGCCATCGTTGGATTCTCCCAGATCATACTGGAGGATGACCTGGAAACCGAGGAGAGGTCACGCTATTTCGAATACATTTATCAGAACAGCAATCAATTGATCGGCCTGGTCAACGATATCATTGACATATCAAAACTCGAAAGCAACCAGCTGATCATACGATCCTCCCCAACCAATCTGAACCAAATATTGCAGGAAGTTCAGGAATTGGCCGAAAATGAAAAGAAGATCCGTTCGAAATCACATCTTCTGATTATTCAGGAAAAAGAGTTTGAAAATGACCAGGCACTGGTTGTCACGGATCCGTACCGATTGAGGCAAATACTTACCAATCTGCTTGTTAATGCAGTAAAATTCACGCCCAAAGGGTACATCCAGTTCGGGTACCGCTTGAAGGAGGCCGAGCAGATTCTTTTCTTTTGCCGTGATACGGGGATCGGCATTCCCCCTGAAAAGCATGAGGAGGTCTTCCAGTATTTCAGGCAGCTGGAAAACACGCTTACCCGGGGCAGCGCCGGTACCGGACTAGGTCTGGCCATCTGCAAAAACCTTGTCGAATTGATGGGCGGCAACATCTGTCTGCAATCCGAACCCTCGAAGGGCACAACCTTTTTCTTCAGCCTGCCCTATGTAAAAGCTAACCTGGGGGGCCTACCTGAATAGTTTAGCCCAGTCACGAGCCGGGCGATTTCTCCAGTCGGCATGATGATACACATAGCTCACGATCAGGGGTAAAACCGTAGTTGCCTCAGCATAAACCATTTGCTCATAAATCGTTTCCACTTTCCCCCATGAACTGGCTTCTTTCAGCGTTGAGGAAGAACAGGCTCCATCACGTACATCTGCAACAGTAATCTGAACTGCATACTGATGCATCGGAACTTCCTTGCCTAAAATCTCGGCGCAGACAACCGTATCCTGAGCGAAGTTCTTAGGAACCCCTCCGCCAATCATGAACAAACCGGAAGTGCCCGCTTCCATTTTAATCATCGTCAGCTCAAGAAAGTCTTTAACACTGTCGATGGACACATGCTTATCGGGATTTTCCCACTGATGCTTGACCAGACCGAAACCGGCACTGCTATCTGAAAAGGCCGGGCAAAAAATCGGAACGCCCATTTCATAGGCAGCCTGTATCAAAGAATTCTTCTTAACGGAATGCTGTACAAGATACTTGCCCAGCTCGGCAATAAACTCCCTTGAGGAATAGGGCCTCGGCTCCAGTGTATCCGCTATAGTTTTGATGGTTGAATCGCAATTCTGAAGCTCCTCCTCATCGATAAATGTATCGTAAATCCGGTCAATATAGAGGCTCCGGAGCTTGCTGTCAAGAACATCCATCCGTCCGCGATAGTGCTTGTACCCCAGCGCCTCAAAGAAATCCATATCAATAATCGAAGCACCGGTAGCTACAATGACATCGACCATTTTGTTACGGACCATATCGACATAAACCTGCATGCATCCGCCGGCACTGGTACTTCCGGCCAGGGTGAGCATAACGGTGCAATCCTTGTCATTTACCATCCTCATCAGAATGTCGGTTGCGGCTGCGGTATCCCTCGACGAGAAAGACATTTTCCTCATCGCATCGATGATCGGGGTTGAGTCAAACGAGGTGATATCAATGTGCTCAATGACTTCTTTAAGCAGGTCGTTCTTTTCCATGGTAATTACTTATTAATGAGGCTGATAATTTGATATATAAGTTTTGAAGCAAGAAAATCGGATGATTTTTCTCCGGCTATCGGGCAGAGCTCATTCACATCGAGCCCGATAATAGAGAAACGGTTGATGATAAAATTGAGAAAACGGTAGACCTCGTTGTACGTGAGCCCCCCGGGTTCCGGGGTTCCTGTCGAGGGGAGTACGGAGGGGTCGAATACATCCAGGTCAATGGTCAGGTAAACCGGACCGTCAATCAGGGCTGCCACCCTTTCATACCAATCATCCCGGCCGACGATATCATGTGCATAAAAAACCCGGTCTGGCTTCAGAAAGGGAACCTCTTCCACGCACATCGACCGGATCCCGACCTGAATCACCTTGGCAACCTCCGATGCACGTGCCATTACGCTGGCGTGGCTCAATGGAGATCCTTCATATTCCGGCCGCAAATCGGTGTGTGCATCAAGCTGCAGTACCGTTATATTGCCATAGATCGCTGCGCATGCCCTGATGGGTCCGATGCATACGGAATGATTTCCACCGATTATCACAGGAAACTTTCCATCCTTCAGGACAGAAGTTACGCGGTCGGTTACCTCAGCGACCATTATCTCCGGATTCTCTGATTTTCCAATGTGTTCTGTTGTGTGAAGGCCTTTCAAATATACCTCGGTACCCGTCTGGATATCATATAATTCCATATTTGCTGATGCATCCAGTATAGCATCCGGACCGCGGTCGGCCCCCCGGATCCAGGTGCTGGTGGCATCAAAGGGTACCGGGATGATAACCACCGGCGCGGTCGCGTACTGCGTATATTCTTCGTCTATTCCTCCGAAATTCATTTCTTCCCTGACTTAATAACCAATTAATATTTAAATCTTTATCCCGATTTTCAGGACGCAAAGATAAATAAATTTTCGGGATGGATATTCTCAACAAAATCAAACAGATACAAGCATTGGCAGAGACAGGCCTTCATTATTCGCACAATGAATTCGAGTTGAACCGTAACCGTGAAATCAGTGATCTGAGCCTGGGCATCCTCTCCCAGTTAAGTGAGATTCCCGTTGAGCAATTGAGGGTTACCATGGTCGAGAATAATGGTTATAAGACCCCGAAAGTGGACGTACGAGCGGTTGTGTTTAACGATCAGAATGAAATTCTGATGGTTAAGGAAAAGATTGACGGACTCTGGTCTCTGCCGGGCGGTTGGGCTGATATCGGGTATACCCCCACTGAGATAGCTGTAAAGGAGGCCCGGGAAGAAGCCGGCGCCGAGGTTGAGCCGCACAGGCTGCTGGCGGTCCTCGACAAGAGGTGTCACAACCATCCCCCTGATCTGTATTATATTTATAAAATATTCATCGAGTGCCGGTTTAAGGGATGGACAGGAAGGGATCAGCTGGAAACCTCAGATGCCGGGTTTTTCAGCGCCGGGAACCTCCCCGCACTTTCCACACCGAGGAACACAGCAGAGCAGATGACTATGTTATTTGATTTTCGAAACGGCAAACGGGTTGAACCGGTCTTTGATTAGCGCATCATGAAAAAACCAGTACTCTCTTTTCTTCTGATTTTTAGTCTGATCGCCTCAGTTTGCGGTCAGCCGGCCAACTTTCCATACCGTCTCTCCCCCACCCGCGATGCCCTGCTGATAACCGCAGGAAGTTTGCTGATGCAGGCATCGGCTATTGGTCAAAACCGAAAGGTCAAGATGGAGGTATCAGAAATTGCCATGCTCGATGCTACTTTGATCAATCCTATCGACCGCTTCGCCATCCGCTACTGGAGTCCGGATCAGAATTCACTCCGTGAAAAATTTGAGCCCGGCTCCATGATAGTGGCCGGTGCAGGAATCGGAACCTATGGAATCTGGTCACGAGTAACCAGTCACCGATGGGAAGCAGCTAAAACACTGGGCCTGATGTATATAGAAGGCTTATACATCTGCAGTGGAACCATGCTGCTGGCAAAATCGCTGATCGACAGAGCCCGGCCCTATACATACAATCCGGATCTTACGCTTTCTGAACGCAGCCGAGGGGCAAATAATGAATCATTCTTTTCAGGAAACGCCAATATCCTGTTCTATAATTCCGTGTTCATTTCCAAGGTTTTTTCCGATCTTTTTCCAGAGAGCCGCCTGAAACCCCTGATCTGGGGAGCCACACTTTCCTTAGCCACATTCTCCGGGATCCTGTCGGTTGGATCAGGGTGGCATTTCCCTACAGATGTAATGGTTGGAGCCCTCGTCGGAGGTCTTGCCGGTTACCTGATTCCGGTTCTGCATAAATCAGAGGCCCAGAAACATCTTTTGGTGATGCCCTGGGCCTCGTCATCAAGCTGCGGCTTAAGCCTCAGCTTCGCCTTATAACCCGAACCTATATGAACACTTGATCAAAAAGACGTTTTGCGGCGTTATATCGTATAAATTTTTAAAATCCCTGCCAAAGGCAAAATCCCCATACGGATCATACCCGCTCCGACCTTGCGACCAGACCAGGAAAAGCACTGATCCCGGGCGGTATTCCCAACGAAGAACCAGGTTTGACTTAAATTCCTTGACATTAAAATCGGGATAACTGATTGTATAATCATTCGTGCCGTCACGGTTTTCGTCGATCAGACAAAAGCTTTCTTCTTTATGGCAATCGATCTGATCCTGTGAATAGACCTGATACCGGTCTGTATACTCATCAGCCATCGGATCCGTAACATACTTCAGATCAGTGTACAATCCCGAAGCAAAAAATGGCTGTCCCCAGTATTGAATGGTAAATGTTGGGGTAAGGGTCAGGTTCACCCGGAAAGAAACACCCAGAACGCGCTGGTCTATGGTTCCAAAAATGTACCGGTCTTGTGTGCCGTATGATGTCTGTTCGATATACTGGAGGTTAGAATGGCTGGCTGTGAAACTCGGAGCCAGGCTGAGGGACAGGGCATTAATCGGTTTATAGCTGAACTCGAGTTGAGTTCCAGCCATCTCCCCATGCCCGTTATAGTTCCTGTTTGCGTATCCGGTGAGCTCCATGCTGAACTTTTTCCGTCCGTCGGATTCAATCGAGATATATGGCCGCAAACCTCCGGGGGTACGGAATGCCGGACCGCCCCGGAGCAAGCTGGTTTCAATCGACTCGGAGTCCCAGTTCAATCCAGACGCCAGGCTCCAAAGGTTTTTAAATGTCGAATTAAAATTGATATTACCGCCGTACCCCAAATACTGTCCGGCAAAATCGAACACAGTCCAATGATTCGTATTGATATTAACCTGCCGGATAATCCAGAACGGTTCGGTGATGCGGTATCCTGCCCAGAAGATTGGCATGAGGTTGTCGGCCTGCCTGAGGAATCCTGCATCATTCAGTTCGACTCCAGCTGTCTTGTAGTTCAGAAAAAGGCCCCATTGTAGCGGCGCATTGCCAATTTTTCCGAAAAACACACTTCCTCCCGATCCCAAAAGGGAAGTTCTGGTTGTATCCAGCAAATAATTCAGCCGATCTTTCCGCTGGTAATAGTGGGTGGATGACATCTGCGTCCGGGTAATGGCATCGGTGGTTCCGTTGACATCGCTGAAATAGGTTTTAACCAGGAGCATGTAAGTCTTATCCTTGAAAAACTGTTCAAGAGTAAAGCCGCCGGTATAAGCAGATTTATGCAGGTAGTCCATGCCGGTACCCTCAAGTTTCCGGTTGGTGGCTGTAAAAAGGCCGGATATCACCGTATTTCCGTTGTTGAAATCTTTATGTACGCTTCCAACTGTATAATTGGTTAATGGCTCAACCGTTTCATAGCGCTTTTCGCCATTAAAGTCGATTTCTGCTTTTTCATTCTGTGTTACTGTTTCGAGCAATCCGAACGACCAGCCGCCTTGTGTTTTTCCGGTCAGCTTGGCCGCCCCGAGAATACTGGTAAATTCCGGGTGGCTTGAGTATTCTCCGTCCCCAAGTGAAGGATATCCCTGGGGTCTTCTGCCAACCCTACGGGTATAAAAAAGGTTCTCATCGGCCAGATCCCCGTCGCCAATCATCAAGGGCATGCTCAGAATGGTACGACCTTCAATAAAAAACGGCCTTTTCTCCCGGAAAAAGGTTTCATAAGCGGTGAGGTTAACTTCCGAAGGGTCTGCCTCAACCTGTCCAAAATCAGGGTTCAGGGAAAGGTCAAGCGTGAAGTTATTGGTTATCCCGATCTTGGCATCCACCCCTCCGTTATACTTAAAGTTTCGTCCGGTGGCATAGGGATTCCCTTCAATCTTCTCGGAGGTCTCGGCAGATGCAACTGCGAAAGGTGTGATATCAGCCTGTTTCCGGGCCCTGATATTATTGAGGCCAACCATTTCTCCGTAAAAGCTGGTGGATCCGGAAGCATTCCGGGCCATAGGCTGCCATAAGGATAGTTCATCTTTTCTGAACAGCATCCTTGCAACATTCAGCCCCCAGGTTTGCTCAGCCTTTTCCGAGAAGCGCAACTGGGTAAGCGGGATTCTGAATTCAGCAGTCCATCCCTTGTCTGAAAGCGCCGTCCCAACATACCAGATCGGATCCCAGGACTCATCCTCATTACTGCCATCACTGGTAGAAACCCTGTCCAATTTAACACCACTGGCCGACACAAAAAACCCGAACGAGGTCCGGTGATCAAAATAGCTGTCAATATCAACGCCCACCATATCCCCCTCAATTTCATCCCGGCGTGTCATCCGCTTGGAAATGCTGTCAGGATTTGTATCCCAGGCCCATATGGCTACGTAGAGGTTATTATCGTCATAGGTAATAACAAATTCTGTCTGCTGGGAAGGGTCTTTCCCTTCAAACGGCTCAAACTGCACAAATCCGCCGGTGCGCGGTGCATTCTGCCATACCGCCTCATCAAGCAGTCCGTCGATCAGCGGAGCCGGCTGTGAAAGGCGCATCGCTGCATATTGCTTTTTTTCAATTGGTTTGGCACCATTATTCCCCAAAACAGTCACAAGGGGGAAAAGTGCCAGGATCATGGAATAGATAATTTTCATCTTTGTTCGGGTTAGGTACGCCAATAAGACGACGATCCACCCCGGTTTGCTACAACCCCGCAAAAAAAAAGTAGGGGCGCACCGTTTGCGACCCGACGGTCCGGGGGTCAATACGTGACGCGTGATGCGTGACGCGTGACCCGGCTGTCATTCCTGCGGAAGCAGGAATCCCATGGCCAATGCATAATTACCTTACCTTTAGTATTTTTAAAGAGAAAATTCCTTAACTCATGAGGTTGATTGCTTCCTTTTTTTTTATTTTTTGTTCTTTATACTTATCGGGCCAGGCCATTATCACCAGCCAGCTGATTCTTGACAATCCGCCTTTTAAACAGTGCCACGCTTCCACGTTGGTTGAGCTTACAGATGGGACCATCCTGGTCGCATTCTTCGGCGGTAGTTTTGAAGGATCTCCGGATGTGAAGATATGGGGCACCAGAAAAGGGAATGATAAATGGTCGGAACCGGAGATCCTTGCCGACGGCCGGATCTCTGATTCACTGGTCTATCCTTGCTGGAACCCGGTATTGTATCAGGCTTCAGACGAAAAACTGTACCTCTTCTACAAAGTTGGCAAGAACCCACGGGAATGGTTTGGTATGATGAAGACTTCCGAAAACAATGGAAAAACCTGGTCAGCACCAGCAAAACTGCCACCCGGAATCATGGGGCCGGTAAAGAATAAGCCGGTTGAAACTCACGGCAACAAACTCCTGTGCCCATCCAGCACCGAAACCGATACCCGTTGGTCAGTCCAGATGGAAATTCTTGATATGACCACCCGGCAATGGACCCTGATCCCGGTGGATCCGGGCTCGCCTTTTGAAGTCATACAACCTACCCTGCTTCTTCATTCACCCGGGTATTATCAGATACTATGCCGGAGCAAACAAAATGTTGTTGTAAGCTCCTCCTCTGCTGATTATGGACTGACATGGTCCAAACTCGATTCGATACCACTCGCAAATCCAAATTCCGGCATTGACGGAGTAACCCTGGCCGACGGCACTCATCTCATGGTTTATAATCCACTGCCCACCGGGAGGGAATGGTGGAATGGCCGAAACAAGCTTACTCTTGCCCGGTCGAACGATGGAATTCACTGGAAGGAGGTATTAACGCTGGAAAATCACCCCGACGGTGAATTTAGTTACCCGGCAATTATCAGTGGCAGCCAGGATCGGGTCTATATTTCCTATACTTTTAATCGGTTCAATATCAAGTTTCTAGAAGTAGAATATCAAGATTAGCAGTCGATCACTAAAGGAATCAGCGAGTTTTCTGGTTATACTGGTCATAAATCAGGAGGAAATCATTGCTGTTTCCATCCCTCTCAAATACCTTTTCCCAGGTATTCAGCGGTTCCCATATGCATGTGCCCATTATCCGGTTCTTAAATTCCGAGAAAGCCAGGTCATTCACCTCCTCCTTCATGTGCGAATACTCAACCAGGCATATCGGCTGCGGATAGCGATGAATCAGCTTGCTCAGGTTGTTTTTTAAGTCCGATAAACTACCGTGCCATTTCGGATAGAACGACAACCCCAGCACATCAAATTCACATCCCCGGGCCATCATCTGGTCAAGCCATTGCACCGTTTCATCATGCTGTCCCCCCAAGGCAACATGCAACATGATCTTAACTCCCTCAACTCCCTCAACTCCCTTAACTCCCCTAACTCCCTCAACTCCCGACTGTATTAACTCCGCCAGATGGTCCGGATTTCCCACATGCCCCTCCGGCCAGACCATCCCATGGTTGATCTCATTGCCGATCTGTACCATGTCAGGGGGCGTGCCCTGTTCGGCCAGGGCGGCTATCACCCGCCTTGTGTATTGCTTCAGGGCTTCCTTCAGTTGCTCAAAACTCATCCCCTCCCAGGCTTTGGGCTTAAACTGCTTTTGCGGATCCGCCCATGTATCCGAATAGTGAAAATCCAATAAAAACTTCATCTCTTGTGCCTTGAGCCTTTTTGCCATTATTAGCGTATGCCCCAGGTCACACCAACCTTCACCCGGCGCGTACCCATCGGGATTTTCGGGATTATTGAATATCCTGAGTCTTACATAATTGAACCCATGATCCTTGAGTATGGCAATCGGGTCTTTTTGTTTTCCCTGATCATAGAATTTCATCCCCCGGCTCTCGAGCTGTGGTAAAAAGGAAATATCGGCCCCGATCATCTTGATGTCTCCGCCGATGTTCACGGATTCCTGCGTAAATGGAGTGATCTCATGGTTCAGGACCGGATAAACCGATACAGAATGTATTTCCGATTCTCCGGGCCATAAACCTTCTGCTTCTGCCTTGAATTTAATGATCCCCGGGGTTTTTCCCGCCTGCAGGATCACCTGGCAATAACCGTTAAACAGGTGGCGCTGCCACTCTCCCGGGGGGCATTGATCGGGCTCGTGACTGCTCGGGTCGCCGTTCCCCACTCCGATAATCCGTGCATCTCCCTCAACACGAAACCGGATCAGGTTTTGGGCATCGGGCACCCAGCGTCCCTGGGCATCAAGTGTTCTGATATTAATCACGGTAGCATCCTTGCCGTCGGCAAAAAGCGTGGTTTTGTGGACCATGAGGACCACATCCACCGGTCGGCCGGTGGTTTCCACTTTTTGCCGGATCTCTCTCCCGTTTCGCCAGCCTTTAGCCTCAAGTTTTCCGGGTTCATAGGCTACATCCCAGTTCAGGTGACTGTTCCGGGGCATGGTTTTCCTTCCCAGGCTGGAGCCGTTAAGGAAAAGCTCCACCTCGTCCGCATTGCTGTTCACCCAAACCTTCATCACCTGCCCCTCCTTTCCCGGCCAGTTCCAGTGGGGGCTGATATGCAGGACATCATCCTGGCTCCACCAGGATTTATAATAGTACGCCAGGTTCTTTGGAAACCCGCAAACATCGAGAATCCCAAAATGGGAGTTGATATTCGGCCATTTAAAAGGGGTGGGCTCGCCGCGGTAATCGAATCCGGTCCAGATAAACCCACCCATGATCCACTCCATCTCTGCAGTCTGCGGCCACCAGGCTTCCGCCAGCGATGCCCACCAGGGAGCAGTCAAATCCTGGTCAGGAAGGTAACCTTTCAAGGAATCCATCGTATAAATGCCCCTTGTGGTCACAGTACTGCCCATCTCGGTTCCCAAAACAGGCTGACCAGGATGATCACGGTGGTAATCCCCCATCGCCTGATGCCGGTAGTTAAAACCCCTTACCGGAATAACCTCATTGATACCCTTGAATTCATTCCCCAGATCGGCAGCATAGGTGCAGGTTCTCGTTGGGTCCAGCTCACCGACCCGTTTCAGCATCGATAGAGCTATGCGTCTGCCAAAACTGTTCGTCTGCACATTTTGTTCCTCATTGCCGATCGACCACAGGAAAACCGATGGATGATTCCGGTCGCGGAGGATCAGCCGCTCCAGCTGACTCATATACTCCGGACTGGAATTCAGCAGCCGCGTTTCATCCAGCACCAGCATCCCGAGACTGTCACAGGCATCCAGTAACTCGGGTGTGGGTGGGTTGTGGCTGGTCCGGTATGCATTGACTCCAAAATTCTTAAGTTCCTGAATCCGGTAATACTGCAGGTAATCAGGCAGTGCACTCCCCACCCCGGCATGATCCTGATGATTGTTGGTGCCCAGCACCTTGACTGGCTTCGCATTGAGAAGCAAACCCTTTTCTGCTGAAATCTCAACTGTCCGGATACCAAATCGGGTTACAAGCCGGTCTGTCTCCTGATTGTTGACATAAACAACCGTGGTTGCCCTGTAGAGATAGGGATCATCAAGCCCCCAGAGTCTCGGATCTGCCACTGTTAGCCGATGATGCACGGCTGAAGCGGCCGGGCGGCTGGTTTTCTCCGCCAGAATCTGGCCAGAGCGGTCGGAAATAAGAGTTTTAATTCTGGTATCGTTGTCAGCCCAACCGTCATTATTAATGGCAACCTCAACATTTACGGTTGCATGGGTACCGCTCACATCGGAATAAATAAATACCCCGTTTTCACGGATATGAACCGGATTGAACCGGTTGAGCCAGACATGGCGGTAAATCCCGGCTCCTTCATAAAACCAGCCCTCATACTGGGAGGCATCCACCCTGACCACCAGTACGTTCTCCTGGCCAAAGTTCAGGTAATCGGTTATGGGCCAGGTTACCCCGATATAGCCGCTCTCATTGTTCCCAAGATAAAACCCATTCAGCCAGAAACCGGCATCACGGAAAACACCATCGAAGGTTATTGAAAACTGCTTCCCCGTGTCCGATTCCGGAACGGTAAACGTTTTCCGGTACCAACCGATTGAATTCTCAGGGAACAATCCGCCAATTGCCTTGTACCCATGAGCCATCTGGTTAAAATCGGCCGATTCTGCAAAGGGCAATTCCACTGCCCAGTCATGCGGCAGATTCAGCGGGCGCCAGTTGCTGTCGTTAAAGTCAGGATTTATTGCGGATGTATTTGCACGACCTGTTTTCGCAAATATCAGATCAGTCTTGAAATTAAAATCTCTTGCAGGATCGGCGGCATGGCCCAATTGAAATCTCCATCCCTCATCAAAATTTTGCCGGTACCGTGCGGGACCAGCATCGACTGCTTTCCTTCCGCATGAGAATGTGATCAAGCATATTACTGACACAAGCAGTGTAATTCGTGTATTCATATGTTTCATAAGTAAACTGATTGTTTTACAAGGTACTGAAACCATTAAAAAGTAGATATATGTTGAAAAAGAATAGTACATTTAATAAATCATTATCGTAGTGCAGAAGAAGTCTTCGAAGGATAAGAATTTTCCCATGGTTGGCCTTGGAGCCTCCGCTGGCGGGCTGGAAGCTTTGGAACTTTTTTTCAGCAATGTGCCGGCAAACAGTGGAATGGCGTATATGGTTGTGCAGCATTTGGATCCCAATCATAAAGGAATGCTGCCGGAGCTTCTGCAGCGGAACACCCGGATGAAAGTTGTCCAGGTAGAGGACCGGATGATAGTCAAGCCCAATTGTGTATACGTTATTCCCCCTAACACAAGCATGTCCATTGAGAAAGGGAGGTTGCGGCTTTCTGATCCGGCTGAAGCCCACGGAATGCGGCTTCCGATCGATTTTTTTTTCCGGTCACTGGCGGAAGATCAAAGAGAACGAAGCATAGGAGTCATACTCTCCGGTATGGGTTCCGATGGTACTGCCGGGATTAGCGCAATAAAGGAGAAAAATGGAATTGTGATGGTTCAGGATCCGGCTACGGCTAAATATGACAGTATGCCCAGGAGTGCCATTAACTCCCTTCCTGTTGACATTATTGCGCCGGCCGGCATGCTGCCACCCAGGCTCATTGAATATCTTAAGCAGGTAACTAACTATGAGGCAGATCCGAACAAGGAAATCAAAGAAAAAAGTGCGCTGGATCAGATAATCATCCTGCTGTCGAGGTATACAGGCAATGATTTTTCGATGTATAAGAAAAATACCCTGTACCGCAGGATTGAACGGCGCATGGGCGTTTACAAAATTGAAAAAATATCGGACTATGTGAGTTTTCTTCAGAAGAATCCCAAAGAAGTAGACATACTGTTCAAAGAATTAATGATCGGGGTAACTAACTTCTTCCGTGATTATAAAGTATGGAATCATTTAAGAGACACGGTTATTCCTGATATTATCCAGAACCTTCAACCCGGCTCAATCCTGAGGGCCTGGGTACCCGGATGTTCCACCGGGGAAGAAGCCTATTCCCTGGCCATCGTATTCAAGGAGGTGATTGAGTCTGTAAATCCGCATGGAGGTTTCTCCCTTCAGGTATTTGCGACCGACCTCAACCGTGACGCAATTGAAACTGCCAGAAAAGGGGTCTTCAAAAAAAGGATAGAAGATGACGTTACCGCTGAACGACTGAACCGTTTTTTCCTGAAATCCGATGAAGGATACTTCATTAAAACCGAAATCAGAGAATCGGTAGTATTCGCCCAGCATAATGTGATCATGCATCCTCCGTTTACCCGGATCGACTTTCTCTCCTGCCGGAACCTGCTCATTTACCTGGAACCTCAAATGCAGCAAAAACTCATCGGTCTGTTCTCCTATTGTCTGAACCCTGATGGAATCATGCTTTTAGGAAATTCGGAAGACCTGGGAACCCAAAGCCGCCTTTTCCTGCCCCTGGAGGGAAAACTGAAAATCTTTAAACGTGTTATCGATGCACCGGCATCCAAGCTATTTGATTTTCCAAATGTCTTTCCCAATAGGCAAATGATTCAGCATGAAAAATCCAATCCGATTGACACCTCAGGGAATATCCAACGGCTGGCCGACCAACTGTTGATGAATCACTCTCCGCTTGCAGGTGTTCTGGTGAACGAGACCGGAGATATCATTTATATCAGCGGACGCACGGGCAAATACCTCGAACCTGCAATTGGAAAAGCCAACATGAACATTTTCGCCATGCTCAGGGAGGGACTTCACCACGAATTCCCGGTGGCTTTCCGGAAAGCCATCCTTAATAAGCAGACGGTAGTCCTTAACAATATCAAGGTGGTCAATAATAGTGTCAGCTATTTATTGAATGTAACCATTATCTGGATCGATAAACCGCAACCCCTAAACGGCCTGATCATGATAATTTTTAAGGATGTCGTGATGAAGCCCGAGGCAAAGCCAACTGTGATGAATGATAAAAAATCCTTGCCGCCCTTGCGGCAAAGCGAGCTGGAAAAAGAGCTGAAGGAAACCCGGGAAAAGATGAATGCCATGGCTGAAGAGATGCAGACTTCCCAGGAAGAACTTCAAACCACCAATGAAGAACTGCAATCAACCAATGAGGAACTGCAGTCTGCCAATGAAGAACTTACCAGCTCCAAGGAGGAAATGCAGAGCCTGAACGAAGAAATGCAGACTCTAAACTCTGAGCTGCAGACGAAGGTGGATGACTTCACGAGTGTATCTGTAGATATGAAGAACCTCCTGAACAGTACTGACATTGCCACACTTTTTCTCGATAATGATTTGAATATCCGTCGGTTTACCAACCAGACCACCAAGATCTTCAAGCTCATTAAAACCGACCTCGGACGGCCAATTACCGATTTAGTCACAGACCTGGAGTATCCTGATCTGGTACCTGATATTTCTAAAGTCATTAAATCTCAAGCATTTATCCAAAAACCTGTTCCCACTAAAGACGGGCGCTGGTTTTCCGTCCGGATTATGCCCTACCGGACCATAAACGACAAGGTTGACGGAGTAGTAATCACATTTTTCAACATATCCGACCTTAAACAGGTGGAATTAAAATTACAGGAAACGGATCAGATGAACAGAATGCTTCTGGATTCTTACTCGGAGGCAGTCATAAAACTAACCCCTTCCTGGGAAATTGTAGGGTTTAATGCTGTTGCGGAAAAATTCTTTGATACTAAGCGCAAAGATGCTGTAAATCAAAATTTTATTCAGATTTTTATTCCCAAGTCCCAACAGAAGAAGTACGAAAAGGAATTGAAAAAGATATTAACCGGATCGAACGAAGGAATTTTCGAAATGACAGTAATTGCAGCCGGGGGAAAAACTATACGTGTTAAATGGTCGGTATTCGTACTCCTGAACACCCTGAACAAACCTACAGGCATGATCATTACTCAAAAAAATAATTAATAGACATGAATTCGCATAATGGGGATTACACAGTTGATCAGATGCTTCGCAGAAAAGCCGAAGAACTTTTAAAATCAAAGCAAAAGAAATCAGACCCGATAGCAGAGTCTGATGCGTCCAAACTCCTGCATGAACTACAGGTTCATCAGATTGAACTGGAAATGCAGAATGAGGAGTTGCAACGTGCCAATGAAACAGCCGAGGCAGCACTCAGAAAATACACTTTGCTCTATGATTTTGCACCAACCGGTTATTTCACCCTCAACTCCAACGGGTTCATCTGCGACCTGAACTTTACGGCGGCCGAAATGCTGAGAGACAAGCGAATCAGTCTGATTAACAACGACATCAGACTTTACCTGACAGAGGATTCCAAAACCGCGTTCAGTACTTTTTTTAATAAGGTCTATTCTCGCAAAAGAAAAGAATCCTGCAAACTGATTCTTGGACATGATGATGGTTCTTTCTGCCAGGTTTACGTTGAAGGTATTGTGACCGGCGAAGAACAAAATTGTCTGTTGTCAGTAATTGATATATCGGGGTTCAACTTGTAACGCCAATTATTTTCAATATTTAATATCTTTGGTTGTAAGGAATTGAAAATTATCGGGTTATTCCAATGACCTAATCCTTCGACCATGGTAAACTATCTCAAATTCTCCTTTCTGGTTTTCCCCCTGCTTTTGAGCCAGTGCACAAAGTCCGGGAATTCGTATTCGCCTGGCAAACCTTCGGAAGAGACATCAAGCATTCAGACAAATGAGGTAAAACCACCGATTGTTATTGCCCCTGAGACCTGTCCTGAACCGGTGGTCATTAAGGTCCCGACACATGGGGAGCGGCAGCTGAACAGCAATCTTAAACCACCGCTGACATTCCCCTATTCGCTCAAGGAACATATTGAATCTGGCAAGCCAGCACTTTCCCCGGAATCTATCGGGCTGAGTTTTTTTACCCGGTATACTACCTATGACGGACTGCCCCTTGATGGCATTTCCTGCAGTATGCTCGATCATTCGGGTAATCTCTGGTTCGGTACGCTGGGAGGCGGCGTATCGCGGTATGACGGGAAGTCTTTTACCAATTTCTCAACCGCGCAAGGTCTTGCTACGGGACTCGTTTCCTGCGTTACCGAGGACACGGGTGGTAAGATATGGATCGGCACTATTGGATTTGGAATATTCAACTATGACGGGAAATGCTGGACCCGATTCACCTCTGACAACGGCATCATTGGATCCGTCAACTCTATTATTCAGGATAAAGCCGGCAACTATTGGTTCGGAACCAGCAGCCAGGGACTATATCGTTATGATGGCGAAAAGGTAACCCGATACACAACTGCCGATGGACTGGCCAGTAATACTGCCATGCAAATGATTGAAGATGATTACGGAAACCTTTGGATAATGGGACTTTGGGGTAGCATTTCCCGGTATGACGGGAGGTCCTTTTCCGCAGTTGGAACCGATCAGGGTTTACTTACCAATCAGGTAAGCAGCCTCGCAAAGGATCGGACCGGAAACATCTGGTTCGGCCAAAATGGCTATTTATCGAAGTATGACGGCCATGCTTTTACCCATTTCGGACCGGATCAGGGCCTCGTTGCAGGCTGGATATTTTTCCTGACCATTGATCAATCCGGCAAAATCTGGTTTTCCACTGATACAGGCGATGCGGGGGTAACCCGGTATGATGGTATATCGTGCACCCAATTTGGCAAACACCAGGGGCTAACCATCAGTGCGGTTAACGGAATCACCGAGGATCAATCGGGCAACCTCTGGTTTTCGACTTTGGCGGGTGGCGTCTGTCGGTATAACGGATCTTCATTCATTAATTTTCCAGCTCTGCAAGGGCTCCAGAAGTCCTTGACATGGGCCCTTGCCGAAGACCAGAGCGGAGGCTTATGGATCGGCACCTGGGGGGCCGGAGTTACCCGATATGATGGGCAAACCATCATGGATTTCTCCTATAATCAGAACCATAATTTTAATAATGACATCCACAGCATCCGGATGGACGCAAACGGCAACCTTTTGCTGGGTACCAACGAAGGTGTTTTTACATATGATGGCAAATTCTTCATCAATTATACTAAGGCTCAGGGGTTGCCTGACAATACTGTCAATGCAATCCTTACCGCCAGGGATGGCACCTACTGGTTTGGAACCGATGCCGGAGTTGCCCGTTTTGACGGAAAGAGTTTTACACATTATACGAAAGCCCAGGGTCTTGCCGATAATCGGGTAAAAAGCATACTGGAAGACAATATGGGTTCCATTTGGTTTGCTACCGATAATGGGCTGTCCGTATATAATGGTGACTCCTTTATCAATTTTACGACAGATCAGGGGCTGCCACACACTAACATTCAGTGCATTATTGAAGATCAGGCAGGAAATCTCTGGTGCGCAACCGACAAAGGGGTTTCCATGCTTACTTCAAGCCAAAAATCCGGATTCAGGCCCGGAAACAAAACTTCGGAACCGGTTTCCTTTCAGAATGTTTTTGTTGAAAATGGCTTGCCAGATAATACGGTTTCACAGATTCTTCAGACAAAAGCCGGCACTATTTATGCCGGTACCAACCAGGGAATCTGTGAAATGACTCTCCATCCTGACGGTATCATTCGTGTGGGGACAATTTACAATTCGGTTACCGGTTTTCCGGTCAAGGACGTTAACTCGGGCGACAAAACCATGTTTGAAGACAGCAAAGGCATAATCTGGATCGCAACCGGCTCAGAATATACCGGGTTGGTACGCTTCGACCCTTCAGCCCTGCGCCATAATCGGGATTCGCTCCAGGTTGTATTACAAAACGTGAAGTTGAATGATCAGTCCATCAACTGGTATTCACTGGAAGGCGGATCAGATCAAGGTAAATTCGGGACCATCAGGTTTGACAGCATCGCCCGGTTTTATCCTGTACCCCTGAACCTGGTATTGCCCCATTCCAGCAACACCTTAACCTTCGAGTACAATGCCGTGGAACTCGGACTCCACTCCTCGGTGAAGTATCAGTATATGCTGGAGGGATACGATACTGATTGGATTCCGCAGACTCACAAGACAACAGTGACATACGGGAATATACCACCAGGATCCTATAACTTAAGAATTAAGGCTTGCAGTCCGGAAGGCGTTTGGGGCATCCCCCTCTCCTACCCGTTTAAAGTACTGCCGGCCTGGTATCTCAGCTTTTTAGCCATACTGACCTGGATAGTGCTGGCAGCCGGAGTTATTTTCCTGGGTTACAGGATCCGTTTCAACCAGCTCCAGCGGCGTAATCAACAGCTGATTCTGACGCTTGAGGAGAAAATAAAAGAGCGGACCGCCGAGCTCGAAGCTGCCAATAAAGCCAAGAGTGAGTTCCTGGCCAATATGAGTCATGAAATCAGAACACCGATGAATGCGGTCCTGGGCTATGCGGATCTATTGGATATATCCCTTAAAGACAAAATTCAAAAAGAGTACGTGGATTCACTGAAATCAAGCGGACGAGGTCTTCTTACGCTGATCAACGGTATCCTGGACCTGTCGAAAATTGAAGCCGGCAGGCTGGAACTGGAGTTCGACTACATAAATACCAAAGTTTTCTTCGGGGAATTTGAACGAATATTCTCCATGAAAATAGCAGAGAAAGGCCTTCAATTTATTCTTGATATTGCATCCGGAACACCGGCAGGTCTGTATGTGGATGAGAACCGCCTCCGCCAGGTGATGTTTAACCTCATTGGTAACGCTATAAAGTTCACTGACAAGGGGCAGATCAGTGTTCGTGTATCCTCCCGGAACGCTCAGTTCATCGAGTCTGGTAAGGGCCCGGCAGAAGGATCCATAGAGCTGATCATCGAAATAGAGGACACCGGTATCGGGGTAACACCGGAATTCAAAAAAATGATCTTTGATCCGTTTACCCAGCAAGGCGGACAGAGAAAGTATGATGGTACAGGGCTCGGACTGGCTATTTCGAAGCGGCTTGTTACGCTGATGAACGGAACGATAACTCTTGAATCAGAATCAGGAATCGGGAGCACATTCAGAATTGATTTGCCGGAAGTGGCTTTCCTGAGGGATTTTGAACCCCGGGGAGTTGAATCGGAGATCAATATTCAAGAAATCGAATTTGATGCAGCAACAATTCTTGTCGCAGATGACATCATCTCGAACAGGAAGTACTTTGTTGATGCTCTCAAAGACACTAAAATTGATGTCAGGGAGGCTGAAGACGGACTCGAGGCTTACGAGTTGGCCGATGAAATCAAACCGGACCTGATCATCACGGATATTCTGATGCCCCGGTTAAATGGATTCGAGCTGCTCAACAAACTGAAACAGAATGCACGTCTTATGGGTATTCCGGTGATCGCTTACTCAGCATCTGTGATGAAAGAGGAAAAGGAGAAGATCCATCGGGGGGAATTCGCCGGATTATTAACAAAACCGGTTCGAATTACGGAACTATTTCAGATTCTGATGGAACACATTCCTTATGTGTCCCAAACTAAACCAGAGCCGTCAAGGCAGGAAGGCACCGGCATCACAGGCAAGGCCATTGTTGACTTACCTGGTTTGATTCTGGCAATGGAGACTGGTCTTATGGATATATGGAAAAGCTTCGCGGTAAGGCAGCCGATCAATGAGGTCAGGGAATTTGGAAGAAAACTGAAACAGCTGGGAACGGATCAAAATGCCAGCATGGTCAGCGAATATGGTGAGTCCCTGATCGGTGCTGCCGATAGTTTCAATATTGAGGCTATGTTGAAGTTGCTGAAGATTTTCCCGGATATTATTTCCGATCTTAAAAATCGGGGTAAAACTCAATAATTCATCTTATTATGGAAACTCCAGAAGTAAAACTTCCTGTTATCCTGATCGTGGATGACAATCACAAGAACCTTCAGGTATTGGGAAAGTTATTGCTCGAAGAGAAATATGAAGTGGAATTTGCGGTCAACGGAGAGTCGGCGTTGGAATGGATATCCAACAAATCATTCGATCTGATCTTGCTCGATATTAATATGCCCGGTATGAATGGTTTTGAGGTATGCAAAAGAATTCGCCAGGACAAGAAAATGGATAAAGTATCCATTATCTTTCTTTCGGCCGAGAATGACCGGGAGAGCATCTTAAAAGGATTTGAAATGGGAGGGCAGGATTACATCACCAAACCATTCGACAGCAGAGAACTCATCGTCAGGGCAAAAACACATGTAACGCTTAAAAAGACCATTGAAGAATTCGAGACCCTGACCTTTACTTTGGAGGAACAAGTGCAGGAGCGCACCCATGAACTCAAAACGGCGAACGCTGAACTGATCATTGCCCGGGATAAAGCCGAAGAAAGCGACAGGCTAAAATCGGCTTTCCTGGCCAATATGAGCCATGAAATACGGACCCCGATGAACGGAATCCTGGGATTTTCAGAACTGCTGAAAGAGGCCGACCTAAGCGGTGAACAGCAGCAGGAGTATATCCGGATCATCGAAAAAAGCGGAGCCCGGATGCTCAATATCATCAATGAAATTGTTGATATCTCAAGAATCGAATCAGGGGCGGTGCAAATCAATATGAAAGAGAGGGGTATCAATGAGTCCTGCGACTATCTGTATGATTTCTTCCTGCCGGAGGCTGAAAACAAGAAAATCGATTTGCAGTTCATCAGATCCAATGCCCGGGATGTAATGATGCGGACGGACCATGAGAAAGTCTGTTCGATCCTGACCAACCTTATCAAGAATGCCATAAAATACACCGAAAAGGGTTCAATAGAATTTGGCTATAACGTCGTAGAGACAGATGGTCATCTGTCTCTGCAATTTTTCGTAAGAGATACCGGCATCGGGATTCCGGCCGACAGGCAGGAGGCAATTTTCGAAAGGTTCATCCAGGCTGATATAAGCGACTCCAAAGCTTATCAGGGAGCCGGTCTGGGCCTCACCATCGCCAAAGCCTATGTTGAGCTTCTCGGAGGGAGTATTTGGGTAGAAAGTGAAATCGGGAAAGGTTCACGGTTCTTTTTTACGCTGCCGCGCAATTAAAATTCAATTTATTCCGATTTTATCTGGATCCAATGCCATCAGTTGTGCACGCAGCGAACCGACCATCCCTGAGAATCACAGGTATTTCTCCATAAACTCCCGGCCAGGACTGAGCCACTTTTCTTTTCTGCAAAACAGAAGGCAATGGCAAGACAGATCGGCGATGTGAATACCTGAAAATCCTTTTTGTCAGCAGCACTCAGGATTCGGGAAGCAAAGCTGAAAAGCGGGTATTCTTTGCTGAGTAGCGTTACCAATACGTGTGCATCCAGAAAAACTTTCATTTTTCCGGCAGTAAAGGTCTGAATGATGCCTTGAGCCAGTGTGAAGATCAAGATGCCAAGGCTGCTAAAAGGAACAACCTGGATTTTGGCCAATAACTAGTGTCTCATCCCGACCAATCACATCGAACGTCCGGTGAATCGGTCAACATCAATCAGCTATTTGCCAATACAATACAGGTACTTAGTTCCCCGCAGAAGCAACTTGTTCTGCACCAATACAGGGGTGGCGACAAAATGATCTTCAAACTGGATCTGATTGATGACTTTAATTCCGGTTGGCAATAGCTCACACACATAAAAGGCTCCTTCATCATTGCACATATAAAGCAGGTTGTCAACCAGGGTTGGGGAGCTGTAAAACATGCCCTTCACATCAGGCAATTTCGTTTCCCAGATATCCTCGCCTGTTTTGAGATCTATGCACCATAATTGGCCGTTAAAACTGAGCACGTACACCTTACCATCCTTTACCACCGGTGTGGCGACATCGGTACCGATTCCATTTTTCTGCCATAGCCAGTCATTTTCAGTACGCTCACCTTTATCGGGAATTTTCATGCCGGCCATTAATCGGCCTCTGCCATACGGCACGACAGCGATATTTTCAGAAATCACGGGTGAGGCTATGGTGCGCCAATATTCCTTTTTGGACGGATTGAAACCGCTGTAAGACCATTGGAGTGCACCGGTTTCTGCATCGTGACCGGTTAGGTGATTGGCACCCCAGACGACAATCGTGGATTGGTTGCCATTTTTGATCAGCACAGGGGTGGTATAGCTCTGGGCTGTTTCAGGACTGCACTCGTAGGTACGGTCTGTTTTCCAGACTTCTTTACCGGTAGATTGATCAAGGGCCAACAGGTAAGATGCTCCTTCGTGCATGATGGCAACAACCAGATTTCCCCCAGCCTGAACCGGACTTGTACCAAAATCCCACCAGAAAGTGATTTCTCCATAGCGTTCCTGAAGATTGGTTTTCCAAAGCACCTGGCCATTAAAATCAAGTGCGGCCAGAGTGGTGGTTTTAAACAGGACAAAAATGCGTTCTCCATCAGTGATTGCGGAGGGGTTGCTGCCGCTTCCTCTGGGATGTTTCCCGGGGATTTGTTTTCCCAGCTTCACCTCCCAAAGCAGGTTTCCTTCCCAATCAAAACAGAGTACTCCATCCTCCCCATCTTCGCCTTCACCTACACCGGATGTCAGGATAATTCTGTTTTCCCAGACCACCGGTGTGGACCCGCCGGCTCCCGGCAATTTGGTTTTCCAGAGCAGACCATCCTGGGCATCAAAACGTGTGGGGTAATCCCCCGGCTCAGCAATTCCATTGGCATCAGGGCCCCGCCATTGCGGCCAGTTTTGTGCCTGCGACAGCCCGGTCAGCGACAGAATTACAAAGCAAACTGTAGTGACATTTTTGAGGATAACATTCATAGAAATATAGCATGATTTGTATGGCAAGTATACTGAATAATATACTGTATTTACAGACCTGATAGCTGCCATGATCCAGGTGGCCAGATAACTCCGGCGGCCGCTGATCAACCGGTTTGGCGGAAGGTAGTCAAACCTGAAGAAGACTGATTTTTTGATCGGCGTGTCTAATTATCCTTAAAAAGAGTGAGCAACCTTGTTCTATTAGGTAGGGAATCCTAGCTATAGATAACCAAACACTTTCATTTGAATCGAGCCATGAAAGGAAAATGATATTCCTCATGCTTCTGGGATTCGTGATTTCTGCTTCCGCTCAGATATCAGGACCTGCTCGTGTAGCTAAAGTAATTGTTTGATCTGATTCATGTGTTTTGGCTTTCCGGACATTCGGTTTTCGTATTAGTGGTTTCTCAACCAATAAATGAACCAAAAACTGAGGGTTAAATCGTCAAAGAGGGAGGTCAACATGCTCCGGTTTCGCCCCAGGCCCCGAAAACCAGGGGGTCTTCAGTAATGATTTTTGATATAGATTTTCTTTACATTTTATCGGATAGCCGGCCGGGGAGCATCAGCAGCAGTTTGACGCCACCGAACTCCCCTCAGGAATTTATATGGTACGGCTAAAAGCAGGGAATCTGGTTCAGACCAGGAAGATGGTTAAACAGTAGAAAAGTGAGTGTGGGTGCATACCTGAAAATCACAGGTATTTCTCCATAAACTCCCGGCCATTCAGCACCTCAATTTCCGAAAAATGAAAATCCCCCTGATCCTCGGTTACGATGGTTTGGCAACCGGATCCGAGAGCTGAATAGTACTCTAAACCGTCTTCGAAATCAATTATTTTTTTATTGCTGATGGTTTTTAATACAGCTTCCTTATCGGTTGAAGCTATATGAATATGGGATACAAGGAGACTGATTTTTTTTCCGGCCAGGGTTGTGCCACTTTTCTTTTCTGCAAAATAAAAGGCAATAGCCAGACAAATCGGTGATGTGAAAATCTGAAAACCCTTTTTATCAGCAGCACTTAGTATTCTGGAAGCATAGCTGAAAAGCGGATACTCCTTGTTAAGTACCGCCACTAATACGTTAGCATCCAGAAAAATTCTCATTTCCTCGAATCAAGGAATTCGTTTTTCAATGCTTTACGGGATGCTGGCCTGGTGATGTAGTGAGCTTCCCCTTCGGCAAGCTGATTAACCCAATCCGATACCGGCAAATTTTCGAGGTTTTTATAATTACCGCTGGTAATCTGACGAAGGAGAAACTCCATCAAACGCGATAAGCTGATATTTTGGGATTCGGCGAATATCTTGGCCTTTCCGATCACTTCTTTATCGAAGGACAGAGTTATTTTGGCATCCATGGGCATTAAATTTATTACGACAAAGATAAATATTCTATACGTAGAATAAAAATGCTTAGGGTTTTCATCTATCTTTTTAAAAGCTTCTTTTTAACAAGATTTTTGTTCCCCACAGATAGGTTAAGAATGTACATCCCTGCCGGGAGACCGGAAATGTCAATGGCATTCTCAACCCGTTTCACCTGTTTAACGAGCTTGCCTTGAATGGTGTATAACTTTGCTTCTACTGATTGAGTTAATCCGGTGATATTGATGATACCTGAAGTAGGGTTGGGGTACACCTGGATCGTACATATCAGGTTCTCATCGAAAACTGCACTGGTTGATTTGTAATAATAAAACGACCGGTTGTCGATCTTCCAAACGGTTAGAACGGAATCCCATTGATAATATGAAGAAACAGCCGGGTCCCCGGGGGAATCATAACTATAGGCCGACCTGTAATGTCCTATCCAACGGCGTTGAATCGAATCCCAGAGATAATCTGCATCCATGGTACATTTGCCCGACAAATCAAACTGATATTCATGCCGGGAAGAACCCACCCAATCGTTCAACGTGGAATCCCATTGATAATATGCTTCTAACGTTCGCTTTCCGGCTGAGTCAAAGTTTTGTTCCTCCATATAAGAAGCCACCCAATTGTTTAACTCAGTATCCCAGTGATAATATCCAACAAACAAAAGACGATTCCCCGACCGGTCATATTCTTCCTTGTATTGTCCAATCCAAACATTTAGTTCGGAATTCCATTGGTACATAGCAGAATAAATCAATTGCCCGGTCTGGTCATATTTAAATTCAGTCCAACGATCTGCCAACCAATCATTTAGCTGATAATCCCAATGATAACCCACATACAACGTCCAGTTACCAAATGAATCATAACTAGTTTCGGCTTTTTCCGAGCATACCCAAACTTTTTGAGTATCATCCCAGTTATAAGATTCCATCAACGTTTCCTTTCCGGAAGGGTCATAACTACGTAACGTCTTTTTTCTAAATACGAATTTATTTCGATGATCATCCCAATCATAAAAAACGGTCATGATTAGGTTTCCGGAGGAATCATAACTGCTTTCATACTTAAGAGTGCACCACCAAAGGCCCGGATGGTGTTGACCGTAGACCCATACATAAGATGCATACGATGTGTAGTGCCCGGATGAATCATAGCTACTTTCCCACTTGCTACGCTTCACCCAATCGTTCAGATCGGAATCCCACTGATAACTCACGTACAAAGTTTGGTTCCCAAATGAATCATAGCCATGTTCCCATTTTGTTTTCCTAACCCAATCGTTAAGAACTGAATCCATATAGAACCAAACATAAGAAATTCCGTTTCCGGCTGAATCATAGGTATATTCCGAACGAACAAACCCCTTCCAACGGTTCCGATCGGAATCCCAGTTGAAAGAAGTATACCTGATTTGGTTACCATATAGGTCATAAGAATACTCCAGCTTAAAATCAATCTCCCAGTCGTTAAGATCGGGGGCCCAAAAACCGGAAACATATAAAATACAATTTCCGTCTGAATCATAACTGTTTGCTGATATCAATGACCTAACTGAATCATAATCTGATGAATACGTATACGTCACAACTGAATCCAGCAGTTTCTGGCTTTCCAGATCTTCTTTTAGCAATTTGGGTTGAGGAAACTTACTGGTTCCGGCAGGTTGCTCCTGGGGGAAGGCGTTGCCTGGATAGAATAATGCGATAACAGAAAGTAATATCAGGTTTCTCATGGTGTCAACTTTTTGATTTGATTTTCAATAGTCTCTGAGGCAGCGGACCGACAACCCGTTCCTGCGGTCGAAGTTGTCGTAGTTGAAGCGTTCCACGCCGCCGTCGTTGCAGGACAGGTTTCGGATCCAGGCGCCCGACGCCCCATTCTCCGAAGACGACCAGAAGAAGGCGTTGTCGCCAACGAGGTCGAAGCCACTGGAGAAAGAGGAGCCCCCATAGTAGCGTAAGCGGCCGCCCGGAAGTGCCGTAAAACCACTTGTATTGGTTGCCATGGTATTCGGAATATTCCAGTGAGTAGT
>CAZEKJ010000013.1:44174-51560 GCA_964512915.1 uncultured Porphyromonadaceae bacterium
AGATTCTTTCAACTTGCCTCCAGTCGTTCCGCCATTCCGATGGAGAGCCTCGGAGTCGCTCATTCCCTGATTCTTTTCGAGAATCATCCACTCGGCATCAGTCGGCAAATGCCAGCCCGAAGGACAAGCGGTTTTTGCGGCATCCCAATTATAGAGGACGCCGTAAGTGGCAAAGCTGGCGGCTTGCTTTGCCTCGCTCACACTGCTGCCTCTATATCCGTGCACATAATAAAACGGCAATGTATAAGATCCACTTGACGAGGGACTGACGGACGGCAGGTAAGCAAGATTCTGAATCATCCAGGTTTGGGTTCCGATGGTCGTATAAGAATACTTGCGATTATCCCGGATATCAGTAAACGAGCCGGCAATAACCACCGTTTTTGACAGGGTATCAGTCAAACCATCTCCATCCTTAACCTCCAGTTTCACAGTGTACGGTCCGATTTCTGAATATTGATGAGACGCAGTTTTTATGGTACTGTACTCAGTATCCCAGTCACCATCATTTTCCCAATCCCATCGAACTTCCAAATCACTTGAATGTGTTTCATCATCTGAACTGCCTGTTGCGTCGAATTGAAAAACTGTTGAAGTCTTACCGACAGGGGTATTGATGGAAAAGCCGGCGTGCGGAGATGGAAGAGTTTTAACGCAGCGGACCGAAAATCCATTGCCATAATAATTGACTTGCTGGAACACCCAATCGGAATTAAAGCTCAGGAACTCGTAGACCGCTTGCGACATGTCATATTTGGATGCCGACCAGAATTCGGCGCGCTCGCCAAGGCCGCTAAAACTCCAATAGCTGTTTCCACCAGGAATAGCACTGAATCCGCTTGAATTATCTCCATTTCCGTCAGCATACCACCCAGCGGTTGCTTTCATCTTTTTACCGGAATTCACTCCCAGGTAATTAGTCAAAATCAACCACTCCGCTAGACTGGGCAGATGCCAACCGTTCGGACAAATACCCTGGACGCCACTTGGAACTGAATTACTCCCGGTGGCTCCATTCATGGCGGCAGGCCAGTTGTACAAACCACCATACGTTTTATAATTATCCGAGTTTTTTGCCTCGCTTACACTGTTTCCGTTATAACCATGTACAAAGCATAATTTTTCAGTCTCAGATGGTCTTGAATAAGGGTATACTGCCGGCAACCAGGCCAGATTTTCCGCCATCCAAGTCTGGGTTCCAATTTTAACAATGGAATAATTCCTACCATCCGGGTCAGAACAATCAGCAAACCCAACCTCGTAATTCTTTGATTCGGCCGGTGAATCGGTAACAACTGTAGTGTAAATTCCGCTGAAGCACTTGTAAAGAATTATTTCGCCTGATGTATAGCCAAGGGTATAGCCAGTTTGGGAGGTTTTAAGTTCAGATTTTTGGAGATGGTATGATCCTACTCCCCGATATTGAATAGTGTTTACCGACCCGGTAGCATCTTCGCAAATGACTTTATTGCTGACTGTTCCCTGGTCGGTTGTAAAAGAGACGATATACATACCCGGAGTACGTATAGAAATGTCAAACTCATGGTTCCCGGATTGAACCCAGGCCTTTGTTTCCGATACTACTTGCCCAAACAAATTATGAATTTTCAAATAGACCGTTTGAGGCTTCATAACAGATATAGAAACTATCGCTTTGCCTGAAAATGGATTCGGGTAAACAATTCCACTATTGGCTAACTCTGAAACTACTGGGATTCCGGTATTGGTTGTCAGAAGCAGGGTTTCGTTGCCGGGTAGTGTAACACTCTGGTTTGTGGTGAGATTTGTCGCCTTTACGCTATCGACCTGTGTGGCTGCGCCGGTTCCGGTGAAGGTGACGCTGATGGTTTGGCTGAAGGCGGCCACGGAGCAAAACATCAGGATGATTAGAAAGGTTGATCGCGGCATGGGGTTATGTTGTTATGGTTATAAATGTTATGTTTCAATCGAACCTCGTTGTAGAGACGGATATCCGTCTCTACGTCAATCACGGAGACACCGGGTTGAAAAACCACGATCCTTGTTGTTGCTTGACCTGGTTACACCAACATTGCCAGTATGTAAGTCAAGGCTCAAGGCATTTAACGCATCACTATCGGAAGCCGACCAGAAATAGGCGTTGCTTCCAAGGTTGTTGAAGCCCCAATAATCGCGGTATCCCCCGGGTAGGGCGGTAAAGCCGCTGGCATTGTTCGCTTCAGCGTTCGGACCACGGCCTTGCCAATGTTCATGACCGGTTTCTTTTAACTTTACACCCACTTCCATTCCCTGATTCTTTTCGAGAATTTTCCATTCTTCATCGGTTGGTAGATGCCACCCCGTAGGACAGGCAGTTTTCGCCGCTTCCCAATTATACAAAACTCCATATGTCTTATAATTGGCTCGGTCTTTTGCTGCGCTCACAATAGTGCCCTCATAACCATATACATAATAGTACCCTGATGTCCCTGAACCTGTGTTGGAAGGACTGACCTGTGGCAGGTAAGCCAGATTTTCAGTCATCCAGGTCTGTGTGCCTATGGTTCCGTAAACGTATTGATGTCCATCGCGGTCGTCAGTAAAGATGCCTTCGCTGACAGTCAAGGTCTTTACTACGGTGTTGACTAAACCTTCTTCATCTCTCACCTCAAGCATGACCGAGTAATCGCCAGGGTATGGGTACTGATAAGAGCTGGTTTTTAACTTTTTGAAATCCGTATCCCAGATTCCATCACCATCCCAATCCCAGCGAACTTCCAAACCCGGACTGGTTGTTTCAGCGTCTGTACTGCCTGAAGCATCGAACTGGTAATTGGTTGAAGTTGCACCAATCGGTGGATTAATTGAAAAACGTGCGATGGGTGCTGTAAGACCATCTTTCTCGCATCGGACAGAATATCCGTAGGTTCTGCTGTATCCCCCTGCCCTGAATACGCCATCGACGTCGTTGATCAATATTCTCAACCAGGCGCCGTAAGAGGTGCTTTCGGAAGCTGTCCAGTAACCGGCGGTGATTCCTGTTCCATCGAAGATTTCGCCTGGGCTGCGGCTGCCGCCTGGAAGGGCCGAAAAACCGCTGGAATTGGTGGCCCCGGTGTTGGGGCTTGACCAATGGATTGTCCCGGCTTCCTTTAGCTTTCCACTTACCACCCCCGAATACCTCCACATATCGGAATCAGCTTCAAGTAAACTCATCCCTTGATTTATTTCCAGCATCTTCCATTCCTCGTCGGTAGGTAAATGCCAACCCGAAGGGCAAGCAGTCAAGGCAGCTTTCCAATTGTACAGAACCCCATAGGTGCCGTATTTGTCGGCAGTCTTGGCATCAATTACATTGGTGCCATTATACCCATGGACGTAATAAAAAGGTAAGGATCCCGATTCCCTCGATGAAGGGCTGACTTGAGGCAACCAGGCAAGATTTTCTGACATCCAGGTTTGGGTACCTATAGTCGTGTAAACATATTCGTGTCCGTCACGGTTATCGGTAAAGATGCTATCGCTTACAGTCACCGTTTTTATTTCGGTATCAACCAATCCATCCCCATCTTTCACCTCAAGAATGACCGGATAGGTGCCGGGTTCAGAAAATTGATGGGAATCGGTTTTAACTGTATCATACCCGGTATCCCAGGTACCATCGCCGTCCCAATCCCATCGAACTTCCAACCCGGGGGAAGGTGTTTCAAGATCGTTACTACCAGAGGCATCGAATTGGAAAATAGTGGTTAACGAATGACTTTGGGGATTAATGCTAAAACTGGCAACCGGCACCGTGTGTCCATCTTTCTCGCAACGGACCGAAAATCCGGACTTTTTGTAGAAATTATTGTTCACGTGGATATCAGGAGCACCTGACAGAATGCGGTTCCATGCACAGGATGCATCCACCTCAGTAGCTGTCCAGAAGTAGGCAGTTTCCCCACGGCTTGAGAATCCACAATTCCCATAATTAAAGCGGTGACCACCCGGTAGGGCTGTGAAACCACTTGCATTCGTGGCATGAATATATCCATGCAACCAATGATCAGTCCCTGCTTCCATCATCTTGAATCCTGCCACTGTACCTAAGAAATCAGTTAATGTTCTCCACTCCACATCAGAAGGTAAATGCCAACCTGAAGGACAGGCAGTTTTCGCCGCTTCCCAATTATATAAAACTCCATACGTGGCGTAATTATCTGATACCTTAGCCTCACTCACACTGGTGCCTTCATAGCCATAGGTATAATATATGGGTGAGTTTAGCGATTCAGCAGTGGATGGACTAACTGCAGGCAGATAAGCAAGGTTCTCTATCATCCAGGTCTGAGTGCCAATCACCAGATAAGGATATTCATGTCCATCACGGCTGTCTGTAAAGGTGCCATCTATAACAACAACCGTTTGGGTTTCAGCATCCCTGAAATCATCCCCATCTTTTACTTCCAAACTAACCGGATAGGTACACGGTGAAGCATATTGCTTTGAACCGGTTTTTGTTTTACCAAAGCCCGTATCCCAGATTCCATCGCCGTCCCAATCCCAGCGTACCTCCAAATCAGCAACAGATGTTTCCAAATCAGTACTCGTCGATGCATCAAAATGGAAAGTGGAAGTAGTTGTCCCCCTGATTGTGCCCACGATAAAGGATGCTGTTGGCGCTGTTGGCCCATCTTGTATGCAGCGAACAGAGACTCCGCACCTTTGGTGTATCCCGCCGCCAAATCCGTCAGTCTGCCGGCCCTGGCTCAGGCCTCCGGCGTCACCTCCGCCACTATCCGTGGTTGACCAGAATATGGCGGTGTAGCCAAGGGATAAATACATGTTCCAAGCGGGCTCAACATAGCCTCCCGGCAGTGCTGTGAAACCGCTTGCATTCGTGGCACCAATATTTGCATACAACCAATGATCAGTCCCGGTTTCTTTCGTTTTCCCGCCGGCAGAAACTCCTAAATAATCAGTCAGTACTTTCCATTCACCAGAACTCGGCAAATGCCATCCAGACGGGCAAATCCCCTGTACCCCGCTTGGTATTGTGGTGCTGCCCGATGCCCCATTCATTGCGGTCGGCCAATCATATAATACTCCATAGGTTGAATAATTTGGCTGGACTTTAGCCTCTGAAACAATGCTTCCCTTATTACCATACACCCAGTAATGGGGATCGGCATTTGAATACTCAAAGATTGAATTGACCGCCGGCAGGTAAGCGAGGTTCTCCGCCATCCACGTCTGGTACCCGATTTTGACAATGGGATAGTTCTTTCCATCAGTGTCTGTGCATGCGGCAAACTCCACCTCATAATTCTTTGATGAAATCAGTGAATCGGTTACAACCGTAGTGTAAATGCCACTAAAGCATTTGTAAAGGATGATTTCTCCTGATGTGTAGCCAAGGGAGAAGCCGGTTTGGGAAGTTTTAAACCCAGCTTTATGTAAATCGTATGATCCTACGCCCCGATATTGAATGGTGTTTACCGACCCGGTAGCATCTTCGCAAATGACTTTATTGCTGACTGTTCCCTGGTCGGTTGTAAAAGAGACGATATACATACCCGGAGTACGTATAGAAATGTCAAACTCATGGTTCCCGGATTGAACCCAGGCCTTTGTTTCCGATACTACTTGCCCAAACAAATTATGAATTTTCAAATAGACCGTTTGAGGCTTCATAACAGATATAGAAACTATTGCTGTGCCTGAAAATGGATTTGGGTAAACAAATCCACTATTGGCTAACTCTGAAACCACTGGGATTCCGGTATTGGTTGTCAGAAGCAGGGTTTCATTGCCGGGTAGTGTAACACTCTGGTTTGTGGTAAGGTTTGTCGCTTTTACACTATCGACCTGCGTGGCTGCACCTGTTCCGGTAAAGGTGACGCTGATGTTTTGGCCGAAGGATGCCAGGGGGCAAAACATCAGGATAATGAGAAGGGCTGATCGCGGCATGGGGTTATGTTGTTATGGCTAATTCATTCTATTTCATATGTTATACCGGATGTATCCCCGGACGGATGTATCCGTCCCTACGTCAATTCTGCACACACCTCACCGAATACCCGTAACTTAATACTCCTTCGCGGCGGCTCAGATCTTCATACTGATAATCCAGGTTCCGATACCATGCATTCGCTGAACTACTCTTCGTTCCTGACCAGAAATTGGCATTCTTCCCGAGGTGGTAAAATCGTCCTGTGGTATAGCGGTAGCCTCCCGGCAGTGCCGTGAAACTGCTTGCATTCGTGGCTCCCTTGTTCGGAAACAGCCAGTGTTTAATTCCTGCTTCCTTCATTTTGCCCCCGGGCAATGAGCCCAGATAGTCCTTCAGAAAGGTCCACTCCGCATCAGTGGGCAGATGCCAGCCCGGGGGGCAGGCGGTTTTGGCAGCTTCCCAGTTGTAAAGCACGCCATACGCAGCATAATTCGCAGTCGCCTGTGCCTCCGTAATGCTGCTTCCGGTATAGTCAAAAACGTAGTAAAATGGCGTAGTTTCCGATCCTTCCGGCGGAGGGCTCACCGAAGGCAGCCAGGCCAGGTTTTCGATCATCCAGGTCTGGGTTCCGAGGGTGGTAAAAGCATATTCCCGGTTATCCCGGGAGTCGGTAAATGTGCTGCATACTTTCACCGTTATGGTTCTGGTATCAACCAATCCGTCGCCATCCATAACTTCCAGGGTTACCTGGTAGGATCCCAAGGCATCAAACTGATGGGATCGGCTTTTTGTCCGACTGTAATAGGTATCCCAGGTTCCGTCTCCATTCCAGTCCCATCTCACCTCCAGCTTCCCGGTTTCAGTTTCAACATCAGAACTGGCGGAAGCGTCAAACTGGAATATCGTAGAGGTATTTCCTTGTTCAGGATTTATGTTGAAGTCAGCGGTTGGAGATCTAAGAATATCAATGTGAACGCTGTCTTTCAGGCATCGGACATAGAAGCCGAGGGACTTGCTGTCGTTATCACGGATCACGCCGCCATCGTTCCATAATGACCGGTACCAGGCATCCGGAAAAGCATTGGAGGTAGAAGACCAGAAACCAGTGAATCCGGTGAAACCTCCGTCTCGTGTCAATGAACCACCCGGCAGGGCATTGAAGCCACTCAGGTTATTGCAGTCATCGCTATAATCCCATTTTTTATAGTCTATCATCACTTTTCCGGCATCAGGACCCAAAAAATCGGTCAGAACGGTCCATTCCGCATCGCTCGGCAAGTGCCAGCCTTCCGGACAAACCCCCTTAACCCTGCCTGGAACTGTGTTACTGCTTGAATCTCCCGACATTGCAGCTGGCCAATTATATAATGTTCCATATGTTAAGTAATAGGGATCATTTCTGGCTATGCTGAGATTCGTTCCATAATAGTTAAATACATAGAAAAAAGGCAGAGTCTCCGAATTTGAATAGCCCGAAGCGACTGATGGCAGGT
>CAZEKJ010000013.1:51570-64098 GCA_964512915.1 uncultured Porphyromonadaceae bacterium
GATCCGTACCGTCGGATAGTCCCGTCCGTCACGGGCATCAGTCAGGATACCCGTTTCTGGAAGTGTGGTTCTAAAGGATACTACCCTGCCGTAAGCGGTGCCATTTTCATTAACCGCAAAGCTTCTGAAGTAGTAGACCGTGTCATAAACCAGATCCTCGATACGTGCTGTAAAAATTCCCGGCCCAAAATTATTATCTGTGTAATTATCTGAAAAAGTCGGATTGGGATTCGTTCCCCAGTAAAATCCGCGGTTCGTGACGGCAGCACCAGATTCACTGACCACCTCTCCGACTAGGGTCACGGATTGTGAGGTTACGATATCAAAGTCCACCGTTTCAACCTCCGGCACGCCGCCTTTCCCGCAGGATAAAGTCAAGAGGGTCAGGACAGCACTAATCGAAATCACGATGCTTTTCATAGGGAATCAGTTCTTTAGACATCGGACGGAAAGGCCTTGCTCCCGGGGGCTATCCCATCGGCGCACCCCTTCGTAAACATTGTAGTACTCATAGTAGTCGTTATAAGCCAGATACCGGTTCCATGCACCCCACCATCCGTTGGTGGATGTTGTGGACCAGAAATAGGCTCCCTCTCCCGTTGCTCCATTCGTTCCGGCAGTTGTTACCCATTGACCGGAGACCCTTGCTCCACCCGGCCGGGCATTGAATCCGCTTGAATTATCGCCGTTAAGACCTTCAAACCATCCTTTAGTAGACTTCATCTTTGTAAATGCATCGGAACCTAAATAACCGGTCAGGAGGGTCCATTCTCCATCACTTGGAAGATGCCAACCGTCGGGGCAGACACCCTGAATGCCACTAGGCACCAGTGTGCTGCCTGAATCTCTTGCCATTGCAGCACTCCAGTTATACAACACCCCGTAGGCCTCATAATAAGGATTGGATTTTGCCTGGCCTACATTTTCGCCATCATATCCATTGACATAATAAAATGGCTCATTAAAAGATTCTGAAGCGCCAGGGCTTACAGCCGGCAGAAAAGCCAGGTTATCTGCCATCCAGGTTTGATTAACGATGGTTACCGTTGAATAGCTCTTTCCGTCCCGTGGATCGGTCATGGTTCCCATTTCAGGTCCGGAAATCGTGAATGACAGCGATTTGCCATAACCCACACCATTGGCATTCAGCGCATAACTCCTGAAAAAATATTCTTTTTTACATTCAAGGTTTTCAGCCTTTGTTGAAAAAGCTCCCGGACCGAATTCATTTTCAGAGAAATAATCGGAGATCGTTGGATTCTGATGGGTCCCCCATACAAAACCCCGATTTATGACAGCTGAGCCGGATTCATCGCTAACCTCTCCGGTAAAGACCACTGCAGAAAGGGAAACCACCTCATAAGCAAGGGTTTCAACCACCGGCAAATTGCTCTTCTCGCATGAGCAGAAAATCAGGGTTGAAATCAGGATTGAAAGGATGAACTGATTATTCATAATTATCAAATTATCAATTTATTCACCATCGACACAACACCTTTCAAAACCTCACCATACCTCACCAGACCTCACCATACCTCACCATACCTCACCATACCTCACTAACCCTACCTTTAGTTCCGCAAACACCGCACCGAAAGCCCCCTTTCCCGGGATGCGAACCAGCGGTGTATTCCATGGTACAGAACATCACTTATTCCGTAATAACCCAAACTCAGATACCAGGCGCCGGATGACCCATGAGCTGATGCGGTCCAATAGTATGCAGCGAATTCTTCCGGACCACGGAGTGCATTAAATCCGCTCATGTTATTTGCATGGCCCATAAACCCTCCGGTCGTTGATTTCATCATTTCGAAGGCATCAGGCCCTAAATAGCTTGTGAGGACGGTCCATTCTGTATCGCTCGGCAGATGCCAGCCGTCGGGGCAAACACCTTTAACCCCACTCGGATTCTCTGTGCTGCCGGTATCTCCGGCCATGGCAGCCGGCCAGTTATAGAGCGCCCCATAGGTGATATAGTTCGGAAGATTTTTGGCCTCTGACAGGTCATTGCCCTGATATTCTGCGACATAATAAAAGGGTTCGGAGCCGGACTTCGATGAATACGGGCTGACCGATGGCAGATAGGCCAGGTTCTCGGCCATCCAGGTTTGGAGTCCGATTTTTACAGTTGCATAGCTCCTGCCGTCCCGGGCATCGGTCATGCTAGCGAACTCGGGCTTGAGCTCCACCGTAAATGATAATACCTCGCCAAATCCGGCTCCTGAAGCATTAACCGCAAAGGTTCTGAAATAATAGGTCTGTCCATAGATCAGATTCTGAATCCTTTCCGTAAAAACTCCCGGCCCGAACTGGTTCTCGGAGAATGTGTCGTCCAGGGTTGGATCCGGATGGGTCGACCAGCAGAATCCCCGTTTAACCACTGTTGAGCCTGATTCATCGGTAACTTCTCCGGTTATTACCACTGTATCAAGTGTAACCATCTCATACGAAACCGTTTCCACAACCGGAAGGGAGTTTTTCTCACAGGATAACAGGATAAATAAACCCAGGACAAGCGTAACGCATTGCGTTTTCATAGCTTCTCTTTAATAACCAAATACTATGTCTGTCAGACTACCTATGCGGGTCGCCAGGTTGGTAACCATGGCTGTTTGGATTGATTAAATGTACGGCAGTTGGTTGATCGCAGTTATAAGGCTGTGTCAAGTTGTGTCAAGATTATGTGGAGAGGAATAAGCCTTGCAGTACCCATAGTAAACAATTCACAATTTCCACATATCAATGGACGCGCCGATAAAAATTACAAGCGCCGCCGGTAGAATGAACAACTATTTCAATCTGTAAAGCTATGATTAATATATGATTACAAATATTGACCATTTTATTTCCCGGTCGGCAGAGCCTGTAAATTTAATCGGCGCGTCCACTCGATCTGGCAACTCCTATTATGCTTTTCCTTGCAGATTCTTACGCATACCGATAATGAAAAAAGCCTGAATCTATTACTGATTCAGGCCTTTGTCCTTTCCACACCCACACCCACACACAAACCCACACCCGCTTCGCGGAGAAAGAGGGATTCGAACCCCCGGTGCCCGTAAGAGCACAACGGTTTTCGAGACCGCCCCGATCGACCACTCCGGCATTTCTCCAAGTCGGCGCAAAAATAAGAAAATTTGCAGATTTCCGGCCCCGATGCCCGTATATTCGCCCGAATCCTGCAACTTTGGCCCATGATCAAATCCTGTCCACATACCACCCACCACCAACCCCCCACCCCCACCCATCTTTCTTTTCTTAAAATCTTTCCTGTCTTTCTTTTTTCTTTCGCCTTTCTTCTTTCGCCTTGCACCGCCCAAACGAAAATCGGATTATTAAAATACTCCGGCGGCGGCGACTGGTACGCCAACCCCACCTCCCTGCCCAATCTTATCAAGTTCTGCAACGAAACCCTCAAAACCGATATTTCGCCGGAGCCCACTGTGGTGGAGCCCGGCAGCCGCGACCTGTTCAGCCTTCCTTTTGTCCATATGACCGGTCATGGAAATGTGGTTTTCTCGGAGCAGGAAGCCGAAAACCTGCGAAAATACCTGCTCGCTGGCGGATTCCTGCATATCGATGACAACTACGGAATCGATCCCTTCATCCGCCGCGAAATGAAAAAGGTTTTCCCCGAACTCGAGTTTACCGAGCTCCCCTCCTCTTTCGCCTTTTATCTTTCGCCTTTCGCCTTCCCGGCCGGTCTTCCCAAAATCCATGAACATGACAACAAGCCTCCCCAGGGTTTTGGCCTATTCTGGGAAGGCAGACTGATCTGTTTCTATACGTATGAAAGTGATCTCGGCGACGGCTGGGAAGATCCCCAGGTGCACGGTGACTCGCCGGAAACGCGGCTGAAGGCACTGAGGATGGGGGGAAATCTGGTGGCGTACGTTTTTACCGGTAACAACAAAACATCATGATGAAGCCCTCAGGGCTTCATCATGATGCCACTTTGCTGTCCGGGATGGACTGTGATCTGGGCTCCGGACTGCCCTCCGGTCTGCTCCGCGACCGGAGGTTACTCAAATGCGACCCCTCCGGGGCCGCTAACCAACTCACAGTCTCTCCTTCTTACAGTCTTACAGTCTTACAGTCTCTTGGTCTCTTGGTCTCTCAGTCTCTCGGTCTCTCAGTCTCTTGGTCTTTCTTCTCCTTCGGCAGCCGTCCAGCTTTCCGCAGCGCCTCACTGATAATCCATTCCAATTGTCCGTTCGTGCTGCGGAATTCATCGGCGGCCCACTTCTCGAGGGCTTCGAATTTTTCCGGGTTCAACCGCAGCACAAAGGACTTCTTGGGATTCATCACTGACTAGTTATGAAGGGTTCCGGCATTTACGATCGGCTGGGCGGATACATCAGAGCACAATACCACCATCAGGTTGGATACCATGGCTGCCTTACGCTCTTCATCCAGGGTGATGATCTGCTTCTCTGAAAGCTGCTCCAGAGCCATCTGGACCATTCCCACGGCACCCTCAACGATTTTGGAACGTGCAGCCACCACAGCCTGGGCCTGCTGGCGGCGAAGCATGGCTCCGGCAATCTCAGAGGCATAGGCGATGTAGTTAATGCGTGCTTCGATCACATGGATTCCGGCTATGGTAAGCCGCTCCTTGAGCTCGCTGGCCAACTGCTCATTCACCTCCTCAACACCGGAGCGAAGGGTGAGTTCAGCACCTTCTACCTCAAAGTTGTCATACGGATACATTCCGGCAAGCTTCCGGAGAGCGGCATCGCTCTGAACGGTAACGAAATGCTCGAACTCGTTGACCTCAAAGGCGGCCCGATAGGTATTCTCAACCTTCCAAACCAGCACCAAACCAATCATGATCGGATTACCCACTTTATCATTTACCTTGATAGGCTGGCTGTCGAAGTTCCGGGCTCTCAGGGAAATCTTCTTTCGGATATTCAGCGGATTGAACCAGAAAAAACCGTTGTCTTTAATGGTACCGATATAACGCCCGAACAACACCAGCACGAGAGACTCATTCGGGTTAACAACCGCTAAACCCGCCATAAAGAACAGGCAGATAACCAACACGGGTACAAATACATAGAAAAACTCCTGGGCGTAAACCAAACCCAATACGGATGCGGCTCCCAGGATAAACCAAATGGCAAACATCAAGTAGCCATTCTTAGCTTTACATTCAAGTTCTTGTTTCATTTTAATATCATTTTGATATCACAAATGTAAAACGGGTTTTTGATCTGACCAAATATTTTTACAAAAAAAATGCCCCCGGTTTCCCGAAGGCATCTTCTTACTTGAAGAAGAGGTAGTTAGTTCTTAAAAATGTCGATCTCTTTCAGGTAAACCGACGGTACGGCCGAATACGCTGCAGCAAAACCAAGGATCCTCTTAACTGCGCCTTCAGGAGCTTTAAACATTGGCTCTGAGTCCATCTCCTCCATCAGGTTTATCTCCTCGAACAATTTGCTGTCTTCATCTTTTTCAGATTCTGTATTGACCAGAAAGAATAGGGTAGATAAGTTCATCATAGGCGAATTAATCATTTTATAAGGAAAACGGTGGCGATATTTGAATAGTATGTCGCTTATTAAAAATATTTTCAGTGAAGGGCAGAAGGGCAAGAGGGCAGAAGGGCAGAAAGTAAAGTCTTAAAGAATTAAACCTTAAGACTTTACTTTCTGCCCTTCTGCCCTCTTGCCCTCCTGCCCTGTCTCCGCTCACGACATCGTCAGCGACATCTGCTTATCTTTCACCATCTTCCTCATGTTGATCAGCGCATAGCGCATGCGCCCGAGGGCCGTATTGATGCTCACACCCGTCTGGTCGGCAATTTCCTTGAAACTCAGGCCGCAATAATGCCTCAGGTAAACCACCTGCTTCTGGTCATCGGGTAAAAGATCCACCAGCATCCGCACATCGGACATCACCTGGTCATGAACCATGGCCTCTTCTACATTATGTTCCGATAGTTTCCGGTTGTTGAACAGGTCCATATCCCCGGATTCGTTGGGTACGGTATTTAACAGTTTCTGTTTCCGGTAATGGTCGATAATGAGATTGTGAGCGATGCGAAGCACCCAGGAAAGGAACTTGCCCTTATCGTAATACTTACCCTTATTCAAGGATTTGATAACCTTAATAAAAGTATCCTGGAAAATATCTTCGGCAAGCTGGGGATTTCTGACAATGAGCAGGATATACGTATAAACCCTGTTTTTATGTCTGCTGATCAAAACCTCGATGCAAGCCTTGTCGCCTGCGATGTACTGTTCCACGAGGGCATAATCATCGTGATTACGTAAGTTCAAAACTACCTCCTTTTTAAGAATTAACACAGAAGTAGAATTGCCCCTATAACAGTCCTCCTATTAGTTTTGGTTAAAACGTCTCTTATCTTCAGAACGCAAGTATACGAAAAATATTTTACAATCCCGATAATTTTTCGCCCTGCCAAAAATGAGCTAACTTCACACCCCGAAATTTATCAAAAACCATGCCCGTTTACAGGAGTGATCCGGAAGAGTACATTTTTATAAAAGGAGCCCGGGTTCACAACCTGAAAAACGTCGACCTTGCCATTCCCCGCGAAAAGCTGATCGTAATAACCGGTCTGTCCGGCTCCGGGAAATCATCCCTCGCTTTTGATACATTATATGCTGAGGGTCAGAGACGGTACGTTGAAAGCCTGTCCTCTTACGCACGGCAGTTTCTGGGCCGGCTGGACAAACCCGATGTAGATTCGATCTCCGGGATCCCGCCTGCGATTGCGATTGAACAGCGGGTCAATACCCGCAACCCCAGGTCGACCGTTGGAACCTCCACTGAGATATACGATTATATCAAGCTTTTATACGCGCGGATCGGCGAAACGTTTTCACCCGTGAGCGGAGAAAGGGTTCAAAAACACCAGGTACAGGATGTGGTTGAGCATATTCTCAATCTCCCGACGGGCACCCAGGTGATGATCCTGGCGCGACTCCACAAGCCGGCCGACCGTTCTTTGAGAATGCAGCTGGAGGTATTGGTCCAGCAGGGCTTTTCACGTGTTGAGGAAAACGGCCAGATCCGGAAAATATCCGAAATCCTGGACCCCTCCTACCCTTTCTGCGAAACCTGCCAGTTCGATATCCTGATTGACCGCATTTTTGTTGGTGAAGAGGAGGACCTTCAGGCGCGTCTTGCTGATTCTGTAGAGACCGCTTTTTTTGAAGGGAAAGGGGACTGCTCGATCAAGATTTTCTCAAACGGGGACATTACCGAGCTCAGTTTCTCCGACCGGTTCGAGATGGACGGCATCCGGTTTGAGCAGCCCTCGGTGCATCTGTTCAGCTTTAACAACCCGGTGGGTGCGTGCCCGGTTTGCGAAGGGTTCGGAAGCACCATCGGAATTGATGAGGACCTGGTTGTACCCAACAAGAATCTGTCCGTTTTTGAAGATGCAATCGTCTGTTGGAAAGGCGAAAAGATGTCGAAGTGGAAAGAAAAACTGATTCAGACGGCCGACAAATTCAGCTTTCCGATCCACAGACCCTTTTTCCAGCTCAGCGACGAGGAGAGGCAACTGCTATGGACCGGCAACAGCCATTTCAAAGGACTTAATGAGTTCTTTGCCTACCTTGAAGAGAAAGCCTATAAGATACAATACAGGGTAATGCTGGCCCGCTATCGCGGCAAAACCGTTTGCCCGGAATGCCTGGGATCCCGTCTTCGCAAGGAGGCTACCTGGGTAAAAGTTCAGGGCAAGGCCATCACGGAATTGATAAAAATGCCGGTTTCCCAGCTGGAGGAATTCTTCCTTGGTTTCAACCTGTCGAACCATGATCAAAAAATTGCGGGCCGGCTCATGGTGGAGATCAATAACCGCCTGAATTACCTGGTTGATGTCGGCCTCGGATATCTCACACTTAACCGCACCTCCAACACACTGTCCGGCGGCGAATCGCAGCGGATCAATCTTGCAGGATCGCTGGGCTCCAGCCTGGTAGGCTCCCTGTACATTCTTGACGAGCCCAGCATCGGGCTGCATCCGCGGGATACTGCCCGCCTGATCTCCGTGCTGAAGAAGCTCCGCGATCTTGGGAATACGGTGATTGTGGTTGAGCATGATGAGGAGATCATCCGTGCATCGGACTACATTATCGATATCGGCCCCGGAGCCGGGCGCTTTGGAGGAGAGATTGTATTCAGCGGAACCATCAACGACCTTGAGAAGGCCGGCGGTCTCACCGCAGCCTACCTGAGGGGAGATGAAAAGATTCCGGTACCGCCGATCCGGCGAACCTGGACAAACCGGCTGGAAATAGAAGGTGCCAGTGAGAACAACCTGAATAACCTGAATGTCACCTTTCCTCTTGAAGCCATGACAGTGGTAACGGGCGTGAGCGGTTCGGGAAAATCCACCCTGGTAACAAGGACCCTCTATCCTATTCTGAACAAGCGGATTAACGGATCCGGCGACAAAACCGGAAGGTACGGCACCCTCACCGGTGACCTGCAGCGAATCAAGCAGGTTGAGATGATAGACCAGAATCCGATCGGGAAAAGCTCCCGGTCCAATCCGGTCACCTATATCAAGGCCTGGGATGACATCCGGAAATTGATGGCCGATCAGCCGCTGTCGCAGGTGAACGGGTATAAATCCTCGCATTTTTCCTTTAATGTTGAAGGGGGTCGCTGCGAGGAGTGCCAGGGAGAAGGGGTGATCAAAGTTGAAATGCAATTTATGGCCGATGTTTACCTCACCTGTGAACATTGCCATGGAACCCGTTTTAAGGAAGAGATCCTTGACATCCGTTTTCATGATAAAAACGTACATGACTTGCTTGAGATGTCGGTTCAGGAGGCATTGGAATTCTTTGGCAGCATAAAGGAATCCAGCTGCAGGAAGATCACCTCCAAGCTTCAGCCATTGATGGATGTGGGCCTGGGATATGTAAAGCTCGGGCAGTCATCCTCCACTCTCTCCGGCGGGGAAAGTCAGCGAATCAAGCTGGCCTCCTTCCTCACGAAAACGCATGAATCCGGGCACACGCTGTTCATTTTTGACGAACCTACCACGGGGCTCCATTTTCACGACATCCGCACCCTGCTGAAAGCTTTTGAGGCGCTGCTGGAGAAAGGTCACACCCTGATCATTATTGAGCACAATCCGGAAATCATTAAGAATGCCGACTGGATCCTTGACCTGGGTCCCGGCGGAGGCGCCGAGGGCGGTAACCTGATTTTTGCCGGCACTCCTGAAGACCTTGTTAACTGTAGCGAATCCCGCACGGCACCCTATCTGAAAGAAAAACTATAAATCATGCCTCCCCATAAACACGATCCCGAGCTTGACGGCCTGATCCGGCAGATTCATTCAAAGGATGCCCCCGGCGCTTTTGCCGCTGCCCTGGTTGATCCGAAGTTTGCCTCAAAAAAAACCGAGATTGCAAGGATTTGCTGGGAATCCCAGCTCGATTTCACCGGACATCTGTTGCTGTTCACCCACCTGATCATTACCGGAGATTTTTTACTGGCTCTGGAATCCTTTTCGGTGATAGAAAATACGTTCCTCGAACGTCCCGTTAGCCCCGAATTATCAAAGGAGATCACAAGCCTGCTGAAAAACAGCATCCCTGATCAACCTGAGGTTAAGCAGAGGCTGATCAGGGAACTTATACTGGTGATTGAGCCGTTTATCCCCGGCAATTAGTGCCGGCTTGAATAATAGCGCATAAACTGCGACCGCTCCCAGGTTCTGGGATCTTCGTACATCCGGTAGCTCATTTTACCCCTGAAGTCATCAACAGAGGAAAACTCTTTCGTTTCCATCCAGGTTTTAAGTCCGCCTATCAGTTCGGTCAGGTATTCGGGCCCGTTCTTGTACAGGACGGAGCACACCTGCACGTTTGATGCTCCGGCCAGTAAAAGCTTGACCACGGCATCGCTGTCATGAATCCCGGTGGAAGCAGAAATATCAATCTTCCTGAACTTATCGGCAACCAGGCTGACCCAACGCAGCGTCTGTCTGAGATCTGCCGATGAACTGAATACCTCAGAGGAAGCTATTTTCATCTCATTCACGTCAATATCCGGTTCATACAACCGGTTAAAAAGAACCACACCCTTAACGCCGATCGCATGGAACTGGTGAACCATATTGATCAGGTTTGAAAAATAGGGACTCATTTTAATGATAAGAGGAAGGGTTGTAGATTCTTTAACTTTCTCAACTACTTTAAGATAGGATGATTCAATCCGCACCGGATCCTCTCCGTCAACAGGCAGGATGAACAGGTTCAGCTCCAGTGCATCAGCACCGGCAGACTCCACTTGCCTGGCAAAGCCTGTCCAGTCACTGGCAGTAATGCAGTTAATGCTGGCAATCACAGGCATCGGAATGGCCCGTTTGGCGCTTTCAATTAATCCCAGATAATCCCCGACCGTATGGCTTTTTGAATAATTCCGTATATAATCAGCCGCCTCGGGGTAGGAATAATCATCGATCAGCCTGCCAGAATCAAAATTGATCTGCTCTTCAAACAGTGATTTCAACACAATGGCACCGGGACCGAATCCGGCAAGTTTCTTAATCTTTTCCAGGCTGTCGGCAAGTCCTGAGCTGCTGACCATCACCGGGTTTTCGAGTTCCAACCCTGCGTAAGTTGTTTTAAGATCGACCATATCTTCGTTTGTTAGATGTGTTTTTGTTCAACGTGACCCAAAAATTGCTGTTCCTATCCTGACCAGAGTGCTTCCATGTTCAACTGCGATTGCGTAATCGCCTGACATTCCGATGGATAGTTCATTAAAGGAATTGAGGTCCTCATAACCTGAATCTTTTATTCCGATAAAGAGTTTGTGGATAATCTCAAACTCGGAAGCCACCTGGCTGGAGTCATCGGTAAAGGACGCCATGCCCATCAGTCCACGGTAGCAAATACCTGGCAGCTGCCTGAGGGAAGTATCAGCCAGCAGGCTCCGGACTTCATCGGGGTCAAAACCGAATTTCGTCTCCTCACTGGCAATATAAACCTGCAACAGGCAATCAATACTTTTGCCGATTCTTGCCGCCTCTTTGGAAACTTCCAGAAGAAGCCTGACTGAATCAATCGAATGGATCATGGAGACATACGGGACAATCGACCTGACCTTGTTTCCCTGCAGGTGCCCGATCAGGTGCCACTCGATGTCGTCAGGGAGCAGCTGCCGCTTGGCGAGCAGCTCCTGAACCCGGTTTTCTCCAAAGATCCGCTGTCCGGCCCGATAAGCTTCCCGGACGGATTCTGCCGGATGGTTCTTGGAAACGGCAACAAGTCGCACCCAATCAGGCAGTTCAGCCCGCAGTTTATCGATGTTATTGCTGATTTCCGACATTCACTAAAGTTACACAACCAAAATCAGAATTTAAACGACATGGCAAAAGCCTGCTGACCCGTTTCTCCATTACGGATAACGCCTACATACGTTCCGTTTTCAGCTAAGCGGTCTTCCAACAGTATTTCAACCTTATCATCCAGTAACAGTTCTGCATTAAAATTAACCTGAATCTCCCGTATACACTTCTCCCTGAGCAGTTCGGCAGGCATTTCATTCAGCACCCAATCAATGTAACGGGCATTATTCACATGCAGGTTCATATCGGTGTGATTGTATACAGCCCTGAATGAATTGACCGGATGCAGTGCTTCACTGCCATTGATCCTAACCGGCTTTTCCTCTACGGCGTGCATGTGCGCATGTTTGCCGACCCGATATTCACCCGTTGCAAGGCGTACGGGCTTTCTTTTCTCAAGATCGATGATGCTCCAAAGGGTTGTAGCGGAGATAATGACTTCCCCGCCGGCATCCCTGATCTGAATATCGCGGTAGGCAGTAATTCCTTCCATGGTTTTGGGCCAGGTCCTGATTCGGATATTTTCGCCCCATTCGGGCATTCTTTCTACCCGGATCAGGGCCCGCAGGAACACCCAGGCCTGGTTTTGAGCAATCATTCCGGAATACCCCCACCCTCTTCTTTCTGCATCATGATGGGCAATTTCAACGATCAAGCCAAAAAGGGATGGAATGCTGAGCTTTTTTTGTGGGTCGACCAAAAAGGAGTATACCGGAAAATCTTCTTCCAGGATCGGAATCTCTTCTTGTCTGATTGTACCCGTTGAATCCAAAATCATTTTAATCTTGCGGAAAAGTGGTCAATTTTAAACAATTTTGGCGAGGAAAAACATGAAGAAAATCTCTTATATATCTTCTTTAATTCTTGAAGGGGAGCACCAGCAGCAGGATTTTAAGTTTGGCATTACCGATTCCCGGAAGATTGCCAGGTCTCTGGTTGCCTTTGCCAATACAGATGGCGGAAGGCTGCTTATCGGAGTAAAGGATAATGGTGTTATTGCGGGGGTGCGCACGGAAGAAGAGTATTACATGGTGGAATCAGCCGCCCAGATGTATTCGAAGCCTGAGATTCGCTTTGAATCCAAGGTATGGACAGAAATCGGGAAAACGGTTTTGGAGGTTTGGGTCCCCCCAAGCCCGGCGCGGCCGCATTTTGTTAAGGAAGAGGGGGAC
>CAZEKJ010000013.1:64108-112658 GCA_964512915.1 uncultured Porphyromonadaceae bacterium
CACGCTTCAGGCCTATGTGCGCTCGCGCGACGAAAATATTCAGGCTGATGAGGTGATCATTGCCGTATGGCAAAAAAGAAAACTGAAAAGAGGTGCCCTGATCCGCTATTCGAAAGAGGAGGAAGTCCTGTTCAACCTTTTGAATGAGAAGCCGCTGATAACCCTGAAGGAGTATTTCCGAACCGCGCGCATTACAAGCAAGCTCGCGGTTGATACGTTATCGAATCTGATCATCCTTGGATTGATCGAGCAGGTTGTTGCCTCCCCCGAATCCTTTTTCAGGATCTGCTCAAAATCCTTAGAATAAATATGAACCAATCCTCATGAGGGTTGTTATACTTAAAAACAACAAACCATGGGAAAACTTTCAACCACTTATCTCGGACTGCCTGTAAGCAGCCCCGTTATTGTTGGAGCATGTGATTTGGTGGAGACACCCGAACATCTGTCGAAAATGGAAAAGGCCGGTGCAGGCGCCATTATTTACAAGTCACTTTTCGAGGAACAAATTCAGCTTGAGGATCTTGAGTTATCCAACATGCTGGATTCCTACAATGAGCGAAACGCGGAAATGACGCGGCTCTTTTCAGGCTCCTCCTATACCGGGCCCGAAGAGTTTCTGAACCGACTGGCCCTGGCAAAAAAGAAGGTTACTATTCCGCTGATTGCCAGCCTGAATGCCATCTATCCGGAAACCTGGGTTAAATATGCCAAGGGTATAGAATCGACCGGAGTTGATGGTCTGGAGCTAAACTTCTTCAACATACCCTTTTCGGATAACCGGACCGGCTCCGAAATTGAAAATGAACAGCTTGCGATAGTAAAAAGCGTGGTTGATGCCGTCAGGATTCCTGTCAGCGTAAAACTCAGTCCCTATTATTCCAATCTGATGAACTTCATCAGCCGGCTTCAGGAGACGGGTATAGAGGGTATTGTTCTCTTCAATAAGATGTTTCAACCCGATATTGATATTGACTCAATCAAACATGTATCCCCCTGGAACCTGAGTTCCGAAAAAGAATACCGGTTAAGCCTGCGTTACAGTGGGTTGCTGTACGGAGAATTCCGCGGTGATATTATTGGCAATCGCGGGATTTACGATGGTGATGACGCGATCCGGCTGCTGCTCGCCGGTGCCGACAGTGTGCAGATTGTGAGCACCCTGTATAAAAACGGATTCAGCAGGATCACACAGATGAACGATACCCTGACCGGCTGGATGACCCGGCACGGATTTAAAACCATCGATGATTTCAGGGGTAAACTAAGCAGGATCAATACATTGAATCCACTCATCTACAAAAGGGCCCAGTATATTGACATGATGCTGAATTCCGGAAAATTGATTAACCGGCCGGGGTTGTAAACGGCGGATAAATGCGTTACGCGCGGAACCGGAAAATAAACCCGGTTCCGCGTACGGTTTCGATTGATACGCTCTCCTCACAAGCCAGAAATTTCCTGAGCCGGCTTACGAAAACATCCATGCTTCGCCCCAGGAAATAATCGTTCTCGCCCCAAACCTCGGTTAGGATCTCTTCCCTTTTTACCAGTTTGTTCTCATGCTGGAGGAAATACTTCAGCAACACTCCCTCCTTTAAGGTGAGCTTATGAGCCTCTTCCGGAGTCGTAAGCAAAAGCTCCAGAAAATTGAACGTCGACTGACCGATTTTAAAATCATTCTCATCCTGCACTCCGGTGCGCTTCAGTATGTTATTGACACGTAAAACCAATTCATCCACTTCAAAAGGTTTGCAGATATAATCGTCGGCCCCGATTTTCAGACCCCTGATACGGTCCTCTTTCAGGCTTTTGGCCGTCAGGAAAATGAACGGAGTATCCGGTGATTGCCTGCTTATTTTCTCAGCCACCTCAAATCCGTCCATTTTAGGCATCATAACATCCAGAATGCAAATATTGTATGCCGATTTGCGAAACATCTCCCAGGCCTCTTCGCCATCCCGGGCAAGGGTAACTATAAAACCCTGTATCTCCAGGTACTGTGCAAGAATGCTTCCCAGATCCGGATCATCCTCAGCCAGCAGAATTTTTATTTTTTCCATGTGTGGGCATATTAATGGTGAAGGTAGTGCCTTTTCCGGGTTTGCTCGAAACCTCAACCGTGCCGCCATGCGCTTCAACGATTTGTTTCACGTAGAACAATCCCAGGCCAAGGCCCTTAACTTTATGTATATTCCCGGTTGACACCCGGTAGAATTTATCAAAGATATGCTTCTGATCTTCCCTGGGAATCCCTATTCCGTTATCCGTTACGCTAATCTTTAACCGGTCATCGCAATGAACTTCCATCAGGATCTGCGGCTCATTTGCATTATATTTCACACCATTGACGAGCAGATTATGAACGGCAATCGTCATCTGAACTTCGTCAAGATAAGCCATCGGTGTCTTAATAGCATACCGCTCTTCGAGTATGCAACCCTTTTCCTGACATTCCCATCGGAAAGCTTCGGCAATACCTGAAATAAAAGGCTCCACCTCAAGCATCTGGCGCTCCAGTGAGAACTGCCGGCGCTCCCACATGCTGATCTCTAACAGATGGTTGATTTGTTTGGTCAGCTGGCGGTTCTGCCGGTGGATAACCGAAACGGTCTCCTTGGTTTTCTCCCGGTTATCCAATATCGTGTCGTTTTCGAGCGTTCGGGTTGCGATGGATATCGTGGAAAGGGGAGTCTTGAGCTCATGGGTCATGTTATTGATGAAATCAGTCTTGAGCTGCGAAAGCCGTCGCTCTTCAAGTAAACTTCGAATAGAATGAATGAACATGAATCCTACACTGATCAGCGCAAATATGGCTAAAATGAGGCTGCCCCATATTTTGGAGAGCACCACGCTCTTTTTTTGACTGAAATCCACATAATAATTAAAACCGATGCTAAAATTCGAGTCTACCTTGGTGTAATTATATACCGGCCTCTGTTTTTCCCTAATAAGCAACCTCTTTTTCAATCCCCAGGATGAATCAGCCTTTTCATTGTATATCGGAAGATAATCCGGAAAAGAGATCAGACCCAGATTTGTAATCTCAAGATGCGACTCGAATTTAGTGTCTTCCTTAACCGACTTCAGATACTGCCGCAGCAGTTCATCTGTATTCTGATAGTTGTTCAGATCATCCTGAAATCCCTCCAGAACAATTTTCCGGAAATTCAGTGTATCGAATTGTTTCCCTGCAATGATCGCAAAGTACTTCTCAGACAAGGTGTTCATCCGGTTATAGGATTCCGTGAATCCCTTGTCGCCATATTTCCTTTCGATAAAATCAAGCCCCTTTTGTAAGATTTCCCTGTACCGGTAGTCAAATTTCTCGGTTTCAAGGCGATAAATCCGGTTTATCAGGACGACCTCAATTCCGATTAATATGATAATCGAAGCAACCGAAAACAATAATATGGTCAGATTTTTTTTCATTTCCGGAATAAAAGTAATCCCTTTTTTTCTGTGACAACCTGATTAACCTGATATTAACGTGGTGTTAACGCTAGACAGGGATGGCAGGCATTACCTTTGAACCGGATACTTAATTCAACGAAAATGAAAACAAAAATTTATACACAGTTCCTTTTGGTTGTTTTCCTTGCTTCGGCTACCGGAGTGATGGCGCAGACAAAAACCGAAAAGGAGGTAAAATCGGTAGAAGGCCCAAAGAAAACTCAGGTCACGACAATTGTTGACGGCAAAAAGCTGACGGAAGAAGAACTCAAAAAAGAGCTTGAAGCCGTGCGTAGCATCAATGAAAAAGAGTTGAAAAAGCTGCAGGAAAACAGGAGCTTCCAGGAAGATGCAATCCGCCTGAACCGCGAAGCCTATCAGATTCAAAGAAAAGCAATTGCAGATTTGAAAGAACAGGGATTGGATAATTATGTAGTTGTGCCCGATGTAATACGGCACAGCGCTGATTTTTACAACCAGTTCGGTCAAACCTATAATGTCTGGTCGAACCGGGAGAACTCCTCACTTTCCATCAGTAAAGCCCTATCTGATGTAACCTTTGCAACAGACTTCAACTATGAAGTTAAAGAAGGCACCTTCACCATCAGTTTTGATGTGAACGGTACCCTAAGCGCCGGCGAACTGAAGATCATCATGAAAAAACCTGACGGTAAGACTTTTCAGGAAATAACGATGTCCTCCCTGGCCGATGTAAACTGGAACCAGACGTTTCGTTGGGAAGAAGACGACCAGGATGAATTTCTTGGAAAATGGACCATCTCCATCAAGGCAGATAAAGCCAAAGGGAATTACAGCGTGCGGGTAAATTCAAGGTAAACATGCGGTAGGGACGCATTTATGCGTCTCTACAGAGCCCCTGGCAAATACACGTAGAGACGCATACATGCGTCTCTTTTTTTTTCACCTTTGTTAAAACCATTTTCTGTTTAATAAATACCTAAATCATGAAATCGAAATATTTCGTCACTACTTTGACTGTATTGTTGTTGACCGGCGTGATAACAATAGCCCAGAGCCCCATCGAGAAAGGATTAAACGCCATAACCAAGTCTGCCATTAAGGGACAGTTGGACTTTCTGGCATCAGACTGGACCGAAGGCCGGGAAACCACCACAAAAGGAGAATTCATGGCCGGAGATTACATTGCATCAATATTTCAGATTTACGGGGTTCTCCCTTCAGGCGATATGGAAGGCGGCGGTTACCGTTTTGATCCGTCAGGGAACAAACCGGTTCAAATACCCCCAACCCGCAGTTATTTTCAGAAAATTAATTTCAATCAAACCCTTGCCCAGGAAGCCACGATGGAGATTATTACCCGGGAAGGGTTGGTCGAGAATAGAGTAATACTCTCCCAAGGAAAGGATTTTGTCAGCTATGAATCGATTGGAAATATTGATGTTACCTCTCCGGTAATATTTATTGGTTACGGATATAAAAATGACGAGATCGGGTATGATGATTTTAAGGACATGGATCTGAAAGGCAAAATTGTACTGCGCCTGAGCGGATATCCGGGTTCAAAAGATACTCTTTCAGAGGCTTTTAAAAAGATGAAAATAAAGGATCCGGCCTCCTATGAATTTTATCAGGCGCTCCGGAAAGTGAAGGAAGACCTGATAAATAAGAGCGGAGCAGCCGCAGTGATCAGCATCGGAGGGTATTTTTCACAGGGCCAGCCGACCAATTATCCATTCCGGATCAATACCAAGACTTATGAAGGTGACAAAAAGGATTTCGATAAAAGTCGCAATTCACTAAACATCAGCCTTCCTGCTAACCCTGATGTCATTACGGTGCCTTCCATTAACCTGGAGTCAAAAATATTCAATGATTTAGTACTGGGTTCAGGAATCAACATAGGGGAGTTTGAAAAAACGGCTGCTGCCAAATTAAAATCCGGTTCCAGGGAAATCAAGGGGAAAATGATCCACCTGAAGAACACATCAACCACACAAACGCTGCTGGGACGAAATGTTCTGGCCAGAATTGAAGGTGAAAACCCAAATGAAGTCATTGTGGTTGGTGCCCACTATGACCATTTAGGGATCTCCGGTGGCTATATCTATAATGGTGCTGACGACAATGCATCAGGAACAGTTGGTGTTATGACCCTTGCAAAAGCCTTTATCGCCACGGGGGTTAAGCCTAAAAAAACCATAATCTTTGCAGCCTGGACCGGTGAGGAGAAAGGATTGCTCGGATCCTATTATTTCGTCCAGAAATATCCCAAAGTCGAAGAATTTGTACTGAACCTGAATTTCGATATGATTTCCCGCAGGCCGGAGAAAGATACTTCCGGATTTAAGGCAGGGATGGATTATACAGAGGGTTACCCGATTTTAAAAGACCTCGTGGAAAAAGCGAATTCCGATTTAGGGCTGGGCTTGGAAGTGAACTTCCGGCCGGCAAAACAACCCATGGGCGGAACTGATTTCACTCCATTTTCGGAGAAAAAGGTCCCGATTTACAGCTTTGATGCTGCCTTCACCTCCGATTATCACGGGCCCATGGATCATTCGGATAAAGCAAATCTCGACCTGATGGAGAAGATCATCAAGGCAGGATTTGTCAGCCTGTACCAATTGGCAACATCGGATTTCAAGCCAGACACGAAATAATCGTAGGGACGCATATATGCGTCCCTACATGTTTTATGGCCAAATTAAAATGTATGAATCACCAGACCGCTGCGCAGTTTCGGTTCAAACCACGTTGTTTTGGGCGGCATGATATTGCCTGTATCGGCTATATCCATCAGCTGTTTCATGGATACTGGATAGAGTGCGAACGCAACGGCCATTTCGCCGCTGTCTACGCGCTTCTTTAATTCTCCCAATCCACGGATTCCACCCACAAAATCCACGCGTTTGTCCGTGCGGAGGTTTGTAATACCCAGGATATCCCTCAGGATCAGATCTGAACTGATTGTAACGTCAAGAACACCGATCGGATCGTCATCGTTGTAGGTTCCTTTCCTGGCCGTAAGGCTATACCAGGAACCATTGAGATACATTCCGAAATTATGCAGACCTGTTGGATGATAAATCTCCGGCCCCTGCATTTCCACTGCGAATTTCTCCCCCAGCCGCCTGATGAATTCCTCCCTGGAATTACCATTAAGGTCCTTAACCACACGGTTGTAATCAATAATGCGCAGTTGATTATCCGGAAAGTGAACAGCAAGAAAGTAATTGTATTCTTCGGTTCCGGTATGGGTGGGATTATTCTTCTTCCGTTCACTTCCCACAAGCGCCGCAGCTGCCGTGCGGTGATGCCCGTCGGCCACATAGGTGCAGGGAATCTCCGAGAAAAGGGAGGTTATCCGGGCAATGGTTCCATTATCATCAATTACCCAAAGATGATGGCCAATTCCATCCGTTGAAGTAAAATCATATTCGGCGGGGTGTTCTTTCACCCACCCGCCAATCAGTGAATCCAGCTCCGCGACTGCCCTGTAGGTAAAGAATACCGGCTCCAGATTGGCACTGGTAATCCTGACATGCTTCATCCGGTCCTCTTCTTTGTCGGGCCGGGTCAGCTCATGCTTCTTAATCACCCCGGTCAGGTAATCTTCAACACCAGCGCAACCCACCAGGCCATACTGGGTGATGCCATTCATGGTTTGTGCATAGATGTAGTACATGTCTTTCGGATCTCTGACCAGCCATCCTTTTTGCTGAAAAACCGAGAACATCTCGGCAGCCTTGTCATAAACTTTCTGATCATGCTCATCGATTTCCGGTGAAAAGTTGATTTCCGGCTTGATCAGGTGAAGAAGGGATTTATCATTTTCGGCCGCCTCTATACGGGCTTCAGCCGAATTTAGAACATCATAAGGCCGCGAGGCTACAAGGTGAGCTATTTCCTTAGGAGGCCTTAAGCCTGCAAATGGTTTTAGAACTGCCATGGTATTGGTTACTGGTTACTGGTTACTGGTTACTGGTTACTGGTTACTGGTTCAGGTAAAAAGTATCAGGTATCAAGTTTCGGTAAAGCGCCCGATACCTGATACCCGATACCCGATACCCAATTCTATTTATTCACTTTACACCGGATGTCTCCTTTTTCGAAGAAATCCCGTATCTGCTCTGCCGCTGCGATGCCGGCATTAATATTTGCCTCCTCGGTTTGGGCACCCATCTTCTTTGGGGTGGCGTAATAGCGTCCGGCGAATTTTTCCTGAAACGCTTCGAAAGCATCAGGTGCCACATCCGTCAGGTACTGAAACTTGGGCTTCTGTTCCATAACCTGCATAAGTTCTTCTTCCTGAATCACTTCCTTGCGTGCTGTGTTAACCAGAACGCCATCATCCGGCATAAGGGAAAGAAGCTTATAGCCGATGGATTTTTTGGTTTCGGCATTTGCCGGGATATGCAGTGAAATATACTGGCAGGTTTTGTAGAGTTCCTCTGCCGAAGCAACAGGCTTAACACCTGCTGCGGGAATGGTCTCAGCCGGCACAAAAGGGTCAAATGCGTAAATGTCCATTCCAAAACCTTTAGCGATCATGGCAACATATCTGCCCACAAAACCGAACGCGTGGATACCCAGTTTCTTACCTCTCAGTTCGGTGCCCGATTTTCCACTAAACATAGCACGGGCGCTATAAACCATCATGCCTAAGGCCAGTTCGGCAACGGCATTTGAGTTTTGTCCGGGAGTATTCATGGCCACAACACCTTTCTCAGTGGCCGCAGCCAGGTCGATATTGTCATAACCAGCACCTGCCCTGACCACTATTTTCAGGTTTTTCGCGGCGTTCATCACCTCGCGGGTAACCAGATCACTCCTGACGATCATAGCATCTGCTTCTGCAGCAGCTTCATATAACTGCTCAGGAGTCGTGTACTTTTCGAGAAGCAACAGAGTATAACCTGCCTTCTCAACCACTTGCCTTATTCCTTTAACGGCGACAGGAGCAAACGGTTTATCGGTAGCCACCAGAACTTTTTTCATTGTTGGTGTATTAATTATGAAATGGACTTTTCAAACTCTTTCATAGCATCAACCAATACCTGTACGCTTTCCATTTCCAGCGCATTATAGCAGGAAGCACGGAAGCCGCCAACAGAACGGTGACCTTTGATTCCAACTATACCCTTGGTTTTTGTGAGTTCCAGAAAATCGTTCTCTTTTTCCTTGTATGCATCTTTCATAACAAAGCAGATATTCATGCGTGACCGGTCCTCCTTAGCGGCAGTGCCGACGAAAACCTTGCTGCTGTCAATTGCATTATAGAGGAGATCAGCTTTCGCCTGTGCCCTGCGGTCCATTTCCTTGAGGCCGCCCATCGACTTGACCCATTTCAGCACTTCGCGTACGGTAAAAATGGCCGTGCACGGAGGGGTGTTCTTCATGGAATCATTTTCAACATGAACCCGATATTTGAGCATGGTTGGTATGTTGCCGCGGGTTACTCTTTCGAGCATCTCATTCTTGATAATAACTACGGTCACCCCGGCGGGCCCCATGTTCTTCTGAGCGCCTCCGTATATCAGGTCATATTTTGATATATCAACCGGGCGGCTGAGAATATCCGATGACATGTCGGCAACCAGGGGAACTTTGCAATCCAGGTCTTTCAGAATCTCGGTTCCGAAAATCGTATTGTTGGTGGTGATGTGGAAATAGTCAGCATCTTCCGGAACCACATAGTTCTTAGGTACATAACTGAAATTCTTATCTTCGGATGATCCAACCACATCAACCTGTCCGAATAACTTGGCTTCCTTTATTGCGCCGGTCGCCCAGGTGCCTGTATTCAGATAGGCTGCCTTGGTATTCAAAAAGTTGAATGGAATCATCGCGAACTGGAGGCTTGCTCCACCGCCCAGGAATAACACGGAATATCCTTCCGGTATCTCGAGGATCTCCTTAAACAGGTCAACAGTGTCCTTCATGATGGCTTCAAAATCCTTACTACGGTGTGAAACCTCCATGATTGACTGGCCGCAACTACCCAGTTCAATCACCGCTTTTGCGGTATTCTCTCTGACTACATCTGCCAGAATACAGGGACCAGCATTAAAAATATGTTTTCTCATGAGTGAAAGAGTTAATTGGTTTATTATTTAGTTTGGATAAAAGGTGTTTTAACGATCTCAGCCTTAAGGTTTTTATTACGAATCTGAACAAATATCTCTCCCCCTGTTTTCGCAAATTCGGATTTCACATATCCCATACCGATTCCACACTGCAGGATCGGAGATTGGGAACCGGACGTCACTTCACCAATCAGATTACCTGCTGCGTCAACAATCGGGTAATGCTGCCGCGGAATTCCACGTTCCTTCATCACAAAGCCCCTGAGCATTCTTGCAGGTTTATCAGCCTTCTGCTTTTCAAGCAATGACCTGTCAATGAAGTCATTACCCGGAACAAACTTTGTAATCCAACCCAGGCTGGCTTCTATTGGCGATGTTTCATCATTGATATCATGTCCGTACAGGTTGTAACCCATTTCTAAACGCAAGGTATCCCGTGCACCCAAACCGATCGGTTTAATTCCAAATTCAGCTCCAGCTTCCATCACAGCGTGCCAGAGCATCTCGGCATCTTCATTTGCACAATAAATTTCGCAGCCGCCGGAACCTGTGTATCCTGTGGTTGCAAAAAGAACCTCCTTAATCCCGGCAAATGGAATTTTTTTGAAGGTATAATACTCCATGTCTTCAACCGTAACGGAGGTAAGCTTTTGCATCGCTTTAAGGGCCAGGGGACCCTGGATGGCCAACTGAGCCGTATCATCCGACTGGTTGACCAGATCTTTTCCGATGGTGAGCCCCATCTCAGTAGCATGCTTTACACACCAGTTCCAGTCCTTCTCAATATTGGCCGCGTTAACAACCAGGAGATAATCATCTGCGCTATTCCTGTAAACCAGCAGGTCATCCACAATTCCGCCCTCTCCGTTGGGAAAGCAGCTGTACTGTACCTTCCCGTCGAAAAGAGCAGCCACGTCATTGGTGGTTACTCTTTGAACCAGGTCGAATGCTTTTGGACCCGTAACATGAAATTCTCCCATGTGGGAAACATCAAAAACTCCAAGTTTTTCGCGCACCTGCATGTGCTCCTGAGTTATTCCTGAATATTCTATAGGCATCAGATACCCGGCAAATGGTTCCATTCTGGCACCCCGTTGCTGGTGAAATTTTGTAAATGGCGTGGTTTTCATCCTGTTAAATAGAGAGTTAAAAAATCTGGATTATTACAAATGTAGCGGATTTTGATTTCAAAAAAGATGATATAAGTCGCATATTACCGAGTGCCTGTTATAATATCAATATGTTGTATAATTTAGATCCTAAAATCTCAATCTTATATGTCAGCAAAATTCACCTACGCAGATCTTGAATACCTGGAGAGTATGTCGATGGGCAGCAATGAGATGATTGTTGAAATGATTGATCTGTTTATTGAGCAGATTCCGGAGTTTACTGACGGACTTGCGGCTCATCTTTCGGAGGCAGACTTCGCTGCTCTCGGAGCCATGGCTCATAAGGCAAAGTCATCGGTAGCAGTAATGGGGATGAATAACCTGGCTAATGACCTGAAACAGCTTGAGCTGTCAGCAAAGGCAGGAGAGGACCAGGAAACATATCCGGCCCTGGTGAACCGGTTTATTGAGCAGGTTAAGCTGACAGGCGAGGAACTAGGGGCCTACGCTGATACCCTCCGGTAGCTTACAGGTGATCTTCAAAGTACCGTGTCACAGACCGCATGAGGTGAACACGGTCTTTACCCCTTACATTATGGGGATGGCCGGGATAAATCAGAAAATCAACCAGTTTCCCCTCCTCCACCGACTTTTTCAGGAAGGCCAGTGAATTCTGCATAACTACCGTTTGGTCCATATCTCCGTGGATCAGCAGGAGGCGTCCCCTTAAATTACGAATTTGTCCCAATGTACTGACTTGCTGGTAGCCATCAGGGTTTTCAGAGGGCATATCCATATATCTTTCACCATACATTACCTCATAAAACCGCCAGTCAGTCACCGGTCCGCCGGCTACACCCACTCTGAAGATATCGGGATAATTCAGGAGTAAGGAGGTTGTCATAAAACCTCCGTAACTCCAGCCATGAATCCCGATGCGGTTCGCATCAACATACGGTTGATTCAGAAGGTACTGAATACCCTCCATTTGATCGGCCATCTCAGATCTTCCCAGATTCCGGTGGATTACCTGCTCGAAATCCCTCCCGCGGGCATCAGATCCCCTGTTATCAAGGGTGAGGGATATGTAACCCTGCTGGGCCATGTAATGCTGCCATCCGCTGGCCCCACCGAGCCAGCGGTTAACTACCAGCTGGGCATGGGGACCGCCATAGACATAGACGATTACCGGATACTTTTTTGCCGGGTCCATCTGAGGGGGCAGGATAAGATATCCATGGAGATCAGTCCTTTTATCGGCTGCCTTGATCACGACGGATTGGTAGGTGCCGAGCTTTTTTCCTGCCAACGGATTTGAGGCTTCATAAAGGACTTTAATTTCTGCTCCGGATGCCTCTCTGGCCACGATCTTTCCCGGAACTGTATAACTCGACCAGGAATCAAAACAATAACGGCCATCGGGGCTGATGGTGACATCATGTGTTCCGGGATCCCGGGTAAGCTGAGTTTTAGTTCCCCCAGCCATATCGAGTCGATAAGCATGCCTTTCAAGTGGACTCACTTCGGTTGAGCGGAAGCAGATGCTCTTTCCCTTCTGATCCCAGCCCAGAAAGTCAGTAACAACCCAGTTCCCGCGGGTCACCTGCTTTATAAGGGAGCCATCTGTCCGGTACAGGTAAAGGTGGTCATAACCATCGCGCTCGCTGAACCATAAAAACTGCCCCGGATCTGCGGGATTAAAGAACATCCCGCGCAGGGGTTCAACATATTTCTCAGACCGCTCCTCGAAGAGAGTCCGGATTTTTTGTCCTGAAAAAACATCGTATTGATTCAGAACCATATGATTCTGCTCCCGGTTCAGGACTGCAATGAATACATACTTTTCCTCCGGATCCCAGGAAATATTGGTCAGGTAACAGTTCTCACCCATTCCGTTTTCACGGATCATGATGGTTACTCCATCCGATACCCGGTACACACCCAGTTCGACGGTCTCGCTGAGCCCTCCAGCCATCGGGTACCTTACCGGGCATACCTTTGCAGGGGTTTCAGAAACATTGACCAATGGGTATTCGCTGACAGCCTGCTCATTTTTCCGGAACCAGGCAAGATAAGTGCCCTGCGGCGACCAGAAAAGCCCGCCTGTTATGCCAAATTCCTGTCGGGATACTGACTGACCGTTGATTATTCCCGGCTCTTTCTCGTTGGTAACAGCCCGAACCCTGCCGCCCCTGTCAGACAGGTAAACATTTTTTGCATCCGTGTAGGCAACAAAACTGCCATCCGGAGAAAGCACAGGAGTCATCATAGTATCATGAACCGGGACAAGGCCGGCGACCTGACCTTTCACCGGGTCAACGTCAAGGATGCCCTGGCTGACTGTAAAGCGCAGCATTCCGGAGCCCTGTACCTCAGGGAGACCGAGGCGCGTGACGGGGCTGATGCCATTTTTGGCAAGCAGGTCATTAAAGGATTCTTTCGTATAAAGGACCGACTCCTTATTGTTTCTGATGTTCGTTTCGACCAGGGCATTGTCCCGGATGGTCATATAATGATTGGGTTTGCTGCTCCAAACATATCGGGGCAAAACCGGATAAAAACCCGTTTGGAGCACAGCCTCGTCAATGGTTAGCTGTTGACCAGGCAAAACAAAACTGCTCAGTAAAAGAAGGACCGCAGCCGTCAGTTTTTTCATTTTTTCCTGATTATGGGTTTCTGATATTTGGCCTTTTTGCTTCCGCTGTACAGATCATAGCGGCGGAACGAACATTCTATGGAGCCGTTCAGCATCGGGATTTTTTTTGCCGGGTGTAAGCCCACCGACTTCATCGCGTCGGGATTCCCGCTGAAAATCCATGATTGGTAGCCTTGGTAGTGCTGTTTCATCCGGTCCCCTATCATCCCGTATAACCCATTGATATTCTCTACCCTAAGACGTTCATCATAAGGGGGGTTCATAATAACCATACCACCTCCTGCGGGAGGGATGAATGCTTCAACAGGCTCATGCACCAGTTCAATTTTTTTATCAAGGAATGTTTTCCGTAACCCTTCACGGGCGAGCAGGAGTGATTTCCCTGACTTATCGGCGCCAATAATCCGGTGCTTGAAATCTGAATTTTCCTCGAACTGATCCACAACATCCGTCAGGAGGTCCTGGTCAAAATTATTCCACTTCTCAAATCCGAAAGCGGTACGAAAGGTACCCGGCGGGATGTCGTAGGCGATCATGGCCCCCTCAATCAGGAAGGTACCGGATCCGCACATCGGATCCACCAGGTTGCTTTTCCCGTTCCAACCTGCCAGCATGAGAAGGCCTGCCGCCAATACCTCATTGACCGGCGCCAGGTGCATCTGCGGGCGATAGCCGCGCTTATGAAGGGATTGTCCTGAACTGTCGAGCAATACATTGACCCGGGTATCCTGAATGTGTATGGATATTCGCAAATCGGGATTTTCCCGGTCCACGCTGGGTCTCTTGTGGAGCTTATCCCTGAACTGGTCAACCACCGCGTCCTTTGTCCTTTGTGCAATAAACTGACTGTGTGAGAAATGATCCGAAAACAGAACGCATTCAACCGCCATGCTCATGGCCGGGTCCATATATCGGGTCCAGTCAATCTTTTGGATACCCTGGTAAAGGTCGAAGTCATTTTTTGCATCAAAGGTGCCGATCTCAACCAGTACTTTCAGGGCTGTCCTCAGCCGGTAATTGGCAGCATAGAGGGTCTTCAGGTCCCCGTTGAAACGCACAGCCCGGTTCAGGATTTGGATATCCTGGGCTTCTAGTAAGCGGATTTCGCCGGCAAGAATCTCCTCCAGTCCCTGGAAGGTTTTTGCGACCATGTAAAATCTTTCGTCGAACATATCGTGTAAATCAGTTTTCAGTTTTTAAAAGCCGGTCAACAATCCTGACAGCTGATGCCAGCCGTTCAGTGCCTGTTCCTGAAACCCGGTCCCAGCCAAATCCGGCCCGGTCAAGTTCCGTTTCATATCGTTCATTAAGGTATTCCCTTCGTTCCGGGTTTTCCCTTTGGGGATCCGAAACCCAGGGAATATCGGGCTGACAAACCAGATAGTGGCCGTGTCCGTACAGGCGGACTGAAGCCTTAAGCCAATCCGGGCATTTCTTGTAAACTTCTTCAAACCAAACCTTTATATTGATCAGGTCCGTATCATAAAACACCAGTTCATCGTCACGGTGGACCCGAATGGCTTCCAGCTGGCCTTCGGCGATAATCAACAAATCCTGGTACGTATAAGGCCTTGTCAGTGTTTCCAGGTACGTGCGGGCAAACTCATCAACCGCCGGAGCGCCATAATGTGCGGCCAGCTCATGGGTGAGTGTGCTCTTGCCGGTTGACTCGGCTCCTGTTATGTAAACAGCCTGCTTCATTCCTTCTGCATAGACTTTTTCCACTGAAAATAGCCGATGATTGCGGTACACACATAGATACAGAAAAGGACGGTTGTTGCGTACATCTCCTGCGAGGCATAAACAACGATCGAGATCGCATCGATCACGATCCATACCAGCCAGTGCTGGAGGATTTTTCTGGCCAGCATCCAGGTAGCAACGATCCCACCGGCTGAGATTAAACCGTCCCAGAGGGGCACGGTGGAATCAGTACCATAAAAGAGGATAAGGAAAATCGCAGCCCACAATAAAGCAAATATCAATATCAGAACCAAACCGGTTCTCAGTTTCAGGTGGCTTACGGCAAGCTGCTTCTGACCGCTATGCCCCTCTTGTTTTCGGGTCCAAAGCCACCACCCGTACAGGCTGATTGCCGCATAATAGAACTGAAGGGCCATACCGGCATAGAAACCGGCATTCAGGTAGACGATGGCATACAAAACTGCCGACGCTAAACCGAACCACCACAACCATTTGATTTGCCTGACGGACAGGATGACATACGTGATACTGACCGCCGCCGCTGCGACTTCAATCCGGTTGAGTAGTATCCAGTCGAGAGCCTCCTTCATCGAGCCGTAGAAATTTGAGCCGCTAAAGTACGGTTTTCGCTCTAGAATATTGGGAAAATCATAGCATGACGTTGATCAAAAAGTAGGATACAGATAAGAGCCTACCCAATTTTTAGCTATTTTCGGGAATCATTAAGAAAGCCACTGCCAATAACCATGTCTGATACGCTACCTGTTAAAATTCTGATAGTCGACGACCGGGAGGAAAATCTCTTCGCAATGGAAGCTCTGCTGGATAGTGCTGGCCTTGAGATTATTTCTGCCCGCTCAGGAAATGAAGCTTTGGGAATCCTTCTTGAGCAGGAAGTCGCGCTGATCCTCCTGGATGTCCAGATGCCTGGCATGAATGGTTTCGAAACCGCTGAACTCATCCGGGGAAGCTCGAGAACCCGGCATATTCCCATCATTTTCGTGACTGCTATCAGCAAGGAAGAGAAACATATTTTTCAGGGTTATGAATCGGGCGCTGTTGACTATCTGTTCAAACCCATTGAACCCGAAATACTTAAATCGAAGGTTCGAATTTTCATCGACCTCCATCAGCAAAAACAAACACTTGAAAATATTACCCGAAAGCTTGAACTCACGATATCGGAGTTAATAGAATCACGTAAAAAGCTCCGCCAGAACGAGGAGACTATCCGGGAAGCCTGGAAAGACGCTGAGAAAGCCCGTGAAATTGCTGAGGAGGCGAACCGGGCGAAGAGCGAATTTCTGGCCAATATGAGCCATGAAATCCGGACTCCCCTCAACGGCATTATCGGAATGGCTGATCTGGCTTTGCTTGACAAATACACGCCTGAACAGAGAGAACGCATAGAGACGATCAAGCAATCCGGAGAATCCCTGCTGGAGATTCTGAACGAAATTCTCGATCTTTCCAAAATAGAAGCGGAACGGGTGGAACTGGAATCGATACCGTTCAGCCCGGTTGAGGTTATTGAGCGGGTGGTGAGGATGCTGTCCGTCAAGATTTATGAAAAAAATCTGGAGCTCACCTGTAAAATCGACCCACAGGTGCCTGAACAGGTTTTAGGTGATCCTACGCGTTTCCGTCAGATCGTCCTGAACCTCATGTCAAATGCCTACAAATTCACCGAAGAAGGTGAAATCAGTGTTGAAATCAAGCTTCAGAACACATCGGAAACCAAAGTCATCCTCCAGTTTAGTGTGGAGGATACCGGAATCGGGATTCCCAGGAACCAGGTCAACCAGCTTTTTCAATCGTTCAAGCAGGCTGAAGCCTCGATTACCAGGCGCTTTGGCGGTACAGGCTTAGGGCTTAATATCACCCGCAAGTTGCTGGGATTGATGAGCGGCGACATATGGGTTGAGTCGGAGCTGGGTAAGGGATCGAAGTTCTTTATTCAGGCTCCGTTTGATAAAGTGACCGGACCGGAGGGATCGGCTGATTTCTCACCCGGACCGGAATACTCCCCGGTTCTGATATTCGAAGGTAACGACCATTCGGCCCGGGCAGACAAATTTGCCTTTGAAAGTCTGAAACTGAAGGCCGATTTTATCGTTAAGCCTGCCGTTAATCCAGAAGAGTTGCTGGCATCTTTTGGCAGCTATAAGTATATTTTCATTGATGCTCAGGTAAAATCCACCTCAGGCAGGCGCCTTGCAGAAGATCTGCCGGTTAAACTGCGGGGTAGCGGATCTGTTCCGATTTTTCTCCTGGCACCAACCAATATCAGCATAAATCAGGATCAACTCTTCGCACTGGGGATCGCAGGAATAATCAAGAAGCCCCTTTTCCCCAAAGACCTGAAGAAATGCATTATCGACTATTCCAAGCCTGCCTCCGTTAAGACAGAGCCATCGGTTCAGGATATTATTCAGGTCGTTGCGTCAAGAACACTGAGAATACTGCTTGCTGAGGACAACCCGATCAATACCAAGCTTGCCGTCGGGTTCCTTCAGCTGCGCAACTGGAAGATCGATTGTGCTGTCAACGGGATGGAAGCTGTTAACCGGTTCATGGATCAAAAATATGATCTGGTCCTGATGGACATTCAGATGCCCGAAATGGACGGCCTGGAGGCCGCCAGGAAAATCAGGGATTATGAACAGCTCAAAAACCTGCCACCCACACCGATCATTGCACTTTCTGCGCATGCGATGAAAGGAGATATCGATAAGGCCATCAATGCTGGAATGGATGATTACATCACAAAACCTTTTAAACCATCCGAATTATACCGGGTCATCGAAAAACTTACACACCTTACCGACGCACCACTTTAAACATGAAGCAACCTATTCAGATGGATGAATTGCTGGAACGTGTTTCCGGCAATATTGAGTTTATTAACCTTATGATGGACACTTTCTATAACAGTTGTGAAGAGAGGCTGTCAACCATGGAGCGTGAATTTGAGGCACACAACTATGATGAGCTCGCCGACAGGGCTCATCAGCTTAAAGGTATTGTGGGTAACCTGTCGATTAAAGAAGCCGTGGCAATTTTGAAGACGCTTCATGAGGAGGCACGGCTTAAAAACGACAAGCAGATCAAAAAGCTCCTTCCAAAGCTCCGGCAATCCATAGAAAAAGCACATCAGTTCTATAACACTGACCCGATTTTTAAAAAATAATCTGATCCCCACCCCATGAAAACATGGTTCCGAAATCTTAAGATCAAGGGAAAACTTAATCTGATGATCGGGGTAGCCTTGCTGGCCCTCATAATTTTCGGATTAACCTCGGTGTACCTGATAAAGACAACCAAGGTGGTCAACATCATGCTGATTGCCCAGCGGGATTATATGATTGATTACCATAGAAGCCTTGAGTATTATTACCAATACAGACAGTTTCTGGCAGAGCGCAATCTGCCATCAGCAAAGCATTACCGCGACAGCGCAATTTTTAAAATTACCAATGCAAATGCCAAGCTTGAATTATTTGCTGATGTGGATAAAACCCTAAGCAAACCAAATACCCTGTTGTGGTCAGATATCTGCAAGGTATATCCGAATGCAGTCGGAGCCAAGCCGGGTGTCTCAGTCACCAGCGATGCCAAGCTTCTTGTTAACCGAATGAGGCTTTTCAACAAATTCAACCTTTCAGCAATCAGCAGCAGCTCAGAAGCATCTCGTAAAGCACTGGTCCTGGCTGAGAAGATTAAAGAAGTATTTGAGGCGTCCGGAATTGAAGCCACCCTCACGGTTAACTCTGTAATGGAGCAATTACCAGCTGTGCTGGCCACAATGGAACTGGAGGAAATAAAATATGCCGAAGCAGTTAGAAATATTAGCGATGATACTATTAAATCCCTGAGAATTATTGTAATCCTGCTGATTGTGCTTCTTGGCACCCTGATTTACCTGTTGTCGCGTTCAATCGGCCGCCTGGTCACCCTCCCGATCGGAAACATCAGAAAAAATTTGCAATTGATGGCGCAGGGTGACACTACCGGGGTATCGGAGTATCACTCCGCGGATGAAATTGGGCAGCTGGCCGATTCATACCGCGAAATGCAATCAATCATGCTTGGCCAGGTGAACCACGCCAGGAAGGTTGCCAACGGTGATTTCGATTCCTTGCTAGTACCAAAGTCTGAAAAAGACGAACTTTCCCTGGCCCTGAATGAGATGACCCGGTCTCTCAAGTCGTCCCGGGTTAAATCGGACCATGACAACTGGATCAAGTCCAATCAGCATGAGATGAGTTTCGAGATTCAGGGGGACCTTGATCTTGACAGGCTCAGCCATAGGATTATCGGCCTGATTTCCAAACAACTCGATGCACTCAGTGGTGCACTGTTTGTTTTTAAAAATAAGAAAGAAGTTGAGTTTGCTGCAGGGTTTGCAGTCAATGCCGACCAGGCGGCCAAACGGTCTTTCAAGCCAGGAGACGGGCTGATCGGCCAGGCGATGAAGGACAAAAAGCCTATCCTGGTTGAGGATGTTCCGGAAGGGTATCTTGATATTTACAGTGGAACCGGATCGACCCCGCCGAAGCACCTCATGATCGTTCCCTGCATATATAATTCTGTTACGGAAGGGGTGCTCGAGCTGGGAAGCGTTAAACCCTTCAATCCAGCCTCACTGGAGTATTTAAACCTGGTAGCCGAATCGATAGCTATTGCACTGCAGGCATCGAAGAGCCGAACCGAACTTCAGGATCTGCTTGAAAAACAGCAGAAAATGACCGAAGAGCTGCAGGTTCAGCAGGAAGAACTCCGGCAGACCAACGAGGAGTTGCAGGTTCAGCAGGAGGAGCTGAGACAGGCCAATGAAGAGCTTGAAACACAGACCCGGGAGCTTGAAGAATCAAAATCAAACCTTCAGGCCCAACAGGAGGAACTAAGGGTAACCAATGAGGAGCTGGCGGAAAGGTCGAGGGCCATTGAAAGTCAGAAGGACAGCCTGAAGAAGAAGAACGACGAACTTGAAAAGGCGCGGCAGGACATTGAGGAGAAAGCACGGGAAATAGAACAGGTGAGCCGGTATAAATCGGAATTCCTGGCGAATATGTCGCATGAACTGAGGACTCCGCTAAACAGTATCCTGGTTTTATCCCAGATACTTAGTCAGAACAAGGATAACAATTTGACTGAGAAACAGGTAAAATCGGCTCAAACGATTAAATCATCCGGTGAAAACCTGCTCGTCCTGATCAGTGAAATCCTTGACCTTTCAAAAATTGAATCCGGCAAGGTGGAACTTCATACCGAAAATGTGGAGATTCCTGCCGTGGTTCAGGACCTCCATGAAACTTTCCACAGCATGGCGGAAGAGAGAAAGCTCGCTTTCGAAACGGCAATCGATGAAGATATCCCCCTGTATATTCAGACAGACTCGCTGCGGCTCGGGCAAATCATGCGCAACCTGATCTCCAACGCCATTAAGTTTACGGAGAACGGCTTTGTAAAACTCAGAGTTTGCCGGCCGCTAAAACCGGAACAACTGCCGGCCCGTTTTCATGGCCGGACCGACCTGATCGGATTCTACGTTGAAGACTCCGGTATTGGGGTTGCCAGAGAAAAACAAAAGGAAATATTTGATGCATTCAAGCAGGCAGACGGAACCACTACCCGAAAATTCGGAGGTACCGGGCTCGGACTCGCCATCTCAAGAAATTTCGCCAGGTTAATGGGTGGGGATATCCTCCTCGACAGTCAGACGGGCAAAGGGAGCATCTTCATTTTACTGCTTCCGGAAGCCAGTTCGGTTTTGAAAGGCCCGGGCCTGACCAGCCAGCAAATAGTCCATGAAAAACCGGCAGTTGAAGTCCATGCTCAGGAAATGCCAGAAGAGAAACCGGAAAAATCGGCAGTCGTTGAGCCGGCGGAGGAGTCCTGGATTGAAGAAACCTCTGTTCTGGATGACCGAAAAGAGATTAAGCAAGGAGATACTTTCCTGCTAATAATCGAGGATGATAATTCCTTTGCCCAGATTGTCCTTGACCTGGCTCATGAAAAGAACTTCAAATGCATGATTGCTCCAAATGGCGAAACCGGACTTCACTATGCCGACTACTACGGTCCGAGCGCCATTATTCTTGATATAGGTCTACCTGGAATCGATGGGTGGGAAGTGATGAAAAGGCTGCAGGAGAATCCTGGAACCCGGCATATTCCCGTTCACTTCATGTCAGGAACCGATAAAAGTCTGGAAGCCTTAAAAAAAGGAGCGATCGGGTTTTTAACCAAGCCCGTGACCATTGATGAGATCAACGATGCATTTGACAGAATTGAAGGGCTGATTTCCAAGCCATTGAAAAAGCTTCTTGTGGTTGAGGATGATGCTGACATGAGGCACAGCATCCATGAACTTATCGGCGAGGAAAACATTAAAATTGTCAGTGTCAGCAAGGGGCAGGAGGCAATCGAGCTACTCAAGAAGGAATCCTTTGATGCGATGATCCTGGATCTTGGACTGGAGGACATGACCGGATACGATCTCCTTCAAAAGATCGGGAAGCGAGCGGATTCACATAATATGCCCGTCATTATTTATACCGGTAAGGAATTAACCCGGGAAGAAGAAGAGAAATTAAAAAGTTATTCCGACCGGATCATCATCAAGGGGATAAAATCGCCGGAAAGATTGCTGGCTGAGACCACCCTGTTTTTACACCAGGTTCAGTCGAATCTCCCGGAAGAAAAGCAGAAGATGCTCAGGAGCCTTCATCCCAAGGAGGATGTAATGAAAGATAAGGTGGTTCTGATCGTAGATGACGACATGCGCAATGTGTTTGCCGTGACCAGCCTTCTCGAGGATGTCGGACTGAAGATCGTGGTCGGGAAAAATGGCAGGGATGGGATTGAGAAGCTGAAAGGCAATCCGGTAGACCTGATACTGATGGACATCATGATGCCGGAAATGAACGGATACGAGGCCATGGAGGAGATTCGCAAGGAAATGAAATACAGAAAACTGCCCATCATTGCCCTCACAGCAAAGGCAATGCCGGGCGACCGTGAGAAATGTCTCCGTGCCGGGGCAAGCGATTATCTGACCAAACCAATTGATTCAGAAAAATTACTTTCAATGTTACGCGTATGGCTTTACAAGGGCTAGAAGAAGAGAATCAAGGCCGTGATATCGAGGCCATAGAACTTGATTTGTTGCTGGAGGGAGTCTATCAGCGTTATGGCTATGACTTCCGGGATTATGGAAAAGCACATGCCAGGCGGCGTATCCTGCACCGCCTTGCAATGTCGGGGATCCCATCAATCGCTGAATTGCAGCATAAAGTCCTGCATGATGAATCATTCTTCCACATTTTTCTGCAGGATTTATCGATCAACACCACCGAGATGTTCCGGGATCCTGATTTCTTTCTTGAACTCAGGGAGCAGGTGATCCCGGTACTCAAGACCTACCCATTCATCAAGATCTGGCATGCCGGCTGCTCAACGGGTGAAGAGGTATATTCTATGGCTATTATCCTCAAAGAAGAAGGGTTGCTCAACCGTTCGCAGATCTATGCAACCGATTTCAATCCGGTTGTTCTTCAATCGGCCCGGGAAGCCATCTATCCGGCCTCGCAGATGAAGGATCATACCCGGAATTACATAAAAAGCGGAGGCAAGCACTCGTTTTCCGATTATTACAGTGCCCGGTATGATTCTGCAATCCTGAAGAAATCCTTAAAGGAGAATGTAGTTTTTGCTGACCATAATCTGGTGACTGATGGTGTTTTCGGTGAAATGCATCTGGTTATGTGCCGGAATACCCTGATTTATTTCAACAAGGCCTTGCAGGATAAGGTGATCGGGTTGTTTAAGGACAGCTTGATTTCGGGTGGATTCCTCTGCCTGGGATCAAAGGAGAGCCTGACTTTTTCAGTTCACAAGGAGGCTTTCAACCCGGTTATGGCAAAATGGAAGATCTTCAGGAAAAAATATTGACAGGTCATGGAAGGCGGACACGATAGAAGTTACGATGCCATTGTGATCGGTACATCGGCTGGAGGGCTGGATGCACTCGGCGTGATCCTGCCTGCCATTCATGCCAGCATCCCGGTTCCGATCCTCATCGTTCAGCATATCAGTGCTTCAAGCGACTCCTTTATTGTCACCTATTTCGACCGGCTCTGCACCCTGACTGTTGTTGAAGGATCTGAGAAAGCAAAGCTGCAACCCGGGCATGTTTATTTCGCTCCTCCTGATTATCATTTACTTGTGGAAGAAGACCGGACCATCAGCCTCTCCAATGATGATAAGGTTAACTATTCGCGTCCCAGCATTGACGTGCTGTTTGAGACAGCCTGCTGGGTTTTCAGGAGCCGTTTGATCGGAATTATTCTGACTGGTGCCAATTGGGACGGAGCTCATGGCCTTGAGCTCATCGGGCTTTCCAAGGGGCTGACGATTGTGCAGAATCCCCTGAATGCAGCCGTTTCCAGGATGCCTGAAGCGGCTATCGAAACAAGAAAACCCGATTACATCCTGAACCTGGATGAAATCGGGCCTTTGATTAACTCCCTTTTCGGAATTATTCCCACTCAATCGTAGCCGGTGGCTTGGAACTGATATCGTATACCACCCGGTTAATTCCCCTTACACGATTTATTATTTCATTGGATATTCGGGCCAAAAACTCATAAGGCAGATGCGACCAGTCGGCGGTCATTCCATCGGTGGAAGTCACGGCACGGAGAGCAACAACATTTTCGTACGTCCTTTCATCACCCATGACACCCACAGCCTGGACCGGGAGAAGAATGGCAGCTGCCTGCCAAACCTGGTCATAGAGTCCAGACTCCTTCAGGCCGCTGACAAAAATATCATCGACTTCCTGGAGAATTTTAACCTTTTCAGCCGAAACCGGTCCCAAAATTCGGATACCCAGCCCGGGACCAGGGAATGGATGACGCTTCAGAAACATATCCGGGATATGAAGGGCCGTCCCCACCCTTCTTACCTCGTCCTTAAATAAAAGCTTCAGGGGCTCAATGATTTTCAGGTTCATTTTATCGGGCAAGCCTCCTACGTTATGATGCGATTTAATGGTGGCAGATGGTCCATTAACCGACACAGATTCAATCACATCCGGATAAATGGTACCCTGTGCAAGCCACCGGATGCCGGTAAGTCTCTCTGCCTCTCTGTCAAAAACTTCAATAAAAACCCTGCCAATGATTTTTCTCTTCTTTTCCGGATCGCTCTCTCCGGCAAGTTCATCGAGGAACAGGTTCTCCGCCTTAACACCTATTACATTAATTCCCAAATGTTTATAGGATTCCAGAACTGTTTCGAACTCATTTTTTCGAAGGAGTCCGTTATCAATAAATATACCGGTAAGGTTTTCACCGATTGCCTTGTTGAGCAAAACGCCGGCCACAGTAGAATCCACACCACCTGAAAGTCCCAGAACCACCTTGTCATTTCCCAGAAGGCTTTTCATCTGGTCAACCGTAGAATCAATGAAACTATCCGGTGTCCACGTCTGGTGGCAGCCGCAGATGGAAACTGCAAAATTTTGCAGAAGATCCTTGCCTTCAAATGTATGATAGACTTCCGGATGAAACTGAATGCCATAGGTATGTTCACCTTCGATGCGAAATCCCCCGACTTTAACGTCCGATGTACTTGCTGTTATGGTATAGGTGGCAGGAATGCTGGCAATGGTATCCCCATGGGACATCCAGACCTGGGTATTCAGTGAAATCCCTGCAAACAGGCTGTCGCTGTGGTCGACAAATGAGAGGTTTGCCCGACCATATTCCCGTTGGTTGGAAGGCAGCACTTCGCCTCCGAAATTATGCGACAGCAGCTGTGCCCCATAACAGATGCCCAACAGAGGGATTTTGCCTTTAATCTCTGTAAGGTCAGGCATCGGTGCATTGGCATCACGGACGGAAAAGGGACTTCCTGACAGCACAACGCCTTTTATGTTTTCCCCGATTTTTGGTGGCCGGTTATAGGGATGGATTTCACAGTATACATTCAGCTCCCTGATTTTACGCGCAATAAGCTGCGTGTACTGAGAGCCGAAATCCAGAATCAGAAGGGTGTCCTGCATAATAAGTGGTTTCGGATTTTTTTTGCAAAGGTATTACTTATCGGTAAATAGCTGAGGTATATCCAGGGTATCCCCATCCCGGGCTTCCGTTGTTTCGGGGAAAGCCTCCCGTGCTTCGGCCAGGAGGTGCGACGTATCTTTATATCGGGCTGAAAAATGTCCGATAAGCAGGCGTTTAGCTCCTGCAAGGCGGGCCATTTCTCCAGCCTGGCCTGCTGTAGAGTGAGCCGTTGCAATGGCACGGTGTTCATGGCTCGCAGCATAGGTAGCCTCATGATAAAGCAGGTCACATCCTTTGAAATTCTCACAGAGCGGCGGATGAAAGAGAGTATCGGTACAAAAGGCATAGGATCTTGGAACCGGCATTTTCCCTGCAATGGGTAAAACCTTCTCGACAAAGAGGAATCCCCAGGCGGGCGACCGATGCTGAACCGGAAAAGAAAACACATCGACGGCCTTATCGGAAAAGATCAAAGTTTTTCCATTTGGCTCCAGTGAATGGAACTTAATGGGATACAACAACTTATCTGGAAAAAGTTTAAAATGTGAGGTTACGATCTCTTCAAGGCCTGATGGGCCGAAGAGATCCAGTTGAACTTTCCGTCCCAGAAGGCTCAGGGTTGACATCAGGCCGAACAGGCCAAGAATATGATCGCTGTGGAGATGACTGATGAAGATTGTATGGATCCTGCCAAAGCGGATCCGGTACCTTCGGATCTGAATTTGAGTTCCTTCCCCACAGTCTATTAAATAGAACCGCTCATGTACATTAAGTACATGAGCGGTGGTATTTCTAGCGGCAGTAGGCACTGCGGAGCTGCTTCCCAGAATTGTCAGGGAAAACTTCATCCGCACTATCCTTCCTGTTCCGGCGTTGCTTCAGTTTCCTGAGGCTTTTCCTTCTTTTTGCGTGTCTTAGGTGCAGGAGCTTCAGCGGCAGGGGCTTCTTCAGCAACTACTTCAGCAGCTACTTCAGCAGCTGCAGGAGTTTCCTCAACCACGGGAACTTCCGCAACGGGAGCGGTAACAACCTTGGCAGCCTGGGCTGCGTCAGCTACGCGCTTTTTCTCCTTTTTGAAGTTGCTCAGTTCATCAGCTTCCATTTTGTCCTTGAGGGCAGCCAGCTGGGATATGTCACCGAGAGTGGTGGATTCCATGCTGGTTTTTACTTTTTTCTGCGCTTTCTCAACAACTGGTTTTGGCTTGCGTTCAGCACTCTCCTCGGCACGTTTTTCATCTTCAAAAACGCGGCTGTGTGAAAGGATGATCCGTTTTGCTGATTTGTTGAACTCTATCACCTTGAACATCAGTTTCTCTTCGGCTTTTGCCTGGGTACCGTCTTCCTTAATCAGGTGGCGCGGGGTTGCAAAACCTTCAACACCATAGGGAAGAGCGATAACAGCTCCACGATCGAAGACACTAACTATTGTACCTTCATGAATGGTTCCTTCGGAGAACATGGTTTCAAAAACATCCCATGGATTCTCTTCAAGTTGCTTATGACCAAGGCTCAGGCGGCGGTTCTCCTTGTCGATTTCAAGAACCACAACCGAAATCTCGTCACCGATTGAACAGAATTCAGCCGGATGCTTGATTTTCTTGGTCCAGGAAAGATCAGAGATATGAATCAGGCCGTCAACGCCTTCTTCGATCTCAACAAAGACACCGAATCCGGTAAAGTTACGAACCTTTGCAGTATGCTGCGAACCAATCGGATAGCGGGTTTCAATGTTAGCCCAGGGATCGGTACGCATCTGCTTCATGCCCAAAGACATTTTGCGCTCATCACGGTCCAGGGTCAGTATCATCGCCTCAATCTCATCTCCAACTTTCAGGAATTCCTGAGCACTGCGCAGATGCTGTGACCAAGACATTTCGGATACGTGGATGAGGCCTTCAACTCCAACAACCACTTCAACAAATGCACCGTAATCAGCCATAACAACTACGCGACCTTTTACTACGTCACCAACTTTCAGGTTGGCATCGAGTGAATCCCATGGGTGAGGAGTCAGCTGTTTCAGTCCGAGCGCGATGCGCTTCTTGTGATCATCGAAATCGAGGATAACAACATTGATTTTCTGATCCAGCGTAACGATCTCTTCCGGATGGTTTACGCGGCCCCAGGAAAGGTCGGTAATATGAATAAGGCCGTCAACACCACCAAGGTCGATGAATACGCCATAGGAGGTAATATTCTTAACGGTTCCTTCGAGTACCTGGCCTTTTTCAAGCTTAGAGATAATCTCCTGCTTCTGGACTTCAAGTTCAGCCTCGATGAGAGCTTTGTGGGAAACCACTACGTTCTTGAACTCATGATTGATTTTAACAACCTTGAATTCCATGGTTTTTCCAACAAAAATGTCATAGTCACGAATCGGTTTAACATCAATTTGTGAGCCCGGCAGGAAAGCCTCGATTCCAAATACATCGACGATCATGCCGCCTTTGGTCCTGCACTTGATGTAACCCTTGATAATTTCACTTTTCTCATAGGCGTCGTTGACGCGATCCCAGGAGCGCAGGGCGCGCGCCTTTTTATGAGAAAGAACCAGCTGACCGTTTTTGTCTTCGAGAGTCTCGACATAAACTTCAACTTTGTCACCGGCTTTAAGATCCGGGTCATAGCGGAACTCGTTAAGACTGACAACTCCTTCGGATTTGTATCCGATGTTGACAACAACTTCCCGCTTATTCATGAATACCACCGTTCCATCAACAACCTCATTGGGAGCAACCACTGAGAGTGTCTGATCAAACATGGCTTCCAGGTGGGCACGCTCGTCGGCGGAATACCCATCCTGTTCAGCAGCATATTTATCCCAATCAAATTCCTGGCCATGAGCCGGCTTTGGGATTAACATGGCAACATCAACATCCTCCTCTTCTTCTTCAATCACTTCTTCTTCCTCTTCCTCTTCCGGGAGAATTACCTCTTCTTCAATTTCTTCTTCGTCGAAGGTGAGATCAACTTCAACTTCTTCGGTTTCATCTTTTTGAGCCTCTTCGGCTTCCGGGTTAACAACCTTTTCGGCTTCTTCTTCAGCCAAGTTTTTTTCTAGTTCTGACATTTTGTAAAACTCAATTAATTAATGTGTTAGACATTATTTTGACAAACTTGGCCGCAAAGGTAAGTTTTTATTGTGATTTCTCATCACTTTTCGCCTGCAATCTGGGCGAAACAAAGACAAAAACATAGCTCAGATAAATGATCATTCCGGTTGGCATCTGTCCATATAATCCATTGCCATAACTGGCCACCATGATACCGAATATTCCGGCTGTCAGGGCGGCCATTATTTGTCGGATTTCCGGATCCCTGAGCTTCCAAACGATGATGCAACATCGTATCAGCAAATAGAATAATATGATAAGGTGGAGGGCAAGACCCACAATCCCCATTTCAGCCCAGATTTTAACAAACCAGGAATCCGTCGGGGTCTGGGCCAAAAAACTATTGGGACTAAAACGCATGCCCCAGTTGCCGGCCGAACCTACCCCTCCACCGATCGGTTTATCCGCAAGGTAAACTTTGAGCTTGCGTTGGTTTTCAAGCCGTACCTGAAAGGAGCGGTCCTGAGAAGGCCTCACTGCAGTCCGGAGCCTGTATATCTGGTAATTGGTATTGCCCACCATCGTATACCTCAAAACTCCGTAGGTTCCTGCAACCATGATTACGCCCAAAGCGAATATCTTAAAGTTTTTACTCAGGAACAGGTACAGCATGGCTCCTGCTGCGGGCACAGCAATGGCTCCGCGTGTTCCGGAATAGAGCATACCCAGGAGCGTTATAGCTGAAATAGCAAGGAACAGAATTCGCTTTCTTTGGCTCACTTTTCCTATAGCGATAATGGCAGCCACCAGCGAGGCATGACCCATGGCCGCCCCAAACTGGCCTGCATCAGAATAAAAACTGAAAGCTCTTAAGCGTCCCTGGATACGGTGTGTCAGCGCCCCCCCCGAATCTAACCAACGCTCTTCCCATCGGTCAGGAGCGATTTCGATCTGTTGGAACCCCTTCAGGGCAGCCATCACCGAGATAAATAACCATCCTATGAGAAACAGCTGGAGGTCGCGCTTATCCCTGATAAGCAGGAATGCAATAGGAATCATGAGTATCTGGTAGAAGGCCACCCCCCTCATTGCGTAAAACCATGCCGTGATACTAACCGACTGAGGATTCGCAATTTCCATAATCGTATAACCCATCCAGATTGCAGATACCGCCGTGAAATCATTCCCTGCGTCCTTCCAGTTTATTTTTCTGCCACCACCCAATATGATAGCGATAAGCGTGACAACGAGAAGAGCATCGACACCGAGGCCAAACGGTATCCCCTCGATATAGCGTGTAATTCCGATTGCAAAAAAAGAGAGCAGGAATGAAAGGATCAGCCCAAATCTTGGTTCCAGAAAAATCCGGATTAAAACATAAACCCCGATCGGAATAACTACCAGCAATGCACCGATTACCGGTCCTTTTGCACCAATCGTGAGGGCCGCAGCAATGGCGAAGAATGCCAATGACAGAATGAAGAATGGCTTCTTAATCCTTTCCGCACCGGTATCAGGAAACAGGCTTTCCATCCATTACTTTTTTAAGAAATGGAGGGCTGATTCCCGCATATACCTTATTCCTTCCGGGAAAATCCGTAGTATGTTGGTCTTCAGATCGTGCCTGAGAAACAGGTTACCCACAACCACACCGGCAGCGGAATTCAGGATCGTACAAATGGCAACGCCCTCCAGGGAACCGAAATAGCGGATAACCAGGATATCGCCAACAATGTTGACGAATGCCATGCAGAGTACCTTGATTGTATTAAGGGCAGGCCGGTTAATGGCATCAAGGGCAACACCGGCGAAGCGGTCCATGGGCAACAGAAGCGAATAGATCAGGAAAATCTGAAAAATGGTGAATGACTCAACATAGGCAGCACCTCCAAGAATCAGGGTAAGGGGCTTTGCCAGGAAGAACAGAATGATTGCCATCGGTATGAACAGGAGGGTTGCCAAACCCGTGTACCGGTAATAGATACTCCTCACCTCCTCCGGCTTATCTTGTCGGCTTGCCTTGCTCATGGCAGGAAAGGCCACCTGGACAAGACTTCTGAGGGGTATTTCAATCACCTCGATCAGCTTCAGCGGAATGCTGTAGTAGGCCACATCTGCACCCGTCATCATGATACCTATAATTATGGTATCGGAACTTTTGAGCAGGTTGCTGCCAATCAGGGTCACCAGGCTGAATTTTCCGAAATGCAGCTGCTCGAGCAGCCTGGCTTTTGTTGTAAAACGAATAAAGCGAATGCCATCCCACCCTTTAATCATGCTGTAAACTGATGCCAGCAAATGCGATCCGAGGTGTGCCAGCACCACGGCAGTAATGCTCCAGTGAAGCCAGAAATAGTTGATCACCAGAAAAACGAAGAAGGACCCCATATTAACCGCCCGCAGGTTGAGAATTCTCCCAAACTGCCTTCGGGCCTGAAGGACTGAGAGTGCCGTGTTGAGCGGCAGAATGACAATGGAAAGGAGAGGGTACCAGATGAAAAACAGATCAAATCCCTTTTTATGTATCGGACCCGGAAACAACAACAGGCTTGAGTAAATGAGAATAATGCCGGCAATCGTAACCATAACCGACAAAAACCAGGCAGCCCCGACAATAGAGCGTTCTTCAACTTCATTTCCTGATCCTGAAAGAAATCTCACAAGCGGAGTACTTGTGATACCCTTCCGGATCATCTCGAGCAATGCCATACCCGACAGATACAATACCCATTGTCCGAAATCCTCCTCCCCAAATGTACGGGCCAGTATAAAAATATTGGCAAAACCGAACATGGCAAAAACAAGGTTGCCTATGAGCGATAATGAATTTTCAGCCCTTATGATTTTCAAAAATCTGTTCACGACAACCTGTTAATACGTTCTTATCGCTTTAAAATCCAGATTGATAATCTTTTTGATGAGCTTCCGGACAACACTCCGTCTTTTTGGAATCTCTCCGATGATAGTCTCCAGGTTATCAATATGACAACCATCAAGAAGCGCTACCATGGGATGATTAATATTATTGGCATAAAGCTTCAGAATCTCCTCATCGGCCCGGTTCCACGTCCTGCTGGCCCGTCCGACAACAATGGACAGATTGCCGGAATTAACCATTGAGGAAGGATATTCATTAGCCAATAAGGCTGGAAGCTCGATAAAAATGAACTGATATCCCTTCGTCAGGAATGTGAAGTTTCGCAATAACTCATTTATATTCCTGATTATCAAGAAGTTATCCGGAACCTCATATTCAAAATCCCAGGCATCGGACACCGTGCCAAACCGTTGAAACTGGCTCTGAAAATCATTAGGGTTCCTGGATTCCTGCGGCTTAATGAAAAGGACCTTTGAACCGGTTACCCTCAGTTTTTCTGTGATCCTGGATCCGAGAAAAGTCTTGCCTTCCTGGTCCCGAGTGCTAAGCATGAATACTATGAACGGCTGATCACCCCTGTTTTTTTGCTTCAGCTCCTCCAGCCGGATCTTTTGACAAATCTGATCTATTGAGCGGCTTGTAATAAGATTATAATCAATTTTCGGATCCGGTCTTACGGGCAGTTTAGGGAATGCCCCCAGGAGTGGCAGGCCGGAAAGCTCTGCAAAACGTTCCGGAAACTTTATGGACGTATCGAGAAATTCCAGCAGTATAATCAAAGCAGCAGTAACAATTAAACCGGCCAGGAAAGCGGCAATCACCGAGAACATACGCTTGGATGGATTGGGCTTGATAGGATAAATCGGCTCATCAAGAACCTGAACATCTGATTGTTCCACATTTTTTTGCTTCATAATGCTCAGGTTGAGATTATGAAGGTGATTCATGTAATCCTGCTGTGCAAGGTCAATTTCCCTCTCCAATTGCCGCATGCGGCTGCCAAGTGGGGCGAACTCATCATATTTTATGAGAAATTTCTCCTTGCGGTCGGAGAGCACTTCATACAATGCACGGCTCTCCTCAACTGTAATCATTTTCTGGAACCATGCGGCAAGCACGTCCTTGATGTTGATTCCTTCCTTGGTTCTCTCTGCCTGATAAGAAATGGTAACCGCCTGCAGCAGGCTTGATTTGATTTTCTCAGCTTCTGCTTTTAGGCCGCTGATCACATCCGGACTCAACTCTGCCTTAATTTCCTCTATTGCAATCAGGGATGAAACTTCATGAAGCCTGCGCCTCTTTTCAAGAATATCAGTATTCTGAATAAAAAGTCTTGCTTTTTCGTCAAGGTTCTCCTCGATGACCTGGAGTGCAGCTTTCCCGGCAGAAAGGGTTCCATAAGCCTGAGACCAGTCCTTGTCGAGCACTTCTTTCTGCTCGGCAATAAACTTGGTTTGTTCATTGTAGTTAATGATCCTGTTCTCACTGTTGAATCGCAGCAAAGTGTCCTCCAGCTGGTCTAACCTGATTTTGGCCTCCCCTACTTTTTCCTTGAAATACTCTGAAACGAGGTTGGTTTGGGATGCCGTAATATTTTGGTTCTTTTCTGCAAAAACTTTGGTGATTATCTTCAGAGTATTCATGCAAACTGCCTGATCATGAGAATCATAAGTCAGGCGCAGAAGGTCGGAACTCTGAATTCGCACAACCTTTACCGAACTTATTTTTTGTACGCTGTAAATAGGATTCGATGATTGGAGAGTCTTATAAATATAGTTATCCTGATTTCTTTCCTTGTATGCTCTCAGGTTTGCAACCGTTTTCTCATAGGGATCCATTTGAATAACCCGCTGAACGGTTTGACGGAAGGTGGCATTTAAAGAGTCCATTCTTCGCTCATATTCCATACCACTGCCCTCCTTCGGCGCCGGAGTCGTCTTTGGAACCCATGTAACCTTCTCAACCGGAATGGTACGGGTAACCACACTGTCAACCACATAGGACTGATTGCCTGAACCCACGTTCAGGCGCTGGCCCCCTGTGATCGGATAAGTCATCCCCGGGTTTAAGTTTTCAAGCTGCCCGAGTGTCAGTCCGTAACGTTTAGCTATAGCGGCCGGATAATCCCCGGCTCTTACCGTATAATGACGCGGAGATCCTGAATAACGTGTAACCTTAATCGTGTCTGTAGTGGTTTCAAATTCCGTAGTCACAACTCTTTCCATAACAGAGTCAGACTGGAAACTTGCCGGATTTGAAAAAGAACTGACAGCTGGCATTGAATCGGTGGTTTCGGCAGGGAGGGAATGGGCAGCTGAACCCTGACCGACGACGACCAGGTTTTTAACCTCTATTGGTACCTCACTCATCAGGGCACGCCAGGTTTCTTCAGAACAAACACTCGGATCTGCCTGACTAAGCATCAGGTGCTGGGCCATGAGCCTGATCCCCGTTTCTTCCTGAATCTCCCGGCTCTTGATAATATTTATCAGGTTATCAAACTGAGCATTGGTGGCATAAAAATCGAACCGTTTGCTTTCGCCGGACTCAAGATCATATCCGGTTGCAATTCCAGTATAAATAACCGTTGAAGAGGTATAGGACTTTGGTTGATTTGCGGTAACCAGCATCACGATAATACTCATTGCCACCGCAACACCCAGAATAATTCCGGTGTTCTTCAGGATCAGGCGGATGAAATAAACCAGATTCATTAATTCTTTCCGGATATTTGATCGAGTTTAACACCGACCAGGTTCTCCAGCAGCATGTAGGCTACCCTGAACTCCTTTTTGGCAAGTTCGAATTCTTCCTGGGCTTTCGAGGAAATCTCCTTAATTCGGGCAAATTCCATCAGGTCCTCATCACCCGTGGCGAATTTAAGCTCCATCTTCTCCATATTGGCAAGCTGGCCCTGAAGGTTATCGCTTTTAATTTTGACTATTTCCTTATAGGTAATGACCTGATTATACTGTTTTATGACCTCATCTATCACGAGCCTTTTAGCGTCCTCAACCTTAGCCTTTTCGAAATCCAGGACGGCTTCTGCTGTTTTTTCCTTCTTTTTCTGGTCAAGAATATCAAAAGCATTAAGCTGAATCCTTGTACCAATATTATAACGAAAAGTGTTATCGGTTACCTTGTCGGTACCTAACACAACATAATCAACTGCACCATATCGGGCTTCAGAAAACAATTGAAAATACCTCGTCCAGTCAAGTTTAGCAGATTTTGTCTGCCAGTCGCGCATGTCTACCATGGCTTCCTGCTGCAGGATCAGTGGAGAATTTTCCAATGCTGTCTGGATCAATGAGTTCAGTGATGGCAGCCACAGCTGCTGGTACTCCTTGAACTGCAAGCCCCGGTCGGGGAGATCGCTGGTCAGTGCCTCCTGTTTTGTTTGATCCTTTTTGTTCCTCTCCTGGGTGAATCCCGGGAAGTGTTGGCAAAAAACGGCCAGACACAAGGTTAGTAAGGCAAGGTTACTGGATTTGCTCATAACCGATTATTAAACATCCTCCTTTTGCATGAAGGCTGTAAAAGTCATGAATATTATCTTTATGTCGCCCCAGAAGGTAAAACTGCGGGCATACTGGTTATCGAGGTCCTTCCGCTCTTCGTTTGACATTTCATTTCCCCCGCGTTTGCTTACCTGCCAGAGGCCCGTAATACCTGCAGGTGCAAGAAATCGCTCCGTCCAGTCGTCGGATGTCAGCAATTCCGCTTCATATAACGGTATCGGCCTGTTTCCCACAATCGACATTTCACCACGAAGAACATTGACAAGCTGGGGCAATTCATCAATGCTGGTTTTCCGTATTAACCTGCCAACGCGGGTTACCCTCGGATCATTCTTAATTTTATTGAATGTCTTACCCAGTTTTTCCCTCTTTAACCGGAGGTAATGGTTTTCGCAGATTTCTTTATCCTTAATATAAAGCGTAGTTGAGCACTGATGTCCAAGCCTCTTGCAGTCGGGACATTCGGATGCAAAGGGTTCATCGGCCTCTTTTTCTGTATACTGATTTAAGTGCTTCAGCTCCTTAAGTTTAGCATCTGCGCCGGCATACATCGAACGAAATTTAAAGAAGGGAAAAACATTATATCCCGCCCCCACCCTCTTTGCTGCATAGAAAACTTTCCCTTTGGATTCGATTCGGATGGCAAGTGCCACAATCAAGAACAGAGGCGAAAGGAACAGAAGTGCGAAAGAGGCAAAAACAATATCAAAAGCCCTTTTAATAAAAGGAATCCTGATCTTTTTCTGTTTGCTTTCAACGACAGAAATAATGGATTTGAACTTCTTGTAAGGAATCAGGAATCCAAGTCTCCTGGAAAGATCAGATGGGTTCAGGGGTTTTTGATACAGGTCATCTATCCCCAAATGCAATGCTTTTTCCTTATCACTGGAGAGAATCCGGTCGTCGACCAGAATGAATGGAACCGTCTGATATTTAATATTTTGCATCAGTTCATCATGTAAAGCAAAGCCGGACATTCCCGGCATCAGAACATCAGCGATAATGGCAGCCGGTCCCGGGTTATTCTCGAGCCAGGTAATGGCAAGAAATCCGTTTTCAATAACTGTCAGTTCAAATAACCCTGAGGATTCCAGTACCTCGACCATCGCCTTATCGGTTCCTGCATAGAGCAGGATTGGTAGTTTCGTATCGGGAGCAACCATCGGAAAATAACTTTAGTTGATGCGATAACTCATTAGAATTCCGATCTTTAGTATCAACTCCTCCGGATTGAAAGGCTTAATCATGAAATCCAGTGCACCGGCTTTGAGGCATTTCACGCGCTCTGCGCTGGAATCTACCCCAGAGAGCATCATGACCGGAATCGACCGGAAATAACCGCTGGCCTTAACCTGCGACAGAAACTCAAACCCATCCATACTCGGCATTTCAAGATCAACAATAATCAGGTCGGGAATATTTCCGGATTGCAGCCAGTTCAGTGCTTCCTGGCCATTACCCATCGCAGTTACATCAAATTGATTGCTTAGGAACTTATCCAACAGGGTTCTGATGGTTATTTCATCATCAATCACTAAAATCTTTTTGTCCATTTCAGATGACTTTCTTCAATTAAAACAGGAATCGTGCAATGGAAGTAAAAATATAACAATTTGTGTTAACACCTGTCGATTTTACATGATAACACAGTGGTTCGTCAAAATTTAATGTAAAGGTCAAATCCTGTCACTAAAAAAACTATTTTAGATGCACCAACACTTATCATGTGCTGAGAAAGGAAATACTGAACCTGTATAAATAAATTAATCCTTGATTTTATGAAAATTTCAATCATCGGAACCGGTTATGTCGGTCTTGTCACGGGTACATGCTTTGCAGAAACTGGTGTTACGGTCACCTGTGTGGATATAGACCAAAACAAAATTGACATGCTCAATAATGGAAAGGTGCCCATATATGAGCCTGGGCTGGATGACCTTATCAAGCGAAATATTGAGAAGGAGCGGTTGTTTTTTACGACCCAGATTGCCGAAAGTCTGGTTGAATCCAATGTGGCTTTTATAGCAGTCGGGACTCCTCCTGACGAAGACGGAAGTGCAGATCTCCGTTATGTCCTGGGCGTTGCCAGGGATATTGGGAAATACATGGATCACTACATGGTTGTCGTAACGAAGAGTACTGTTCCGATCGGAACCGCTATCAAAGTCAGGGCAGCTGTCAAGGAAGAACTTGACAAAAGGGGGGTTGACATTGCTTTTGATGTTTCATCGAATCCTGAGTTCCTGAAGGAAGGTTCCGCCATTGCAGATTTTCTGAAGCCCGACCGGATTGTATGCGGAGTGGACTCAGAGCAGGCAGAAAAAACCCTGGCCAGGTTATATAAACCCTTCGTTCTGAACGGACATCCCTTGCTTTTCATGGATATTCCTTCCGCCGAAATGACCAAGTATGCTGCCAATTCGATGCTGGCCACCAAAATAAGTTTCATGAATGATATTTCGAATCTCTGCGAGATTGTTGGCGCAGACGTTGACATGGTTCGCAAGGGGATCGGGAGTGATACCCGGATCGGCACCAAATTTATCTATCCCGGGGTGGGATACGGAGGAAGTTGCTTTCCCAAGGATGTGAAAGCCCTGATCAAAACAGCCGCAGCAAACGGGTATAAAATGAGAGTTCTGGAGTCAGTTGAGGATGTCAATGACGATCAGAAAAAGGTTATGTTCAACAAGGTTTCCAAGTTCTTCGACGGGAAGCTGAAAGGCAAGAAGATTGCCATCTGGGGTTTGGCTTTCAAGCCCAATACCGATGATATGCGCGAAGCTCCCTCCCTGGTTTTCATCGAACAGGTGCTGGCAGCAGGCGCTCATGTGGTAGCTTATGATCCGGTTGCCATTCATGAAACCCAAAGGAAAATTGGCGATATCATCACTTATGTCGAAGATGAATACGAAGCACTGATTGATGCTGATGCTTTAGTTCTGCTTACGGAATGGAGCGAATTCAGGGTCCCTAAGTATAAGATCATGTCGAAACTCATGAAGAACAGGGTTGTTTTTGACGGAAGGAATATTTACGATCCCGAGGAGATGGCAGAAGTTGGATTCACCTATTTCGGCATGGGCCGGCGGTTAAGAAATTAAATCAGGTATGAAAAAAGTTTTAATCACGGGGGGGGCCGGTTTCATCGGCTCCCACCTTTGTGAAAGGCTGCTCAATGAAGGCAATGAAGTGATTTGCCTCGACAACTATTTCACAGGTAGCAAGCAAAATGTGGTTCATCTTCTGGACCATCCCTATTTTGAACTGATACGCCATGATGTCACAATGCCTTTCTTTATCGAGGCAGATGAGATATACAACCTGGCATGTCCGGCTTCACCGATCCATTACCAGTACAACCCTATTAAGACGATTAAAACATCGGTTATGGGTGCAATAAACATGCTGGGATTGGCCAAGAGGATACGGGCGAAAATCCTGCAGGCATCAACCAGTGAGGTATACGGTGACCCGAAGATTCATCCGCAAACGGAGGATTACTGGGGACATGTGAATCCGATCGGACTGCGGTCCTGTTATGATGAAGGCAAGCGCTGCGCAGAATCCCTGTTCATGAATTACCACCATCAGAACAGCGTCAGAATTAAGATTATACGGATCTTCAATACCTACGGGCCGAGGATGCATCCCCAGGATGGCCGGGTTGTATCCAATTTCATCATCCAGGCACTTCACAACCAGGATATCACTATTTACGGTGACGGTTCTCAGACCCGTTCCTTCCAATTTGTTGACGACCTGGTTGAAGGCATGGTCCGGATGATGGGTACTCGGGAAGATTTCATCGGGCCCGTTAATATTGGTAACCCCCGGGAGTTTACGATCAGGGAACTTGCTGAAAAAGTTATTGCGCTTACCGGTGCAAAATCGAAGCTGATTTTCCTTCCGCTGCCGCAGGATGATCCCACCCAGCGTCAGCCGGATATTTCCCTTGCCCGCAATGAGCTGAACGGATGGGAGCCTAAGATCCATCTGGACGAAGGACTTGGCAAGACCATCGACTATTTTAAAAACCTTCTTAACTTATAGATCATGAAGGGGATTATTCTTGCCGGCGGGGCCGGAACCCGTCTCTATCCGATCACCAAAAGCATTTCGAAACAGATCGTGCCGATTTACGACAAACCGATGATTTATTATCCGATGTCGGTTCTGATGCTTTCCGGATTGCGGGAAATACTGATCATATCCACACCCAAGGACCTGCATCTTTACGAGGACCTGTTCGGCAGCGGTGAAGACCTTGGACTCCAGATTACCTATGCTGAACAGCCCTCACCTGATGGTCTTGCACAAGCCTTTCTGATCGGGGAAACCTTTCTGGCCGGGGATGAAGCCTGCCTTGTCCTGGGAGACAATATCTTTTACGGATACAATTTTGGAAAGATTCTCGAAGAGGCGGCACAGATCAGACAAGGCGCAACCGTATTCGGATATTATGTTACAGATCCGGAAAGGTACGGCGTGGCCGAGTTTGACGACCATGGCAAGGTGCTCAGCATTGAAGAGAAACCGCTGAAGCCAAAATCAAGCTATGCAGTTACCGGGCTCTATTTTTACGATAATACAGTGGTTGCGAAAGCCAAAGCTCTCAAACCCTCATCGAGAGGTGAGCTGGAAATCACAGATCTTAACCGGCTATACCTTGAGGAAGGGAGTCTAAATGTTAAGCTGCTGGGTCGCGGAATGGCCTGGCTCGACACTGGAACACATGACAGTTTGCTCCAGGCTTCAAATTTTATCGCAACCATAGAACAGAGGCAGGGTTTAAAAGTGGCCTGTATCGAGGAGATCGCCTTTAAAAAAGGCTTTATCAGCCGGGAAAAACTAGTAGAACTTGCGACGCCGCTTAGAAAGAATCAATATGGACAGTATCTTCTGACCATTGCAAATGAAAAAATCAAATCCTGGTAATACCTTCTATGAAAATAATTGACTCTCCCATACCCGGACTGCTTCTGATCGAACCCCGGGTTTTCGAGGATACACGCGGATACTTTTTTGAAAGTTTCAACAGAAAAACGCTCATCGAAGCAGGAATAGACGCACAATTCGTGCAGGACAACCAATCATTGTCGCAATACGGAGTTATCCGCGGCTTGCACTACCAGCTGTCACCGTTCGCTCAAAGTAAGCTGGTGCGGGTGCTTGAAGGCTCGGTTTGGGATGTTGCAGTGGATATCCGCAAAAATTCACCCACCTTCGGACACTATTTCGGAATTGAACTGAGCGCTGAGAACAAGCTGCAACTTTATATTCCCAAGGGTTTTGCACATGGCTTTGCCGTCACAAGTCCAAAAGCTGTTTTCTTCTATAAATGCGACAGCTTTTACTATCCGGAGGCTGAGCGAGGGATCCATTACCTCGACAGCGAACTAAGCATTCCCTGGCCCATTCCGGCAGAGCAGGCAGTGGTAAGCGCCAAGGATAAGGTTTTACCCGGATTTGCTGAAGCATCCATGAACTTTGTATACCTTGAATCGTGATTAAAATACTCATAACCGGAGCAAATGGCCAGTTAGGTCAGAGTCTGCTCCACCTGTCTGACCCGGAGAAAGAAATCGACTGGTTAGCCACGGACTACCCCGATCCTGACATCACCGACCGTAATCAGGTTGAATCCTATATCGCCGGAACAAAGCCTGATTTCCTGGTCAATTGCGCCGCATATACCGCAGTAGATCAAGCGGAAAAGGAACCGGAAAGAGCTATGGCCATCAATGGGACAGGCCCCGGAATCCTGGCAGAAGCCTGCCGGAAAGCCGCTATCCCGCTTATTCATATTTCCACCGATTATGTTTTCTCCGGACGGGGATGCATCCCCTACAGGGAGTCCGATCCGGTGGATCCGGCCTGCGTTTATGGGAAGTCAAAACTTGAGGGTGAACGGCAAGTGATTAAATCAGGTTCAGGAATTATCTTAAGGACCAGCTGGCTCTATTCCGAGTTTGGGAAAAACTTCCTGCTGACCATGCTGCGTCTCGGAGCAGAGCGGGAAAGCCTGGGGATTGTGATGGACCAGGTAGGATCACCCACCTATGCCGTAGATCTGGCAAAGGGAATTCTGGCACTGATCCGGCAAATTCATTCAGGTGGTGCTCGTTTTGATCGGCCGGTGATTTACCACTTCTGCAATGCCGGAGTCGCCTCCTGGTATGACTTTGCGTCAACGATCATGAGAATGGCCGGGCTGAATTGTAAAATAAAGCCCATCCGAACCGATGAATACCCACTGCCTGCCAGCCGGCCGGCTTTCAGTGTAATGGATACACGAAAATTCTCGGAGGATTTTAGTTTCGATATACCTTACTGGCAGGATAGTTTGAAGATTTGTTTGGAAAATGTAAAATAGAAAAATAGAAATCCGTAAACAGCCTTTTATATGGAAGCACCGGACATTACCATTATTGAGAAAGCAAAACACTGGCTATCAGAAGATTTCGATCAGGAAACACGTGATCAGGTCCGGTTTATGCTTGACCATGACCATGAAGCCCTGGTAGAGGCATTCTACAGGGATCTTGAATTCGGTACGGGCGGAATGCGGGGAATCATGGGTCCGGGAACCAACCGCATGAATATTTATATCATTGGCATGGCCACGCAAGGCTTGTGCAATTATATGATCAGCAACTTTCCGGGCAAAACCGACCTGAGCATTGCGATTGCCCACGATAGCCGGAATAATTCGAAGGTTTTTGCCGAGATGACCGCAAAAGTTGCCGCGGCAAACGGAATCCATGCCTATCTTTTTGAAGACCTCCGGCCCACACCGGAATTATCATTCGCCATCCGTCACCTTCATTGCCAGTCGGGAATTGTGGTGACCGCCTCACATAACCCTAAAGAGTATAATGGTTACAAGGTCTACTGGGAAGATGGCGGTCAAATAGTCCATCCCCATGATGAAAATATTATAGGTGAAGTTCAGAAGATCAAGAGTTTTAAGGAAGTCCGTCAGCTGGCTGATCCTTCCCTGATTCATAGCATCGGAAAAGAGGTTGACGAAGCTTATCTGACCTGTCTGCAAGAACTGAGCCTCAATCCCGGGATCAATCAAAAGCATCGGGATATGAAGATTGTATACACTCCGATTCATGGCACCGGGGTATATATGGTACCTGAAATATTAAGGCGATTTGGCTTTAACAATGTGATCAATGTGCCGGAGCAGGACATTCCCGATGGAAATTTTCCAACCGTTTATTCTCCGAATCCTGAAGAAAAGAGTGCCTTAACCCTTGCCCTCGAGAAAGCCCGGGAAACTGGCGCAGAACTGGTGATGGCTTCTGACCCGGACGCGGACCGGGTAGGAGTTGCCGTTAGGGACAACTTTGGTGAATACCGGCTGTTGAACGGAAATCAAACCGGTGCGTTACTGGTATATTATCTGCTAAAAAACCTTTTCGACCAGAAAAAACTCAAAGGCAATGAATTCATTGCCAGAACGATAGTTACCACTCCACTATTTAATGAAATTGCCAGTTCCTTTGGCGTGAAAACCTATGAGGTTCTCACCGGGTTCAAATATATCGCCGGCATTATCCGGGAGAAAGAAGGTCAGGAGGTTTTTGTTGGAGGGGGTGAAGAATCCTACGGTTTTATGGTAGGAAGTTTTGTAAGGGATAAAGATGCTGTATCCGCCTGTGCCCTGTTCGCAGAGATGGCCGCCTGGGCTAAAGAGAACGGGATGTCGGTACTTGAACTTCTGGACAGCATTTATATTAAATACGGATATTACAAGGAGCATTTGATTTCCATCACGAAAAAGGGAAAATCAGGGGTTGAAGAGATTTCTGCCATGATGGAGCGATTCCGCAGCCAGCCTCCGGAATCCCTGGCGGGTTCAGACGTAGTGATGGTTCAGGATTTTCAGGCCCGAAAGGCGTATGACATGATCTCCCATCTGCGCTATGATATCAACCTGCCCAAATCCAATGTTTTGCAATTTATTACAGGCGACGGATCGATCATTTCGGCACGGCCCTCCGGGACGGAACCTAAAATTAAGTTCTATTTCAGCGTTCGGGCCAAGGTTAATAACCCGTCGGAACTTGCTGATGCGGAAAGAACGCTGGATGCCAGAATCAAGGCAATGGTTGCTGATATGAAACTCGAAGCCTGATTTTACCCGATGAAGTCTTATCGAAAGGAATTGTGGTTCCACTCCCCCAACAGGAGGGAGTTAATCAACATTACCAGCAAGATTGAGGAGTGCCTCCGGGAGAGCGGGATTTCGGACGGCCTTCTCCTGTGCAATGCGATGCATATCACCTCATCGGTCTTTATCAATGATGATGAGTCCGGATTGCATCATGATATTGAGAAATGGCTGGAAGGCCTGGCACCTGAGAAACCCTACAGCCAATACAGGCACAATTCGTATGAAGATAATGCTGATGCTCACCTTAAAAGGACAATCATGGGCAGAGAGGTAGTGGTTGCGGTTACCGGCGGGAAGTTGGATTTTGGCCCGTGGGAACAGATTTTTTATGGTGAATTCGACGGTAAAAGGGCAAAAAGGGTGCTGGTGAAAATCATCGGGACGTAAAAAACTCCGGCCGGAAGTTTACAAGGAACACTTTCTCCGTGGCTCGGGTGATTGCCGTATAGAGCCAGCGAAAATATTCACGGTCTATCTTATCCTCCGTAATATACCCCTGATCAATATATACATGCTTCCACTGGCCACCCTGCGCCTTGTGGCAAGTTACCGCATAGGCAAACTTTATCTGCAAAGCATTAAAGAACGGATCTTCACGTATGGCATCAGCCTTGTGTTTTTTTCCCTTCATTTGCTGGTAATCAGTTGATACGGCAGCAAAGAAATTCCGCATCCGGTCCTTGTCAAGTGAGGGGGTATCAGCAAACAGGGTATCCAGCATTGCTTTTGCCTCAAATTCCATATCACGATAATCCGTGAACCGCACCATCAGATCCCTGAAAGTAAGATCGTATAGCTCCTTGCTCCCTTTTGCCCTGACGACCTCAAGAATATCGCCGTTTGCAATAAAATCAATCTCGGGGGAGTCCTTAAGCCAGTAGTAATTATTCTTGACGACCATGATGAGGTCGCCCAGCCTTATCTCCTCCTCATATTTCAGGATCATGTTCCGGATCCCCTGGTTATATCTGTTTGCCAGCTTGTTTGACCGGCAAACGACCATAGTCTCTTCCAGTCCGGCAGTTCCATAGCTCCGTTCAAGTTCCTCAAGAAGATCATCCCCGCGGACCTCCTGAAAATCGGGAAAGCCGGAGGTTCTTAAGCCCGGCATGCCAAAACGATCAGGGGTTTGCAACAGCATCTTCCTGAGGTGGGTTGCATTAGACAGGATGCCGGAATCAACAGATTGACGAACCACATCCGTCAGGCTGCATTCTTCCACCTTCATCCCGTAACGTTCAAGGTATTCCACCTTAAGGGCATCACTCTGGTCAAAACCAACGGGTGGCAGCTGCGCATCATCTCCTATCAGTACCAGTTTGCATCCAGGCGACGAGTACACATAGCCCACGAGATCGTCGAGAAGCCGGCCGGAACCAAAGACCGAAAGGTCGAGCGACTGGTTGCTGATCATGGAGGCTTCATCCACGATGAAGAGCGTGTTTTTGCTAAGGTTGCGGTCGAGCCCAAACTCTCCGAATCCCTCAACTACCTTATTCTGGCGGTAAATTTTCTTATGTATGGTGAAAGCCGGAAATCCGGAATAGCTGCTCAGAACTTTGGCCGCACGCCCGGTTGGCGCCAGCAAAACAGTTTTATACCTGAAAGCGGCCAGGGTCTTAACCACAGATGCTACCAGGGTGGTTTTTCCCGTTCCGGCATACCCGCGAACCAGGAAGATCCGGTCATCCGGTCCAAAAAGAAAAGAGGCAAGCTTGTCGATCAGCTTCTCCTGACCTCCGGTTGGAACATGACCCAGGTTTTGACGAATCAGTCCACCGATTTGCTCTGAAATCATAGTAGGGAAAAATGATTGCTAAGAAAATCCGTTGTCAGAAATTTGTATTAAATTTGCAGTCAAACTTAAACAAATCCGCACTAATGAAAACGGTAAAATCCATCGTACAGATTGTTTTAGCAGGATTGATCATTACACTGTTCTATTTGATCTACAGTGGTGTAATGAAGCCTATCAATTTTGAGAAAGAGAAAGATAGCAGGTACACCAAAGTCATTGATCGACTTAAAGACATCCGCACGGCTCAGGTTGCATACAAATCTGTATATCAGAAATATACAGGAAGCTTTGATACGCTCATCAATTTTGTAAAAACGGATTCCTTCCCGGTTATTTATGCCGAAGGCAGCGAGGATGACTCCCTCGCCGTTGCCAAAGGCCTGATTGTACGCCGAACCTTTTATGTTCCTGTTCTTGATTCCATCTTTCCCGACGGATACCCGATTGACTCGCTGCGGTTTGTACCCCATACCCAGGGAACACAATTTAGCCTCCAGGCAGGGAACATAACAACCGCATCGAAGGTTCTGGTTCAGGTTTTTGAAGCCGGTGCCCTGAACTTCGATATACTCAACGGTATGGACAGGCAATTGATCATTAACCTGAATGACCTCGCAAAAGATTACAAGGGGATTCGGGTCGGCAACATTCAGGAAGCCAATAACAATGCCGGAAACTGGGAATAATAAGAGATTCTGAAATAAATAGTAGCTTCACCCCAACCGGTGAAGCTATTTTTTTTCCATTTTAGGGTACAGGATTCTTTATGCGGAACATAGCCATCATAGACGAAACTTTCGACGCCAATATCACGTCGACCTATCATCTATCCCTTCAATATGGGGCGGATCAATTCTCCTTTGCAATACTTGACACGATCCGCATGAAGTATATTGCGTTCAAGAACTTTTGGTATGAATCCGGAATTCCTTTGGAAATGCAGGCGGAGAATCTCCGAAACCTTCTGAACAGTGAAGGTTACCTGTCAAAGAATTACAAGTCGGTTCATTTTATGTACCAGTCTCCCGGTGCATTGCTGATACCCGGCCCCCTGTTCAATCCCGACCTGGCCGGATCTTATTTCCGTTATTCCGGGAATGCTTTCCCTGACCCCAGCATTCTGTTCCGCAAAATTCCCTCCATTGATGCCTTTTTAGTTCATCAGATTCCGGGTGATATTTACGAACAGGCCAAGGGAAGTCTTTCGGATTGCCAGTTTTTCCACCAGGCATGTCCACAGATTGATGATGCCGTACTGGATGGCAAAAACAAATCGTTACCTGCCCAGGTTTATGCCGATATTCATCCCGGTTTTATCGACCTTATGCTCCTGAATTCCGGACAATTGGTCTTTTACAACAGCTTTGGTATCAGAAACAAGGAGGACATGGTTTATTTCATCCTGTATCTCTTTGATCAGTTTGGACTTTCCCAGGAGGAGACGCCACTCATTTTATCCGGATTTGTTGAAGTGTTCCCGGATTCATTGCCAATACTGGAAAAGTACCTGAAAAAGATCTCCTATGTTGATTTCAATAAAAGCTATTCATACAGCTATACATTCAACAACCTGATACAGCATCAGTTTGCTCACCTCATAAATCTTGCCCGTTGCGAATAGTACATGGAGAGCTCAGCGGTCGGAGGCCACTCCTTCCCAAAAGCCTGGACGCCCGGCCCACAACGGACACAGCCAGGGGGGCGCTGTTCAATATCCTGTTAAACCGTTATGACTTTGAGGAAATCCGCGTCCTGGACCTCTTTTCTGGCACAGGCTGTATAAGTTATGAGTTTGCTTCTCTCGGATGCGAGGACATTACTGCCGTAGAGCGAGACCGCATTCACTGCGAATACATCAGAAAAAACATACAGACTATGGGCATTACTGGCATTCGCCTGGTGCAGACTGATGTATTCCAGTACCTGAAAAAGCAACAACCAGCCTATGACATCATTTTCGCGGATCCACCGTTTAATCATCCAGGGCTGCCGGAGCTTCCACAACTCATTGCGAAGTCAGGCCTGTGCAAATCAGAAGCTGTATTCATCCTTGAACACGGGCCATCAAATAACTTTGCCAACGAGCCGGGATGGCTTGAGGAGAGAGCCTACGGAATGGTGCATTTCTCATTCTTCAGGTATTAACAACTTTTAACTATTCGGCGGGAACAAACGCTAGCGCTTCTATTACTTTTGCCTGAACGCTAACCCGTCAACTATGAATTTCCGCTTGTTTCTTTGTTCTGTTTTACTGGCTGTTCCTGTTGTCGCCGGAGCCCAGGAGAGTGCTAAAAATATAGGCTTAAAATCGATCAATCCGCAGGCCATCCAGGCCCAGCTGGAATTTCTGGCTTCTGACTGGACAGAAGGACGGGAAACCGGCACCCGGGGAGAATATATGGCCAGTGACTATATCGCCTCAATGTTTAAATCCATGGGACTTAAACCAGGAGGAGATCAGAAGATGGTCATCCGTTCGAGAAACACCGGGTCAGGAACCTCATCCACCGTCCAGCCCCGCTCCTATTTTCAGAACATCAATTTTATTGAAACCACACCGGGCCCTATTCAGGAATGTTGGCTCGTCATAAGGGAAGGGAACAGCAGCAAGGAATACCAGCTGCAATATCAGACTGATTTCAGCATAAATCCAGGCAGCTATTCCATAGAAATAGAAGCTCCCGTTGTATTTGTCGGGTACGGAATTGTGGATAAAAAGCTTGGCATTGATGATTACAAAAAGACAGACATTACTGGCAAGATTGTGTTAAGAATGGCCGGTTTTCCGGGATGGCACGATCCGGCTTCCCCCGCATACGGCCGCTTTGCCGGTGCCGGCAGTCCACCCCTGTATGATGCAGCAAAAGACCGGATCGCATCGGAAAAAGGTGCACTCGCCGTTATTGAGATCCGAAACGGATCAACCGGCTTTACACCGGCTGTAACTAATATTCCGTTTCGTTACAATACGGATACCTATGAAGGTGATGTTCCTTTCAACACACAACCTCGCAGGCGATTATCAGTTCCAGGAACGGGGGCCGTATCGATTCCACGGATCAGTTTATCGGATCGTGCCCTAAACAGCATGCTGGACAATCTGAGGCTCGATCCGGTCGCATTTGAAAATGGGGAAGCATCGGGAAAACCTGTACCCGTTGTCAACTCAGGGATAGTAATGCTTAGAATAAACAGCACGGTAGACTCCCGGATTGTGCAAGGCCGTAATGTGGTTGGCATCCTGGAGGGTGAGGATCAAGACAACTGCATTGTGCTTGGAGCACACTATGACCACATTGGAAAGGTTAATGGTTTTGTATACAACGGTGCAGATGATAATGCCTCAGGAACTGTTGGAATCATGACCATTGCCAATGCCTTTGCCGCTTCGGGAATCAAGCCAAAAAACACGATCATTTTCTGTGCTTGGACAGCTGAAGAGAAGGGGCTTCTTGGCTCCAAATACTACGTATCAAAGGCTGAGACACAAAAGATCAGGTGTTACATGAATTATGACATGATCAGTCGGACTGCACCGGATGATACCACCGGCAGAAAATGTGATTTCAATTATTCTTCAGGCCTGCCGATAATCAGGCAAATGACCGAGGAACATATTAAGAATTACGGACTCAACCTCGATATGGCATACCAAACTTCCGCCCAACCCACAGGCGGTTCAGACTTTACTTCTTTTTCTACCGCCGGCATACCCATTTTTCTTATCCATGGGAAATTCACCCCAGACTATCACCAATACACGGATCATGCTGACAAAGCGGTGCTGCCGTACATGACTGACATTATCAGGCTTGGATATCTGAACATATTTGAACTGGCAAATCTTAAATGGTAACTATAATATCTATTTCTATGAAAAAACAGATGCGATTGATTTTTCTTGCCGGATTGCTCCTTTTAGGCGCAATTCCACAGTATGCGCAGGAATCTGCCAGGGACAAGGGATTCCAGGCAATCACCAAAGAGGTGATCCAGGGCCAGCTGGAATTTCTGGCTTCTGACTGGACCGAAGGCCGTGAATCGGG
>CAZEKJ010000014.1:0-12971 GCA_964512915.1 uncultured Porphyromonadaceae bacterium
GCAACCTGCATTCTATAACCGGCAACCGGAAACCGGCAACCGGCAACCTGCATTCGTTCAACCCCACCTCCGAAATCATCACCATTGGCGACGAGATCCTCATCGGCCAGACCATTGACACAAATTCGGCGTGGATAGGCGAAAAACTCTCTTTGATGGGAATACCGGTTTTGCGCATTATTTCCATTTCTGATCACCCGGATGAGATACGCTCAGCTTTAAAGGACTCCATGTCACGCTCCAAGGTAGTCTTTGTAACCGGAGGATTAGGTCCCACTAATGACGACCGTACAAAGGCCACCCTGGCTGAGTTTTTCAATTCCCGGCTGGTGGTTGATCCTGATGTCTTAGCCGATATCGAAAAAATGTGGGGGAGACGGAATATGCCGCTCAGCCAGGTCAACCGGGACCAGGCTCTGGTTCCGGATAATTGCATGGTTATCAGAAACCCCAACGGAACGGCTCCCGGCATGTGGTTTGAATCGGCAGGAACCATTGTAATCTCAATGCCCGGTGTTCCGTTTGAGATGAAAGGGATTATGGAGGGGGGTGTACTGCCGAAACTGGCCGCATTTTTTAAGGCTCCCCCAGTACTGCATAAAACCGTCATGACCACGGGTATCGGGGAATCAGCTCTGGCGGCCACGATTGAAAGATGGGAATCCTCGCTTCCAGAGAATTTCTCACTGGCCTACCTGCCGTCACCCGGCGTGGTGAAACTTAGGATCACCGGGCGGGGCCAGGATACAGGAATGGTGCAGGAAAAACTCAATATTCTTGCCGATCAGCTTTGTGCCTTAATCCCGGAGTGGGTGTATGGATATGAAGATCAGTCGATTGAGGAAGTTATTGCTGAATTACTGACCCAAAGGGGGCTGACTGTTTGTACAGCTGAAAGTTGCACGGGTGGCTTGATTGCTTCCCGTATAACACAGGTACCGGGGAGCTCCGCTTATTTTAAAGGATCAATAGTGGCATATTCCAACGAAGTCAAGCAATCACAACTCAAAGTCTCCGCGTCCAAACTTCAGCGCTTTGGGGCTGTGAGCTCCGAGGTTGCAGGTGAGATGGCTTCACATGCAAGAAGCATTCTTAAAACAGACTATTCCGTTGCCGTTTCAGGAATCGCAGGACCTGATGGAGGCACACCGGAGAAGCCTGTCGGAACGGTTTGGATTGCGGTTAGCGGCCCTGGTGGAACCGTTTCGGAACGGTTCTTTATGGGTGAACACCGGGGCAGGAACATCCTGAAAGCCTCGCAGTCAGCACTGAATATGCTCCGCCTGAGAGTTTTGAAAGATGCAACAGCTGGTGAAAAGATCTTTTAACACGCAACCGTTTAAAACATTAGTCCATTTTTTTGGCAATCCTCTTGATTATTTGAATAAAAATCCCGTAATTTGCGATCCAAAATTCTAAGAGCATGTCGAAGCTTTGTCAAATAACCGGTAAGATGATGATGGTTGGGAACAGCGTTTCCCATTCAAACCGGAGAGTTAAGCGCCGTTTCTATCCGAACCTGTTTACCAGGAAGTTTTATCTGGAAGAAGAGAAGCGCTGGATTGTGCTGAAAGTATCAGCCGCCGGGATCAGGAATATTAACAAAAATGGATTGGCTGCCTGCCTCAAAGAAGCGCAGGAACAAGGTCTGATCACTAATTATTAGCAGGAGAACTGAACCATGGCTAAAAAAAGTAAAGGCAACCGGATTCAGGTTATTCTCGAGTGCACCGAACATAAAACTTCGGGAGTACCGGGGACCTCAAGGTATATTACAACCAAGAACCGCAAGAATACCCCGGATCGCATGGAAATGCGTAAATTCAATCCAGTTCTGAAGAAAGTGACTGTACACAGGGAAATTAAATAATTGACAGTATGGCAAAGAAAGTAGTTGCAACAATGCAGACAGGCAAGGGAAGACACTATGCCAAAGTCATTAAAATGGTGAAATCACCAAAAACCGGAGCTTACAGCTTTAAGGAAGAAGTCGTGCATAACGATCATGTTAAAGATTTCTTCAGCATTAAATAAGCAGAACCAAGTTTAAAATAATACCGGAGCTTTCTTCACCTGTGAGGAAAGCTCTTTGTGTTTAAAACCCTTACTCATGGGAATCTTTAAATGGTTTACCGACGATAAGAAGAAAAACCTTGATCAGGGACTGGCCAAGACCAAGGAAAACGTGTTCCAGAAGCTTTCCCGGGTTATAGCCGGCAAAAGCAAGGTCGACGACGAGGTGCTGGACAATCTGGAAGAGATGCTCATCTCTTCTGATGTTGGCGTTACAACCACTCTCCGGATCATTGAGCGCATTGAGGCCCGGGTATCGCGGGATAAATTCATGAATACCGACGAGCTCGACAGAATCCTTCGCGAAGAAATCTCTTCCCTTCTGGCCGAAAATAATACAGCCGATCAGGATGACCTGCCTTTTCCGGTAGCCAGCGGCCCCTATGTGATCATGGTTGTCGGGGTCAATGGAGTCGGGAAGACCACCACGATCGGAAAACTTGCCTATCAGTATAAGGCGGCAGGCAAGAAGGTGATACTGGGTGCAGCTGACACCTTCAGGGCGGCGGCCATAGAACAACTCGAGATCTGGTCGCAGCGGGCCGGAGTCCCCCTTATTAAGCAAAAAATGGGCTCCGATCCGGCCTCCGTTTCTTTTGACACCGTGAAATCAGCGGTTGCACAGCAAGCCGATGTGGTCATCATTGATACGGCCGGCCGCCTGCATAACAAGGTTAACCTGATGAATGAGCTGACCAAGATCCGCAACGTCATGAAAAAGGTTATCCCCGAGGCACCGCATGAGGTTCTGCTCGTCCTTGACGGTTCTACCGGACAAAATGCTTTTGAACAGGCAAAACAGTTTACCGCTGCTACCGAGGTTACCGCCCTGGCTCTCACAAAGCTCGACGGCACCGCAAAGGGTGGCGTGGTCATCGGAATCAGCGATCAGTTCAAGATTCCGGTACGGTATATCGGAATCGGGGAAAAAATCGAAGACCTCCAGCTTTTCAACAAAACCGCCTTCGTCGAATCCCTCTTTGGCTCCTCCCAAACCTAAATCGTAAATCGTCAATCATAAATCGTAAATCTTCTCAACCTTGCGCGTAGACATCATCAACCTCGGTTGTTCCAAAAATCTGGTAGATTCGGAAAAGCTAATGAGCCAGCTCCTGGCCCAGGGGATACGGACCCGTCTCGATCCGGTCAGAGTAAATGCTGATGTCCTGATAATCAATACTTGCGGATTTATCCTTGATGCCAAAGAAGAATCGATCCAGACCATCTTCGACGCCATCGAATCAAAGAAAAACGGAAGAATCCGTTATATCTACGCAATGGGATGCCTCATACAAAGATACCGGAACGAGCTGGTTCCGGAAATGCCGGAGGTGGACGCATGGTTTGGCGTGGAGCAAATGAATGATATTCTAACTTCACTTAAACTGGTTTTCAATCCTGAAATTCTGAACCAACGGCAGGTTTCAACTCCCAGCCACTATGCGTATCTGAAAATATCAGAGGGATGCAGCAGGAATTGTTCCTTTTGCGCGATTCCATCCATCCGTGGAAAGCACGTTTCTAGAAAGATGGAGGATATTATTCAGGAAGCCCGATATCTCTCCGAACATGGTACCCGCGAGCTGCTTCTTATCGCACAGGACCTTTCCTATTATGGCCGCGACCTGTACAAAAAGAGCATGCTGGTGCCTCTTCTCGGGGAACTGGTAAAGCTGAAAAAGATAAAATGGATCCGGCTTCATTATGCGTATCCGGAGAGTTTTCCTGAAGGGCTCATCGACCTTATGGCAAGTGACCCAAAAATCTGCAATTATCTCGATATCCCGTTTCAGCATATCAGTGACCCCATGCTGAAGAGAATGAACCGAGGCTATACCCGGGAAGATACCTATAAGATAATCAGGGATATCCGCTCAAAGATTCCGGATGCGGCGATCCGTACTGCACTGATTGTGGGCCATCCCGGTGAAACCGAACAGGAATTCCTTGAACTGCTTGATTTCGTTCGGGATTCGCGTTTTGAACGCCTGGGTGTGTTCACCTATTCCACCGAAGAGGGTACCCGTTCGGGTGATCTTTTTGCGGATGAAATCGCTGAAGAGGTAAAACAGGAGCGTTTTTCGGCAATCATGGATCTCCAGAAAGACATTTCTGCCCAGATAAATAGTGCCCGGATCGGTAAGGTTGAAACGGTGGTAATTGACCGCAAGGAGGGTGATTATTTCGTTGGAAGATCCCAATATGACTCACCGGAGGTCGACCAGGAGGTTCTTATTACCTCACCGGATCGGATCCTCCGTACCGGCAGTTTCTACCAGATCGATATCACTTCCGCCGACGACTATGACCTCTACGGCACGCCCCAAAAAATCATCAATCGTAAATCGTAAATCGTAAATCGTAAATTGTAAATCCCATGTATTCCTGCGACATCCAACAACGCATCCGATACGGTGAGACTGACCAGATGGGCTATGTCTATTACGGCCGGTATGCGGAATTCTATGAGATCGGCCGCACCGAACTGATCAGGAAACTTGGATTTACCTACAGGGGGCTTGAGGAGCAGGGAATTATGCTGCCCGTTGTCACCATGAGCGTGCGATATATCCGGCCGGCCGGATATGATGATCTGATCACCATTCGCACAACATTGCGAAAACTCCCCTCTGCGCGCATTACTTTCTTTTATGAGATCTTTAGCGAAGCCGGCGACCTGTTAAATGAGGCAGAATGTCACCTGGTTTTTACCGATATGCAAAACCGGAAACCCAGAAGGCCTCCGGCTGATCTGATGGCTGCCCTGGAGCCATACTTCGTTTAGTAAGATAACATAACGCATTAACCCCATGCAAAGAATCTGGCTGCTTCCGGTTTTCTTCCTGTGCACCATGTCCGGATTTGCGCAGCGATATACCATCAGTGGAACGCTTGAAGATCAGACTACAGGCGAAAAGCTGATCAGTGCAAACGTTTATGACCCGGTATCGCTGAAGGGCACAACCTCCAATACTTACGGATTCTACAGCCTGACATTTCCGGCCGGTAGTATAAAGCTTACTATCTCTTATGTGGGTTATGAGGCGGTTTCGAAAGAGTTCCGCCTCAGCAGGGATACCGTGATCAACGTCCGTCTGAATCCGGTAATCAACCTGGATGAAGTGGTTATTTCCGGCGAAAGGACCAAATCAGCCGTGAAAAGTACTCAGATGAGCATGACGGAATTAACATCCAAAACAATCAAGAGCCTGCCTGTGATGTTTGGCGAGGCTGATATCCTGAAAGCACTCCAGCTGCTGCCCGGAGTAAAAGGGGGCAGCGAGGGCACCAGCGGAATATACGTGAGGGGTGGGGGACCTGATCAGAACCTGATCCTTCTGGATGGGGTGCCCGTTTATAATGCCAGCCATCTCTTCGGATTTTTCTCTGTTTTCAATCCCGATGCAATCCAGACGGTTAAACTGATTACCGGCGGATTTCCTGCCCGGTACGGAGGAAGGCTCTCTTCTGTGCTGGATATCAGGATGAAAGAGGGAAATAATAAGAAATTCACCGCCGAAGGAAGCATTGGAATCATTTCAAGCAAGCTGACTCTGGAGGGGCCGATTGTCAAGGATAAAACCTCCTTTATTGTGTCTGGCCGCCGCACCTATATCGATTATATTGCACAGCCGCTGATAAGATGGCAAGCGGGAAAGGATTTTGAGAACTTCAGGGCAGGCTATTATTTCTACGATTTCAATGCAAAGATCAATCATAAGTTTTCCGACCGGAGCCGGCTTTATTTAAGCCTCTATTCAGGTCAGGATAAAGCCTATCTGAGTACGGTGGAAAAGGGTGAGAAGTATCGCTGGGAAAATGCGGCAGGTTTGGGCTGGGGTAACCTTACCGGCGCACTGCGCTGGAACTATATTCTCAGTCCTAAATTGTTCAGCAATACCACGATAACCTATAGCAAATATAATTTCCTGACCACCATGCTGGACCAGGAGGAGGAGAATGGCGCCCTTACCCATAAATATGAGTTCGGGTATAATTCCGGAATCAATGATTGGGCGGGTAAAATTGATTTCGATTATCTTCCGGATCCGAACCACAGCATTCGCTTTGGAACCAATTACATCTATCATACATTCAAGCCCGGCGTCACCGTCTTCGGTCTGGAAGAACAGGGCATGGGTCAGGCTATTGATACAACCTTTGGTAACAAGGACATCTATGCGCACGAATGGTCTGTGTACGCGGAAGATGACTGGTCGGTATCATCGAGGTTGAAAGCTAATATCGGATTGCATTTCAGTGGTTTCAATGTTAAGGACTCAACCTATACTTCATTACAGCCCAGGGTTTCCCTCCGGTACCTTCTGAGCGAAAAGTTGTCGGTTAAGGCTGCCTTTACCCAGATGAGCCAGTACATCCATCTTCTCTCGAATTCAACAATTGGCCTTCCAACAGATCTCTGGCTTCCTGTTACCGATACAATCAAACCGCAGAAGGCCACTCAGTTTGCGCTGGGATTTGCGTATGAGCCGGCAGAAGATATTGAGATCAGTGTAGAGGGCTATTACAAATCCATGCAGAACCTGATTGAGTATAAGGAAGGAGCCAGTTTCTTTTCCCTTGAGGATGACTGGCAAAACAAGGTTGAGATGGGCGAGGGCAGGGCCTTTGGCGTTGAAATCCTGGCGCGCAAGGAATTTGGGAAAACAAGTGGCTGGATCGGGTACACGCTGTCATGGTCGGAGCGGCGTTTTGAAAACATCAGTTTCGGGGAGTGGTTTCCTTACCGGTATGACCGTAGACATGATATATCCATTGTTTTCAATCAAAAAATCAATGATCATATTGATATCGGACTTACCTGGGTGTATGGGACCGGAAATGCGGTAACCCTGCCACTGGAAAAGTATGCCTCCCTGCAAAGTTTCTGGTATAACTCGGGCTATTTTAACAGTATTGAATACTTTGCCGGCAGGAATTCTTACCGGATGCCAGCCTATCACCGGCTCGATATCGGGATTAATTTCAAGAAAGAAACCAAGTGGGGGGAACGAACCTGGTCGCTGGGCGCCTATAATGCGTATAACCGAAAGAATCCGTTTTTCCTGTTGTTCGATAAGGAGTATGTGGAGAATGGCCCCGGCAAGCCTGTGCTAAAACAATATTCACTCTTCCCGGTCATCCCTTCTGTAAGTTACAGTTTCAGGATCAAATAATCAGATAGTTATGAGAACCAATCATTTTCTTTTCCTGATATCAGGCCTTCTGATTTCCGCTTTAACCAGCTGTGAGTTGATCCTCGATGTTGAGGTTCCAAATGCTGACCGTAAAATAGTGGTGAATGGCCTGATCAGCCCGGATCAGCCAGTGTTGCTGCACTTGTCAAAAAGCCTTAGTGTTCTGGAGAATGATGAGTTTATGCTGCTCAATAATGCTGATGTCCGACTCTTCCAGAATGGAAATCCCCTGGGTCAACTAATTCCTGACAGCGGCGGGTTTTACCATTTACCTGATTTTAAGCCACTTGTAGGTTCTACATACAAACTCTCAGTTGATTATCCGGGGATGACATCTGTGTCAGCCGAGGCTTTCATTCCAACTTTGGTGCCGATAAGTTCCTGGGATTCAGCAACAGTGGTGGACGAATGGGGCAGTGAAGTGATTAACCTCAGCATTCGTTTTGATGATCCGGAGATACAGGGTAACCTATATGGTCTTGCCGTTTCCATGACCTTCAAGGAGATTGATTATATGACGATGAAACCAACGGGTAAATGGATTACCCAGCAGGCATTTGTTTATGCCGGTAACGACCAGTTCCTCCAGGATGAATCACATTACTTTGGTGGCAAGTTATATTTCGATGACAAGATTTTCAATGGCCAGGTCAAAACCATGAAAGTAAGCCTTTACGAATACCAATGGACTCTGTCTGATACCATTAAGGTCGATATTCAGCTGGAGCAAGTTGATAAATCGTTTTATAAATACGTGGTCAGCAATGAGGCCTATCAGGCAGCGCATAATAATCCCTTTGCCGAACCGGTTCAGGTTTTTACCAATATTACAGGGGGATTCGGGATATTCTCCGGGTATTCCTTCAGTTCTCAGTCACTATTGCTGGTTGGCAGGGGTATAAAACAATAATTTCGTCAGTATCTTGTAACAGGAATCGGATTGATTCGTCTACAGGATAATGACGGCACAAGAATTCAACGAAAAGGTTGTTCCGCTTAACAAGCAGCTTTACAGGTATGCCTTCCGGTACCTGGAAAATCAGGATGACTCTAAGGATGCTGTTCAGGAGGTCTTTGTAAAATTGTGGAACATGAGAGCTGACCTGCAAGGTGTAAGCTGTATTGAAGCCTTTGCAGTAAGGATCATGAGGAATTATTGCCTTGACAGGATCAAAATGAAGAAAACGGTGAGACTGGACCTCTCTGACTTTTTTAAAAACCGGTCAACTGATGATCTTCAGCCCGATAAGAGTTTGGAAATCAATGACTCTGTGAGGTTGGTCAAGAAGATAATTGGTGAAATGCCGGAGCCTCAGAGATCGGTTATCAGCCTCCGGGATATTGAAGGCTATTCTAATGAAGAAATTGCCGAGGCTTTGCGGATTGCTGATGGCACGGTCAGGGTTATCCTGTCGCGCGGACGTAATAAAATCCGTGAAATTCTTGCAAAACAATATGGTTATGAATACGAACGAAATAAAAATCTTGTTGCACAAATACTATGACGGATGGAGCACTCCTGAAGAGGAACTCCTTCTTGAATCGTATTTTCTCAATGGCCGGCCGGATCCGGAACTTGCTGCTGATGAGCAGTATTTCCGTGAAATGAAGGAGATTCGCCTGATGGAGATTCCTGTGCCGGATGATCTCGAGCAGTCAGTCCTGACACGCTTGGAATCTCTTCAAAATCAGTCGCCAAAGAGTTCACGCAGAATGATTTATCTCATCATGAGCTCGGCTGCCTCGGTGCTAATCCTGGTATCTTCCTTCCTGTTTCTCTACCGGAGGGATTCGATCAATGAACTGAATGACCCCCAGCTTGCCTATACTGAATCCCTAAGTGCCCTTGAAAAGGTGTCTGGTTATCTTAACCAGGGGACATCAGGATTATCAGACCTGGGCACGCTGAGTAATGCTGTTAAACCACTTAAAAACCTTAACTCCATCCATCGTGCTACTCAGGAGCTTTCGGTTTTGTCGAAACTGGGAAATGCCTTATCAGCAACCAAAGAAATTGCTAAAGAAAAGTAATCCACTTACCATGAAACGACTATCTGTATTGATTTTAGCTATTCTGATTCCCCTGTTTACATATGCACAGAACAAGGCTATTGACCAGCTGTTTCAGAAATATTCCGGCAAAGAAGGGTTCTCATCGGTAGTGATTACCAAGAATATGTTCCAGCTTTTTGCCAATGTGGACAATCCTGAGAACGACGACTTTCTAAAAACAGTCAAGAACCTTGATTTTATTAAGATTTTATCTGCAAAGGGTGGGGTTAACAGCAATGGGTTTTATCAGGAGATACTTGCCGCAATACCGGCAAAGGACTACAAGGAACTGATGGTGATGCAGGAAGCGGACAAGCAGGTAAAATTCCTGACTCTTGAAAAGGACGGTGTCATCAGGGAACTGGTAATGGTATCAGGCGGAAAAGAGGAGAATACCCTGATTTGGATGGCCGGCATAATTGACATGAAAACCGTGGCCAAGATCGCCCAGAGTGTAAATATTGAAGGCATGGATAATCTTGAGAAAGCGGGGAAGAAATAACAGACCCAAACCAAACAAGCATATATTCAACAAATGAAGGCCCTGCTTCGGCAGGGTTTTTCTATTTTTGTAAAGTGAAAATGACAGCAGTGCGAACAGTTGGCCTGTTCCTGATTTTCCTTGCCTTTAATTTTTCTTCCCTTCAGTCGCAGTATTATTCGATTGGAACAGACCCTTCATCCATTCGCTGGAGAAAATCACAGACCAGCAACCTGACTCTGATCTATCCTGACTATTACGGTTTTCAGGCCCATCGTATGGAGAGAATTATCGGAAAACTGGAAAAACCTGTAACTGCCTCCATGCAGGCAACGATCAGGCCCTTTCCGGTCATTGTTCATCCGGAGGCTTCATTCTCCAACGGAATTACTGTTCTGGCCCCGCGAAGAATAGAGTTATACCCCAAACACCCCGTTGCCGGCGAGATTGGTGATTATTCCTCTCAACTGATCATCCATGAATACAGGCATATGGCTCAGATGGACCGCCTTACTGCCGGCTTCACCCGGGCAGCATCCTTTATCCTGGGTGAACAGGCGCAATCGGTAGTTTTAGGATTGCATATTCCCATGTGGTTTCTGGAAGGTGATGCCGTGCTCACGGAGACCCTTCTCAGTGATGCCGGCCGGGGGAGAATCGCCGCATTTTCCTTGCCTCTGAGGTCAAAGCTGATCAGCGGCGAGATCCCGTCCTGGGACCGGGTTTACCTGGGAACCTATAGGGATAATTTGCCTAACGAATATTTATATGGCTATTACATGACTGCCAGAGGAAGAATGCTATCCTATCCTTTGCTGTGGTCAGATAATCTCAGAATGATCGGAAACAATCCTTTCCGGATCGCCGGATTTTCCAGGATGATCGAAAGAAAGACCGGTTTGACTTCCGGTAAACTATACAGGGAAACCATGAAATGGCTGCAGGATTATTGGATCCTGACGGCTTCCAATAATCAGGTTGCTTCGCCAATCCAGGAATACCGGCAGGATACCACCGATTATTTTTCTTACATCAAGCCATTCGCCGGGTCTGATCATTCCATGATTTGCCTGAAAAAATCCCTTGGCTCACTTCCTGCTTTCATTAGGATTGATTCCACCGGCAGGGAGGAGTCGCTGGTAAGGCCTGGGGCCATTGAGGATGCCGGCTTCTCCGTTTATGCTGGAAAAATAATCTGGGCAGAGCATAATCCTGATATTCGCTGGGAGAACAGGTCAACTTCAGACCTGTTCATCTGGCAGGAAAATGAAAAACTTACGAGACGGCTGACCCGGAATAAGCGCCTTTCTACCCCCACTTTCAGCAAGACGGGTGATTATATAGCCTGCATTTCGGAGGGAAAAGATGGTAAATCGTTTGTCGTTATTCTTACGGTTTCAGATTTCTCTGAGATTCAAAGGATTCCGGAAAGTGAGGGGAGTTATTATACATCGCTGGGCTGGGGCAAGGATGATTCGGAGATTTTTGCCATTACAACAGGGCCAACCGGCAGATGGCTGGTCAGGATTGATCGAAAGACAGGGATGGTGGAAAGGGTTCTTGACGGAGGATTTGCCGAAATCTCTTATCCTGTTTTTCACGACAACCAGGTTTACTTTATCGGTCCACTGGGATCAACAACAGGAGTATACCGGATGAATACCATAAACGGTGCTGTTGAAAAGGTCGTGAGTCACCGATATGGTATTAATTACCTTACTTCTGCAGAGAATCGTCTTTATTTGTCGGTCCACTCTCCATCAGGATACCGTGCGGCGGTTAGTATGATTGACTCGATTCATGCTGTTGCAGCTCTTTCGGACTTTGAACTTCAGGAGCCGGTGACCAGGGTTATTGCACGGGCTGATGGGGAAGACCCAATCGATTTTACTGATGATCGGGATACAATTTCACTTTCTCAACCTTACAGAAAGGCCAGCCATTTGTTTAGCTTTCATAGCTGGGCTCCAGCCTTTATCGACCCTGATTCCTACCGCATTAATCCCGGAGCCGTGATTATGTCACAAAACGCTCTGAGCACCCTTGTCGCCCAAGCCGGTTATCAGTATAATAAACCTCAGCAATCACATGCGGCGGTAGCATCTGCTACCTATTCAGGATTCCTTCCGGTTGTTGACGCGGAATTCCGGCGGGAGTATCGCCGCATGGAATCAGATGGAAATGAAGTGAATAACCCTATGGCCTACTATTCACAAAAATCCAAAGTTCAGCTGTATATACCCCTTAACTTCTCATCCGGGATATGGTCAAGAAGGGTTATCCCGGCTTTGTCGATACTGAATAACAGCAGGACCACCGGGGATCTCATTGGCCAGCCTTCATTTGCTGCCGGCGGCTCTTTACAGCTTGCTTTTTTAAGGAAGATAAGCTATCGCGACCTATATTCAGGCCTTGGCTTCTCGATGGGAATTAATGGCTCAAGAACGATAAACAGGACTATGCAGGGATGGAATTTCTCAGCCCGGGTGTTATGTTACCTTCCCGGTGCCCTTCGTAACAGCAGCCTCAGGATACTGAATTCTTACACAAGTCTGAACTATCCCTCACTGGTCGATAATCCTTATCCCGACTTTCCACGCGGCCATCAGGCAAAAAATCAAACCCGGTATTATTCTTTCAAGGCCGATTATTCTGTTCCCGTGGTATATCCCGACTGGAGCATGAGCTGGCTCATGTACATAAAAAGGATCAGAACCAATCTGTTCTTTGACGGGGGTTATTTTTACCAGGAAAAGAATTGGCTGTTCACTTCCGGTATTGATATTCTGGCTGATTTTAATCTTCTTCGCACCGGGCTGGACCTGGAATCTGGTATACGCATTTTCTATTTTCCACAGTCGTCCAACTTTGGGGCCGAGTTCCTTTACGGATTCAAGATCAACTAATTATCCTCGGTGCAGTTCGAGCAGCGTGATTTCCGGCCAGATTCCCACTCGGCCCGGAAAAGCGAGAAATCCGAGTCCGCGATTGACATAGAGATATTGTTCTCCTGTCCGGTAGAGACCTGCCCATTGTTTATAGATCAATTGTGAAGGGCTGAATTTGAAATTGCCGATCTCTATCCCCATCTGAAAACCATGCGTGTGACCGGCAAGGGTAAGGTTAATCCGATTATCACCGAGGACGCCGTTTGTCCAATGGTCGGG
>CAZEKJ010000014.1:12981-29469 GCA_964512915.1 uncultured Porphyromonadaceae bacterium
ATGTTTTGGTCAGGGCGTACGAGAAAATAATGAGTATCGAACCGCGCCATTCCGATGTCCGTTATCGGCTGGATTCGCTGCGTAAAATCCAACTGGAGCAGAGAAAGAAGCGTAAACGCCTGATCAGGAATGTTCAGCATCGCTTTTGAAAGGTCACCATACTGCTTGAATGGGGGTAGTCCCCAGTTCTCCACGCCAGCCACATAAATCCTTTCGCCATTTCGCTCGATCATCCGGTTTTCGTTCATCAGCATCTGAAAACCCATCTCCTCCTGCTGCCTGATTATTCCGTCGAAATTGGCTTTTTTCTCCTCCTGGGTATCCCATTCCGAGTAGTCACCGTAATCATGATTACCCAGCACCGAGAATTTACCCATGCGGGCTTCCATTCTCGCCCAAAGTCCAACCCAGCCTTCCATCTCCGATGAGAAATTATTTACCATGTCTCCGGTGAAAACAAGGATATCAGGCTTACTATCATTGATGATGTCAACGACTTCTTCGAGTTTGTCCCTGTGACCATAAAACCCGCCAAGATGTGCATCGGATAACTGCACGATACGGAGGCCTTCAAAAGAGGACGGAAGGTTTTTAAAATGAATGGCAGAATGTCTGACAGTAAACCTGAAACGTCCCCAGCCGATTCCTTGAATCGCTCCCAGAAAAGGTATTGCCGCCATGATTATCCCCGATTTCCGGATAAACTCCCGGCGTGATGAAGTATTCTCCTCCGGCGGAAGAGGTTGCCTGAATTTTTTCTTTGGACGAAATCTCATGGCAAGGTGCCGGAGGTCGTGAAACAATTCGAAGAAGATATAGACAAACTTAAACAGGAACTGTACGATAAAAAGACCGCTGAACCTCATGAACAGCCTGTATCGTGAGGGATCTGACGGCTGTTGCTCATAAAAGAGATACAGGCTTATCAGGGATACCAGCAAGGCCGCGCTGAAAAGAATGTAGCCGATGAAAACAGATTTTCTAAGAATAGTCTTTTGGCCCTTGAGGAGAGCAGCAATCCCTTTGAGAACGTATAAATCCACCAGAACAAGGAACGGAATAATAAAAATTACGGTTTGAAAGGACCTCATCTACGCACTTCTCAATTGGAACAATTAATCAATTCTTTTCATTAGAAATAACAAACGGCTACCCGTAATGTTTCGGGGTGCAAAAGTACATAAACTGTTTTGATTTTCAATGAGTTCTTATGCGATCACTTATTCGGCATCCGGCATCTGATCGGAATCAGATTCTTGCAACAGATGAATCCGGAACCCAGGCTTCATTTCCATCGGGTAGACGTATCCGGATCCAACTTCCAACGGTTTCAGTAATTCTGACCTTCAACCCTTCATGTATAACAAAAAGATCCGTGCCGCTGGCATCCGGGGAACTTTTTGCTGTTATTGAAGGTGCGAATACAATCGCGTAATTGCGGTGGTTGACGGTTCGGTTCGCTATAGCTCCCAGTGTCAGGGAGACAATTACGGAGAAAACCATAAAAATGGACAATGTAATCCCGGTTTTTCGTAACCGGGATCCACGGGTGGCATACAGGGAGATGACTATTGCAGCCAGAAAAAGGAAAGACAGGAGTCCAATCATTCCCCATACATCCGGCTTCAAAAGGGCTGCGACAGAGTTTAACCAGGACCTCACGAAGAATACTCTAATTGGATTTATCTGATCCACCACCAGCTGATTGGCAAGATTCAGGTTAAAAAGAACGTCCTCATCTACAGGGTTTAAAAGTCGAGCACGTTCAAAATAGAGAATTGCGGAGGGTATCTGCCCTAGTTTATAATGAGTGTTTCCAAGATTATAATAGAGTTCGGCCGATCGGTATCCAGCAGCCTCAATTTTACGGTACTCATCCAATGCGGCTTGAAAATCATTTTTAAGGTAGGATTGATTGGCCTGCTCAAGATGGTTTTGTGCAATCTCCGACTGCCCGAATACCGGGGACACGAGTAAAAGCGCAAAGAGTGCAGTTGTTTTGATTAATTTAAACATAGACTACCTCCTGTATGACTTTTCAATAAGGACAATAAATTCCTCGGCTTTTTGCAATAATGCCTGAAAGTCCGCATCACCAGCGGGTGGGGCATAGCGAAGGTATTCAGCTGAATCGATGGTCTCAATTAATCCGGTTATGGTTTCCTGCTCCACCCCTTTGCTCACCAGCGAGTCAGTGATGTTGTCACGGTTGAGCTCCGAGAGGTTCAGATTAAACTTATTCCCGATATAACCCCATAATCCCTTCAGTAATGCCTCCAGAAAACGGTCACTCTGGTTTGCTGCCAGATGGTGGCGAGCTGCTGCCAACTGCTTCCTGCTCACGGCAATGGCTTTCCTGAACCGCATTCCTTCAATGTCGCCCTGGTTCTTGAATTTATTACGCAAGTAGCTGGCCAGTAGGATAAACAATAGGAATATCGCGAGGTAGCTAAACCAAAAACCGGTTGATCCGAAGAAAGGGTGACTGATCTTTCGGAGTGCTGACTTACCCGTTTTTATGAAACGGATATCCTGTCCGATAATCCGGATATCTTCTTTTCCCGGTGCACTGATAATGGTGGCTTCGGAATCGTTGGCACCTTTGGTTACCTTTAATTGCATTGCCTCGCTGGTAAATTCCCTGTAAGCCCCGGCAGCAGGATCAAAATAGGCAAAAGTCCAGGCCGGTATATCAAAATTACCAGCATGACGCGGAACAATTACATATTCAAAAGTTTTTGAGCCGGTTATTCCATTACTGCCGGAATCAATGTTATCCGTGATTTTTGGGTCATATATCTCGAGGTCAGCAGGAAAATTAAAGGGCGGCAGCTCCAGCAACTTGATATTTCCAGTGCCTTTTACGACAACCTTTAAGGTAATAGCCTCATTGGTGCTGACCTCATGCTTATCAAGTCCTGCCTGAATGGAAAACTTGCCGACCGCTCCAGTAAAACCCGCAGGCTGGTTACCAGGGAACGGTTTTACATTGATTTCGACCCTGGGACTGGAGATTTTTTTGGTGAGGGTTTCATAGGACCCGAAAAAGCTGTCACCGAACATGTCGCCAAAGGGTGATCTCTGATTTTTCCGGGGAATGTTTATCATGCATTCAATTTCAAACGGATCGATTGAAATCTTGCCCGTTTGCTGTGGTACCAGTACTGAACGCCTCAAAATCCCGGCATTGTAAAGCTTACCCTGATAATTTAAACGCTCGAGGCTCACCTGAGCCGGAGTTGGGATTTCCTGATTCCAGAAACCGGCGAAGTCAGGCATTTTGATCTCTCCGAAACGGGCCAGGTTCACCCGGGTATAGACACGAATTGTTGCGATTATCTGCTCGCCTTTGTAAACGCTGGATCGATCAACCTCCACTTTCACAAAAAGGTCATCTGATGAAAGCCCATCATTTCCGGTGCCAGACTGACCTTCACCCTGCTGATTGCCGGCAGCTCCGGTCTTTAGTACCTCGATCCTGACAGGGCTGCATGAATAGCTTTTGTTTTTTACCACCGCGGAGGCGGCTGGTATGGTAAATACACCCTCCTGGGTCGCTTGTAGTGTATAATTGTAAGTATAGCTGGCAGATTGGTTTACCTGACCATTAATGATCTGCGTGCTCATGCTGGTGGAAAGCATCGGCCCGTTGAAAAGAAAGCCTTCAATCTTAGGACCGTTGAAGCTTTCTGCCTTGGCATTGATGGAATAGGATAACCTGAATACCTCACCCGAGGTAACGACCTTTGGAGCCTCAACAGTAAGCTGAACAGGTTCCTGGGTAAAGACTGTCTGAAAAAGTCCTAACCCAAACAGAAGTTGGATAAATAGCAGTTTATGAGACAATTCTTTCATTACCAATCCTTTAAACTTCGTGTTCTGACAGCTGCAGCCTTTGCTTTCTTAACTTTCTCCTGTACTTTCTTTTCATCATTGGCCAGGGCTTCCAACATCCGTTTAGCATCCTCTTTTGACATCTTCACAGGTTGCGACTTTTGTTGATCAGTCTGCTGTTCTTTCTGCTCGCCTTGATTGTCTTTCTGCTCCTGCTGCTGATTCTGCTGGTCTTTCTGGTCCTGAGGCTGCTGATCCTGTTGTTGCTGCTGTTGCTGCTGTTGCTTTTTCAGGTTCTGTGCAAAAGCCAGGTTATACTTTGTATCAAGATCCGCAGGATTGCGTCGTAACGCTTCCTTATAGGAGCTTATACTTTCATCAATTTTTCCTGCCTGTAGCTGAGCATTGCCTAAGTTATGAAAGGCTTTGGAAGAGTTGATCTTATTGGTTTCCCGCTGAGCTATAGTTTCAAATTGTCCGGATGCTTCGTCAAATTTTTCCTGACGGTAAAGTGCGTCACCCAGGTTGAAGGTAGCCTTAGGGTTTTGAGGCTCATTAGCAAGTGCTTTTCTGTAGGCAGTTTCCGAATCCGAATACTTTTCCCCGGCATAGTGGCGGTTACCCTGCCGGATCTCCTTGCGTGCCGCCTGTCCCCACAGACAGGCCGACAGGCTTATAAACAGTAGTATGAAAGCCGCTTTTTTCATTTGCTTGAATTCACCTTCTCAAATAATCCAATATTCCGGAGCCAACGGCTTTTCCGGGTTGACACAAAGGTATCGATTAGCAGAAGCAGCAAGGCAAACCCTGCATAATAAACAAATTGCTCATCATATTCAGAATAGACCTTCATCTGAATCTCCTGCTTCTCCATTTTATTCATTTCATCCAGAATGTTATTCAGACCTGTTCTTGAAGCATTTGCCCTGACGTAGACTCCGCCGGCTGACGCGGACATAGAGCGCAACAAGTCCTCATTCAGTTTGCTGATAATAACATTCCCCTCATTGTCCTTCCGGAACTCCTTGAAACCGCTGGCCCCGGTTATTGGAATCGGAACCCCTTGCGGTGAGCCGATTCCTATGGTATGCACACGAATCCCCGCAGCAAAAGCCTCTTTAGCGGCATCTTCCGCACCTTCCTCGTGGTTTTCACCATCGGTAATAATCACAATTGCCCGGCTCTTATCCACCTCGGGTGAAAAGGACCGCATAGCCAGTGTTATGGCTGCTCCAACAGCGGTACCCTGTTTGGGAATGATCTGGGTGCTGATGGAGTTAAGGAAAAGTTTTGCGGCTGCGTAGTCTGTTGTTACTGGCATCTGTACATATGCATCACCTGCAAAAACAATGAGCCCGATTTTATCGTTTTCCAACCGGTCGATCAGCCGGCTGATTGCCATTTTTGCATTTTCCAGGCGGTTGGGCTGGATATCCTCGGCAAGCATCGAGTTAGAAACATCAAGGGCAATGACAATCTCAACCCCTTTTCTCTTAACCTCTGATAATTTTGTTCCATACTGGGGCCTTGCAATAGAGATAATAAGTAGGCCAAGACTCAGGATAACAAATGAAAACTTCAATACCGTACGTACAGAAGAGACTTCCGGAATTAGTCTGATAAGCAGGTTATTATCGGCCCATAACTTTAATTTCCTGTTATACAGAATTTTGCCAAAATAGAAAACTAAAATGAGAGCCGGAATGGCCAGCAATCCAATGAGAAACCTGTCGTCCGCAAATCTAAAAGCGCTGTTCATAGTTCTATTCCGGATTCTTTTTAAGTACGGTCAGGCGCAGGACAATCTCCATCATCAGCATTGCCAGTGCGATCCACAAAAAACGCTGGTACTCCTCGGTTTTGGTATTGATCTCTTTAACATCGATTCTGGACTTTTCCATCTTATCAATTTCCTGATATATCTCCCTGAGCTTCTCATTATTGGTAGCCCTGAAATACTTGCCGCCAGTCATATCCGCAATTTTCCGCAAAACTTCTTCGTCGATTTCAACCTTTACGTTCTGATATTGAATACCGAAGGGGGTTTTGAACGGGTAGGGGGCAGTTCCCAACGAACCGACACCAACCGTATAAACCCTGATCCCATAGGTTTTGGCTATATCTGCCGCACTGACTGGTGCGATCTCTCCCCGGTTATTCATCCCATCGGTAAGCAGAATCACCACCTTGCTTTTTGCCTCAGAATCTTTCAGCCGGCTTACGCTGTTGGCCAGTCCAAGGCCAATGGCCGTGCCATCCTCGATGATACCGCTCTGTATTCCCTGAAACAGGTTAAGGAGCACGGCATGATCAGTAGTCAGCGGACATTGGGTGAAGGACTCCCCGCTAAAAACAACAAGACCCATCCGGTCATCAGGCCTTCCGGAAATAAACTCAGTTGCCACAGCCTTTGAAGCTTCCAGGCGATTAGGCATAAAATCTTCGGCAAGCATACTGCCGGAAATATCCAGGGCTATAACAATATCGATTCCCTCTGTTGTAATATTCTCCCAGGAATTTGATGATTGCGGCCGGGCTATAACCAATATCAGCAAAGCGAGGGTACCCAATCTTAGGACTATGGGCAAATGGAGGAGATATTGCTTCCAGCTGACCGGTGAGTCCGCGAACGGTTGCAAACCTGAAGTCTGAACGGTCGGGTGATTTTTGCGGCCCCTGAGAATATACCACACAAGGATTACCGGTAACAGCAACAGGAGATAAAGCAAATCGGGATAGGCAAAATGTACCGCACTCATGATAAGACCTCCTTTTCTGCTCCAATCCGGGCTTCATCGGCCGGTTTACGCAGATTGACAACAGGTTTGGTGCGGAGCACAAAATCATAGGCGGATTTCTGGCTTGATTCATGTTCCTCTGCAACCGGATTCCACTTGGCGAATTTTACCAGATCGGCCAGCTGCAGCAGGTTGAATAATTCAAGACTGATGTTTTCGGGCAGATTGCCGGCTTTCCTGAAATCTTGCATAATCTCATCCGTTGTCTGCTCCATCGCCGGAAATAAAAACCGTAGCTCGATATATCTTCTAAGAATATCCGTCAGACGGCTGTAATAAAGCTTTACCTTACCCTGTTGCCAGAGTTTCTCCCTAACCAGTTCATCCAGTTCGCCGAGAGCCCAGATATGCGCAGGTACCGGAGGTATCTCCGGTTTTGGTGCATCCTCCAGCTGCTTTCTTCTTTTACGGATATGCCTGATGTACAAAATAATCATCAGGGCAAGGAGAAGTCCGACTACCAGGTAGGGAACCACCTCGACAAAAGTAACCGGAACCTCATAGGGAGCTTTTATATCCGTAATACCCTTGGTGGTATCAACAGGAATTCCGAGTACTTCAAGTCCAAGGGCAGCTGTTTTCAGACTGTCGGACCCGTCGGCAAACCTGAATACAAAGGGAGGAATTACATAAAACCCCGTATCAAATGCGGTCAGTACAATCCTCTGCCTTAGTTTCCAGGATTGGTTAGTGTGTGCGACTGTATCCGGACGTGAAGCTGAGAGTACCTCAATTTTACCGGCAATGGAATCTCCGGGTGACGGGAAATGAATGATTTGCTTGGATGCCTGATCCAGTTCCAGCCAAAGATTAACCTGATCACCAATCAACATTCTGGTGGTATCGATCCGGGCAGTAACCCTGTTGACCTGTCCGTTTGCAGGCTGAATGTTCCACCCCAGCAGGGCTGCCGCAATGAAAATGAATGATTTCAATCCCCTCGTCTTCATCTTCGACCTCTCTTTTCGAATAGTCTCATAAGGGGCGTAACATAATCTTCAGAAGTTCTGAGAGTTACATAATCAATTCCGCTCCGCTTTAAGGAAGCGGTCAATTGAAGATGAATCTCCTTCCACCAGTTGTTAAAGTGGTCGCGGGTTTTTCGGCTGGAGGTATCGATCCATCGGGTTTGACCTGTTTCAGGATCAAGCATTTTCAGTAATCCCGCATCTGGCAGGGTGAGCTCACCCTCATCAATAGTCTGAAGAACAGCCAGATCATGCTTCCTGCTTGCCAGCCTGAGGGAATCAGCAACCAATATTGATTCTTTTGCCGATCCAAGCATGAAATCAGAGATGACAAAAACGGTGGATCTTTTCTTATTGGCGTGGGTAAAAAACCGGATAGCCTCGGGGATATTTGTTCCTTTGCCAATTGGATTAAACTCCAAAAGCTCAAGTATAATTCTTAAAATATGCTTCGTGCCCTTCTTCGGAGGAATGAACTTTTCAACCCGGTCAGAGAAGAGGATAACCCCGATTTTATCATTATTCTGTATCGCGGAGAAAGCAAGAACCGCAGCCAGCTCGGTCATCAGCTCACGCTTAAACCGGCCCCGGGTCCCGAATTCGTTGGATCCTGAAACATCCACCAGGAGCATGACCGTCAGCTCCCGTTCTTCATCAAACACCTTGATAAACGGACGATTGAAACGGGCCGTGACATTCCAGTCAATGTTGCGGATCGGATCGCCATACTGGTATTCGCGGACTTCGCTGAAGGCCATACCCTGACCTTTAAAGGCACTGTGGTACTGTCCGGCAAAAACCTGCTGCGACAAACCCCGTGTCTTTATTTCAATCCGTCTTACCTTATCTATTAACTCCGCCGCAATCATTTATCTTATGTCTTTCTTCTTTCTTCTTTCTTCTTTCTTCTTTATCTTTTTCCTTTCGCCTTATCTACGGCACTTCCACCTGATTCAAAATCCCAGTGATAATGTCATCGGCTTTAATATCCTCAGCCTCAGCCTCGTATGTAAGGCCGATCCGATGCCGCAGAACATCATGACAAACGGCCCTGACATCTTCGGGGACAACATACCCTCTACGTTTAATAAAGGCAAAGGCTTTTGAAGCCTGGGCCAGGCAGATGCTGGCGCGAGGACTTCCGCCGAAGGAAATAAACCTCTTGTATTCGGGCAGTTTATATTCTTCAGGCTGGCGTGTGGCAAATACAAGGTCTATTATATATTTCTCAATCTTTTCGTCCATATATACTTCCTTGACCACCTCCCTTGCCCGAATGATGGCCTCGGGACTCAGGATCTTATTTGCGGTTGGAAACTCCCGGGCCATATTCTGGCGGATGATCAGGCTCTCCTCCTCCTTGTTAGGATAGCTGATAACCACCTTGAGCATGAACCGGTCAACCTGAGCTTCGGGAAGGGGGTAGGTACCCTCCTGTTCAATAGGGTTTTGAGTGGCCAGAACCAGAAATGGTTCCTGCAGGGGATAAGTGTGAACCCCCAGAGTAACCTGGCGTTCCTGCATGGCCTCCAAAAGCGCGCTCTGTACCTTGGCGGGGGCACGGTTGATTTCATCGGCTAAAATGAAATTACTGAAAATCGGTCCCTTTCTAACCACAAAGTCTTCGCTCTTCTGACTGTAAATCTGCGTTCCGATGAGGTCGGCCGGCAGCAGGTCTGGCGTAAACTGTATGCGTGAGAATCCGGCATCAATGGTACTGGCGAGCGTTCGGATTGCAAGGGTTTTAGCCAGACCGGGGACACCCTCCAGCAATAGGTGCCCGTTGGACAATAAGCCGATCAATAAGCTGTCGATCAGATGTTTCTGTCCTACAATCACCTTATTCATTTCCAGGGTGATCATTTCAACAAATCCACTTTCCTGCTGGATTTTTTCATTAATAAGCCGGATGTCGATAGAGTTCATATTTTGCTTCTTTTTAACGCTCCGAAAGTAGCAGAAAGGAGTATTAATTTTTTGATATTTTTGTTAACGTATGTTAACCTCAGAAGCCCCTAAATTCAGGTATTTCATTGAACTGGCATTCGATGGGACCGGCTACAGCGGCTGGCAGGTTCAGCCGGGTAATCTAACCGTTCAGGAGTACCTTAATAAAACCTTGTCAACCCTGTTGAAGGAACCTGTCAACCTTACCGGTTGCGGAAGAACCGATGCAGGTGTGCATGCATCTCATTTTGTAGCGCATTTTGATAGTCTAGAAGCGGTTTCTGATACCGAACAACTGGTCTACCGTCTCCGCCGGTTTCTGAATTCAACTGTCAGGATTGACCGGATTATTCCGGTAAAAAGTGATTTGCATGCCCGCTTTAATGCGTCCTCCCGCACCTACCATTACCTGATTGATACGCGGGGAGGGCCTTTCCATTCCAGTTTTTCATGGAGGCTGACCCACCCGCTGGATTTGAAAAGCATGAATGAAGGTGCATTCTTCCTTATTGGGAAACAGGATTTTACCAGCCTGAGTAAATTGCATACGGATGTTAAAACCAATGTCTGTACCATCACGGAAGCAGCCTGGGAAGAAATCTCAGGATTTCTTGTTTTTCGAATACGTGCTGACCGGTTCCTGAGAAACATGGTGAGAGCGGCTGTCGGAACTCTGGTTGAAGTTGGCAGAGGGAAAACTGAACCCGCAAGGGTTAAGGAAATACTTGAGGAAAAGAACCGGTCTTCTGCCGGTATCTCGGTCCCGGCTTGCGGATTGTTTCTGACGCAGGTTGATTATCCGGCGGAGCTTTTTGTGACCGAGCCGGTCTCACCTTTCCCAAACCTTATCCGGCTGGGGTAATTCTGACGCCCAGATGCGCCAGGAGGCTTCAGCCTGCTCATGTAACATCAGTAGTCCATTCTGAACCGAAGCGCCGCGCTCGAGACCCTCTTTGAGGAAGCCGGTCATATCCGGATTGTAAATCAGGTCAAACAGAAAATGTTCTGAGGAAAGTGCTGACCAGGCAAGAGGTAGTTTATCGCCGATATCGGGATACATGCCAACAGGTGTGCAGTTAATCAGAAGTTTATTGTCCCGGATCATCTTTAGGGTCAGTTCCGCGTAAGAAATTGCAGTCGGGCTGCTCTTCCTCGAAACCTGAATATAACGGATACCGAGGGATTCAAGCTGATAGGTTACAGCCTTGGAAGATCCCCCTGTGCCAAAAACAATAGCTTTAATATCCGGTGGGAAATCCCATTGCTTCAGGGTTAACTCGATGCCGATGCGATCCGTATTAAAGCCCGTTAAATGAGGAGACCCCTGGGAACGGTCAATCCTGACAACATTCACAGCTCCGATTTTCCGGGCTTCGGGTTCAATATCATCCAAATATCCAAGAACCGCTTCTTTATGGGGAATGGTAACATTAAAGCCGATCAGGTTTTTGTGTTTCTCCAGCATCAGTGGAAGTCCGCTGATATCCTGCATCTCAAAGTTTCGGTATTCAATACCGGTTAGCTCCAGCCGGATAAACTTTTCTGTGAAATATTGCTGCGAAAAGGAGTGCTTGAGGGGGAATCCAATCAATCCCAGAAGCATTCGCTGGCCATCCATACAGTTAGTTATGCTCTTTATGTTCGGATCGTAAAAGGTCGTTGATAATCTTAACCGGGTTAAAGGTGCTTAGCGGTACCTCAACAAAAACGGTATTCCAATTAGCCATTGATCCATTCCAGAGGCCGGGAAGTTCCTGTGCTTTGATAATCTTTCCATCCAAAGATTTCTGGCTGATGAATCCCGTATCCGGATCGGTGAAACTGGTCAGATCAAAACTCCCTCCCTTATAATTCCTGGTTGAGCAAACAATATCAACAGGATTGAAATGGGTGGAGTTCTGAAGAATTGCTTCTTGCTCCGGGTTTTTACGGTCTATCTGAGAAGCTTCTACAATCTGCAGTGAGGTGGTGCCATCGGGGTTTTTAACCCAGAAAGGTCCGCCTCCCGGTTCACCTTCATTTTCAACCATTCCACAAACCCGGATCGGCCGGTTGAGCTTGGCTCGGATATAATCAATCTTCTGATCTTTCTTCCAGTTTTCACTTTCCTCCGGTGGAATTACCCTGAGTTTTTGTTCGACGAAAGCCCAGATGGAATCAATCACTTTCATTGAAGGTTGTGTTGAATGATCCAACCCGTTCAGAAATGCAAAAATCTGTTCCTGGTAGGAAATCAGTTTGCCGGCCAGCAGCTGTTTAAATTTATAGGTATCCTCCTTGCAGCGGTCATGGCATACATTGTCTATATTCTTGATGATGATAAGGTCCGCATCAATTTCAGCAAGATTCTTTAGCAGTGCCCCATGGCCTCCTGGTCGGAAAACCAGTTTGCCGTTCTCGTCCCTCAGTGGGGTATTTTCCTCATCCACGGCAATAACATCGGTGGATGGATGCTGGATGCTGTAGGAAACATCATAGGTAACGTTATACTTATTCTCATAGGCTTTCTTAAGGTCAGCGAAATGATCCTTCATCAGATCCACATGCTGCGGCAGTGAGGTGAAATGAATCAGGCAGTTATTGTTTCCGCTTATCGCATAAGAAGCACCTTCAACAAGATGTTCGGCATAGGCAGTCCTGATTTCGCCATGATAATCATGGAAGGGAATGAGTGCTTTGGGAAGACTACCATAATTAAGGCCCTTTTCAGTCAATAGGGTGTTCAGGATTTTCTCGTAACGGCTTTCCTCCATAATGGTTTCAAAATCAAGGCCACGGTTTTCCAATGCATCGAGAAGGGTCTGGAAAAAGGCGAAATCTTTTATGTTTTCAAAGAAATAGTAAACCGAATCGGGTCCTTTATCCCTTAACAGATCCAGCTGGTTTTCACTGGTTCCCCGGTAAAGACTCCTGAACTCAAAGAGATGCTTGAACATTCTCGAGGCTGCGCCGGATGCGGGAACAAATTTTACAACCTTGTGATTGCTGGAGTAGTAGGTATAGAGCTCAATTAATTCATCAATCCGCTTTGGCGGAATTTGCTGTATGCCATACTTGGATGTTGCGGCTGCAACGAGTTTGATGGGCGGAAAGCCATGGCTGAAATTCAGCAGTTGCTTTTCCACAGTTTCCCGGTTCATGCCCCGGTCAGCAATCTGACGCAGGTCTTCTGAGGTAAGTTTTTTTGCCATATTCATAGTGTATTGCCCTTCCGGAATAGAGGCACCAAATTACAAAAATATGTGATGGTACACCGGGTGTTTAATCTTCTGATGAAGTGCTATCGGAATTTGCGATCTCCCAGGTTAACGTAAATACCAGACGCACAGTTTCCTGCATCTGTTCGTAGAGTATTTTGTCCCAGGTGTCAGCAGGTTTGTGATAGTCGGGATGCAATCCGTTAAAGAAATATGCAACAGGAATCTTGGCGGACTCAAAAGACATATGATCGGATCCTGCCAGGGATTGCTTTGAAGTTGACCGAAACTGAAACTCAGGCTTAAGGTCTGTCTGTAATTGAGCCATTGCTTTCTGTCCTGCAAGGTGAAGCCACCCGTTTTCATCGCCTGAGAGGTATAGGTATACGTATTTCTGTTCATCGGTGTGGCTTGCATCCCTTCGGCCGATCATGTCCATGTTGATGGCAGCATGTGTTTTTTCCAGCGGTACAATCGGGTTTTTAACATAGTACTGACTGCCGAGAAGCCCAATTTCCTCCCCTGAGACCGGAAGGAAAAGAATGGACCGGCGGGGCCGGTAACCAGATTCGGCAGCTTTCACAAAAGCCTCCGCAACCTCCAGAATGCCAATGGTTCCGGATGCGTTGTCGTCGGCACCATATCGAATGCCGACGGTGCTTTTTCCGAGATGGTCATAGTGAGCGGTTACAATGACAAACTGGTCTTGAAGGTCTGATCCCTCAAGAATTCCTGCAACGTTTTCGGCCACAACCAAATCAGGAGATTTCGATGACTTGGCTCTTATCCGGCCCGACCATTGTGTATAGGCTCTCTTTCCGGTATTTAACTCGTCTATAGCTGCGGTTAGCTGTTCCTTTGTGATGCCCATGATTCGGGCCCCTGCATCAGTAGTGGAGTAAACATAGCTGCGGGTTAGTGAGCCTTGCGGGCTTTGAAGCGAAAGCGACATCATTCCGGTCTGGGCGTAAACAGCAGCTGAGCGGATCATACGCCCTGCAGTCTCATCGGAGGGATCAATCCGGACTGTGGAGATGGCACCTCTTGAGAAAGCAATTGAGTCCTTGTTGCTGGAGAATTTGCCGAAACCTGATACGCCTTTCCCTGTTGTTATAAAGTTCCCGTTTTTGTCCTTAGGCTCCCCGGTTATATAAAGTACGATCTTTCCCCTGACATCAAGATCCTTATAGTTGGAATATTTTGGGTGGTCGATGCCGAAACCGGCAAAAACGAAATCATACTCACCGTTCACCTCCGGAACACTTCCCTGTATCAGAAGGTCCCGTTCCGAACGAATAGTGTCTGTCCCCTGTATAAAATAGTATTCTTCCCATCCTGACCGAAATAACCGGTACTCCTGGATATAGGGATTTTCGGTCGTTCCCGGGTTGATGAGACCCAACCTTTTAAACTCACCAGTAAGGTAATCAGCAGCTTTCGTGATTCCGGGCTCACCCGTTTTACGGCCCTCCAAAGAGTCGCTGGCAAGGACCAGCATGTGCCGGCGAATGTCCTGGTTTGATATGGATTCAATAGCGGTACCAAGGGTTTGGGCTGTGAGTGAAATGCCCGATACCAGCAAGATCAAAAGGGAAAAATATCTCTTCATCTTTTAGTAATTCATTGTGACTCCAAAAATAATCAAGAATTTAAACAAAAATTATATCGAAAAACAACAAATATATTTTGATAATCGATAAATAATAGTACATTTGAATCAAAATTCAAGGAAATGAAAACTGAATCAGGCAACAGAGGGAAGCAATCAAACCCGGATTCCTACGGAACCAGGCTCTTTGGGATGATTATCACGCTGATCATTATCCTTTACACCGTCAGCTTGATGGTTGAAAAACTAAGATTTTAATTGTGAATACTTTAACCTTTCTATATTGTATAGCGGGTCGGATCCGCTAATCATCAGATTATGCCAATTCAAACCAACCTTGATCGGGTAATGGCAGCCAGAAGGATCAGTTTAAACGAACTGTCCGGGAAGGTGAATATCACTCAGGCAAACCTGTCGAACCTCAAAAGAGGCAAGGCAAGGGCAATCAGGTTTTCGACACTGGAGGCTTTGTGCGAGACGTTAAGATGTCAGCCTGCTGATCTGCTTGAATATTCGCCCGATCTTTATCTCTGGAGGGAGAAGCCAATAGATCTTATTGGTATTCTGAAGGGGAAAGCCAAATTGTAAGGTTTTGGCATTGGAAATATGAATGGCCGGAAAACCGGCCATTCGTATTTTAATCAGTTCCGCCAGAGATAACTGGCCTTGAAGAAAAACCCCCGCTTCATTTCGAGCCAATCAGCACCGGGCTGGTACGTGTGGCCATTCCATTCCGACCGGTCATACAGAGAGCCATAACCCAGATGTACCACCGTTCCCGGAATATAGGTGAAGGAGATCAGGAAATCAGTTGATATATTTTTCTCAAAAGAATTATACTCAACAATACCCCTTATAAAAAGCTTACTGTTAATCTGATAGGTATTCCGGCTCCGTAGAATAAGGTAGGAGAACTCCTGCATTCCTCCTGCAATCCGGTAGAAATCGGAATAGGTAAGGATCAGGTCGGACTGAAATTTTTCAAGCGGCTGGTAATTGAAGGAGAAGGTTCCAGTATTGCCAAATCCGGTATAGGGATTCTCTACATACCGGGTAAGAAGGCCAAACCGGTATTCAGTTTCAAATCGCAGTGATTTGAGAATCTGGGTCCCGCCGAAAAGCAGAAAGCAATGCGTATTCAGTCGCTGGCTCCTGTAAACTTCATTGCAAGGATTAATAAAGGCCATTATTTGGGTGGATCTTGGCCCCGCTGCAGATACCCCGACTCCAAAATCAAGCTCTGTGAGACCTGAAGGGATATCCTTGTTGATTATGCCAAATAAACTAGGTCCGATTTTGTTAAAGAACCCTTTCTTCGGGTAATAGGAATAGCCATAGTTCAGACCAATCTTGTTGATGCCTGATCTTCGGAGATACCCGCTCTCGGGATTAAAATCAGTACCGACATGAATTAATTCGATACTTGCCGACAAACGGTCCGTTTTTTTTGACAGTATCAGAGTCCCCATCCAGTCATTCAACGCAGCAGTATCCGGCTTTGCTTTCGAGGATGATCCCAGAAGATTCCATTCCAGAGTCGTGGACCGGTCGAACCGATACCGGCCATCGATGCCTGCAACCCGGTTATAATTGTTTACCCCTTCCTTGTCTGTTAGAAAGGTGCCTAAATATGTGTCTCCTTTAAAGGTGTGCCGGTAGCGGCCAATGAGGTAATTGTTAAAGATTCGGGTTGTATCGGTTTGTTTATTGGGCTCGTCAAGTGAATAAAGTACGGCAATCCGGTCTTGTGGAGATATCTTTCCGGTGAGTTTAAGCCCCACCAGGGGGTTGACGATCTGACGGGTGTGAAAAGCATGCTGGAGAAAACCATATTCACTGATGCCGGCAATGTCAAAATTCTCCTTCCCTTCCTGGAAGAAAGGCCGTTTTTCAGGGTAATAGAGGGCATATCGCTGGTTCTCCTGGATCTGGCCTGCATCGGATTCAATCTGACTGAAATCGGGGTTAATGGTCATGTCCAGCGTCAATTGGGAGGTTATTCCCAATTTTCCGGTAAAACTCAGGAGTGGCCGGTTTTGAGTCAGCCCCAGGACACCCTCGCGCTGTTCTTTAATTCTTGAATAGGTGAAAGCTGGCAGAAGTTCAATCAGGGTATAATGACTGATATCAGTAAA
>CAZEKJ010000014.1:29479-108389 GCA_964512915.1 uncultured Porphyromonadaceae bacterium
CCTGTGTCTGTGTGAGAAAATTCATTCCACTTTCAGCTTTCAGGGCTGGCCAGCACGACTGTTGTGACAAACGCTGAATTCTCCGCTCAAAAATAAAACCCATGGTCACCGGTTCAGTTTTTTGATACCGGAGGCTCTTGAAGGGAACGTAAATCTCTACTGTATAGCCCGTTTCTGTAATGACTCCCTTAGAATAGAAAACATAATCAGCACCAGTGTCCTCATGGTTTGAACCGGACCGGCCATCTTCCTGGATGCCGAAAGGATTGACATAAAGCGTTACCAGGCTTTGCTGGTCAAAATAGGGATCAAGGTTGATGCAAACCCAGTCCTCCTTCTTTATCTGATCCCGGGCAGAAATAGTGGCTTTTAGCTTACCCGGCTCCGGATCCCGGCAGTCAAACGCCACATAGAAACCGGTGGCATCGCTGGTTATCATTGCAGTGGTGCTGAATGCACAGTTTTTTCCAAATTCAGGCGTATAGGAGATGAAATCCTGATAGCGCCCGACCTGTTTCCATATTGTATCGTCAAGTATGCCATCGACCACAGGCGCTACATCGGCCTTTTTGACCGGTATAACCGATTGGGCATATAGGTTAATCCCAAAGATTAAAACAATGATTACAAGGGATATATGCCTTTTCATGGTGTAGTTTCAGATCGGAACCAATGTATCCAATTCAGCTACAAACTGCAAGGATGAAAAGCAGTTTTGCTAAGCCTAGAGGAAGAAAATTGCTACACCGGCTACGGCAACAACTGAACCGACGATATCACGCCAGGATACTTTTTCTTTCAGGAGAAGGATTGCCGGTGGAATCAGCAGGACAGGAGTCAGAGCCATGATGGTGCTGGCAATCCCGGTGGTAGTATATTTTACTGCCATCAGGGAGAAGGATACGCCCAAAAACGGTCCGAAGAAGGATCCGGATGCAATAAATCCAACGGTGGATGAGCGCTGAAAGACCGGTTTAAGCAAGGACCATTTGTTGAGAATTGTAAACAGAACAAGAAATCCGATAAATCCCGCAATAACCCGTATTTGTGAAGACACAAATGGATCTCCGTCCTTCATTCCATATTTGCTGAATACCAGTCCGATTGCCTGACCGGCAGCCGCACCAAGTCCAAAAAGCAGGCCTCTTGAGGAGTAATGGAAATTGAATTTATTGCCCGGCTTCCTGAGCACTACCATTACAATACCGGCCAATGTAAGGCCCATGCCGAGAAATCCTTTCAGACCAAACTTTTCACCGAGGATCATCCAGCCAAACAGGGTGGCGAGGGGTGGGGCAAGGGCCATCAGCAGGTTGGAAACGCGGGATCCTATAAGAGCATAGGCTGAGAAGAGGCAGTAATCACCCAAGACAAAGCCGATTATGCCGCTGACTGAAAGCCATAGCCAGGCGCTGCCATCTGCTACGGAAGGGAAAAGGCTACCGGATCGAATCAGCGACAGGATGCAGTAGAAAACAAGCGCAATACCCAAACGGAGGAGATTAACAGCCAGGGATCCAACTCTTTTTGCAGCCTGTTCAAAGGACAGGGCGGTAATTGTCCAGAGGAAGGCCGTCAGAAGTGCGGCAAATTCACCGGTATGTTGTCCCATTTAAAGTAAAAACAGGGAGGCCCTGATGATTACATCTTCAGCTTCTTTTCGATCTCTTCAATGTAGAGCCTGAATCGTTTGTCGGTATCCAGCAGGTTGTTGACTGTTTTGCAGGCATGCAGAACCGTTGCATGGTCTTTCCCCCGATTTGCGAGCCGATCAGTGCTAAAGAAGATTTTGTAAGATTCTTTGAGAAGTACATGGAGATTTGCCTGGCCTGAACGATTTCCCTTTTTCGTGTTTTGGAATGCATCAGGTCGACCGGAATATTGAAATAGTCGCTGACAACCTTCTGGATGTAATCGATGGATAATTCCCTGGTTGTATTTTTAACCAGCTTGTCAATCATTTCCCTTACCAGGTCGAGCGTTATCTCTTTTTTATTGAGTGTTGACTGTGCAAGGAGGGAGACCAGGGCGCCTTCGAGTTCCCTGACATTATTGGTTACCTGGGAAGCAATGTATTCAAGAACTTCTACGGGCATGTGTATCCCGTCGGCATAAACTTTTTTCTGCAGGATTGCCACCCGTGTTTCAAAATCAGGTATCTGCAGGTCGGCTGAGAGACCCCATTTGAACCTCGAAAGCAGGCGTTGCTCCATACCCTTTAGTTCCACCGGTGGCTTGTCAGATGTCAATATCAGTTGCTTTCCTGATTGATGCAGGTGGTTGAAAATATGGAAAAAGGTATCCTGAGTTTTTTCTTTACCGGCAAATTCCTGAACATCATCCAGGATGAGCACATCGATCATCTGGTAAAAATGCAGGAAATCATTCCGGTTGTTGTTACGGATGGCTTCAACGAACTGAGTCTGGAACTTATTGGCATTTACATATAATACGATCTTGTCCGGTGATTTTTCTTTTACCTCAATTCCGATTGCCTGAGCCAGATGTGTTTTTCCGAGTCCTGATCCACCATAGATCAGCAAAGGGTTGAAAGCAGTACCTCCGGGATTCTGCGCAACGGCATACCCGGCCGAGCGGGCCAGTCGGTTGCAGTCTCCTTCCACAAAAGTGGCGAAGGAATAATCCGGATTGAGCTGCGGATCAACATGAAGCTTTTTAATGCCAGGAATCACAAAAGGATTCTTAATTGTGCGCTCCTCTTCATCCAGCGGCATGGATAAAGGCCTGTTTTTCAAACTGGTTTTAGCCTGAGTAGGAAACTTGACCGTATAAGGTTTTGCATTCGAGTATCCATTTTGCTCCATCACCACGCTGTATTCAAGCTTGGCCTCAGATCCCAGTTCCTTGCGCAGGGTTTTACTCAGGATATCGATGTATTGTTCTTCCAGATATTCATAAAAAAATGGCGAGGGAACCTGGATGGTCAGAATGTTTTCTTCCAGCTTGAGGGGAACGATGGGTTCGAACCAGGTCCGATAGCTTATCGATGGAACATTGTCCTTTATAATGGACAGGCATTTGTTCCATACCTCGACATGGCTTGACTTCATTAACACTGATTATTAATTGATTAGACAAAGGGCTTATGTAATGCAAGATGGTGAAAAAATGGTTAACAAAACAATAGCGAAACCGTATTATTTTTCAAAATAAATGCAATAGATTTTCTATCAGTGAGTTAAAAAAAAAATCGAAATGAAAAGATATAAAAGACTGAAGATGAGTAATTTAAACCTAAAGCATTGATGCTTAATTAGATTCCGTCAGGCTTCCGGAGTGATCCCGGATCGTTATAAAACAAGGCGCGTCCACTTGCCATTCACCCAGGTGAAAATACCTGCAGAAGGATGGACTTTCCGAAGACTTGTCAAACGCCGGAGGCAGGGGTCAATTTTACTGGAACGATAGGTATAATAGTAATACAGCGATCCGATCTGAATAAAATCGGAATCACTGTGCCCCTTCAGACCCGGATCATCAGGCTGGAGTGGGGAAGAGCTCTGGATCAGGCAGACATAATAATCAGAAGTTCCTTCGCCTGCCATTGTTCTGGCAAGTTCGGTATCTGTTGAGGTATAAACGGATCTGCTCCGGTCGGCGAGGGAAACACGGATGTATCTTCCCGGGTTTATTCTGATATCTTCAATCAGCCGGTTCAGATTGGTATTGGTTGCAAGAATGGCTCGATACAGGGAATCACTGCTTACGATCTGGCCAATCGTGCCCTCTCCTGAAGAGATGGTTTGGGTAAGCTGCTCAATATCATTAAGAACGGACTGGATCGCGATGAATGTCCCCGCTAGTTCAATGCTGGCAAGGGTGTCACTGAACCGGTTCATATTGTTCATGAATCCGTGTAGGTCACCGGTCTGGTCCCTTAGGCTGCGGCTGAGGCTATCCAGATTCCCTAAAACCAGGCTGACTTTTTTCGTCTCCTGTCTCACATATTCATTCAGGAACTGTGACACGGCCTCGACATTTTGGAGGGCACCATTCACGCTGCTGAAGCTTTCTGTTAAATTGGCCTGATTTTTCTCGCCAAAGACCATCTGCAGGCTTGCCAAAACTGAATCCATGGAGGACATTAGCTCCTCTGCCTTTTGCTTGATCGGTAGCATCTGGGTGTTAACCTGGTCGCGCAAGTCCCCTTCAATTGCCCCTGGGAGAGTGTCGCCGCCGGAATAAAATGACTGGCTATCAGTAAAATCCAGCGAAATACCTTTGGTTCCCATCAGGTCAGTGCTGTAAATTCTGGCAGGTGTGCCCTGGGGTATCCTGATATTCTGGTAGGTTATGGAAAACTTAACTTCAATACGACCCGGTGATTTTTCTGACAGGTTAATATCCCTGACCTGCCCGATTGTGAACCCATTCAGCGTGACAGGGCTCGATACGGTTAGCCCTCCGATTTTTTCATAAACCGAAAAATACGGCTCTTCTGAGGTGAATACATTCTTGCCTTTCAAATAGTTTATGCCCCAAAAAACAATGATAATCGCTGCAAGAAACAGGATTCCGACACGGATATACACTTTGTTCTTCATGGTCCTTAGGTTTGAAATTATTCGCTGACCACCTCAGTTAAGGGGACCCTGATGCCACCTTTGAATGCGACAATAAAAGCTCCCTTGAACAGGCTGGAAAGTTCTTTTCTTAACGCTAATGCCTCTGGATATGTTTTAACAGGCCTGGTCATATATTTATAATAACCATCAAGCTTGATGGCCTCAAAACCCTTTCTTCCTTTAAAATCGGGTGCTGATGGGGCAAGTGGACGGGTGGATGCCAGAACCTGTATCCGGAATTCAATGGCACCTGCGACCGGGACTGATTTTTTGCTTTCCTCATTATCCTTCACTGCAAGCACTTTACCTTCCATTGAGCCGGTTGGCCTGCCGGTATCCTTTTCGGATTTGAGCTGTTCTGTCCTTATCCTTTCTGCTTCAATGACCCGGTTAAGGCTTTCCTGTGCAAAAGAATCTGACTGTCTGGCGCTGGAAATGTCACCGTTGTCCTCGTAAGAGGAGTCCAGGTCCTGCTTGTATTTCCGGAAGGCGGTAAAAATGGAGGTGGCAATGATTTCCTGACCACTTTCACTCATCAGGAACTCTTCCTCTTGCGGATTTGATATAAATCCAGTTTCAACAAGAACGCTTGGCATGGTTGTTTTCCACAATACCATAAACGGCTCCTGTGATACTCCGCGATCTATGCGCTTGGCCTGCACCCTGAGCTGGTCCTGAACTAACGTGGCGAAGAGCAGGCTTTGTTTGAGGTTAACGTTTTGGTAAAGGTTGAAAATGATGTATGACTCAGGTAAATTGGGATTGAAGTTTTCGTACTTCTCCTGATAATTATCCTCCAGGGTGATTACCCGGTTCTCGCGCATAACCAGGTCAAGGTTGCCTGATGTCTTTGAAGTCCCCATTACGAAAGACGATGTGCCTTTCGGTGTGGAGGTTTTAAAGCCGTCCACGTGGATGGAAATGAAGAGGTCCGACCGGTTTTGATTCGCAATAACGGCCCGTTCATCAAGTGGAATGAAAACGTCCGCATTCCGGGTATAAACCACCTTCACATTGTCCATCATGCTTTCGATATAATGACCAACCTTGAGGCTGATGGCAAGGGTAAGTTTTTTTTCCACGGTCTTCTTACCCGGGGCTCCGGGGTCCTTCCCACCATGACCGGGATCAATGGTGACTATGAAGGGTTTTGGCTTCTTATCGGGATTAAGGCAAAATCCCTGGCAACTAAAAAGAGTAATAAGCACGGTGAGTATAGAGAAAGAGAGATTTCCTCCTCCGAAAAAGCAATGGTTTTTGGGTTTTATCGTTATCAAAGACAGGATGCCCTTCATGGTTGTTTTTTTTTCTTTAGTTTTGATTCTTTTCCACACCTTGGAATAACCGGTAAACTATTGATTTCGCTCATAAAAATAGCAAAAATAACGATTGCAGTCATCACTCTTATTCTGATGACGTTACCACTGGCGGCTCAGGTTGATACGGTTAAGGCAACCACAATTCCTAAGCCTGTTTCCTCTGCCACGGGTAAAACTTACCTTGATGCACCAGTCATATACCCTGCCAGGGACTCAACCGTCATCAGCCTTTCTGATAAAAAAATACGGCAGTATGGCGAAGCTAAGGTCACCTATGAGACGATTGAACTGACTGCAGAATATATTGAGATGAGCATTGACCGGAAGGAGGTATATGCTACAGGCCTTATGGACAGTACCGGGCAGATCAAGGGAAAGCCGGTATTCAAGCAGGGTGAGGAATCCTATGAATGTTCCGAGATCCGGTATAATTTCGAAACCAAGAAAGCTTTTGTAGTGGACGTGGTTATGAATCAGGATGTTCAGGGCGACAAAGGTTATCTGCACAGTCACCTGACCAAGCGGGACTCTTCAGGTACCCTGAATATCAAGGACGGAAAATTCAGCACCTGTGATGCCCATGAACCCCATTTTTACTTTGCCATTACCAAAGGTATCATGCTGGCTGAGAAGAGCATCGTTTCAGGTCCTGCCTACATGGTTGTGGAAGGGGTCCCTCTTTTTCCGATCGGGTTGCCTTTTGCTTTTTTCCCAAAGCAGCAGAAAAGAGCATCAGGAATCCTGATGCCAAAATACGGTGAGGAGAGGAACCGAGGGTTCTATCTGAGGGACGGGGGATATTATTTTGCGATCAATGACAAAATGGACCTGGCTCTTACCGGCGGAATATACTCCCGCGGATCCTGGCAGCTCGGCGCCCAGTCAAAATACCGGAAGATTTACAAATTCAACGGTGATTTCTCCTTCAATTTCGCAAGAAACATTTTAGGCGAAAAGGAGCTGCCCGGGTATTCCAACAAAAAGGATTTCAGCGTTCGCTGGACCCATGCACAGGATGCAAAAGCGCATCCTTACCGGAACTTCAATGCCAGCGTGAACTTCAGCACCAGCTCCTACGACCGAAACAATACCTATGGGAATTATCAGAACCCGATCGAGCATCTTACAAACCAGAAATCTTCATCCATCTCTTATTCGAGAAAGTTCCCCAACAAACTCTTCAACTTCACCACCCGGATCGGCCATACCCAAAACAGCAGCGATTCAACCATTGTGCTGAACTTTCCTTCGGGAGCATTTACGGTAGGACGTTTTTATCCTTTCCGTTTTGGTGCCTCCGGCGGACGGCAGAAATGGTATGAAAAAATAGAAATGCGCTATACTGCCAACTTCGAGAATCGCATCAAGTCGCAGGAGGATTCACTATTCTCTTCTGATCTGAACTTCTCACGAGATATTTTAAGCAAGATGCGGAACGGATTCCAGCATGAAATCCCGCTCTCTGCCTCGTTCAAACCGGTTAAAGACATGACACTGACCCCTTCCTTGAACTATATCGGTGTAATGTATTTCAGCTATCTGGATAAGACCTGGGATGCCGAAGCCGAAAGCATGATAATTGAACGGATCAACAAGATCAACTATGTTCAGGCAATCAGTCCCAACCTGAACCTGAGTTATTCGCCCAGGGCGTATATCTACTATGACCCTATTAAAGGTAATGTCAAGACAATCAGACACATGATGAGCCCGTCCCTCTCTTTTGGTTTCAGGCCTGACCTGGGATATGATTATGGGAAATACAATCGTACGATTGTGCTGGCTGAGGAGGACGACAATGGAAAACTGCAGATGGACGAATTTACCTATTCCATTTTTGATGAGGGTATTTACCGGTTGCCTTCGGTGGCGGGAAAGTATGGAAACATAAGTTTCAGCATGGGGAACAATATTGAGATGAAAGTTCTCGACAAGGCCGACTCAACAGGGGTTAAGCTCAAGAAAGTAAAGCTACTGGAGAGTTTATCCCTGAACACCTCCTATGATATTTTTCGCGATTCTCTCAATCTATCTCCGGTAACCTTATCTGCCAGAACTACCCTGTTTGACCAGTTTAACATCCAGTTCAGGTCGACATTTAATGCTTATGCGGCAGATTCCATCCTGAAGAATAACCGTTACATGTACCAAACGGTTAATACCTTTGAAATAGCCCGATCGGGGAAACCCTTGAGGTTAACCGATGCGGATATGTCACTTGGGTTTGAACTGCCTTTGAAGAAGAAGCAGACCGGCACGCAACCTGCGAAAGCACCTGCCCCGTCAGTATACGAGGATCAAAATATTCCTGAGTTTTCAGGTAAATGGAACCTGCGTGTTGACTATAACTTCCGTTATTCGAAACCTTATTTTAAATCAGAAATCAAGCAATCGCTCAGATTTACCGGAGGCATTGCGCTGACTCCAAAATGGAAAGCCAGTTTTTCATCCGGATATGACTTTGTTAACCAAGAATTTACGTATACTAACTTCCGGCTGGACCGGGATTTGCATTGCTGGACCATGAGTATTGACGTGGTTCCTTTCGGGGAAAGGAAAAGCTACACTTTTACTCTGGCTGCAAGGGCCTCCCTGCTAAAGGATGTTAAGTACCTCAAGCAGAAAAACTGGATGGATAATTAAAATATACAGACTATGAAAAAAGCGATTAAAACTGACCTTGCACCGGCAGCAGTAGGCCCTTACAGCCAGGCAATAGAAGCCGGAGGTTTTCTCTTCATTTCAGGACAGATTCCGCTGGTTCCGGCAACCGGCAAGCTACTGGAAGGTAGTATTGCAGATCAAACCCACCTGGTTATGAATAACATTGGTGAGATATTGAAGGAAGCAGGATACACCTATGAGCAACTTGTCAAATGCACCTGTTTCCTGGCCAATATTGAGGATTTCAAGGCGATGAATGAGGTGTATGGATCTTACTTTCCCGGGGTGCCCCCGGCCAGGGCGGCCTTTCAGGTAGCGCGGCTGCCATTGGGTGCCCAGGTGGAAATAGATGCTATTGCGTACAAATAAAAAAAAGCTGCCCGAGGGGGCAGCTTTTTTAAACCTGACAGGTTTCCAAAAACCTGTCAGGTTTAAAATCTCGGTTACTCGGAGTAAACCTCAAAGCCGATCTCAGCCTTGATATCCTTGTAAACCTTGATAGTAGCTTTATAGGAACCAATCTCCTTAATGCTGTCTTCCCCTAAGGTGATATTCTTCCTGTCGATTTCAAATCCCTTTTCAATCAGCGCTTCAGCGATCTGAATCGTGTTAACAGAACCGAATATTTTTCCGGTGGTAGAAGTTTTCGCACCGATGCGGAGTTCTATTTTTCCTAGTTTCTGTGCCATTTCCAGTGCATCTTCGCGTTTCTTGAGTTCCTTATGGGAACGCTGGCGAAGGTTTTCAGCATGCATCTTTTTTGCCGAAGGAGTTGCCTGTGAAGCAAATCCTTGCGGAATCAGGAAGTTGCGGGCATAACCGTGCTTTACCTTAACCACGTCGTCTTTATGACCGAGGTTAGTAACATCCTGTAATAAAATAATTTCCATGACTTACCTCCTCAGATTATTTTAACATATCGGTTACATAAGGCAGGATTGCAATATGCCGGGCCCGTTTGATAGCCTGAGCGATTTTCCTCTGAAATTTCAGGGAGGTACCGGTCAGTCGGCGGGGCAGAATCTTACCTTGTTCATTCAGGAACTTCTTGAGGAAGTTAGGATCTTTGTAGTCAATGTACTTGATATTGGCACGTTTGAAACGGCAATATTTTTTCCTCTTGACTTCAACAGTCGGCGGTGTTAAATACCGTATTTCTGATTGACTGGTTGCCATTGTTTACTCCTCCTTCTTTTCCTGGTTTGATGCATTACTAGCAAGCCTGCGGCGCTTAATGTTATACTCAACAGCATGCTTGTCGAGTTTAACTGTCAGAAAACGGATGATGCGCTCATCTCTTCTGAACTCCACTTCAAGGCGGTTGGTTAAGTCACCGGCTGCTTTAAACTCGATAAGATGGTAAAATCCGGTTGATTTTTTCTGAATCGGATAGGCCAGCTTACGGAGTCCCCAGTGGTCCTCGAAAATGATCTCCCCGCCATTTTCGGCGAGAAAACCCGAGAACTTCTTAACCGCTTCCTTCATCTGATCTTCAGACAAAACGGGAGTTACAATGAAAACGGTTTCGTACTGATTCATCTTGTGTTAATTAATAATTTGTAAAAATTGCATTTGGGCTGCAAAGATAGAAAAAAAACCGTCTCAAACAAGCGTTGATAACCCTTTGGCTCACCAGAGGCAAATTTATGGTTCTATTTTTTACTTTTGTAAGGCTCTAAAACGTCCTGAATGGAACAGCAGTTTATTGTTAGTGCACGGAAGTACAGACCCGACAGTTTTGAAACGGTTGTCGGGCAACCGTCGATTACGCGAACACTTAAGAATGCAATTGCCGGGAATCATCTGGCGCATGCGTACCTTTTTTGCGGGCCTCGTGGAGTAGGGAAGACCACCTGTGCCCGGATTTTCGCAAAAACAATCAATTGCACCAGCCTGAGCGCTGAAATGGAGGCCTGCAATGTTTGCGAAGCCTGTAAAACCTTCCAGGAAAGCCGGTCCTTTAACATCCACGAGCTCGATGCCGCCTCCAATAATCATGTTGAGGACATCCGGAACCTGATTGACCAGGTGCGGATACCGCCGCAAACGGGCCGGTATTCGGTTTATATCATTGATGAGGTTCACATGCTGTCGCAGGCGGCATTTAATGCTTTCCTGAAAACCCTCGAGGAACCACCCGCGCATGCCATATTTATTCTGGCTACAACAGAAAAGCATAAAATACTACCGACCATCCTATCCAGGTGCCAGGTGTTTGATTTTCACCGGATTCAGATCAGAGATATTATCGGTCAGCTGCAAAGAATAGCACAAAAAGAGTCAATTACCGCTGAGGTATCTGCCCTGAATGTAATTGCTCATAAGGCTGATGGTGCAATGCGTGATGCCCTGTCAATTTTTGATCAGGTTGTCAGTTTTAGTGAGAATTCCATCACTTATCAGCAAGTAATAGAACACCTTAATGTTCTTGACCTTGATTACTACTTTAAGCTGACAGACCTGTTCATGACAGGCAATTACAGGGAAGCACTGCTGGTTTTCAATACCATCCTGGAGGAGGGATTTGATGGTCACAATTTTATTTCCGGTTTATCCACACATTTCAGGGATCTGCTTGTCAGCCGTGACCCTGAGACGATCGAACTGCTGGAAGTGGGAGATGAGATCAGCGAACGGTACCGAAAAACCGCAGCCCTCTGCACCGTTGATTTCTTATATGAAGGCCTGAGAATTCTCAATTCTTGTGACTTGTCATTCAAGCAGGCCAAGGATCCACGGCTTATGGTTGAACTTACCCTGATGAGCTTGTCGCGTTTGAACCGGGTTCCCTCAGCTCCCGTGGCTCCTGCTCCTGCCGCTCCAACCAAGCCTTTTGCTCCCCCGCCACCGGAAAAAGTTCCTGAGCCATCACCCAAAGTTGAGAATATCGCTGAACCTCCTGCTTCATCGGCTCGCCAGGATACTCAGCGACAAGAAGTTACAACTGCACCCGCACAAGTGACCCGTATATCAGATTATATCAGGAAAAAACCTGCTGAAGATCCTCCCGCAGCAGCAGCAGGACCTGAAAGCCAATCTCAACCAGAAGTTCAGGCAACGGTTACGCTCACCCCGGCAAGTTTAAAGACAATCTGGCTGGAATTTGCCGGAACACTGGAGAATGACCAGCCAAGGCTATACAACACGCTGATCACACAATTACCCGAGCTGACTGCCGACGGCAACCTTCTTATCCGGTTAAACAACCCGTTGCAGGAGAAAGCCATCAGGAGCATTCTTTTCGAACTGAACAGCTACATAAGGAAACGTACAGGCAATATGGACCTCGAACTGCAAACGGAGGTTCCAGACCAGCCCACCGGCAGGAAACTATATACACAGCAGGAAAAGTACAATCACCTGCAGGCAAAAAACCCGAACCTGGAATTATTTAAGCAATCACTTGACCTTGACCTTGAATAGAACCTGACAATTATTCAGGCAATGCATTTTGGCGCATGAATTGACTTACCACTACTCAAGAAAAAGAATATGTCACTACTAAATAGCATTATATCAGGTTTTTTTGGCAATAAATCCAAAGAGGATTACAAATCTGCGCTTCCTGCTGTTGGGAAAATCAAGGCCTTAGGCGCCGAACTGGCAGGGCTTACCCATGATGAGCTCCGAGCGAGAACCCGGGAGATCCGCCTCGCAATAAGCTCCAGCGTTGAAAATGAGGATGCAGCGATCCGGGAGATCAAAGCCAAAATCGATGCTGATGAGATTCCTATGGAAGAGCGCGAACAGGCTTTCCATCAGATTGATAAACTGGAGCAGAATATTAAGGAGACAGTCGAGGAAAAACTGATTGAATACCTCCCGCTGGCCTTTGCAATCGTTAAGGAGACAGCAACCCGCTTTATGAATAATGAGGAGATTGAGGTGACGGCAGAAACCCTGGACCGGGATATAGCTGCCCGGCGCGATGGGGTTGAGATAAGGGGTGATAAGGCCATCTGGAAAAATCGCTGGCTGGCAGGTGGGAATGAAGTTACCTGGGACATGATCCATTACGATGTACAGCTGATCGGGGGGTTGTCCCTTCATCAGGGTAAAATCGCCGAAATGGCCACAGGTGAAGGGAAAACCCTTGTGGCTACCCTCCCTGTTTTCCTGAATGCACTTTCAGGCCGCGGTGTTCATGTGGTAACGGTTAACGATTACCTGGCCAAGCGTGACTCCGAATGGATGGGGCCGATGTTTGAATTTCACGGATTAAGGGTGGATTGCATCGACAAGCACCAGCCAAACTCCGAGGCACGCCGGCATGCCTATATGGCTGATATTACCTATGGTACAAACAATGAATTCGGATTCGACTACCTGCGCGATAACATGGCTATCTCTCCGGACGACCTGGTTCAGCGGGGACACAACTATGCCATTGTGGATGAGGTTGACTCGGTCCTGATTGATGATGCCAGAACTCCGCTGATCATATCCGGCCCGGTTCCCAAGGGCGATGACCAGTTGTTTGGTGAAATGAAGCCAAGAGTGGTGAAGCTTGTAAATGCCCAGAAGGCCGTGTTTAATGACACTTTCAGCCAGGCAAAAAAGCTTATTACTGAAGAAAACGAACAAGAAGGGGGCAAGCTGCTGCTTAGGGCCCATAAGGGTTTGCCTAAAACCAAGTCGCTGATCAAGTTTCTCAGTGAGGAGGGGATGAAGGCACTGATGCACAAGACCGAGAACTTTTACATGCAGGAGAATAGCAAGAACATGCATGTGGTAACGGATGACCTGTTCTTTGTCATTGACGAAAAGAATAATTCAGTGGAACTCACGGAAAAAGGTATTGACCTGATTACAGGAGCCGGTGAGGATCCCGAATTTTTTGTTCTGCCGGATATCGGTGTAGAGATTTCAGAGATTGAGCGGACAGCTAAGGACGAAAACGAGATACTTCAAAGAAAAGATGCCCTGATCCGCGAGTTTTCTATCAAATCGGAACGTGTTCATACGATCAACCAGCTTCTGAAAGCCTACACGCTTTTTGAGAATGATGTTGAATATGTTCTGATGGATGGCAAGGTTAAGATCGTTGATGAACAGACCGGACGTATCATGGAGGGCAGGCGCTATTCCGACGGCTTGCATCAGGCTATAGAGGCAAAGGAAAACGTTAAGGTTGAAGCTGCTACTCAGACTTTCGCAACCATTACCCTTCAGAATTATTTCAGAATGTACAACAAGCTTGCCGGGATGACCGGTACGGCTGAAACCGAAGCCGGTGAATTCTGGAGTATCTATAAGCTGGAAGTGGTTGTAACCCCGACAAACCGGAATATAGTCAGGGATGACCGTGAGGACCTGGTTTACAAAACCAAGCGCGAGAAATACAACGCGGTTATTGATGAGATTGTCAAACTTGTTAAAGAGGGACGTGCATGTCTTGTTGGAACCACCTCGGTGGAGATTTCAGAACTGCTTAGCAGAATGCTGAAGATCAGGGGTATTGCACATAATGTTCTGAATGCCAAGTTGCACCAGCGGGAGGCTGAAATTGTCCTCCATGCGGGTCAGCCCGGTGCTGTGACCATTGCGACCAACATGGCCGGAAGGGGAACGGATATCAAGCTGCATCCTTCTGTGAAAACTGCCGGTGGCCTCGCAATCATCGGAACGGAACGACATGAATCACGAAGGGTAGACCGCCAGTTAAGAGGCCGTGCAGGCCGTCAGGGTGACCCGGGTAGTTCGCAGTTCTTTGTATCCCTGGAAGATGACCTCATGCGCTTATTCGGTTCCGACCGCATCGCCAAAATGATGGACCGGCTCGGGCTTAAAGAAGGGGAGGTAATCCAGCACTCAATGATTACGAAATCCATCGAGCGGGCTCAACGGAAAGTTGAGGAGAATAACTTTGGGATACGTAAGCGACTCCTGGAATATGACGACGTGATGAACAGCCAGAGAGAAGTGGTCTACGGTCGGAGAAGGCATGCCTTATATGGTGAGCGGATCGAGATGGATATCATGAACATGATGGGCGATCTTTCAGCCACCATTGTTGAGGAACAGAAATCAGCCGGTGACTTTGAAGAATTCAGGCTTGACCTGATCAGATACCTGGCCATTGACTCCCCGTTTTCCGAAGATGAATTCCATGATGGCAAACCGGAGCAGCTCTCCCATGAATTATCGGACAAGCTGGTAAAATCTTTCAATGCCAAGAATCAGTATATGGCCCAGCAAGCCTGGCCTGTGATAAAGGATGTATTTGAAAGGGCGGCTCATCAGTACGAAAATATCATGGTGCCCATCACTGACGGTCAGAAAACCATTCATATCAGCACAAATCTGAAGAAAGCCTATGAAACCCAGAACCGTGAACTGGTAAAGGCCTTCTCAAAATCGGTTATTCTGGCAACGATTGATGAGGCCTGGAAGGAACACCTGCGGGAGATGGATGATCTCAAGCAATCAGTTCAGAATGCAACCTACGAACAGAAGGATCCACTCCTGATTTATAAGCTTGAATCATTCGACCTTTTTAAAAACATGGTCGACAAGGTTAACCGGGAGGTCATATCTATGCTGATGAAGGGACAGATACCTATTTCACAGCCTGAACAGGTTCGGGAAGCCCAGACCCGTCAAAAGCTTGATATGAGCCGTTACCAGACCAGCAAGACTGACATGCCCTCGTATTCTCCGGGCTCAGTTGCCGGTCCCGGCGGAGAACCACCCATGCCTCAGCAGCCAAAGCATGTTCAGCCCATTCGGGTAGAAAAAAAGGTGGGAAGAAACGATCCCTGCCCATGCGGTAGCGGGAAAAAATACAAGCAGTGCCACGGCAGGGCAGAGCTGAACCCAAATGCTTAAAGTTTGCTAAGGCTGAGCCGGATCTTCTCTTTTAGCGGTTCTGAAACAGATACCAACGGTAATCTGACCGATTCCCCGCAGAGCCCGGCAATCGTTAATGCGGCTTTAACCCCGGCAGGACTGCCTTCAGCAAAAACCAATCCGGTGAGCTCAAGAATTTCGTAATGTATTCGCCGGGCAGCTTCAAAATTGCCTTCAAGTGCAAGCCTGCACAGCCTGCTCATCTCACCGGGGCATATGTTGGATATCACGGATATTACACCTTCAGCTCCCAGGCTGATCATGGGAAGTGTAAGGCTGTCATCTCCTGATAAAACCATGAATCCTTCAGGTTTTTCCCTTATAATGGCCATGATCTGATCAAGATTTCCGCTGGCCTCTTTAGTGGCTATAATATTGGGAACCTCATTAGCCAGACGAAGAGTCGTTTCTGCCGAAATATTGGATCCGGTCCGGCCGGGCACATTATAAATGATCACGGGCAGGGGACTCATGGCCGCAATGGCTTCAAAATGCCGAAGCAATCCTGTTTGATTGGGCTTATTATAATAGGGTGCCACGGACAGGATGGCGTCGATTCCGCTGAACGGCTGATTTTTAATATGGTTAATCACGGATGCAGTGTCATTACCGCCAACTCCCAATACAATCGGCTTACGCCCTGCATTTACGTTGATAATCGTATCAACAACCTTGTTTTTTTCATCCTGGCTCAGAGTCGGGGTTTCCGCTGTGGTGCCAAGGACGACCAGGAAATCAATTCCCTTGTCGAGAGTATTGGATGTTACTCTTTTTAAAGCATTGTAATCAACATCACCATCCGTTGTAAACGGAGTAACCAGGGCGACCCCGGCTCCTTGAAATCTTGTATCACTCATGATTAAAATAGGATAAATTTATCAGAATCAGGTGATTGTGTCACCTGCTTGCCAGATTGTTTTTGCAGATATCTGATCAGGTTCTCGGCAAGGTAGGGTATATCTGATCGCTCATTCAATTCAATTTCGAAATCCAGAAGTCCGCTGCATAATCCTGCAGCACCGGCGAACATTTTGGCCTGGGAATGGTAAAGGATTGTCTCCAGACTAAAGTTTTCAGCTGTTTCCAGAAAAAAAACAATGTCAAATTTTGCTGAGGTGAAAGGTTGTGACAAATCCTTTTTTGGAACCTTAAAGATTGACATGTCGTCTATGCCAATGAGTTGAACCGGCATGCCGGGGAAGTTCTTTTCATATTCGTAAGGGATGATCTCTTTCCTTTTTTCAGGAACCAGCAAAATGATATGACAACGTCTGTCGGTCTTTTGTATGGATCGGGCAAAAGTTACAACCGGCTGGACCGATCCGGGCTTTCTGACATCCGCCATGATTCCTACTGAGTGTGCCTCAGGCAAGCAAATAAATGCTTTTGTGCTCCGGGATCTGGTAAAGTGACTTACCATGCCGGGCCTAAGAATTCTCTTCTGGATGAAAGTTATCATACTTGCACAAACATAAGAAAAAACAATGGATGCACTTGGAATCCTCAAGTCAGAAAAGTGTATCCTTCGGGGCATCAGTGATTAACCGGATCAATTCTTCTTCACCCAGAATGGGAATTCCAAGCTTTTCTGCTTTCTTCCGTTTTTCTGGACCCATATTGGTCCCGGCTACGAGCAGGCTCGTTTTTGATGTTACGGTTCCGGAATTCTTTCCTCCGTTTTTTTCGATCAGTTCTTTCAGCTCATCGCGGCTGTGCATTGAAAAAGTACCGGAAACCACAATTGACTTTCCCGACAGGGGTAAATTGGTATTCACAGAATTCATGACTTCTGTGTTAAACTGCAGGCCGGCATGCCTTAGCTGGTCAATAAGGGCAAGGTTTCCAGGTTTTGAAAACCAATTAATTACGCTGTCGGCAATTCTTTCCCCAACTTCATCAATGTTCAGTAATTCCTCACGCGAGGCTTCCATGATGCGGTCGATCGAGCCAAGGGATCTTGCCAGCTTTTTTGCTACCGTTTCTCCCACAAACCGAATCCCGATTCCATAGAGAACCCTCTCAAATGGCACTTCAACGGATCGTTTGATTGCCGCTGTCAGGTTTTCTGCGGATTTGCCGGCAAAACGATCCAGGGTCAGCAGCTGTTCTGCCGAAAGAGAATATAGGTCGGGCAGGGTACTGATCAGTTTTTCGCGATACAACTGGTCAACGGTTTCCTGTCCGATGCCCTCAATATTCATGGCCCGACGGCTTATGAAGTGCTCGAGTCTGCCTTTTACCTGCGGCGGACAGCCCTCTTCGTTCGGACAAAAATGTCTGGCTTCAGCCGGATCACGGGTCAGTAGGCTTCCGCACTCAGGACACACTTCGATAAACGAAACAGGTTGGGCAAACAGGTCGCGCGTTTCTTTGTTTACGCCTGTTATCTTGGGAATAATCTCTCCACCTTTTTCGATGCGGACGCGATCGCCGTAATGAAGATCAAGAAGACTGATCTGATCGGCATTGTGGAGTGAAGCCCGACGCACGGTTGTGCCCCCCAGAAAAACCGGTTCCAGGTTTGCCACCGGGGTAATGGCTCCGGTGCGCCCAACCTGGAAATCGACTGAAACTAGCCGCGTTTCCGCTTGTTCAGCTGCATATTTATAAGCGACAGCCCATCTAGGGCTTTTTGCGGTGAAACCTAGTTCCTGCTGCTGGTCAAGTGAATTAACCTTGATAACAACACCATCCGTGTCAAATGGTAAATTTCTCCGCTCCTTCTCCCATTTTCCGATAAACAGTATTACCCCCTCGAGGTCAGGAAATATCCCGATATAGTTGGGGATCTTGAAACCAGCCGTTCGTGCCCACTCAAGATTGCCCGAATGGGTGGAAGCAGGCAGTTGGGAACCTGCCATGCTGTACAGGAGACAGTCGAGTTTTCGCTTCGCCACAATGCTGCTTTTCTGCATTTTAAGTGTCCCGGCGGCAGCATTCCTCGGATTTGCAAACGGAGCTTCACCCAGTTCAATCCTTTCCCTGTTCAGCTCATCAAAGATTTTCCTGTGAAGAAGGATTTCTCCGCGGATCTCGAAAAAATCAGGAAAAACAGAGGTTTGAAGCGTTAAGGGAATACTGCGGATGGTCCGGATATTGGACGTAACATCGTCACCTCTGACCCCGTCGCCGCGGGTTACGGCCTGAACGAGTTTCCCTTTTTCATATGAAAGATTGATCGCTGCCCCGTCATATTTCAGCTCACAGACATATTCAACTGAACCCACGGATTTAGTCACCCGCTCATCAAATTCTCTCAACTCTTCGGAATCATACGTATTGCTCAAAGAATACAATGGGAATTTATGCTCTTTCTGGATAAACTCTTCTGTGCGGTCGTCCCCGATCCGGAGGGAGGGAGAAAGGGGATCAGAAAACTGCGGGTACTCCTCTTCCAATCGGATCAGTTCGGTCATCATACGGTCGAAATCAAAATCCCCGATGGTCGGTTCATTTAAGACATAATACCTGTAGTTATGCACGTTAAGTTGATCCCTTAACCATTTAATGCGCTGATATATTGAGTCTTGATCCATTGATGACTTTTGTTTAAAAATATAACACTTTTGATTCAGACGCGCCGCAAGACGAGATTATTTATCACTAACTTTGCATCGCACCGGTTTGCAGTTATCATTCGGTAACCGCAAAAAAAGGGAATCAGGTGAAAAACCTGAACAGTTTCCGCTGCTGTAATCTCCGGGAACTGCACTGGCAACCCGCCACTGTTCCAATTTGGGAATGGGAAGGCGCCAGATGCAGGGAGAGAGTCAGAAGACCTGCCTGTGCGAATAATAAATCCGTAGGTTCGGAATAAACCGGGAGGAATGATGGCTAAAAACAGAAAACCGGCATTTATTGTTTTTCTTCTCACAACCTTCTTTTTAAGGTGGGCCGTTGATACGTATGCCCAGGACATCATTATTCCAATTGAGCAGATAACCATCAGCGGTTATGCCAAATCTTCCCAATTAAGCAGTTTCCAGAATATCCGGATCGACTCCCTGCAAAAAGGCCGTTATGCCATTTCCGATCTGGCAACACTTCTGAAATCTGAGACCAACATTAATGTGACTCAATATGGAGGCGAAGGATCCCTGAGCTCGATACGTCTCAGAGGATCAGGTCCTTCACATACTCAGGTCAACTGGAATGGGATTCCGATAAACAGTCCTACCACTGGCACCATAGACTTATCGCTGGTTTCTTCCCTTTTAACTGATGAAGTTGAGTTGATTTACGGAGCCTCAGGTTCCCTTTTTGGCAGCGGCACTTTCGGCGGATCGCTAAACCTGATCAATAAAGCAGACTGGAATAACCGGCTCGGCTTCATGGTTTTTGGGGAGGCTGGGTCCTGGAATCATTACAAATCGGGAGCAGGGGTAAGGACCGGCAGAGATTCATGGCAATATCATGCCGGAGGCTTTTTGCAATCAAGCCAGAATAATTACACCTACCTGAATACCTTTTTGCCTGGCAGTCCGGTTGAGCGGCGTGCCAATGATACTTTGAAAACTTCTGGTTTTCAGCAACATCTGTTCCTGCGCCTGCCGGGCAATTGGTCGGTGCAGGCAGGTATGTGGCTGCAGAACCGTGATAAAGATCTGCCAGCCTCTATGAGTTCCGGAAATGGCAACCCTGCTAACCAGCAGGACCAGTCACTCCGCTTGTTTACCCGGATTTCGAAAATCTGGAAACAATCAGTGCTGGAGATCGTTGGATCCCGGTTTACCGACAGCCTGCTTTATACGGAATATGCCAGGACCACAAACCAGCCTCTGAGGCAGTCCGGAATTCACTCAGCCATCAGCTCCGCAGGCCTTTCCGGCAGATGGTATCCTTCTAATACACTGACCTTTGAGGCCGGCTCCGAGCTTGAATCCCAAAAAGCAAGAAGTAGCTCCTTTCCTGGGGTCATGGCCGAATACAGGGGGGCTGCGTTTGGTTCGGCCCGATATAAAACGGAACGCCTGACCGTTATGACCGGATTGAGACAGGTGCTCTTTTCAGGTTCAAAGACAAGAACATTATACTCACTGTCAGCCCGATATGAAATTCCCGGTATTAATCTGGTGATCAGAGGCCAGGCCTCCAATAAATTCAGGTTGCCTACACTCAATGAAAGGTTCTGGCAACCGGGTGGTAATCCCTTGCTCCTTCCTGAAACCGGCACAGGCGTTGAATCCGGCCTGGAGTGGGGTCAGAAGAATTCATCGGGTTCAGGGATGCAACTTTCAACCACCTTCTTCCTTCAAAACATCCATAATTGGGTACAATGGGTACCCTCGGGAACTTATTGGTCTCCTGAGAATATAAGGTTTGTGCGTTGTCAGGGCTTTGAAGCTTCGGGCCTCTATTCATGGAAAATAGGCGCAGGGCGGGCAACCCTTAATACCACCTACAGCTACACCGAAAGCCTTGATATGAACATTATATCCGACGACACCCGGCTTGCCGGCCAAATACCTTATGTTCCAAGGCATCAGGTTCAAAGCAGGTTTTCCCTGGCTCTTGGTGGCTTTGAAGGGTTTCTTTCGTACCGTTTTACCGGTAGCCGTTATACAACCGACGACCATGACCCCTGGCTCATGCTGAAACCCATTCATATTGCTGATTTCACCGTCAGCCACAGGCTCTTTTTAAAAGAAAATGAGCTTCTGATTTCCTTTCGGGTCAATAACCTCCTGAATCACTCTTACCAACTGATACGCGCGTATCCCGCTCCCGGGAGATCATTTTTATTATCAATGAATTACATGTTCAATCAAAAATCAAAAATGTATGCGGAAAATTAGCAGAATCGGCCCTTTAATTGTATCAGTTTTTCTTGCAGTATCCTGTAACCCGGACAATCCGGGTGATTCGGCTGAGTCAGGATTCCTGCACGGCGCGTTTATAACCAATGAAGGTGCTTTTGGAAATTCAAATGGTTCAGTCAGCTATCTGAGAAGGGATTCTTCGAAATCGGTCAATCACCTTTTCGAAATGGTTAACGGGAGGCCTTTGGGAGATGTTGTACAGTCATTCAGTATTGCCGGACCCAAAGGGTTTATCGTAGTAAATAATTCACAAAAAGTTGAAGTTGTTGATCTCAAATCATTTGAGTCCATCGGAATCATTGATGGTCTTGAGTACCCTCGTTATATACTGGCAGTCAGCGACGAAAAGGTTTACTTGTCTGATGGAAACTTCACGGGTAAAATTCTTGTGATTGATGTGGCAACGCACCGGATAACCGATACAATACCTTGCGGTATGGGGCCGGAAAATATGATCCTGTATAATGACAAGGTAATTGTGGCAAACTCAGGAGGGTGGGGTAACGACAGCACACTGACCGTGATTGATACCGGCACGGACAAGGTTGTTGCCACCTGGAAAACAGGCGAAAACCCCACAGATATGGTAATCGACCGGAACTATAACCTATGGGTTCTCTGTAAAGGTCAGGTTGTATGGGAAGGCTGGAATATAGCCTTTGAATCCGGGTCCACCCTGTGGGTTGGTAATCCGGACAATGGCGAGAAGATCCGGGAAATATCCATCGGCTCAATCGGGGATTATTACTGGCCTCAGTCGATCGGGATTGACCCGAAGGGGAAGAATATTTACTTCCTGGAGGCTGGTGGATTATATGTTATTAATTATCAGGAACAAACCCCAAAAGCGGAAGCCTTGGTTGCAAAAACATTCTATGGATTCGGCATCGATCCCGAAACAGGATGGATTTATGGTCTCTCCGCACCCTCTTTTACGGCAGCCGGCTGGCTGATGCGTTATGAATCGACGGGGGTGCCCGTTGATTCCATAGAGGTTGGAATCGGCCCCAATCACATCGTTTTTAACTGACCCTAAAGATCGTTTTCCCTTGGGTTCCTCCTGATAATGGCTACCTTTGCCTCACCCGATTTAGGAGGAATCCATGAGAAAAATTTTGCTCTCAATTATATTTTTGCTTCCGATATTATCTGCCCTTGCCCAGGTTGAATCACCCGGCAGCCCATGGAGCCAGAATGCAAACCTAAAATCACAAGCATCTGTTATTCAACTTGATCCTGTATCAGAACGGCAGATAAAATCTTATTCCGGTCAGTTTCAGGAGCACCTGAAGTCGATGCTCTTTGCCTATCCCATCATGACAAACCTGAACCCGATGAAAGACGGGGTTTGGGAAGAGTTGTCAGATGGACGGCGGGTATGGCGTCTGACAATCTCTTCTTCCAGCGCCAAATCTTTGAATATAATTTTTCACAGGTTTCACTTACCTGATGGTGCCAGCATGTATTTATACACGCCAGGATACAAGGTGGTTAGAGGAGCCTTTACAAAGATAAATGAACTTCCGTCGGGAGTTTTGGCGACGGTGCCATTACCGGGAGATCAGTTGACCATTGAGCTTAATGTCGGCGCGGGTGCAGCTTTTGACCCTCAGTTGATTATCGGTCAGGTAAGCCATGATTTCAAGGGATTCTTCAGCGAAACAAAAATTGAGAAATCGGGATACTGCAATGTGGATATTAATTGTCCGGCAGGGGCAGACTGGCAAATAGAAAAGCGGGCAGTGGTTAAATTTATCAGGGGAGGGGTCTGGCTTTGCTCAGGCACTTTGATCAATACCGCCGAAAACAGCGGGCGACCGCTTCTGCTTACGGCAAATCACTGTATCGCTCTGGATTGGCACGCGGAACAGTCAGTTTTTTATTTCCGCTATGAAAAGCCTGATTGCGGAACCGGGGCTGGAAGTCTTCAATATTCATTATCGGGATCAAAACTGCTGGCTACCACCAACCAGATTGACTTTTGCCTGGTTGAGCTAAGTTCTGCTCCTCCAAAAAGCTATGATCCCTATTATGCTGGCTGGGATCGTCGTGTGGTTTCCTACCTGGATTCCGTAGTCTGCATTCACCATCCTAACGGGGATGTCAAGAAAATTTCCAAAAGCTACCACCGGGTAGTTACCGGGGATTTTGGTGGTGGCTTTGATGCGAACACACACTGGAAAATAAGCCAATGGGACCTGGGGACCACTGAACCGGGTTCATCGGGATCGGGGCTTTTCAATACAGACCACAGGCTTGTTGGGGACCTCACCGGAGGGGATGCGAGTTGCGACTACAATTTCAATGACTATTTCCAGAAGCTGTCAATCAGCTGGGACCGTTACCCGGATTCATCCAAACAGCTGAAGTATTGGCTCGATCCGCTCAATACAGGTGCGCTTACCATGAACGGGTATGATCCTTTTGGTGGTGGCAAGCCCCTGGCAAATTTCTCCATCCGGCCCGACCTGATTCACACGGGTAAAAAGGTCTATTTTACAGAAAAGTCCACCGGTTCACCTGCAACCTGGACATGGTCCGTACCGGGAGGTGTTCCGGACCATTTGTCTGGCGACAGGCCGGCTCCGGTTATATTCACTGAGTCAGGGCAATATTCCGTGTCACTGACGGTTGCAAACAGCATGGGCAGGGACTCCACCAGGCAATCGGTCCGTGTTTTTGACTATCCTGTCGGTATCGTTTCCGAAAACCGTATTGTGCCTGGCCGGACCATTGAACTTACGGATGCCAGCACAGGCAGCCCACTTTCGGTTAACTGGAAGATTCCCAAAGCCAATCCGTCAATATATGCCGGAGGGGACCCGATCTCACTGACCCTTACCGACCCGGGTGAGTATACCACCGAACAGATTGTAGAATTCCCTGAGTATTCGGATACCCTGGTCCACTATAACCGTATCAAGGTTCTTTCAGATAATATTGCATTCCGGTCGGTAACCTTTACCAATATTGCAAAAGATGACCACACCGGATTCTTCACCATGGGTACACAAGCTTACATCCCCGGATCCAATAGCCTGGGCATTAATGCTTTTGCTGACTCCTTCAGGAATTCAGGTGACACAGCCTTTATGATCACCGGAATCACCATTCACCTTGAGCGTCTTTCGAAATGGGCCGGCACATATTATTTGCCCGTCGTTGTGTGGAATGCCCAGCGCCAGCCTGTTATCAGGGACTCCATTTTACTTTCCAATCTTCGTCAGGATTGCCGTGCAACGGTATGGTTAAAGAGCCCGGTTAATTTTGATACCCTCAATTATGTAGGATTCGAGATCAAACCCTGGGACCAGGGAACCTTTTATTCAAAGATGGCCGTCGACAGGGGATCCAACGGAGTTAATACCGCCTTTGCCGTAAAAGGAAATCAGTGGCAGCCAATGTCTGATGTTGTTGGTTTTCACACCTCCCTTGATATTAGTCTGGAAACCGCCTACCTGAAGAACTCTTATGCCCAGGAAATCAGCATTCTGAAAAATGGGAATAACGGACAATTCCAGGTTGACCTTGGAAAATTGGTTTTCAAGTCGGTTCGTGTCGCCGTGTTCTCTCTTACCGGCCAGCAGCTGACCACAGAAACCGAAAAAACCGGAAATATTATTGATTTACAAATACAAGCCCCGGTCTCAGGAATCTATCTGGTCCGTTTACTAATCGACGACCTGCCTCCTTTTACCCAGAAGGTATTGATAGTTAAAGACTAAGCATCATTTTCCTTCCCTTTCAATTTCCTGCTTAAGGAAAGGAATGATCTGGTCATGACTTATGTCTTTTCCGATTATCTTCCTGTTGTGATCCAGAATAAAAATCCGGGGTGTGCTCCAGGCCTGGTATCGTTCAGTTATTTCCCGATAATGGGTGGGTGAATAAGCATTAATCCAGTTCAGCTTGTTTTCATCAATGAACTTAATCCAGGAGTCCTTTTCAGTCCTGGTGTTTAATGCTATTACCTCGGCTCCCATTGTTTTCAGCTGCACATATTCTTTAAAGAGTTTGGGCGTTATTTCCTTGCAATGACTGCAATCGGGCTCCCAAAACAAGAGAATCAGAAAACGGTCGGGGATTAATTTCAGGAACAGTGGTGAATCATCAGGCTTTAATAAACCGACGAGTTCAGGTGCAGGGGTTCCGAGAAGCAAGGGTTTCATCTCTGCTACGCGGGCCCGGATACCCTGAAGATTAGAAGCATCTATCCAGAATGCCTGACCCGAAAGGTACACGGTTTCCGCCAGCCAAACATATACGGCATCTGTTCCCATGTATTTTGGATCGGAATAGAGGTTTAAAAGATACTGGGACACAAACTGAAACATCTGCGGTTTAGATCTTGCCTTATCAATCAGCAACTTTACCTCTGAAATGATGGAATCAGGAAATGGCGGTACCAGCTGAGTAAAATATTGATCAAGCTTGGTTTCAATCAATGGGGTTCGAACCAGCCGTTCGTCAGAGAAATCCACATTGTCGAAAAAATGGGTACGAATAAAAAGATACTGTTTGTACTGCTCATCCTGGGTTTTGGGTGAGGACAGGTTCTCCGGGATTTTGAAGGGTCTTAATCCTTTAATGAAACGGCCGGGCAGGGTGCCTTCCAGTGCTTTGGTATATTCGTCCCATACCTGGTTTCCTTTTGCCTGAAGTGTCCGTAAATCCCGGTTCAGGATTTGTGCGGAATCAGCTGTGAGCCCTCCCTTTTTCAGCTTTTCCTGGATGGCACCGGTCCGGTTTCGGATTTTTGCATACTCATTCTGCCAACTTATGAAAAGGCTGTTTTCCTTTGAACCGATGAAAACCAGACTGTCGTTCAAAGCACCTGTGCGGGTGCGTAAATCAAAGAATTGAACCGGACCCAGGAAGAATTCAATGTATTTTTTATCGGGCAAAACGATTTGGTACATTCCTTCGGGCAGCAGTGTGTCGCCAGAGAATATTGCATGGCCGTCCTGCTGCAGACGGACGGTGTCATCCGTAAAGAATTTCAGACCGATCCTGTGCGAGAGGATGATATCCTTTCCGGGAAGATCCGGCAGGAAAACAGTAATCCTGTGGCCCTGTGAGAACGATGAAAAACAAGAAATGCCCGCCAGGAGCGTTATCAATATAGATTTTTTTAAATGGCCCATACACTTGATTTCGGGCAAAGATAGACATTGACTACATTTGACGAAACAGAATATCCGATGCTGTCCGTTTTAATACCGGTTTATCAGTGGGATCCCCGGCAATTGGTCGCGGAGATCAGGGAACAGATCCTTCAGGCCGGAATCCCTTATGAGATTATTGTCAGTGATGACACGCCGCATATTGCAGAACCGGATTACCAACAAGATCTGGCAGTTTTATCAGGAGTGCGCTGTTTTTGGCGGGATCGCCCGCTCAGCCGGAGCGCCAACCGGAATTTCCTTGCGGGCGAAGCTGCTTACCACTATCTGCTGTTTCTTGATTGCGACGGAAAAGTAAACAGCCAGGTTTTTGTTCGTGATTATGTTGAGAAAATAAATCCTGGCTCAGTCCTGGTGGGCGGGACACTTTATGATTCAATCCCTCCGGAGAACCGTTCGCTGTTGTTGAGATGGATCTTCGGAACACATCGGGAACAATTACCGGCTTCCACCAGAAACCAGGACCCGTGGAAATCTTTCTCCACATTTAATTTCCTGGTTCCTGCACCGATTTTTCACTCAATACGGTTTAGTGAGGATCTTACCGGTTACGGACATGAGGATACCTTATTCGGCCTGGAACTAAAAAACAGGGGCATCCCCGTAATTCATCTTGATAACGGCCTGGTGCATCTTGGCCTGGATCCTGCTGAAGTTTTTCTCGCAAAAGTGCGGGAATCAGTCACGGGTCTCGTTCAGCTTCAGCGAACCGGACTGATCGGTCCCGGTGAAGTATCGGAAATAAAGCTCTTACGGACCGCTGCACGCCTGAGGAAGTACGGATTACTCAAGGTGGTGCATTTCATTTACAGAGCCCTCGGCAGGGGGTTGGAAAAGGCCCTCCTGGGAAATCATCCGAGGTTATATATGCTTGATTTATACAAACTTGGACTAATCAGCCAATTTGGCTGATCTTTATTATCTTTGCGGCTCTTATTTTATTCCGATGGAGCGCATCGAAAAACGTATTGCAGAAGCCACTTCAGAAGCCATCCGTGTTCTGTATCAGGCCGATATTGAAGAAGATAAAATCCAGGTACAAGCCACCCGAAAAGAGCAGAACGGTGATTTTACCGTTGTTGTATTCGCCTATAGCAGGATATCCGGAAAAAACCCGGAGCAGACAGGCCATGAAATCGGCCAATTTCTGAAAGAGAAGCTCGATGCCATAGATTCTTTCGAGGTCATTAAAGGCTTTCTTAACCTGTCTCTTTCAAATGTATTCTGGATGAGCTATTTCCGTGAGAACATGGATCTCAGGAATTATGGGCACAAAATGCCGGTCCCGGGCAGCGCTCCAGTGGTTGTTGAGTATTCCTCCCCCAATACAAATAAGCCTTTGCATCTTGGCCATATCCGGAACAATCTCTTAGGGTATGCGGTCTCAAAAATTGTGAGTGCAGCAGGCAATGAGGTAAGAATGGTTAACCTGGTCAATGATCGCGGGATACACATCTGCAAATCGATGCTTGCCTGGCAAAAGTGGGGTGAAGGCATTACACCTGAAGCAGCCGGATTGAAGGGGGATAAGCTTGTCGGCGATTTTTATGTCCGGTTCGACAAGGAATATAAGATACAGATCAAAGAGCTCATGGATGCCGGGATGAAGGAGGAAGAGGCGAAAAACAGCGCCCCGTTGATCCGTGAAGCACAGGAATTGCTAAGAGAATGGGAGAACGGCGACAAGGGAGTCCTCGATTTATGGAACACAATGAACGGCTGGGTTTACAAAGGGTTTGATGAGACCTACCGGAAACTTGGCGTTACGTTCGATAAAATCTATTACGAATCCAAAACCTATAAACTAGGCAAGGACCTGGTTTCCCTGGGACTGAGCAATGGGGTTCTCTACCAGAAGGAAGACGGATCCGTTTGGGCGGATCTGACGGAAGACGGATTGGATCATAAACTATTGCTGCGCTCTGACGGCACAAGTGTATATATGACCCAGGACCTTGGCACGGCTCACCAGCGGTTTGAGGAATATGGTTTCAACAGGCATATTTATGTTGTTGGAAATGAGCAGGATTATCACTTCAAGGTTCTTTCGTTGATACTTAAAAAGATTGGTTTTGCCTGGGCGGAGAGACTCTTCCACCTTTCGTACGGGATGGTGGAGCTGCCTCAGGGGCGCATGAAGTCCAGGGAAGGTACCGTGGTTGATGCCGATGACCTCATTGATGAGATGGTGGCAACAGCCAGATCGGTATCAGACGAACTGGGTAAACTTGAGGGTTTCCCTGAAGAGGAAAAGGCAACTGTTTACTACCAGATCGCTTTGGGGGCATTAAAGTATTATATCCTGAAGGTTGATCCGCAGAAAACCATGATGTTCAACCCTGAAGAGTCTATAGATTTCAACGGAAATACCGGACCCTTTATCCAATATACCTGTGTCAGGATTCGTTCGGTTGAACGGAAGGCCCGGGATGCAGGCATTGTGGCATCTGATTCCTGGCCGCTTAACCTGGATTTGGATCCCAGGGAATCAGCTCTGTTAAAACGTGTTTACGGGTACCCCCTAATTCTGGCCGAGGCTGCGCAGAACCTTTCGCCCGCATTGATAGCCAATTACTTCTATGAGCTTGTGAAAGAGTATAACCATTTCTACCAGCAATGTCCCATTGTTCGCGAAACTGACGCGGTGAGAAGGGATTTCCGGCTGGCTTTGTCAAGATTTATTGCTAACCATATACAGGATGGAATGATCCTGCTCGGCATCGAGATGCCTGAGAGAATGTAATCTGTAACATATCATGTTTGAGAATCTAAGCGAAAGACTTGAAAAGTCGTTAAAACTGCTGAAAGGGCAGGGACGAATCACCGAGATTAATGTTGCTGAGACCCTTAAAGAAGTGAGGCGAGCCCTTCTTGATGCGGACGTTAACTTTAAGATAGCCAAGGACTTTACAGCAACGGTTAAGGAAAAGGCCATGGGGCAGGATGTTTTGTCTGCTGTTAAGCCCTCGCAGATGATGGTTAAAATCGTTCATGATGAGCTGGTCGACCTTATGGGAGGACAGAAATCGGATCTTAACCTGAAAGGAAATCCAACTGTAATCCTGATTGCCGGCTTGCAGGGTTCCGGTAAAACCACATTCTCGGGCAAGCTCGGAAATTTTCTTAAAACCAAGCGGGGTCGTCAGCCCCTGCTCATAGCCGGTGACGTATATCGTCCGGCTGCCATTGAGCAGCTGAAAATCATCGGAGAGCAGGCGGGTATTCCGGTATACACGGAGGATGGCATGCTGGATCCTGTATCCATAGCCAAAAACGGGGTAAAACATGCCCGCTTGCATGGGTATGACCTGGTGATTGTGGATACCGCCGGTCGGTTGGCCGTGGATGAGGAAATGATGCGGGAAATCACCGCGATCAAGTCGGCCCTGGATCCTGAGGAGATACTCTTTGTCGTAGACTCGATGACCGGTCAGGATGCCGTCAATACCGCAAAGGAATTTAATGACCGCCTGGACTTCGACGGGGTCGTGCTCACCAAGCTTGATGGAGATACCCGCGGGGGTGCTGCCCTATCCATAAGGGCGGTGGTGAATAAACCGATCAAGTTCATCGGAACCGGTGAAAAGCTGGATGCCCTCGATATTTTCTATCCTGAGCGTATGGCCGACAGGATACTGGGCATGGGTGATATCGTTACCCTGGTTGAAAAAGCGCAGGAACAGTTTGATTCGGAAGAGGCAATCAGAATCCAGAGGAAACTTGCTAAGGATCAGTTCAATTTTGATGACTTCCTGAAACAGATCGAACAGGTGAAAAAAATGGGTAATATCAAGGATCTGGCCAGTATGATTCCCGGCGTAGGAAAGGCAATCAAAGACCTGGATATGGACGAAAACTCATTTAAAAGCATTGAAGCCATAATCCATTCCATGACTGCAGCAGAGCGGGAAAACCCGGCAATGCTTAACGGGAGCCGGCGTAAAAGGATTGCAGCGGGAAGCGGAACAACTGTACAAGCTGTTAATCAGCTGCTCAAACAGTTTGATGAAACCCGTAAGATGATGAAGATGGTGGCTGCCGGAAAAAACATGGGAAGAATGATGGGGAATTTGCCAGGTCGAAGAAATTAAAATAAGCCATGATACTGATCGACGGAAAAAAGGTTGCTTCCGAAATTAAAGGTACCATCCGGGACGAGGTCACAGACCGGGTCAGTAAAGGCGGAAAGCGGCCGCATCTGGCTGCAATACTCGTCGGAAACGATGGCGGCAGCGAATCTTACGTGGCCAATAAAGTCAAGGATTGCGAAGAAGTTGGTTTTCAGTCAACCCTGATCCGGATGGAGGCTTCTGTTACGGAGGCTGAACTGCTTGCGTCTGTGTTTGAGTTGAACCGGAATCCCTCGGTTGATGGCTTCATCGTTCAGCTTCCGCTGCCCGGTCAGATCCGGGAACACGTTGTTATCGAATCCATTGATCCTTTAAAAGATGTAGATGGTTTCCACCCGGTAACCATTGGAAAAATGACACTGGGTCTGCCCTCATATCTTCCGGCAACTCCTGCCGGAATCCTGAAGCTTCTCGAGTATTACAAGATACCGACCTCCGGAAAATATTGTGTCGTTATCGGAAGGAGTAATATTGTAGGAACTCCTCTGTCAATACTGCTGTCGCGCAAAGCCAATCCCGGCAACTGTACCGTAACCCTTTGCCATAGCCAAACACAAAACCTGGGGGAAATCTGCCGCCAGGCAGACATTATTGTTGCGGCACTTGGAAAGCCCGGTTTCCTTACAGGTGAAATGGTTAAAGAGGGTGCCGTGGTTATCGATGTCGGGACCACCAGGATCCCTTCCGAAACGTCCAAATCAGGCTGGAAACTTTGCGGGGATGTGGATTTCGGTGCGGTGGCTCCTAAATGTTCTTATATTACTCCGGTTCCGGGGGGTGTCGGTCCTATGACCCGTGTGGGTCTTCTGCTGAATACCTTAAAGGCAGCGAGTGGTAAAAAGCCTTAAATATCTCATTTCCATAACCGGAACGATTCTCCTTTCCGTCTGCCTGGGCCCCGGCCAGGTGATCCTTACCGATACGTCCAGAATCCGGCTTGAAGAGATCACCATCATGGGTTCGCGCATACCGGTTAGCTCTTCAGGGTTGTCCAGAACAGTTACAGTCCTTCCGCGAGCTTTGATTTTAACCTTGCCAAACCGGGACCTTGCTGATATTCTGGAGTCCATTCCCGATATGGACATAAGGCAAAGAGGCCCGGCCGGTATTCAGGCCGATATAAGCCTGAGGGCTGGCACCTTTGACCAGAGTGCTATCCTGCTTAACGGTCTGAATTTCAATGATCCTCAAACGGGTCATTTCAGTCTGGATTTACCGGTACCGGTGAACCTGATCCATCAGATTGAGGTTTTACCCGGTTCCGACGCAAAATCAATGGGAGCAGGTGCCCTGGCTGGTTCCGTTAACATACGGACCGCAAGACCTGAGAAATCCGGATTTCATGCTTCCTTGACCGGCGGCCGCTGGGGCTATGCAGAAGCGGCTGCTGATCAAAAGCTGGTTATCGGTAATTTCTGGCTGCAGGCTGGAATCCAGGGGCAACGATCTGCCGGGTACATCGACAATACCGATTTTAAGAAACTCAATGGATTCTTTCAGGCAGGCTTTCAAAAAGACCGGTATTCGATAAACCTGATTGCCGGAGCTCTTTCAAAAGACTTTGGGGCCAACAGCTTTTATACGCCAAAATATCCAAACCAATACGAGAGCACCGGAACCGGAATTGCTGCGCTGACCATGGCGGTGACCGGCAAGGTAAACATCAGCCAATCTTTTTATTACCGGGCGCATACGGATGTTTTTCACCTGTTCCGCTCAAACCCGCCAGCCTGGTATACCACTCCGAACTATCACCTTACTGGAATAGCCGGGAGCAAAACGGATCTATGGTTTTCCTCTTATCTGGGTAAAACCGGTTTAGGTGCGGAATTCCGGCAGGAATCCATCTGGAGCACTGTTCTTGGTGAAATCTCAGCATCACCACGACCGGTTCAATCTACAGATTCAGTTGTATATACCCACCAAGGAAAGCGATTCCATTCCTCACTGGCACTGGAGCATCACTTCATGACCGGACCCGTCAGTTGGACCGGGAGTCTTGTTCTGCACCAGGTGAAGGGTTTTCGAAGTTATCTGAATCTGTTTCCCGGATTGGATATTGGCTTGCCGGTAACCTCCTGGCTTCGGATATTTTCCACGCTCAACCGGGGATTCCGGTTGCCCACCTTTACGGAGCTTTATTACAAATCTCCCACAAACAATGGCAATCCGGCCTTGCTACCTGAATCGGCCTGGCATTCAGAGGCAGGAGCGAAAATCAATGCAGGAGTTTTTCAAGGCCAGATAGCAGGATTCTACCGATATGCACCGCAGTCCATCGACTGGGTGCGCCTTCCCTCTGAAACCATCTGGCATACCGAAAACCTCGCCAACATGAGCACCTATGGTTTTGAGGGGACCCTTAGTGTGATACCCAAATCATTGATTAGCAGGAATTTTTCACTTGTACGAATGGATATCGGCTATCGCCATTATTTCCAATACCACTCATCCGACCTCTATTTTTCGCAATACCTGCTCGACTATCTCAGATGGAAACTGACAGCCGGAATCAGACTGAACTTTTATAAAAACTTTGGCTTATCCATTCAGGCAGTTGCCCAGGATAGGGCAGGGAGCTATACCTCCTTTGAACAATCCGGCGAAATGGTGGAAAAGGAGTATAAACCTTTCTGGTTAATGGACGCAAAGCTGACCTGGCAGGTAAACAGGATTCTCATTTTTGCAGAGTGCAGCAACCTGTTCAATGCTGATTATTACGACTTTGGAAATATCGAACAACCAGGTGCATGGCTGCGACTGGGCATTGAATTCGGGCTTTGAGGCCAAACCGGTTTCAGGTAGTTTTTGCCCCGGGATTTTTGTATTTTTAGGCCAAAACGAAGCCTGATGACCATTCGAAAGAACCCTTCACTATTAGTTATTGCCGCAGTTTTCTTATCCTCCTGCTCCGGTCCGGTTAATGAGCCTCATACGACGGGTGCCATCGGCAGCAAAGGCATGGTGGTAACCGCCCATCCGGAGGCATCCGTAATCGGGCTTTCAATCCTCCAACAGGGAGGCAATGCCATGGACGCAGCCTGTGCAGTGGAATTTGCACTTTCAGTCTGCTATCCAGCTGCCGGTAACATAGCGGGTGGGGGATTCTGGGTGGTTTATACATCCGGAAAACGTGTTCATACCCTGGATTATCGCGAAAAAGCTCCTTCGGGTGCTCACAAGGACATGTTCCTTGATCAGGAAGGTGAAGTTATTAAGGGCAGGAGTACACAAACCCTGCTTGCTTCCGGTGTGCCGGGAACTGTGGCAGGGATGGTCAAGGCGCATGAAAAGTTCGGTTCTCTTCCCTGGCCGGAAATAGTGCAGCCGGCCATTGACATGGCTAGCAAAGGATTTGCCATTACCACAAACCAGGCAGCTGATTTTAATTCCATCCAGCAATCCCTGATAGAAAGAAATACCTGGAATGTGCCGCTTGTAAAAGATTCGGCCTGGAAACCTGGCGATTTGCTGGTACAACCGGAACTGGCCGCTACACTTGAGAGTATCCGTGACCAGAAGCGGGATGGTTTCTATACCGGCCCGACCGCTGATCTTATCGTTGCGCAGATGGAAGAATCCGGGGGTATTGTTACACACAAGGATCTCGCTGATTATGATGCAGTCTGGCGCGAACCGATCAAGGGTGAATACAAGGAATACACATTCTACTCCATGGCCCCCCCTTCCAGCGGTGGTGTTGCGTTAAAGCAGCTGCTCGGACTGACAGCGATGAAAGGAATGACCGAATCTGGCCATAATACGGCGCAAACCGTTCATCTGATGGCTGAAGCTGAAAAAATTGTTTATGCCGACCGTGCTGAGTATCTTGGTGATCCTGGTTTTACCAGTGTCCCCATTGAACAGATCACCAGCTTTTCCTATCTGCAAAAAAGGGCCTTCGAAATCAGCCCCGACAAGGCCAATCCGTCAGACTCAGTTAAAGCCGGGCCCGTGCCGAAAGAAAGTGAGGAAACCACCCATTATTCTGTTACAGACCAGTGGGGGAATGCGGTTTCTGCCACAACCACATTAAACGGGGGCTATGGTAACCGGATCATGGTAAAGGGAGCAGGCTTCCTGATGAACAATCAAATGGATGACTTCAGCGTTAAGCCGGGATATCCGAATCTTTATGGCCTGCTGGGTTCGGAGGCCAATTCGATTCAACCGGGCAAAAGGATGCTGAGCTCCATGACTCCAACTATCCTTACAAAAGATAATGAACTGTTTATGGTTGTCGGCACCCCGGGAGGATCCACCATCATAACTTCGGTCTATCAGACGATCTTAAACGTTACCGACTTTGGCATGACCATGCAGGAGGCAGTTTCCGCAAAACGCTTTCATCATCAATGGTTGCCGGATGTTATTCAGTATGAGCCTGATGCATTTGATTCAATAACGGTAAAACGCCTTGAGTCACTTGGGCAGCATCTAAAACAGGTGGGCAAAATCGGACGTGTGGATGCGATACTCGTGCGACCCGATAAAAAATTTGAAGGAGGAGCAGATCCTCGTGGAGATGATTCCGCAAAAGGCTTCTGAAATATCTGACCTGTTTGTCAGCGCAGTCTCGGCTCCCGGCACTGAGCACGGAATCGTTGAAGAGGTAAGGGATAACTTGATAAACCTTCTTCCAGGAATTTCTTGTGTTTGGTCTGATCATACCCCTGAAGCCATCCTTTTCATTACCGGCGGATCTGAAAAGGCAGCCCTTCAGCGAATTGACAAGCGACAGAATATCCTTCTGCTGGCCTATCCCGAAAGGAATGCCTATGCGGCTGCCTGCGAGGTAAAATCATACCTCGACCGGACAGGATGTGTTTCCCATTTGTTCAACCTTGGAAGCCAGGACGATCGGGCCGCACTTGAGCAAATGATTCATATCCGTGTGTCTGTCAAACAGTTTTCCCAGTCTCGGATTGGTATCATCGGTGCTGAATCGGAATGGCTGGTAAACTCCATGCCTGATACCGTCAATATCAGGGCAAGATTCGGATTCCGGCTGATCAGGATTCCGTGGAGCATGCTTGATGACGTAACCAGCTGGCCGGTCTCGCCCGATTTTCTTGACTTTTTTGAATCCTATAGGTCGGTTCAGTTTGAGGATCACAGCAGGGTTTATGGAAAGATTCTACAGGTTATCGATGAAAACCAACTGGATGCAGTAACCGTCGAATGCTTCCCACTGGTAAAAAACCAGGGAATAACTGCTTGTCCGGCCCTCGCCTTGTTAAATAATCAGGGCATTCCTGCGGGATGTGAGGGGGATCTTGTCAGCCTTACAGGCATGCTCCTTTTACATTGCGTAACCGGTCAGATTCCCTGGATGGCAAACCTGGCTGGAATCCGTGACGGAAAAGCCTGGTTATCGCATTGCACAGTTCCGTTTAGCATGGTCAAAGGATATTCGATCACCACCCATTATGAAACCGGGAAGGGGATTGCTGTCCATGGCAGCTTCCCTCCGGGGGCATACACCCTCATGCGGCTCAGCGTGGATTTCCTTACAGCTTTTGTTGCAGAAGGGGAATGGTGCGATGAACTTTATGAAGCCGAGGCTTGCCGTACACAGATGGTACTGAAGCTAGGTCCCGCCGACTATGCTGAATTGAAGTCACATCCGCTTGGGAACCATCATCTTATCCTCCCCGGAAAGCTTAGAAACACCATCACCACTGCACTGGCATTTCTTAATATTTCTTTAAGATCATTTTAACATGAAGAGGAACAGACAGTTATCGACTATCCTTTCTTTCCTGTGTCTTTCCTTCCTTCCAGTCCTCAGTCAGGATCCTGCAAACCCCCTGCGCAACCTGTCGGATCAGTTAGCCAATAAAGATTTCAGATCGGCGATTTCCATTGCCGACAGCCTGATTTCCAGCGGTACTCAGGATTATAAGGCATTCTACCTTGCCGGACTGGCCTACGGCAGCCTCATGAAGTTTGATCAGGCCCGGTTGTTGCTTTTGAAGGCTGATAGCCTTAATCCAAACCAGAAGCCGGTATTATCCAATCTCTCTGACTGCTGCTATGAATTAGCCAAATTATCAGAAGCAGAGAAGATTACGTCCAGCCTGATTTCACTTGATTCAACAGATCCGGCAGGATGGCTCCAACTTGCAAGGATTTACGTGAGACAGGGGAAACAGATGCAGGCTATTCAGATTTACCGAAGTTTGTGGCAATCAGACTCTATGAATCTATGGTTCCCCAGGCAAATCGGAAATCTTCTGATACGAAACGACAGGTACCAGGAGGCCGTTCCGGTTCTTGAACTGGTAGTTGAATCAGACAGTTCTGATATTGAGACCTATGTACGCTTAGGCCTGGGCTATCTGAAACTGGGACTTGTCGATAAAACGCCGGTCCTTGACAAAGCCATCAGGCAGGACTCCATGGTGCCGCTTCTATACCAGTACAGGGGTGGTCTTCATCTTACCTCCGGAGTATCTTCCCTGGCCGAAGCGGATTTCCAGAAAGCTGTGAATCTGGGTGATTCATCGGCATTTACCTTGCGCCACCTCGGAATCAGCCAGTTTCAACAATCCAAATATGACCAGGCACTCAATGCCTTTGCGGCTACCGTAAAGCTGGATTCTACCGATGTACAGGCATGGTATTACCTTGGGTTCTGTTACAAGTGGAATCAGGATCTGGCCAAAGCCATTGAATACCTTCAGCTGGCAGTAAAAATTGCCATTCCACCTTTCACGGCCGGAATATTCTCAGGGCTGGGGCAGTTCTATTCCCTTAACCGTGATTTCAAAACGGCGACGGAATATTATGAAAAGGCTCTTGAATTTAATCCTGCGGACCCCGTGCCCTATGCTCAGATCGGTCTTCTTATTGAGGAATCCTTCGGAGACCGGGCTAAGGCAAAAGAGTATTATGAGCGTTTTATCAAGGAATATAAAGGAATGGACCGTAATCTGGTCAGGTATGTGAACGGACGAATTACAGCGATAAATGAGCGCCTGTTTATGGAAGGTAAATTAAAGAAATAACGATAATCTCAGAACATCCATGTTAAGGGCTATTGCAAAGTTGTATTTTAAAGTTTTCGGATGGACCATATTAGGGGCTAAACCAAAACATAATAAATTCATTGTCATTGTGTTGCCTCATACCAGCAAGTTTGATTTTTTTCTGGGTAAATGTTTTGGCCTCTATTTTGGAATCCATTCCAAAGTGCTGATCAAGAAGGAAGCATTCGTGTTTCCTATTAAATTTATAATGAAGGCATTAGGCGGCATACCTGTTGATCGCTCCTCAAACAGTCGCCTGGCCGGGCAATTAGTCGAATATTTTAACAGCAGTAAGGAATTTGGCCTCACCTTAACCCCTGAGGGTACCCGAAAAAAAGTTAAAAGGTTGAAAAGAGGTTTTTATTACATTGCACAGGCAACCGGGGTGCCGGTTTTCATGGGTTTTATCGATTTTAAGACAAAAAGACTGGGAATCGGCCCTGAATTTCTGATCACCGGTAATTTCGACCAGGATGTGGTTCAAATCCGGGATTTCTACAAAGGAATGGAAGGACTCTACAAAGGCAGGTTTGATTCATCTTTGTTAAAATAGTATGAGACAGCGGTATTTTCAGCGCATTCTTTCAAAAATACTGCTCGGCATAACCGGGTGGCGGCTGGAAGGTAACATACCGGACCTGCGAAAATGCGTGATCATAGGTGCACCTCATACCAGCAATTGGGATTTCTTTTTCGGAATGATCTACAAGCTTAATTACGGCCTGAACATACATTTCCTCATGAAAAAGGAGCTCTTCCGTTTTCCTTTCAAAAGGATGCTAACAAGGATGGGGGGGATTCCCGTTGACCGGGAGAAGCACGGGCAGCTTGTAAAGCGGCTTGGAGAACGGATCCGTAATGCCGACAGGTTTTTCCTGGCCATTGCGCCTGAAGGAACCCGGAAGGCGGTTAAAATCTGGAAAAGAGGATTTTACCATATAGCAAAGGCTGCAGAAGTTCCCATTATTCTGGGGTATATGGACTATCACCGCAAAGTGGTTGGGGTGGGACCGGTATTTTATCCGGGATCGGACATTAACTCCGATATGAACGCCATTGCTGATTTCTATTCTTCGATAACAGCCAAATATCCGGATCAGTTCCTTTTACCGGTTTAAGCCGTTACCGGGATAAGGCATTCCAGAGTATTTCAACCGGATGCAGGGCAATAAATCCCGTGCTGTCTTTTATATGGTGCCTGCAGGAAGTTCCGGGAGCGCAGACAATATCATCGGTTGCAGCTGACCTGATTGCCGGAAACAGAACCATTCCCCCAACTTTAACCGATAACTCATAATGCTCCTTTTCATAACCAAAAGCCCCGGCCATTCCGCAGCATCCAGATGGTATCTCTGAGCAGGTATAATTCGCCGGAAAGCTGAGCACAAACAAGGTTGATGAAGTGGATGCCACCGCTTTTTGCTGGCAATGCCCGTGAAGAAGTATTTTCTTGTTGGCTGAAGTGAAGGCCGGTTGCGTAATTCTTCCGGCTTTGATTTCATTTTCCAGAAACTCCTCAATCATGAAGCAGTTCCGGCCAAGGGCCAGCGCGTCTTCTCTGAGGTCAGGCCCGGCAAGATCGGGATACTCATCACGGAAACCCAGGATAGCTGATGGCTCTATTCCGATAAGAGGAATTTCAGATGTAATAACCGAGCGGTAGAACAGGATGTTTTTCCTGATTAAAACCTTCGCTTTCCTAAGGAAACCCTTTGAAATGTAAGTCCGGGCGCTAAGTGTCCTTGGCCCGATCAGAACCTGATATCCAAGTCCGGTCAGCAGTTCGATTGCCTTTATTCCGATTTTTGCATCCTGGTATTCGGTAAACTCATCCACAAAAAGATATACCTGCCGATTAAGGTTGGTTCCGGACGGTACAACACGCAGGCTTTTAGAGGCCCATCTTCTGACGGTTGTAGTTGACAGGAGCGGAATTGAGCGGGAAGGATGAAAACCGGTAAGGCTTTTAAATAAGCCGGAGGTTATACGGTTAGTCATAAAGAAGTTGACTAACCCTGCAAAAGGCCTGGAAAGCCGGTACAGGACTGGCAGGTTTGCTATTAACCGGGTACGGAAGGGAATTCCATGCAGGTCATGCCAATGCTGCAGAAACTCACCCTTAAGCTTGGCCATATCCACGCTCGACGGGCACTCCGACTTGCATGCCTTACACGAAAGGCATAAATCCAGGATTTCATACATCTCCTTATGATCGAACCGCTGCTTTCCTTTACCCTGATAAATGAATTCCCTGAGGATATTGGCCCGGGCACGTGTGGAATTCTTTTCATCGAGGGTGGCCTGGTATGACGGACACATCGTTCCACCCATCGTGTGTGGTTTTCTGCAATCCCCGCTGCCATTACATTTCTCAATGGAACGAACGATTCCCAGATCAGAAGAAAAATCATAAAACGTATCCACATCCGGAGTAGGAACTCCCGGTTCCGTCCGGAGGAAACTGTCCATGGGAGGAGCATCGGTAATCTTTCCGGGGTTAAGTATTCCCCGGGGATCAAAAACACTCTTAACCCTTTTAATCAATCCATAGTTATGTTCACCCAGCAATTCGGGAATAAAGGTAGCCCTGAGCCTGCCGTCGCCATGCTCTCCGCTGAATGATCCCCGGTATTTTTTAACAATCCGCACCGTTTCGTCGGCAATCTGCCTGAAACGCACCACATCAACAGGATCCTTGAGATTCAGTACAGGCCTTAAATGAAGTTCACCGGTGCCAACATGGGCGTGGTAAACGCATGCCATGTTGAGGCTCCGGAAAAGGGCCTCCATTTCAACGATGAATTCAGTTTGCCGGGCAACAGGAATGGCAGTATCCTCGATAATCGCTACTGACTTGCCGTCACCGGGGATATTGGCAAGAAGACCTAAACCTGCTTTCCGCAGATTCCATACTTTCTTCATATCCTGCCCATAAACCACCGGATAAGAGTAACCCATCTGATGGCTCATGAGGTCAGCGATTGTTTCAGTAATGCGTGTATCCAGCTCTTCCTTGGTAACCGTTGCGAATTCTATGATCAGGATGGTTTCCGGATCTCCATCAAGGAAAAACCGGTTGCTCATCTGTGAGTGGTTAGACTTGGTACATTCCAAAACCACGCGGTCCATCAGTTCAACCGCGGTAGGTGCATGTTTAAGAACCACAAGGTTCGCGTCAATCGATTCTACAAGATTGTTAAAATGAGCACAGATCAATGCTTTAAAGGGTGGGGGAACTTCAACCAGGTTCAGCTTAATCGAGGTAAAAAAAGCAAGTGTTCCCTCAGAACCTCCCAGAAGGCGGCATAGATTAAAAGGCTTACCATTATGTATGAAAGGGTCCGTTTCCAGGAGGAGGTCCAGGGCATAGCCGGTATTCCTCCTCGGCACAGAAGGGTCAGGATATCCGTTCCTGATCTCCCCTTGATTCACAGGATCCGAGAGAATCTCTGAAATCTCGCGGTAGATCTTGTTTTCAAGTAAATTTCCATTGCATTTTTGTTCGAACTCAGCCTTTGAAAGGGCGGAAAAACTCGCAGAGGTTCCATCGCTGAGAATCGCTTCAACGGCAAGCGTGTGATCCCTGGTACTCCCGTATACGATGGAATGGAGACCGCAGGCATTGTTTCCGAGCATTCCCCCGATCATGCACCGGTTACCGGTGCTGGTTTCCGGTCCGAAAAACAGTCCCGACTTGCTTAAATAAGCATTAAGTTCATCCAGGATTACCCCGGGCTCAACCCAAACCGATTTATTGGCGACATCCAGCTCCAGTATACGGTTCATGTACCTGGAAACATCCACCACGATACCGGGTCCCACAACCTGCCCGGCCAGGGAGGTTCCGGCAGTTCTGGGAATCAGGGAAACTGAATATTCAGCTGCAAACCGGATCAGGGTCCTGATATCCTCAGCATCAGCCGGATAAGCAACAGCTACAGGCAGCTCCCGGTATACGGAAGCATCTGTTGCATAGGCAATCCGTGTTACCATATCAAGTAACAATTCACCCTTCAGTGAGGATTTCAGCTTGTCAAAAGGTACTGGCATGAGAGGTTTTCCGGGTGGTTCATAGGGTACAAAAATAAATGATCCCTGTGAAAGCAGGGATCATTTATCTGAATCATGTGAAAATAAGGGTCAGAATAATTTCATTTCATCGAGGACATTCATGACATCTTTCACCGATTTTGCAGAATCCATCAGCAATTTCATTTCATGCTCATCAAGATTCAAATGAATAATCCGCTCGATTCCGTTCTTTCCGAGGATAACCGGAACACCCAGATAAATGTCTTTCAAGCCATATTCACCATCAACATAGGCGCAAACAGGAAATACCCTGTGCTGGTCCCTGATAATGGCATCCACCATAGCCGCAACTGCGGCACCAGGAGCATACCAGGCTGAAGTACCCATGAGATTGACCAGTTCACCGCCGCCTTTACGGGTTCTTTCTATGATTTTGTCAAGAACATCATCACCTAAAAGGTCAGTGACCGGAATCCCGGAAACCGAAGTGTACCTTTTCAGAGGAACCATGGTGTCGCCATGGCTTCCCAGCAGCAAGGCATGAATATCCTTTGGTGATATGTTCAGCGCTTCTGCCAGGAATGCTTTGTATCTGCCGGTATCAAGGACACCTGCCATTCCAAAAACCTTGTTAGGAGCCTTGTTTGCAGCCAGGTATGCAGCATAGGTCATAACATCCAGCGGATTGGACACCACGATGATAATGGCATCCGGCGAATACTTGACTGCCCGTTCAGTGACCTCCTTAACAATGGCTGCATTGGTTTTGATCAGATCATCCCTCGACATGCCCGGTTTTCTCGGAATCCCGGCAGTTATCACGATGACGGAGGAGTTCCGGGTGCGAAGGTAATCGTTGGTCACGCCAACAACCCTGGAATCAAAATTCAGAATGGAGGAAGTCTGCCACATATCAAGGGCTTTACCTTCCGCAGTTCCTTCTTTGACATCGACAAGTACCACTTCCTTCGCAAGATCTTTTCTGGCAATTTCCTGAGCAACGGTTGCACCGACATTTCCGGCACCGATAACAGTAATCCTTCTATCCATTTCAGTTAGTTTTAGAATTTTATGGGTGAATCCAATCCGGCCTTTTCAATAAACCAGCGGGTGTTTTGGGACTTTGGCCGTTCAATAGGCAGACCATATACGCGGTCCCATACCAGTTGGGCAAGTACCCCCAGAGCCCTTGAAACAGCAAAAAGCACTGTATAGAATTCAAATTCCTTTATTCCATAATGCACCAAGATGGCTCCTGAATGAGCATCCACATTCGGCCATGGATTCTTGATTTTGCCCACAGTACTTAGTATCGGAGGCACAACCTCGTATATGTTGCTGATTACCTGAAAAAGCGGGTCGTCGGGAAGATATTTCATACAGAATTCCCTTTGGGCAATATAGCGGGGATCTGTTTTCCTCAGTACTGCATGACCGTAACCCGGGACCACACGGCCGTCGGCCAGGGTTTTCCTCACAAAATCACCGATCTGTTCTTTTGTGGGGGTTTCGGAACCGATCTCCTTCATCATATCAAATACCCATTTGATAACTTCCTGGTTTGCAAGACCATGCAAGGGTCCGGCCAGGCCAAGCATTCCTGCAGCATATGCCTGATACGGGGAGGCGAGGGCAGAGCCAACAAGATGAGTGGTGTGAGCACTCACATTACCGCCTTCATGATCGGCATGGATTGTCATATAGAGCCTGAAGAGTTTTTTCACTTCATCATTATCATACCCCATCATGTGTGCAAGGTTACCAGCCCAGTCCAGATCTGAATCCGGTTCAATATGGTTTCCGTTATGGTATGCATGACGGTAAACATAGGCAGCAATCCTCGGAATTCTGGCAATCAGATCCATGGTACCTTCATACGTCGAATCCCAGTAATCCTTCTTGGCTACCCCTGCCTCATAAGCCTTCATAAACCGGGAACTTCCTGCCATGGAGACAATTCCTGTAACGAATTGGTTCATCGGGTGCATGTCGCGGGGTAGGGAATCAATCACGTCAAAAACATGTTTCGGGACGGTTGCCCTTTTGGTCCACTCATTCTGGATATAGTGAACATCCTCATCTTTAGGAAGTTCATCCATCAGCATCAGATAAAAAAGACCTTCAGGAAGGGGTTCGTCCTCCGGAGATACTTTAGGCAGCAATTCCCTTAACTCAGGAATGGTGTATCCCCTGAACCTGATTCCTTCCTCCGGATCCAGTTTTGAAGTGCAAGTCAGAAGGCTGACTATCCCTTTCATACCGGACAGCACATGTCCGATGGTGACTTCGCCGATGACCACATCACTGAAATCCGTTTTCAGCTTTTTTACGATTTCGGCTTTCGGCAAGGCCCTTTCGATGAATCTTTTCTTAATCTGTCCCATAAACCAGGCTATATTTTGTTTAGTAGATTGTTTTCAATCGCATCGAAGAAACCTTCAGTTGACACATACTGGCTGCTGTTAAGCTTATCCCCATGAACCAGCATCGCGAGGTCTTTAGTCATTTTACCCTGCTCAACAGCGTTGATACAGGCTGCCTCAACCTTTTCGGCAAAATCAATCAAGGCCGCATTTCCATCGAGCCTGCCTCTGAAAGCCAGTCCGCGGGTCCAGGCAAAAATGGAAGCAATAGGATTTGTGGAGGTTGACTTCCCCTGCTGATACTGCCGATAATGCCGTGTAACGGTTCCATGAGCGGCCTCAGCTTCCATGGTTTTTCCGTCGGGGGTTATCAGAACGGAGGTCATCAGTCCCAGGGAGCCAAACCCCTGGGCAACCGTATCAGACTGAACATCACCGTCATAGTTTTTGCAGGCCCATACATACCCACCGCTCCATTTTAAAGCGGCAGCAACCATATCATCAATCAGCCGATGCTCGTAATGAATGCCAGCCTGTTCAAATGCAACCCGGTAATCTTTTTCGTAGATGGCGGCAAAAATATCCTTAAACCTGCCGTCATAGGCTTTAAGGATAGTATTCTTGGTAGAAAGGTACAGCGGCCACTTTTTATTCAAAGCCATGTTAAAGCAGGAGTGGGCAAAACCCGTGATCGATTCATCCGTGTTGTACATGGCCATGGCAATGCCGTCATCGTCGAAATTATAGACTTCCCTGACGACTGGCTCCCCATTTTCAGGGGTAAAGGTGATCGTTAGCTTGCCTTTGCCTTTCACAACAAAATCAGTAGCCCGGTACTGATCCCCGAAGGCATGCCTCCCGATGCAGATAGGCTGGGTCCAGCCCGGAACGAGTCTCGGAATGTTACTGATGAGAATCGGTTCGCGAAAAACCGTTCCTCCAAGAATATTGCGGATGGTTCCATTTGGACTCTTCCACATCTTTTTCAGGCCAAATTCCTCCACCCGCGCCTCATCAGGAGTTATGGTCGCACATTTGATTCCAACCCCACATTTCAGGATTGCTTCAGCGGCCTGCACAGTCACGAGATCATCAGTTTCATCCCTGTGTTCAATCCCAAGATCGAAATACTCGATCTTAAGATCAACGAAGGGAAGAATCAACCGATCCTTGATCATCCTCCAGATGACACGCGTCATCTCGTCGCCATCCATCTCAACAACCTGATTCTCAACGTGTATTCGCTTCATGAAACCGCTTGATGTTAGTATTTGTAAATATATAGATTTTTAAATAATTCCATACGTAAACCTCATGCCTGTTGTTTTTTAATCAGGTTAAGTGCGGAACCGGCTTTAAACCATTCAATCTGGTTTTCATTGTAGGTATGGTTAATCTGAATTTTTTCTGTTAATCCGTTGGCATGGTGGATGATAAGCTCCAGGGGCAAGCCGGGTGAAAAGGATTCCAGTCCGGTTATATCGAAAGTGTCATCCTCCCGTATTTTCGCATAATCAGATTTATCCGCAAAGGTGAGCGCCAGCATACCCTGCTTTTTAAGGTTTGTCTCATGGATCCGGGCAAAGGATTTCACAAGAATAGCCCTCACACCCAAATGACGGGGCTCCATCGCGGCATGCTCCCTCGAGGATCCTTCACCATAGTTTTCATCCCCGATGACTATTGACCCCAATCCCTCCGCTTTATATCGTCTTGCTGAGGCAGGCACCGCCATGTATTCCCCTGCAAGCTGGTTTTTTACCTGGTTGGCTGATTTATTGAATTCATTGATAGCCCCGATCAGCAGGTTATTGGATAGGTTGTCCAGATGTTCGCGAAAACGGAGCCATTTTCCGGCCATTGAAATATGGTCCGTCGTACATTTCCCTTCGGCCTTGATGAGAAGGCGCAATCCAAGGATGTCTTTGCCATCCCAGGCCTTGAAGGGCTCCAGGAGCTGAAGTCTTTCGGATTTCTCATCCACAAGGATCCGGATGCCCGACCCGTCGGCTGCAGGGGCCTGATATCCGTTATCCTCTGTATAGAATCCTGAAACCGGAAGTTCGATTCCGTCTGGCTCGTCAAGTTTCACGGCTATCCCCGCCTCGTTTATCAGGGTATCCTTCATCGGATTAAAAGTCAGGTCACCGGCAATAGCCAGTGCCGTAACAATCTCCGGGGATGCAACAAATGCGTGGGTGTTGGGATTTCCGTCGTTGCGGCCAACAAAGTTCCTGTTGAATGAGGTTATGATGGAATTTTTTTCCTGCTTATCAGAATTATGACGGGCCCACTGGCCGATGCAGGGCCCGCATGCATTGGCAAGAACGGTTCCGCCGATGGATTCAAAGTCATCAATCAGACCATCCCTTTCAATGGTTGAACGAACAAGTTCGGATCCCGGAGTGATGGTAAATTCCGATTTTACCCTGAGGTTCTTAGCAATTGCCTGCCGGGCTATGGAAGCAGACCGGGTTAGGTCTTCATAGGAAGAGTTTGTGCAGGAACCGATCAAACCAACCTCCAGCCTGGCGGGGTAGTCGTTGTTTCTGACGGCGGCTGCAAATTCCGAAAGGGGCCATGCCTTGTCAGGCGTAAACGGACCATTAATGTGGGGCTCAAGCTTATCCAGGTCGATTTCAATAACCTGGTCGAAAAACCGTTCCGGATTTGCATAAACTTCCGGGTCTCCATCGAGGTGTGAGGCAATCGCATCAGCCTGGGCTGCCACATCGCTCCTGCCCGTTGCAATCAGGTAAGCAGCCATCTTTCTGTCGTAACCAAAAAGTGAGGTTGTTGCACCGATTTCAGCCCCCATGTTACAAATCGTGCCCTTTCCGGTTGCCGAGATGGAATGGGCCCCATCGCCAAAATATTCAAGTATGTAACCGGTACCCCCTTTAACAGTGAGTATACCGGCCACTTTCAGAATCACGTCCTTGGCGGAAGCCCAGCCGCTCAGTTTTCCGGTAAGTTTTACCCCGATATATTTTGGAAACTTCAGCTCCCATGCCATGCCAGCCATCACATCAACCGCATCCGCACCTCCCACGCCAATTGAAATCATTCCCAATCCTCCGGCATTTACGGTATGCGAATCCGTTCCGATAATCATTCCTCCGGGAAAGGCATAGTTCTCCAGAATAACCTGGTGAATGATACCCGCCCCAGGTTTCCAAAAACCGATACCATACTTGTTGGAGACAGTGGAAAGGAAATCGAATACCTCATGGTTTGATTCATAGGCACTCTTGAGATCTGCTTCGGCTCCAAGCTTTGCCTGAATGAGGTGGTCACAATGAACGGTTGAAGGTACGGCCGTTTTCGCTTTACCCGCCTGCATGAACTGCAGCAAGGCCATCTGGGCGGTGGCATCCTGCATGGCAACCCGGTCCGGGGCAAACTCAGCATAATCAGATCCGCGATTGAAAGGCTGATCGGGCAGGGGATTATAAACATGGGAGTATAAAATCTTGTCAATCAGAGTCAAAGGCCTTCCCAAAAGAAGTCGGGTTTGTCTAACTCTTTCAGGATAAGCCTGATAGATTTTACTGATCATATCGATGTCATACGTCATGGCAACAGTTTTTTGTTAACAAATTTTTAAACGGCGATCCGGGACAAAAGAGAAAGAATCCACTAAAGTAGAAAAGTCTGGAAACTGACAAAAATCATACGTTTAAAAGAATCCCGCCGCTCTTTTTTGGCTATATTTGATGATTCAAAAATCATCACCTAAACTATTGATTAACATGGATTTACTAGACAATATCAAAGCAAATGCCAAGAAATTCAAAAAGCGTATTGTTTTGCCTGAGGCATGGGAAGAGCGAACACTAAAGGCAGCTGATATTCTGATTGAAGAAGGAATCGCCCAGATCTACCTGACCGAGAACCGGGATGTGGTGATGCGGGAAGCCGCGAAACATGGTCTGAAAAACATCGAAAGGGCAGTCATCATAGATCCTATGGATCATCCCAAAAAAGAGGAATATGCGAATTTAATGGTTGAACTGAGAAAGAGCAAGGGCATGACCAAAGACGAAGCAATTCGCCTTCTTGGCAACCCGCTCTATCTGGCCACCCTCATGATCAAGGCTGGGGATGCGGATGGTGAGGTGGCAGGTGCGAACAATTCCACCGGTGATGTCTTACGACCGGCATTTCAATATGTAAAGACTCTGCCGGGAATTTCAGTGGTTTCGGGAGCATTCCTTATGATAATGCCGGATCCGCAGTGGGGAGAAAACGGTTTGATGGTTTTCGCAGATTGCGCCGTTCACCCAAACCCTACCGCTCGTGAACTGGCTGAAATAGCTGTCTGTACCGCCCAAACGGCCCGTGATATCGCACAGATAGAGCCCAGGGTTGCCTTGCTCAGCTTTTCTACCAAGGGCAGTGCACAGCATGAAATGGTTGACAAAGTTGCCGCTGCAACTAAAATGGCACAAGAGATGGCGCCGCAGTTCCTTTTTGATGGCGAGTTGCAGGCTGATGCAGCTATTGTTGAATCCATTGGAAGAAAAAAATGTCCGGACAGCCCAATTGCCGGTAGGGCTAATGTTCTGGTTTTCCCAACGCTGGAATCTGGCAATATTGCATACAAACTGGTACAGCGGTTAGCCAATGCTGAGGCAGTGGGACCCGTTTTGCAAGGGATGGCAGCACCAATCAATGACCTGTCAAGAGGATGCTCTGTAAGCGACATCGTGAATCTTGTCGCAATCACTGCTAACCAGGCAGCAGGAAATTTCTGAACGCATTAAACGAATTAAAATATTATGGCAGATTTAGTTGAAAGCATAGAACAATATGCACTGAGCAAAAAAGACCGGAACAAAACACAATTTTCAAAAGTTGGCGTGGTTGGTGCCGGAACCGTTGGCCAGACTATCATCAGGATGATTGCAGTCAGTGGTATCGAGGTGGTCTTTGTTGAACTGGACCAGGAGAAAATTGACGCGGCGATACACGGCATTGAAGCGGAGCTGGATAACATGATCAACCATTGGGGCATGACGCAGGGTGAAAAAAGGGGCATCATGAACCGGATCAAAGGTTCCGTACACTGCAAGGAGCTTGCAGGATGCGACCTTGTGATTGAGGCTATCAAGAGCCGAAGCCGTGAGGAACGGGTCAGCCTAAGGAAAGAGATTTTTAAGCGCATTGAGGAGTTCGTGGAGCCTTCCACCATTATTGCTACCAATTCAACCACAATAGTAACCACCGAGCTTTCATCGGAACTGAAGTATAAGGATCGCTGCGTCAGCCTGCATTTCTCAACTTCAAACCCCGGGGCCAATATCGTTGAAGTTGCCCGAGGCCTCTATACATCAGACCTGACGTACGATAACGTAAAAAAGTTTGTAAAACTGATCGGCAAGAAAATGATTCCGGTTGTGGAAAGCCCGGGTTTGATGTCCGTCAGGCTTTTCGCAACCCTCATTAACGAAGCCTGCGAGATTTATATGGAAGGAGTCGGGAAAATGGAGGACATTGACACGGCGGTCCGCACCGGACTTGGCCTGGGCATGGGCCCATTTGAACTTGCCGACAAAATCGGCCTCGATAAGGTCGCCCGCTGGCTGGAAAACCTTTACAATGAATTTGGTGACATGAAATATAAGGCTTCACCACTGCTCAAACGACTTGTCAGGGCTAACCGCCTGGGCCGTGTTACCGGGGAAGGCTTCTATAAATATGACAGCAACGGAAAACGGATTGAAACCTCAACCTATTAATTAGTTTATCATGAAGATACTTGTTTTGAACTGCGGAAGTTCATCCATAAAATATCAGCTTTGGGACATGACCGATGAGAGTGTTTTGGCAAAGGGAATTGTTGAGAAAATCGGTCTTAAGGGATCCTTTCTGAAGCACACCAAGGCAGATGGCCAGAAGGTTACACTCGAGGGTGAGATACTGGACCATCAATCCGGAATTGAATATATCCTGGGAGTATTAACCAGCAAGAATCACGGGTGCCTTAAGGGCCTTAATGAAATACAGGCCGCCGGTCACCGCGTAGCCCATGGCGGAGAAAACTTTTCGGATTCAGCCTTTATCGATGACATGGTACATGCTGAGATCGCAAAATTATTCGAACTCGCTCCGCTCCACAATCCGGCAAACATGAAGGGAATTGATGCAATGGCCCAGCTGATCCCCGGACTTCCGCAAGTGGCAGTTTTCGATACTTCCTTTCATCAGACCATTCCTGATTATGCTTTCATGTACGGTATCCCATATTCACTTTACAAGAAATACAAGATTCGCCGATACGGATTTCATGGAACATCACATCGGTATGTAGCCCAAAAGGCAACTAAAATCCTGGGGCTGGATTTTCACAATCTGAAGATCATTTCCTGCCACCTGGGTAACGGAGCTTCCATTGACGCCATAGAGAACGGTAAATCGGTCGACACTTCAATGGGATTCACACCGGTGGAAGGATTGATCATGGGTACCCGCACCGGAGATCTGGACCTTGGAGTTCTTACTTTTATCATGGATAAGGAAGAGATCGACCAGCAGACGGCAAATACACTGATTAACAAGCATAGCGGTATGCTTGGTGTTTCCGGGGTTTCCTCCGACATGAGGGAAATTGAAAATGAAGCCTGGAACAACGGGCACAAAAGAGCACAGCTCGCCCTCAACATGTACCATTACAGGGTTATTAAATACATCGGCGCTTATGCCGCAGCCATGAATGGGGTCGACCTGATCCTTTTCACCGGCGGAATCGGCGAAAATGGTCCGGAATCCCGTGAAGCTGTCTGCAAAAACCTTACATACCTTGGCGTTGATTTTGATTTCGAGTTAAACGCAGGAAAGAGGGGAAAAGATCTTTTGCTTACCAAGCCTGGGTCGAGGGTTAAAGTCATGGCTGTAATGACCAATGAAGAACTTGTTATAGCTGAGGATACTCAGCGTATCGTCTCTTCCATGTAATTAAGATCATTGATTGAGGCATATTTTTTAAAGAGAATGCTTACAAGAATCTCAGATCTCGAGGAAAGGGTAAAATCCCGGAATAGCCGTAAAAAGCTGGTTCTGGCGGCTGCACAGGATCTCCATGCCCTCATGGCTGTGAGAGATGCGGCTGCTGCCGGCCTGATTGTGCCGGTTCTGGTCGGCGATCGCCCTGATATCGCGCGAAAAGCCGCTTCGATCGGGTTTAACCTGGATTCGATAGAAATCATTCATGAAGAGAACCTGGACCTCGCCGTTGAAAAGGCTGTCAGACTTATACATGACGGATATGCACATGTTTTAATGAAGGGATCCTGCGGAACCGCACAACTGCTGAAAGGGGTGCTGAACAAGGAATGGGGTTTGCGAAAAGGAGATATCCTTTCTCATTTTGCACTTTTTGAAATTGCTGCCTATCACAAACTCCTCGCGGTAACGGATGTTGCCATCAATATTGCACCCGATGTAAAGGCCAAAGAGGCCATCCTGAATAATTCAGTGGAATACCTCAACAATATGGGCCTGGCTATGCCAAAGGTTGCTGTTATTGCTGCTGTTGAGAAGGTTAATGATCAGATGCAGGCAACTGTTGATGCCGCTATCCTGGTCCGGCTAAATCGTGAAGGCCAAATTCGGAACTGTATGGTTGACGGGCCGCTGGCCCTTGATAACGCAATCAGCCTCGAGAGTGCCGAACATAAGGGGATTGTAAGCGATGTTGCCGGAGATGCAGATCTTCTGCTCATGCCCGATATTGAAGCAGGGAATGTCTTCTACAAAACATTAGCCTTCCTCACCGATGCCAGGGTCGCATCAGTAGTACTTGGAGCAACAGCACCTGTAGTCCTCACATCCCGCTCAGATTCGGAAGATGCTAAATTTAACAGTCTGCTGCTCGCAACAGCTATTGATATTGTATAATCAGCAACACTCCCCGGATGAAACCCATTGAAATTTTAGTGATCAATCCAGGATCCACTTCCACAAAAATTGCTGTTTTTCAAAACAATCGTCCGGTTTACCAAAAGACAATACGCCACAGTCCGGAGGAGTTGAAACCTTTCAACCGTGTGGCAGATCAATTCGAATTTCGAAAAAACCACATTCTGGAAGAACTGGAGGCGGCCGGCATTGCCATCGAAGGCTTTTCCTATGTTGTTGGCCGGGGAGGCTTTCTTAAGCCCATTGAATCCGGCGTTTACGAAGTCAATGAAGCAATGATCCGCGACCTCACCAATATCACTGGCATTGAACATGCCAGCAACCTGGGAGCCCTCATTGCACATGACCTGGCAACTTCAATCCCCGGTGCAAAAGCATTCATCGCAGATCCTATAGTTGTTGATGAATTGGAGGATGTCGCCCGGTTTGCCGGTCATCCGAAATTCTCCAGAATATCCGTGTTTCATGCACTCAATCAGAAGGCTGTTGCCAGAACCTATGCCAGTTCGATTAATAGGAAATATGAGGACCTGAATCTTATTGTCGCCCATCTGGGTGGTGGAATCACTGTTGGGGTACATGAAAAAGGAAAGGTCGTGGATGTTAATCAGGGACTTGACGGAGAAGGCCCCTTTTCTCCTGAAAGAGCAGGCACGGTTCCTGTTGGCCAGTTGATTGATTTGTGCTTCAGCAATGAATATTCCCGTGATGAGATCCGAAAAATGATTGTAGGCAAAGGAGGATTGGTTGCCTACCTTGGGACCAGCGCCGCCAATGAAGTGGAGGAGAGAATTAAAAACGGCGATACTTATGCCCGAGAAGTATATGAAGCAATGGCATACCAGGTGGCCAAAGAGATCGGGTCGGGTAGCGTGGTGCTTAAGGGCAGGGTAGATGCAATACTGGTTACCGGTGGAATCGCTTTTAATGACCTTTTCATTCAGCTGCTCACTTACCGGATAGCCTGGATTGCTCCTGTCAGGGTTTTTCCAGGCGAAGATGAAATGAGAGCCCTTGCATTGAATATTACTTTAATCTCAACTGGAGAAATTCAGCCGAAGGTTTATAAATAAATGACTATAGGAAAAATTTTGCCAGGAAGTCAATAAATCGACTAAGGTTTTTACTTTTGCAACTCAACCAGCGGGAGTAGCTCAGGGGTAGAGCATCAGCTTCCCAAGCTGAGGGTCGCGGGTTCGAATCCCGTTTCCCGCTCAAACACAGAAAAACAGGCAGTTACGCCTGTTTTTCTTGTTTTATACCCCTCCAAGGTTTCAATATTTTACCCCTTCCTGGGAAATCACAGGGCTGCTGGAGACTGCTGAAGAGGAAACAGCCCTTTTGGTAAAATTATAGCACTTCTGTTACAAAAGTGCAGATTGAGTTTACAAATCACAATCGGGAGAACCTGGTAAGTTTCACATCTGTATACACTAAATGCATTTTTTGTGAATTCACATTGGCCAATAAATTTAAGTATGTAATTAGGTGGCAATCGAAAATTGCTGATAAGATAGATGCATCATATTAAACAGATAATCAGTATTTTATGATGTATTATCTGAATTATATAATTAAGTAATAGTTCTAAAACCCATTAAAACCGGGGGTTTTACCGGCCTTTTCTTAAATATATTCATTTAAATTACTGATTACCATTTATTTAGATGCATATAAATAAACTAAATTCTGTTAATTATTTCAAATAGTAAGACCAGGGACAGGCTTTAATGCCATTACTAAACATGATTAGCGCTTAGTATTAATAAATTATTATATTATAAATAGTTAACAATTGCGAATACCGGGTCGTAATTATGTGGAGATAGTCAATCGCAGCGATTTGACTGAAGATGCATAGAATCTGCTTTACGATTGTAAAAATCTGCCTTGCAAAACATCAATTTATAATTGTGAAATGTAAATTTGACAATTGTATCATGTAGTTAGCAATTGTGAATAGTAACAATTGACAATTGTATTTTGTAAATTACAATCAATGATTTACATTTGTTATATGGTCAATCGTATTAAGGAACTCATACTGAAAGAGGGATTAACTTCAGGTTCGTTTGCTGATGCAATCGGGGTTCAGAGAAGCAGCATGTCCCATATTCTGAATGGCCGGAATAACCCTAGTCTGGATTTCGTTGTCAAGACACTACAGTATTTTCCCAACATAAATTCGGATTGGCTGCTTTTAGGCACTGGTTCTATGTACAGTATTGAACAAAAAACTAATAGTCAGCCTGTTAGGGAATTGTCAATCTTTGACACCACCCCTGTGAAGGTGCCAGAACCAAAACCGGAAAGGACTATACCTTCAGCACCGGAACCGATTGAAAAACAAGTTATAAGAGAGGAAAAATCCAATAAGTTGGTCGCTAAGGTTTTGATTTTTTACAGCGATCAGACCTATGCCGAGTTCTTACCGCCGGAAAACGGCGAATAGACTTTCTTGATTGAATTCGGTATTTTTGTCTCATGTAATACGAGACAAAGTATGTTTTATCAGAAATTGCTCCGCCCGATATTGTTCCTTCTTTCTGCGGAAACCATTCACAAAATCCTTTTCTTCTTTTTCAGGCTCTTTCCGTTTACCGGATATTTTTTCAGGCTAACGCACCCATCGGAATATTTTAAACAGAATGTTGAGGCGTTCGGACTGAAGTTTAATCATCCGGTTGGCATTGCAGGGGGACTTGATAAAAATGCCAGGGCGATCCGGTTTCTCAGGAACATGGGATTTGCTTTTGTCGAGATTGGAACTGTAACTCCCCTTCCTCAGGGAGGAAATCCTAAGCCCCGTCTTTTTAGGTTAACGCGAAATTCTGCCCTGATCAACCGGATGGGATTCAATAACGATGGCCTTGATGTCATTGCAAATCGTCTCAGAAATCGTCCGAAAGATCTGATCATTGGCGGGAATATCGGCAAGAATACCATTACTCCCAATGAAAGGGCGGTTGAGGATTTTGCCGCCTGCTTCGAAGGCCTTTATCCCTATGTGGACTATTTCGTTGTTAACGTAAGTTGCCCAAATATTAAAGATCTCAGCAAGCTTCAGAACAAGGATGATCTCACGAAAATCCTAAACCGGCTGCTCGCTATCCGCTCGGGAAAGGGAATCGCAAAGCCGGTTCTTCTGAAGATTTCTCCGGATTTATCGGAAATTCAGTTGGATGAAGTGATCGAAGTTGTCAGGGAGACCAGGATTGACGGGCTGGTTGCAACCAATACCAGTATCCGGCGATTCAACCTTGACTATCCGGATGATTTTATAGAAAGCATTGGTCAGGGCGGTCTCAGTGGCTCGCCACTCCGTGAAGTTTCCACAAAAATAATCCGATATCTTCATCAACGCTTAGGCTTGGATTTTCCAATTATTGGCTCCGGGGGCGTGATGAATGAGAAGGATGCGAATGAAAAGCTTGATTCAGGGGCAACCCTGGTTCAGCTCTATACGGGCTTTATATATGAAGGCCCCGGCTTGCTGTCAAGGATTCTTAAAACCCTCGCAAAGAAATCCTGATTTGAAGGGTTAGAAGACAATAATAAATAGGAGGCACACAAATGAAAAAGGCGTCAGTTCTTTTGGTCCTGTTTTTTGCCATGGCATCAGCCATTCTATCAGCTCAGGATGAATATAACTGTTTTACCGTACTGGTTGGAAAAAAGGCAAGCGCAGATGGCGCGGTTCTATTTGCCCACAATGAGGATGATTATGGAAAACAACTCGTTAACTGGTATGTTGTTCCGCGCAAAGAGTACCACGAAGGCACAGAATTCCAGCTTAAAGGCGGAGCTTTGGTAAGGCAGTTTCCCTTTACCAGTAAATACATCTGGCTTGAAATTCCGGGAATGGATTTTTCTGATTCATACCTGAATGAATACGGAGTTTGCATCGGCTCCAATTCCTGTTCCTCACGCGAAGACAAGCCCGACATAACCAATGGCGGAATCGGTTATAACCTGCGCCAACTTATGGCTGAACGAGCCCAAACTGCCAGGGACGCAGTTGTAATGGCAGGTTCACTGATAGAGCAGTTTGGATATACCGGCTCAGGCCGCACCTATTGCATTGCTGATCCCAACGAAGCCTGGGCATTGGCAGTTGTTAAGGGCAAGCACTGGGTTGCTCAGCGCATACCTGACGATCAGGTTATGATTATCCCAAATAACTACACGATAGCAGAGGTGAACCTCAACGACCAGGAAAACTATCTTTCTTGCCCCGACCTGATTGACTATGCAGTTGCCAGGGGCTGGTACAATCCATCAGTGGATGGTCCCTTCAACTTCAGAAAAGCCTATGCGGCAAAAAACAGTATTTCCAATCCCGGAAACGCTAACCGTGCCTGGGCAGCTTACCACCTTTTTGGTACTGAATTTCAGTTAAGGGATGATTTCCCTTTCTCATTCAAACCGGGTAAACCCGTAACCAAGACCTTCCTGATGAGTCTGCTGAGGAACCACCATGAAGGTACAGAGCTGGATAAAAGCGAAAACTATAAAAATGGCAGTCCATATAAATTAAATGGTTCAATGATCTGCGGCAATGGGACGGTTTATGGATTTGTAACCGAGCTGAGAAACTGGATGCCGGTTGACCTCGGTTGTGTGATGTGGCTTGCTCCGCAGTGGCCCGACCTCCAACCTTTCATTCCATTGTATGCAGGTACAACTGATTTTCCCGATGCTTTCAGAAGACCCGGATATCTAAACACCCTGCATGATCATTATAATCCTCCATCCGATATTCATGAGAGGAATAATCACCATGCTTTCTGGGCATTCGTGAATTTCTCAGACCTGATGAATGCCTCCTACGGGCCGAATATAGAGTATGTCCGGAAAATCCACCTGAAGCCGGAGCGGAAATTGATAACCGCCCAAGCTGCCATGGAAAAGAAACTGCTTATGATTCATACAAAATCACCCCAAAAGTGCCGCGAAACGGTTACGTCTTTATATGGCCAGATGGCGATTGGAGCTCTTAAGGTTACCAGAAAATCGATTAAAAAGCTGGATAAATAAGTGATTTGAAACCAGTTTAACATCTTTTAAGTTTTTTGCACTTTTTTTCACGCCTCGTTGTCGGTTCCGTTGGTATTTTTGAATCGTGAAAAAGCTTAACCTCTTTCTTTTCTTAAACTTTGGTTTAGTTCTCCTGGTGGCATCTGGATGCACGGTTCGTGAGAACGGTACCAGCCATCCTGAAGATCCCGTATTGCAGACCATTGAGAGGTACCTCGATTGGGAAGGCGAAAATGGATTCAGTGGAACAGTCCTGGTTAAGACATCTGCCGGAGCGCCCCTGATCAAATGCTACGGGATGGCGAATGAAGAGCTTGGAATACCCAATAATCCTGATGTTGTTTACAATATCGGGTCAATCACCAAACAATTCACCGGGGCAGCCATACTCAAGCTCCAGATGATGGGCAAACTAACCGTTTCTGACAGCATTTCGAAGTACATTCCTGGTTTGACCGCTGAACCAGGTTCCATCACTTTCCATCAGCTTTTGACGCACACATCGGGTTTGCCTGCTGATTTTGGTTCAAATACGGAAATCATTACGCGTGATGAACTTCTCATCCGTTTGAGGCAGACAACTGTTGAAAAAAACTCAACTGGCAGATTTAATTATTCCCACGCCGGGTATAATATTCTGGGAGTTCTCATCGAAATGATATCGGGTATGGATTACGAGGCCTTTATCCATCAGTATCTTTTCAAACCGGCCGGAATGAAGAGAACCGGTTACAGAATCCCCGACTGGGCCAATTCGATTGTGGCTCATGGATACAGATTCTGCAATGACTGGGGCAGGCCGATGGATTCGGGTTGGCTGGATGACGGGCCTTCGTGGACCCGAAGGGCCAGCGGAGGTATGCTTAGTACCGCTACCGATCTGTATGCATGGCATCTGGCCCTTCTTGGAAATGAGATCCTGGATGAAAAATCCAAAAAGCAATACTATTATCCCGAACCTGCGGTTCAGGCCTGGGGGAACTCTTCATCCGGGTATGGCTGGCTGATCGTAAAATCGGTTTATAATACTGAAGTAATTGCACATAATGGCTGGAACGGTATGTTCTTTGCCGATTTCCTTCGGTATCTTAAGGAGGACATTACCATTGTTGTCCTGTCGAACCGCTTCAGGGAAGGTAACGACCTGCTTGCTTCAGAATTGGCAAAAGGGGTATTCAAGTATCCCCAAAAACCCGACCTGGTTGGAAGGAAAACAGTCTGCCTTGATACTCTTCCCGATAACAGGATCGGCTCATTAACCCGAAATTTTCTGGTTCTGCTGGCAAATGGTTCAGCTAACGATTTCAAAAATTTTATTAAGCAGGACCTTGCAAGCCAAATGATTAAGAAGTACAGCAATGATGCCCTGGTAGATTCATTGCAGAGTCTGCAGAATAAATCCGGGGCAGTCAAGGTGCGGCAGGTACGATTATATGACAACCGGATCATCACCCTCGATGTTCTGCAGTTGAAGGACAACCTGGAAGCATCCATGGTGTTGTTTTTTGATGAAAACGAGGACTATCGGATCCGGAGAATTTCCTACAGCGGTCCCGAGGATCGAAAATTTCGCTGACGTTTAGGCCAAATTTTCGCATATTTACATCCTCCATGGGGATGTGAAATATGGCAGACGAGATAATTTTTAAAGAGGGCCAGCGGTTCCAGTTTACTATTTCGAATAAGTTGGTTTTACCCGGAACCGATGAGGTCAATTTCATCCTGATCGGACCCGATCAGAAAAAGTACCTGCTACCAGAACTGTTTTATGTTAATTATCACTTAAAAATCGGACAAGTAATTAACTGTACTATCGATAAAATCAATTGCTCAGGCAAGATTTTTCTCGAACCTGACCATCCCTATTACAAGATTGCTGAACGCTATGATTTTTTAGTTTTAAGAATTACCCAGACTGAAAGTTTTATCGGAAAACCGCAGATGGTCGCCTGGGTTAAGGACTTGCATGGACTGGAGTGGGCTTGCCCGATTGATAAATCCGATGATATTGAAATCGGCTATTCGCACCTCGCCTGCCGGGTTGACCGAATTAAAAAGGGGGAATTGGTGCTATCGCTGCCGGCTATGACGAGCAGGTTCATGACATTAAAAACCGGCCAGAATTATACCTTCAGGATTCAGGATATCAAGACTTTCCTAAACGAGCAGTTTTATATTCTCAAGGATACCATCGGGAATTTTCATCGCCTGCCGGTAATGGATTTCATTCATTACGGAATGAAACCCGGTCAGGAGATTGAAGCGACATTGGTTAAGTATAAACCAGACGGTGAATGTCTTATTGAACCCATCCATCCTCATTACAAGATTGGCGAAACCTATAAATTCAAGTTTGTCGGCCTGGAGAAAACAATTGACCTGTTTGGTCGGGTTGAAGCGGTTATTACCGTTGAGGACATATTTCAGCAAACCGTAAAAGTTAAACCTCAGGATTGGCAAATTCGTTCAGAAATGTACAATCCTGAACACATAACATGCCTGGTTCAGCGATTTAAAAAAGGAAGGCCGGTACTCATAAATGTGGAAAGTATTTAAAATGGAAAACTATGGTTTCCAGGTCTTCATTAATTAACCGGCTCCTCCTGCTGGGGGTTTTCTTCCTCGCTGCTGCCCCTGTTAAGGCGCAGCAAAAGCAAGTTACTATCCGCCTGAACTTCCTTTCACCCATAAGCTCCTCAACGAAAATTAATCCCGCAGTTCTTAAGTTCAATAAGCAATTTGCTTTCAGTTTTACCCTTGATGATGGGCTGGATGATTCCTACACGCTGGCATTTCCACTACTAAGAGGGGGATATTGCGAGGTTAATCAACAGACCTATCCCGGACTTTTTTTCACAGATGGGTGTGGGACCAAAATTCCATTTACCGCGGGCATCTCCTGGTATACGGTAAATAACGCCGGTCTTGATATCCACAACGGGACCCCGGGCTATCTGACCTATGCACAGGTTAACCTGATGTATCAGGCCGGTTGGGATTTTTACAACCACAGCTATAACCATACAACTTCAACGCAATCAGTTGATTTTATTTGGCAGCTTCAATCCAATCATACTGCTTTCAAGAGTAAAACCGGAATAGACTTTCGATATTGCGTTCCACCCTCGGGCGATACCCGATACATTGATCCTGCTTTTTCCTTTGGATACATTTCCTGTATTACCAGTGATTATGCCTATTCCAATTCAGGCAGAGGCGCCGATGTAACCCTGCCGGTTTCATTGCCGAAGCCGGTTTTCTGGCGCAATCATATCAACAGTAATGACGATAACCTTGTATCCCTGAAAAATCAGATTTCCACCTGGGTTTCAACAACGGGATCCGATCAGCAAAAATGGTGGAATGAATTCACCCATCGGGTCTCTTATACGAATCCGGGCGGTTCGTTGGAATTTCCTGTCTTTAAAGGTTATATGGAGTATCTTGAGTCTGAGTATGGTTACAGTGGAAGGGACAACGGCTGGTTTGCCAACTCGGCGGAAGTAATTGATTACATGCTTGTGCGGGACAAGATCAAAATTACGGTTCAGACCAGCGGAACCCTGATGGAGATCAGGCTTGATTACAGCGAGGTTCCGGCTAACCTTAGAAATTATGATGTTAGTCTGATTCTCGGAACCACCTCTGAAATTGCATCCGCAACAATTCTGACTTCAGGTAGGGTTACCTTTGCAAAAAAATCGAACCATTCCATAGTAAATATTGACCTGCCGGATTCCCATTTTTCGGGAATTACGGAGACTTTGCCTGTTTCGATTAATCCGATATCCGTATATCCAAATCCGGCGAGCCAGCATATCAGGATAAAATATCCGGATATGACCCCTGACGTAAAGGTTTTATTAATGAGGATCGATGGGACTTTCTGTGTCCCTCCGCCAGTTACCTGGTCTAACGGCCAGCTTGAAATGGATCTTTCCGGTGCTGACTATTCAGCCGGAACCTATATTGTTACCGTGCAGGATCGCAAAGCGGGTTCGCACAGCGCCCGCTTCATCCTGATCAGGTAGTTCTGTAAAAAACTGATTATGAGAGTATACACGCGCACCGGCGACAAAGGGGAAACCTCCCTGGCCAGCGGCACCCGCATCAGAAAAGACCATCCACGGCTCGAAGCGTATGGAACCGTTGACGAATTGAATGCCCATCTGGGCGTCATCCAATCCGGCATTCCGGATCCTTTGGAAAAGCACCGCCTGACTGCTATTCAAAACCGGGTTTTCATTGTTTCATCCACTCTCGCTGTGGATGACCCGAGGTTTCTGGAAAAGCTTCCGAAAATTCTGGAGGAGGATATTACTGACCTTGAGCAGGCGATGGACCGGATGCTCGACTTAATGCCGCCTTTAAAGAATTTTATTTTACCGGCCGGACATATGCTTGTGGCCCAGTGTCATGTGGCACGAACGGTTTGCCGACGGGCAGAGCGAATGATGATCACGGTGGGCAATGAGATCGATGTGGAACCCTTTTTAATCCGATATATTAACCGGCTCTCGGACTATCTTTTTGTACTTGCAAGAAAGTGTTCGTATGACCTTGGGGCAGGGGAGACGATCTGGACGTCAGATTTCAGAGAAAGGGAGAAAGCGGGACAATAGCAACACCAAGGAAAACCTATTTTAATTTGATCCGAACAGGATTATAACTATCTTTGTGCATTCGCTAACAGTAATTACAAATAACTGTATATCAATAATTTATAAAATGAAAATCTCAAAAGTACACGCCCAGGAGGTTCTTGACTCCAGAGGCAATCCCACCGTTGAAGTGGAAGTAAAATTGGAAAATGGAATCCGTGCAAGCGCCATCGTTCCGTCGGGTGCATCCACCGGAGAAAAAGAAGCTGTAGAACTCAGGGATGAAGACAAATCCCGTTATCGCGGCAAAGGGGTTCTGAAGGCTGTTTCAAATGTCAATTCAATTATTGCACCAGCAGTTATCGGCATGTGCGCCTACGAGCAGAGGCACCTGGATTACGCGATGATTGACCTGGATGGAACTCATAATAAAGCAAAACTCGGCGCCAATGCCATTCTTGGCGTATCCCTGGCCGTTGCACATGCTGCAGCAAAGAGTGTTGACCTACCCTTGTACCGGTACATTGGGGGCACCAATGCCTGTGTAATACCGGTTCCTGCCATGAACGTAATCAACGGCGGTGCACATGCACAGAACAGCGTTGATTTTCAGGAATTTATGATCGCTCCTCATAATGCTCCGGATTTTGCTACCGCTATCCAGATGGGGGTTGACACTTTCCATGCATTGAAAACCGTTTTGAAGGGTAAAGGATACTCAACGGGAATCGGCGATGAAGGCGGCTATGCTCCGGACCTGAAATCAAACGAAGAGGCGATGGATGTTATTCTTGAAGCGATCGTAAAAGCTGGTTTCAAACCTGGCAAGGACATCTCCATTTGCTTGGATCCCGCAGTAAGCGAAATGTTCAAGGATGGCAAATATCATTTCAGCAAATCAGATAAGTCTGCCCGGACATCTGATGAGATGATCGCCCTCTGGAAAAGCTGGGTTGAAAAGTACCCGATTGTTTCAATTGAGGACGGATTAGCAGAGACTGACTGGACCGGCTGGCAGAAACTTAACAAGGAGTTGGGTGGCAAGATCGAGCTGGTGGGAGATGACCTGTTCTGCACCAATAAAGCCATCCTTCAGGAAGGCATTGATAAATCAGCTGCCAACTCAATACTCATTAAGCTGAACCAGATCGGTACCCTGTCTGAAACCCTTGAAACCATCGAACTGGCTCGCCGCAATGGATATTACTATTTCATTTCACACCGCTCGGGTGAAACTGAAGATACCACCATCGCTGATCTGGCAGTTGCCACCAATGCCGGCCATATCAAAACCGGTTCAGGATGCCGTGGTGAAAGGATTGCAAAGTTTAATCAGCTGCTGCGCATTGAGCGTCAGCTGGGTAAATCTGCCGTCTTCGCCGGTCTTAAAGCTTTTAAAAACGCGTAACAGCTTACTATACATAAAAAGCCGCTCCTCTGGGGCGGCTTTTTTTATTTCCTATTGAGCAACAAAGTGGTATATGATATGCCCCTGCTGAAGAAGCGGGGCCGAGGTGCTGTAATTGAACCTCGTTTTCAGTGCGGCTTCCTTTGCCGAATCAAGAAAGCAGTTATCACGGGTATCGGTGCCGGCTCCATTTATGCTGACCGCTTCCACTTTACCGCGCTGCCCCACACGTATGTCAACCTGCACCGTTGCTCCTCCCTTGCACTTGTAAACAGGGATCGGCAGGTAGGAAACCTTACGGTCGTCAAGCTTATAGTAAATATTTGTGGGGCCTTTGTAAACCTGCTCTTCTTCAATCTTCTTTGCTTCATAGAATCCGGTAGGCTTTGACTCGGTCGGCGGCAACTCCTTATCGGTAGGGTTCAGCTTATTCTCCTTAATGATCTCCTTAACAGCCTGGTCAGCCCGGGCTTTCGCCACACGCTCGGCCGCACGGTTCGAAACCCGGAAATTCTGATAATCATCGTATTTTTCTACCTGGTCTTCATTCTGATTTACCGCGATATTCCGGGCTTTGCGCGATGGGGCGGCAGGCTGCCGGAACTGAGGAACCAGATCCAGCTTCTTAATTTCCTCAAGTGCCTTAATATCAATATAAACCAATTCCTCTTTGTCCTCCTTGAGGTTATTGACCTTGATGGCTAAAACACACGTGAGCATAAACATATGAACCAGGAGGGTTCCTATGATCCCGTATTTCTTCTCTAAAATCAGCTTTATCAACGAATTACCTGCCAATTTCTCTATAAGGTTTTGATTTATTTCTACCGGCTAAAAGTAATGATTAAACTTGTGCCATGACCCGTATAATGCTTGACATTCTCTACCAGGATGAATTTATTGTAGCCGTCAATAAGCCGTCAGGACTGCTTGTTCACCGCACCTACCTTGACCCCGATTCAGAACTGTTTGCTGTACAGATCGTACGGGATCAGATCGGGAAATGGGTTTACCCGGTGCACCGGCTGGATAAGCCTACCTCAGGGGTTTTGTTATTCGGGCTTAGCCCGGAAATCGCGAAAATAATAAGTGATTCTTTTGAAACGCAGGGATTCAAAAAAACCTATCTGGCCGTTTTGAGGGGATATTGTCCGGAATCCGGCACCATTGATTATGAAATTCCTGTCAACCGGCGAGGAGACAAAAGGAATGCACTTACACATTACCGCCGGCTGGCAACTTCAGAGATTTCCTATCCGGTGGGAATATTTGAGACCGCACGCTATTCGCTTGTAGCCGCCGAACCTGTCACCGGTCGAAGACACCAGCTCCGTCGTCACTTTAAGCATATTTTCTACAACATTATCGGGGATACGCAGTATGGCGACCGTTATCACAACCGGTTCCTGCAGTCCCAGTTTGATCTGGATAACCTATTCCTGCATGCGGCAGTTCTGACTCTTAAACACCCTGCGTCAGGGGAGCCACTAACTATTAAAGCAGACCTGCCCCGAAACTGGGAGAAGCTTGCCGGTATTCTGGACTGGAAAACAGTCCTTTACGAGTGCGGTTATTCCTTTGAACCTTAAAATGAGAAGGGGACGCCCTAACCCAAGGCATCCCCTTCATGCTTAACCAATCTAAATTGACCTATTGCTAATATTTTCTGATCTGATCTTCGTCCCTGATGACAATTTCAGGTTTTCCTTCCCATACATTGATCAGGCCGACCACCCAGATATGTTCATTTTCGAAATACCATTTCGGGCTCATTGAAATGTTTCTTGCCAGATATTTCGGAACCACAACACTTACATCATGGTAGGGGAAGGGGGCGCCGATATAGAGAATGTAGTTCTCATCTTCCTGCGAGTAAAACACCTCTTCCACTTTTCCGTATATTCTCTTCACGCTACCTGCGTATTCCATTGCATCGTAGGCTGATATGGTTTCTATTTCCCTGCCGAAATCAATGTTCCAGTTGTCGTAGGTAGGGTAGTAATACATGAACCTATGGAGCAGCAGCGGAGTCCAGATCAGGTCGATGTGAACCGGCCTGCGGTACACGTAACGTACTCTTCTGATTTCCCAGGGAATAGGTACATAATTGGTATGATAGTGATTAACTACCCTTATGTGCCTGTGGCTGTACCAGTTATTGTAGTCCCTGTATTCCCGACGGAAATCATCTGACCGGCGCAGGTTTTCATAGTTATCATAGTCCAGTTTGTATCTGCGTGAAGCAAATACTTCATCGTTCTGGTGGCGGATTACCGAGCCGTCTTCGCGGGTAAGGGTTCCTTTGCCTTCACGGAAAACCCGCGTAGCCGAACTGGTATTTCCCCTTACAGCCGCCGGCTCATTGGTCCGGGTGGTAGTTCTGACATTTTCACTTCGGGTTGCTGCGCTGCCACTCTTGGTCTCCGGCCTGGTTACGGTAGTGGTGCGGGTCCGGGTCTGACCCTGGGCCTGACCTTCATACTTTCTTACCGGCGGGTTCTCGGTACGAACCGAGCGCTGAGTATTTCCGGATGAGGTGGAACGCTGAGTGTTCCCGGATGAAACCTGACGCTGAGCACTTCCTGAAGTCACTGAACGCTCAGTGCTGCGGGTAGCTGCCTTTTGGTTGTAATCAGCACTGCGGCTTCGTTCTACATTGGACCGGGTTGCTGCGCTTGAACCGGATGATTTCCTGTCACCGGAGGATTTTGATTCCGACCTGTTAACCGACTTGGTGGCTTCAGAACGGGAGCTGCCTTTTTCGCTTTTTGATTCCCTTGCTGACCTGGTTGCCTGCGGGTAGGCGGTAGTTCCGGCTGCCAGGATGATCGCAAAGATTAGTAAGTTTTTCATGACTTTGGATTTTGGGTGTGTATTATGATAACCCACAAGCAAATGACTTGCCAAAACCCGTCATAAAAGGAAGACAACCGCAGATAACTGATTAAGTGAGCTAAATCAGCCGATAAGTGAGCAGAATAAATATGAGATATCAGAAGGAAACCTGTTCACCCGCATCCAGGCGCGTGGCTTTTTCATAGAACCACTGAGAGGTAAAAAGATCGAACAAGGCCATCCCGACGGACTTAAACAGTGTGGTTCCGGCAATGTCAGTCTGAACTTTTCCCCGAATCAGGGCACCCAGAGGAGTCACCTGTTTTTGCTTGAGCAATCCCATCTCGATCGGATGAATAAGGTCGCCCGATTCTTCCAGGGCGAAAGGCACATCTACAAAACAATGATCCAGCAGGGTAAACAAAACATCTGGAATCTCCCTCATTTGGGGTTTGTAGGAGCCGATGGCGATTATATGCTTATTCAAAAGCAGGGATGCATCATCCGGAAGCACCGGCTTAATGGAATTGGTTGCAGTAATAATAACCTGTGATTTCTCAGTAAGTTCTTCAGCAGATGAAACAAGATGCATCTGAACCTCCGGCAACGAAGACTTTAGGCAGGCAATAAAAGAGTTTGCACGTTCCGGGATTTTATCCAGAATGTAAATATTCCGGATGGGACGAACCACGCTTGCCGCCAATACCTGGTGCATGCCCTGCACTCCGGCGCCTATCAGGCCAAGGGAAGATACATTTTCAGGGGTGGTATAACGGATCCCTGCGGCAGAAACAGCTGCGGTTCTGATGGCAGTAAGCTTGGCTCCGTTGAATATCGCGAGAGGCTGTCCGGATTCAGCATTGTTCAAAACCACCATACCCTTGATTACAGGCTCGTTACGGCTTGGGTTATCTGGGATAAGGCTGACGAGTTTGGTACAGAAATACTTTCCGCTTTGGGCCGGCATCAATAATAAAGTATTGTTGGCAAACCCCATGGATATGCGGTCAGGCATCACAAAATCGCCATTCTCATAGGCAACCATGGCTTTGATCATCTGGTCGATAAGGGCAGTCCAGTCGGTTAGCTGCGCCAGGGAAGATTCATTAAGGACTAACATAATAATTTGGATTCAAGGAATTTAGCAGTTGGTGTAGCAGCAAGGCCGCCGAGCGCGGTACAACGGAGGGAGTGGGGCATGCTATTCCCGACCTCCAGCATAGTCACAATTGTTTCATCAAGAGGAATGACCGGATCGAACCCGCCCAGGATCATATTGGCAGACGTGAGAGCGTTCCCTGCAGCGGCAGCATTTCGGCCTAGGCAGGGAATTTCAACCCTGTTTGCGACCGGGTCGCACACCAGTCCCATAATGTTTTGCAAAGCCAGGGATGCCGCATCAAGGGCTTCCTGTGCGGTTCCGCCTGCCATCTCAACGAGTCCGGCCGCTGCCATAGCAGCCCCGGCACCCGTCTCAGCCTGGCAGCCGGCAACTTCTGCAGCAAAGGTTGCCTTCTGAGTGATAAAAACCCCGATAAGACCGGCAGCCCAAAACCCTCTGCATAATATATCATCATCCAGCTGGTTTTCATCGGAAAGGCCTATCAGGCAGCCAGGCAGACCGCCGCAGGATCCGGCAGTGGGCGCAGCAATTATTACCCCCATACTGCTTTTCATTTCCATCAGCGCGCAGGAATAGGCAATCATCCGGTTCAGAGGTCCGGCAGGCAGAAGTCTGCCTTCCTTCATTCTCGACATGAATTCCGGAACCTGGGATCCAATCAGGCGGTCGTGGTATTCGGTTCCTGTTAGTCCCTGCTGAATGGATTTCTTCCAGACTGCCATCAGGTTTTTCATCATGCCGTCAGCAATATCACGGGCAAAACCTGATCGCGCCGTTTCATATAGCAGTCCGAGTTCTCCCAGGGACTTCTTTAATAGTTCCGGGTTATTCACTAACGTGGGTAATCCATCAAAGGGGAGAACAGCACCGGCATTTGAGGCAATGGGCAGCACCGGTCTGATCAGTCGGGTGAAACCGTTCCGGGCCTTGCAGACCTGCAAGGCAGATTCAGCGCCGGATTCATCAGAAAAACAGAAAACGAGAGCTGTATCCTGATTCTTATCAGACTTTGAAAACCGAATAAAACCGGGCATTGATTGAATTACATCAACAAGACGAGCTGTATCAGATTCAGAATGAGCACTTTCTGGCAAAGTAAAAACTACGGATTCATCTCCTTCCAGTAACAGTGTAAAACCTTCCATTTCAGTGAATCTGAACATCCCTCCACCGGTAGATTCAGCCCGGGCTGTGAGGCGGGTACCATCCTCCAGGGTCAATGTGCATTTGTATGTATTCGGATGTGTGGCAGGGTAATCAGCGACTAAAAAGGACAACTCCAGTCCAGCCTCCTTTGCTTTTTCCAGGGAAGATGGCATTAGCTCGTTAAGTATATCCATTCCGATCAAGCCTGCTGCCAGGCCGATATCAGAACCCTGGGTTCTGTGGGTGGATGCCAGGGATCCTCCGGGGTGAAATTCAAACAGGGCATGTATCAAACCGGGTCCGGCCAGATCCCTAAGCATGAGACCGATACGATGGGAAGCCGCGGTATGGGAACTCGAGGGTCCCCGCATCACCGGTCCCAGTACATCGTTAAAAATACTTGGCGCACTTGCATTTACATTCGACTCAGTCATCAAAACGTTTGTTTGGGCTGGTATCAGCTATTAAATGAATGCCTAACTTAAACCTAATATTTATAAATACAATAGCCATGAAAAATTTTACTCTCGTTGTTAGCATGCTCTGCTTTTGGCTGGCTGCACCTGCACAGACCACCAAACCAGGGCAGCAGCCCCCCCCTAATACCGGCCGGTGGGCGGCTGATGGTGCAATCAGGCAGGAGACCTCCAAATTTAAAGGAGGGGGTGAAGCCTTCTGGACTGAGGAATTCAATTGGGCAAGCACAACTGGTGAGCTTGGCTGGCTGCTGCCGGCCGGATGGGTGATCGAGGATCCTTCTGACCTGGGATACAACTGGCATTGGGCAATCGACACGCTGAAAGGTGTTTATACCAATGAACCCCCGATAAACTCAACCTCAAAGGCAAATGGATTTCTGGCGCTGAATGCGGATGGATATAACCAGGACCTTGGTCATTATGATAATTATCTGGCAGTTAACAGTTCACTCGTAAGTCCACCGATCAATTGCACCGGCCACCCGTCTGTGCTGGTCAGGATTGAGCAGAACTTCAGGTACTGGTCAAACTCAGTCATGCTTTTTGAAGTGACCAATGACAATGGGGTACACTGGGCTTCATTTGACATGAAAATGGGCACTAAGGTGAGTGAGCGGGTTGGAGGAATCAAAGCTGGCGAAAAAGTAGACCTCTACCTCAATCTAACTGATGTTGCTGCAAACATGCCGAACGTTCAGTTCAAAATCACCTGGCGGGATGCCAAGCTCTACTACTGGATGATTGATGATATCACGTTTCTCGAAGGGTTTGATGATGATCTCCAGCTGGTTTACAGCGAGGCTGATTATGACAACGGGACCGAGGATGCAGAAGGGTTCTTTTATGGGCTTCCGAAAACACAACTATCAGGATTTGACTTTACAGGAATCATCAAGAATTTTGGAAACATTGAGCAGTGGGGCACTAAGTTTAATGTTCAGGTTACCAAGAATAACCAGATAATTTACAACGAATCTACCCCTTCGTATACCCTGTATCCGGGAATTACCGACACTTTTAAAATTCCCACGCAGTTTATACCCACAGATTTTGGACATTACAAGGTTGATTTCGAGGCCAAAGCCGAATTGCCCGACATGGTGCCCGGTGATAACAAGGCATCGGCTCTATTCATGGTTACGGACAGTATGTTCTCCAGATGTGATGATGTACCTGAGGTGACTTTTTCTACCTGGGAGTGGTATACGGTACCTCATGAGGGGGACCTCATGGGCACCTGGTATCGGATCAAGAATCCCATCGAAGTGAGCAGCATATCGGTTTATATTAGCAGCGCTGATATACAGAGCAGTTTCCGCCTGGTTCTTCTGGGATACAATGAAGAAACGCAAAGCCCGGTTGAGCTGCTTGGAAGTGAGCTGATCTCAATGGATTCAACCATTCTAAAAAATCATTGGGTTACCTTGCCGCTCCAGAAAGATGGGGAAGGTGAGTTCCTGGAGGCTGGCAAAAGCTACATGGCGGCAATAGAGTTTTGGAACAACATGGATTTCGAAGCTGCCTATGCATCCAAAAGGTATGCACTTGGATCTGACAGAAGCAATTACTTCCCGGCCAACACCTGCTGGTACTTTTTTACCAATGATGATGAGTGGTACTCAACAGATGAAGACTTGTTCATGATCCGGTTGAACCTCAATGACCATTCCAACCTGATTGACGGAATTTCAGATCCACAGAACGGTGGGGTTCAATTGAACCAAAATTTCCCGAATCCGTTCACAGAAGAAACCACGATCGGATTTACACTGGCAAATCCATCAGAGGTTAACCTGATAATCAAGGATATATCGGGCAGAACTGTGAGTGTACGGAACTTTGGGAATAAACCTTCAGGGGAGAATAGAATTGTAATTAAAGGCAACGAACTGGAGCCCGGCAATTACTTCTATACCTTGCAAACCCGCGATTTCAATAAAACACTAAAGATGACGGTGGTCCGTTAAAAAAGAAGCCGGTCCTCAGGGCCGGCTTTTTTTTATTTCATCAGTTCCGCAATTTTCTTTTTTAGTCCGTCAAACTCGGCCTCATCGTATAGACGCGTCAGGTATACCATTTTCCCGTCCCGGTCAATCAGGATATTCCGTGTAACCCCGGCCGCCTTATCTGCAAAAAGGGTGAATATCCCGGAATCTTCATCCAAGACCAGCGGATAGGTGATCTTCATCTGGCTGGTAAACTCCTTCACCTTTTCCAGCGTTTCACCCCGATCAATTCCGAACAACTGCAACCCCTTGTCTTTGTATACATTCCAGATATCCCTCTCGATAAAGGGCATCTCCTTGCGGCACACTCCACACCAGCTGGCGGTAAACTGAAGCATGACAACCTTGCCTCTTAAATCCTTAATATCCATCACCTTACCATCCTGAAATTTAAGTTTGAAATCAGGAACGGTCTGACCGACTTTTACAATGTAGCCTCTTTCATCAACCGTCTGACTGACAGCTGGCAAGGTAAGAAACAGGCAGACCAAGGGAAGCAGAAGAAATCTTTTCATAGCTATCGATTTAAGGACTTAAAGGTAAAACAATCGGACATTGATAAAAGTGGTTAAAAAGCAGGGTAGGGAAGCAGTCATTGTAACAATTGTTACAATCCAAATAGTACTAAGCTGGTATCTTTATGACATGAAAAATTCATTCACGCTGCCGGTTTTTCCGTTATCTGCTGCTTTACTTGTGACTGGATTATTCACTGTGGTTCAGATCGTTCCCGACAAACCCATGCTGGCAGCGGAGCGGTTCTTCCAAGGCGGCGGCTGGATTCAGATTGCGCTTCTGGCGGTTTACACCTTTATTATTGCCAGGGCCATGATGGATCCGTCAAAATCGGCCACGTGGCGGAAACGGATCTGGCTGATATTCTGTGTAGTTTTCTTTACACAGTTTCTGCTCGGGATCCTGGCCGACGAGCGATTCCTGATGACTGGCAAACTTCATCTCCCGATACCCTTCATGATTGTTGGGGGCCCTGTTTACCGCGGTGAGATTGGATTTATGACCATCTTATTCCTCAGCACTATTGTGTTGAGCGGTCCGGCCTGGTGTTCTCATTTTTGCTATTTTGGTGCGCTTGACAGCTTGGCATCTAAAGGACGAACCGACCGCAAGCCGCTGAAAAACAAATGGATCTGGAAAGGATCCTTACTGGTTCTGGTGATCTTTTTCGCACTATTATTCCGATTGCTTGGCTTTTCCGGCCTTCAGACCCTGATTCCGGCGATTGCACTGGGGATTATCGGGATTCTTGTAATGGTTTTCATTTCCCGAAAGAAAGGCAAGATGATCCATTGCGTGGTGTTTTGTCCGATCGGAACCCTGGTTAACTTCCTCAAATATGTTTCGCCGTTCCGGATGAAAATTGAATCCTCCTGCACCAACTGCATGCGCTGTCTGCCGTCATGCAAATATGACGCCCTGAACCGGGTTGACATCCTGAACCGCAAACCCGGACCAACCTGCACCCTTTGCGGCGACTGTGTTACCGAATGTGAAGTTACGGCTATCCGTTACAATTTCTTCGGATTCTCAGCGAAGAACAGCCGCCTGATCTTTTTATTTATCACCATTTGTCTGCATGTGCTTTGTTTGGGCATGGGACGGCTGTAGCTTTTGTCCTATAATTAATATTATGTTAAATTTTATGTTTAATGAATAAGAGACCTTTATCCAGTCCCTTACCCATTATGCTATTTCAGAGAATCAATCTGTTTCTGAATCTCCTGAACCTTTTCGTTGTTTTTAAACCTGTAATACAGAGATTTCAAACCGGTAAGAAGATCACTGTCGTCTTTCTTGATCTCATAAGCTTTTTCGAAAAATGGCAATGCCTGACCAAAGAAATCATCCGCAACCTTAACGGCAGCCTTATAACCAGCCTCATCGCTCAGCGGAATTGCATTGGCTTTATCGTTAGCACCAACACCCTGGTTGAAATACACTGAACCTACCTGGTAATATCCAAGGAAATTAGTGGGTTCCAGCTCAATCATCTTTTTGTAAGCATTGATAGCCTCGTCATACTTGGCCCTGTCCTGCAAAGCACCACCATAAACCTGCCACAGGCTCACGTTAGTAGGATCCTTCTCAATGGCTTTCTCAACATAGGTAAACGCACTATTCAAGTCCTTCTTACCAAGAAATACGTTAATAACAGCAATATACAGTTGTGCTGAAGTGTTAGGATATTTCTTAATCCCCTGCTCATATGCGGCCATTCCGGCGGCAGTATCACCCTGTGCCATTTCAATCATGGCAATATAATGATAGACTTCCGGGCCGCCATAATTGTATTCTGCGGATTTCTTGTAATAATCAAGAGCTTTATCCTTCATCCCTGCCTCATCGGCTGCAAGGGCTGCGTTGTACACAGCACCGGTATCCAGCAGGTTAATAAACGGTAGTTTTCCGATTGTAACGACATTCTCAAAGGATTCAACAGACTGGGCAAATTTCTTCTGTTCAAATTCCACTCCGCCGCGATTAAAATAATCCGATGCAACCCGCGTAAGATTAAACAAAAGATCATCCTTCCAGCGATTGGAAGCGTCAAATTCCTTGGCTTTCACAAAAGATTGGTACGCCTGCTTCAATGGATCCGGATCAAGGTTTTTAAACTTCTCATCTTTTGACTGGTACAGTTTATAATAAACCAAGCCCCGGTAATACCAGGTTTTCGGGTCCATCGAGGTTTTTGGGTGAACCGAGGCCTCATCGATTGCAACTTTTGCCTTATCCAGTTCATTGTATTCCGGCTTCATCAGGTTCCAGGCTGTCACAACCTTGTTGCTCTGAGCGAATGCAGAACCAACGCCAAGGATTAAAGCAAGTGAGAAAATAAGCTTTTTCATGTCAGGAGTAATTTATCAGTTTTTTCAAAATTATTATTATTCAGATGCTCACGAAAACAGTTTATCAATTTTAATACCACGATTGCCAATTATATAAGCCTATTCTGTGGTAATTTGTTCATTTTGTTCATTATCATCGCCTTCCGCATCCAAAAAATCCGGCACGGCCTCCCCTGCCCCTTCATTATCCACTTTGGCAACCGAAGCAATGCTGTCATTTTCCCGCAGGTTGATCAGGCGTACGCCCTGTGTAGCTCGGCCTTGAACCCTTAACTGACTGACAACCATGCGAATAGTGATACCTGAACGATTGATGATCATCAGATCATCATCATCCGTAACACTCATAATTCCGATCAGGTTGCCGGTTTTATCCGTAACGTTAATGGTCTTCACTCCTTTACCGCCGCGGTTGGTAATGCGGTAGTCCTGAATGCTTGACCGTTTTCCGTACCCATTTTCAGATACCACAAGAATATCCTCGTTTTGCTGTTCTACGCAAATCATGCCAACCACCTCGTCATTTTTGCCTGATAAGCTGATCCCTCTCACGCCGGAGGCGGTTCTGCCTACTGCGCGAACGGTGCTTTCATGGAAGCGGATTGCTTTACCGGAGCGGACCGCCATGAGAATTTCATGGTTTCCGCTAGTCATCCTGGCCTCAAGCAGCTGATCGCCTTCCTTGACTGTTATTGCATTGACCCCATTTTGGCGTGGCCTTGAATAAGCTTCGAGCAGGGTTTTTTTAATGACACCCTTTTTGGTGCAAAGAATGATGTAGTTATTGTTTATGAATTCTTCATCATTCAGGTCCGTAACCCGAAGGTAGGCCTTCACTTTATCTTCCTGCTCTATATTCAGCAGGTTCTGTATTGCCCTCCCTTTTGAAATCCTCGTTCCTTCCGGAATTTCATAAACCTTTAGCCAGAAGCACCGGCCGGATTCAGTAAAGAGGATCATAGTATTGTGCATGGATGCCACATACAAATGCTCAATGAAATCCTCGTCGCGGGTAGTGCTTCCTTTGGAGCCTACCCCACCCCGGGTCTGTGTTCTGAATTCAGTGAGCGGCGTCCGCTTGATGTAACCCATATGACTGATGGTAATAACCATGTCTTCATCGGCATAAAAATCCTCAGGATTGAAATCTTCCGATGCATAAACAATCTCTGTGCGGCGCTCATCACCAAACTTCTCACGGACCTCAATCAGTTCATCCTTGATGATATTCATCCTTAATCCCTGATCTTCAAGTAATTGCTTCAACCAGGTAATCAATGCCATCAACTCATCATATTCCTGACGGATCTTATCCCGTTCGAGACCGGTAAGTCGCTGCAGGCGCAGTTCAAGAATTGCCTTAGATTGGATCTCACTCAAACCGAAGTTCTGCATCAGGCCCGATTTTGCCTCATCCGGTGTTTTGGAATTACGGATCAGTGTGATAACTGCATCCAGATGATCAAGTGCAATCAACAGTCCTTCAAGAACATGCGCTTTCTTTTCGGCTTGTTCCAGATCATAGCGGGTACGCCGGGTAACCACATCGAGGCGGTGAGCGATAAAGTTATCGATCATGTCGCGAAGGTTAAGCATCCGGGGCCGTCCGTGCACCAGGGCAATATTATTGACAGAGAAAGCGGTCTGTAGCGGGGTATATTTATAAAGGTTGTTAAGAACCACGTTGGCTATGGCATCCTTTTTCAGGTCATAGACAATCCGCATTCCGGTGCGGTCGGATTCGTCGTTGACATTGGAGATTCCCTCTATCTTCTTGTCGTTGATCAGGTCGGCTGTCTTGATGATCATTTCAGCCTTGTTGACCATGTAAGGAATCTCAGTAATTATGATCCGTTCGCGGCCATTTGGCAGGGTTTCTATGGTGGCTTTCCCCCTTACTACGATTCGTCCGCGCCCGGTTTCAAAGGCTTCCTTAACACCTTGATAACCATAAATAATCCCGCCTGTCGGAAAGTCGGGAGCCTTAATATATTTAAGCAATCCTTCGATGGTAATCTCCGGATTCTCGATGACCGCGATGATGGCATTTACCGCTTCCGTCAGGTTGTGCGGTGGCATATTGGTAGCCATACCGACTGCAATCCCTGATGAACCGTTAACAAGGAGGTTGGGTATACGGGTTGGAAGAACAGTGGGTTCCTCGAGTGAATCATCAAAGTTTAGCTGAAAATCAACCGTGCCTTTGTCGATATCCGACATGGTTTCTTCAGCAAGTTTCTGCAGGCGGGCTTCTGTGTACCTCATGGCTGCCGGGCTGTCGCCGTCAATCGATCCAAAGTTACCCTGCCCTTCGATGAGCGGATAGCGCATGGACCAGTCCTGCGCCATTCGTACCATTGCCATGTAAACACTGCTGTCGCCATGCGGATGGTACTTACCAAGTACTTCCCCCACAATACGGGCAGACTTCTTATACGGGCGGTTTGCACCTACCCCAAGTTCATTCATTCCAAAAAGCACCCTGCGATGGACAGGTTTCAGGCCGTCCCTGACATCCGGCAACGCCCTTGCTACAATAACCGACATCGAATAATCGATATAGGAAGATTTCATCTCTTCATCGATATTGATGCGGACAATCCTTTCGCCTTCTAACATAAAATATTATAAATAAGAAAGATAGATGATAAAAACCTAATTCATAAAGATCGACAAAAATACCACTTTTTTCCACAACGGGTTATGATGTAAACCATATATTTCAAACAGTGTTATTGTTAATAATTGGCTCGCTATTTGTATCCTCAGAGGGTGCGAAAAATTATAACTTTAATGAAGCAGGGAAACCCCTGATAACGAACGCAGAAGGAAGATAAACAGATCAATTGAAAGATCCGTTTTGTCAGATTGTCAGGCAAAGGTTGTCAGGAAACACCCAAAATAAAAGTCAAAAACATGGAATCAAATTTCCCAAAACAGATACAGGACGTTTTGTTGTTCAGTCAGGAAGAGGCGATACGGCTGGGTAACGATTACATAGGGCCAGAACATTTCTTTCTCGGAATTCTCCGTGAAGGTGAAAGTGAGGCTATTGATGCCCTGGTAAACCTTGGCGTGGATCTTCCCGAGGTTAAACGGCAGATTGAAAGCAGGATACGCGTAAAGAATCCAGACCGTTTATCCACTCTCAAGGATATCCCGCTATTGAAGCCTGCAGAGCGGATTCTCAAGCTCGCTTACTTCGAGGCCCGTGAAAGCCAGCCTTTGAAAGTCAGCACCCTTCACCTGCTGCTTGCGATTCTTAAGGATGAAACCTGCATGGTTACTCAGATCCTGGAAGACATGAATGTTAATTACGGCTTGGTAAAGCAGCCCATCAAGAATGATCCGCCGATATCGAAAGCCGATTACCATGATGAAGATGAAGAATCAGACACCCCTTCTGACCCGGCAAAGGGATCCGGGCGGTCTGCCAAACCCGCATCGGACACACCAGTTCTTGACAATTTCGGCATCGATATTACCCGGGCCGCTGAAGAGGGGCGCCTGGATCCGATCATCGGACGTGAGACAGAAATTCAGCGGATTGCTCAGATACTCAGCCGGAGAAAGAAAAACAATCCTGTACTTATAGGCGAACCAGGTGTTGGCAAATCGGCTATTGCTGAGGGACTTGCACTCAGGATCATCGAACGGAAGGTATCACGGGTCCTGTTTGGCAAGCGGGTTGTCGCCCTCGACATGGCGTCCATCGTAGCCGGGACCAAATATCGGGGTCAATTTGAGGAAAGAATGAAGGCCATACTGAATGAGCTGGCCAAAACCAGCAATGTCATTCTCTTCATCGATGAAATCCACACCATTGTCGGAGCCGGCGGTGCTACCGGATCACTTGATGCGGCCAACATGCTGAAACCGGCGCTGGCTCGCGGCGAGATTCAGTGCATCGGAGCCACCACCCTGGATGAATACAGGCAGCATATCGAAAAGGACGGTGCGTTGGAGCGCCGGTTCCAGAAGGTTCTGGTGGAAGCCACCTCACCGGAGGAGACTCTGCAGATCCTGCATAACATCAAAGAAAGGTATGAGGAACATCACCATGTATTATATACCGATGCAGCACTGAAGGCATGTGTATACCTGACTCAGCGCTACATCAGCGACCGGCACCTGCCCGACAAGGCCATCGATGCACTGGATGAATCCGGATCCCGGGTTCATATTTCCAATATATCGGTGCCTGACCGGATTTTGCGGCTGGAGAACGAAATTGAGGAAACCCGGAAAACCAAGATAGAGGCCGTCAAGAGTCAGGATTTCGAAAAGGCCGCCCGGCACCGTGACCGCGAAAAGCAACTGCTGGTTGATCTTGAGAAAGAAAAAGATCTGTGGGAAAAACAGCTCATGGAAAATCGCCAGACTGTTGACGAACCCAATGTTGAGGAAGTAGTAGCCATGATGACCGGCGTTCCTGTGCAGCGGATTGCGCAGGCTGAAGGCGCCCGGCTCATGAACATGGAGCATGAACTCAGGCAGAAAGTTATTGGTCAGGATGATGCCATTCATAAGATAGTTAAGGCGATCCAGCGGAACAGGGCCGGGCTTAAAGATCCGAACAAACCTATCGGAAGCTTTATTTTCCTTGGCCCCACCGGTGTAGGAAAAACTCAGCTTGCCAAGGTTTTGGCCAACACTTTGTTTGATTCCAATGATGCCCTTATTCGCGTGGATATGAGCGAATACATGGAAAAATTCTCGGTTTCCAGGCTGGTTGGAGCCCCTCCCGGATATGTAGGTTATGAAGAGGGCGGCCAGCTCACCGAAAAGATCCGAAGAAGACCGTATTCGGTTGTGCTTCTGGATGAAATTGAAAAGGCTCATCCCGATATTTTCAATATTCTGCTGCAGGTGCTGGATGACGGACAGTTAACTGACAGTTTGGGCAGGCGGGTCGATTTCAAGAATTCCATTGTCATCATGACATCCAACATCGGAACCCGGCAATTGAAGGATTTCGGACAGAGCATGGGATTTAACATCCGCACGCCGGAAGAAAACAGCGGGGATTACCAGAAAGAAGTGATCCAGAAAGCCCTGAACAAGGCTTTTGCACCGGAGTTTCTGAACCGGATCGATGATGTGGTGATATTCAACAACCTTACAAAGGCAGATCTTAACAAGATCATCGATATTGAACTGCAGGGATTGTTTGACCGGATGAAGCGTTTGGGCTTCCAGGTTAAAATGGTTCAGCCGGCAAAGGACTATTTGGCAGAGAAAGGCTATGACCTGAAGTTTGGGGCAAGGCCGTTAAAGAGGTCGATCCAAAAGTATCTTGAGGATCCTCTTGCCGAGCAGATAATCGAGTCAAAAGCCGGTGAGGGCGACACTCTCATGATTGGCTTCGATAAGAAGAAAGAAGAAATCACCATCAAGGTAGTCCATGCCAAATCAGAATAGTTGTTAAAGTATGTCTGGCTTGCATTTATTGCTGTTTTGCTTTCATTGGTCCATGCCTTGACCTCGCTAGGTGTCTCTGTTCCGCTATATA
>CAZEKJ010000015.1:0-3149 GCA_964512915.1 uncultured Porphyromonadaceae bacterium
GGTAACCCTGCCGAAACCCGCGGATCTTTTCCAGGATTTGTATGTACTGGCTATCCCGCGGGTGGAATCAAAATATAAGACGATCCACTGGCCCGATGCCGGGGGATTTGAAACCAATACGGGCATGAGCTTTGAATTTGAGTGCTTCACACCCCCGCCGTTTAAAGCCAACACCCTGGTCCTCTATCCGGCGAACACTCCGTTAAGGGCTGATTGCGAACTGCTTGCATGGAAAAATGGCGAATACAAAACGATCCGCACCTTCGTCTATGACCGGAGCAACGCGGCCCTGAATGTGGGTCCCGATCCGATGGGGCCGGTGACCATTGCCCTGCCAGGCGTGGAAGCGGGGAAATTCAGGCTGATCGTACGTAATCCCTCAGGCGGCGGGCCGAAATCAGGCTTTGCCGGAATCACCCTCACCGAAGAGGTGCTGCTGGAAAAATATGTGGAGAAGCAGCTCGGAAAAATGCACCCTGATCCGTTCCCGGCCTGGGGAACCTACCTCTGGGACCTGCAAAACAACGGCGAGGCCGGAAAATCCGGAATCGGCACAGATCAGGTAACCGATGTGAGCCGTTTTATGGATGCCGGCGGGACCCTGGCGTGGGACGCGCCCCCCGGAGAATGGACTATCCTGCGGTTCGGGATGACTCCGACAGGCACGCAAAATTCACCGGCGGCTCCGCAGGGAAAAGGATATGAGATCGACAAGGCCAACCGGAAGCTGATTGAGTTTCATTTTAATAATTATGTGGGTGAGCTCCTGAAACGCATTCCGGCAGAGAGCCGGTCAGCCCTCAAATATGTAATTGCCGACAGCTACGAGATGGGTTCCCAGAACTGGACCGACGGATACGCGGAGATCTTCGCCAGGCGGTATGGGTATGATCCGATGAAGTATTTTCCGGTGCTCACGGGCCGGATTGTGGGGAGCGTGGAGGAGTCGGAGCGGTTTCTCTGGGATCTTCGCCGGGCGGTTGCGGACGATGTGGCGTATGAATATGTGGGGGGATTGCGGAAGATCAGCAACGACAATAACCTGAAAATCTGGCTCGAGAATTACGGCCACTGGGGATTCCCTTCGGAATTCCTGATGTACGGCGGCCAGTCGGACCTGGTTGGAGGCGAGTTCTGGAACGAAGGCACCCTCGGCAACATCGAATGCAAGGCGGCCTCCTCCGCAGCGCATATATACGGGAAGCCTGTTACCTCCGCCGAAGCCTTTACGGCAGCCGGGAATGCCTACCTGCGGTCACCCGCCCAGCTGAAGCGCCGGGGCGATTGGGCCTATACGGAGGGGATCAACCATTTCGTGGTGCATGTCTATATCCATCAACCTGATGACCTGCGTAATCCCGGCGTCAATGCCTGGTTCAGCACGGAATTCAACCGGCACAACACCTGGTTCGGGCTGAGCAAGGGGTGGTTCGATTACCTGCGCCGCTGCCAGCACATGCTGCAGCAGGGGAAATATGCTGCCGACGTTTGCTACTTTATCGGCGAGGATGCCCCCAAGATGACCGGCGCCCGGATTCCGGAGCTTCCGGCCGGCTATTCGTATGATTATATCAATGCCGAGGTGATCCTCAGCCGCCTCTCCGTGAAGGAGGGCCGGCTGGTGCTGCCCGACGGGATGAGCTACCGGATGATGGTTCTGCCGCCGCTGACAACCATGCGCCCTGCACTTCTGGAAAAAATCCGCAGCCTGGTTGAGGCGGGCGGAGTGATTCTGGGATCAAGACCCGATCAATCCCCCAGCCTGGAGGGATTCCCGGGGTGTGATGAGCAGGTGCGGAAAATCGCGGAGGAGCTCTGGGGCCCGGATGGCTCGGCTAAAATCCATCCATTCGGCAAAGGCCTGGTATTGAATAATATGGATCTGAAAGAAGCGCTGCAGCAGGTACAACTATCCGAAGATTTTATTCCGGGTGGCGATTATCCTGTGCTCTGGACTCACCGGACGACGCCGGGGCTGGATATCTGGTTCATCACCAACCAGGGAAATGAAAAGATCCGGTTCGAACCTTCTTTCCGGATTGAAGGCAAACAGCCGCAGCTGTGGGATGCGGTAACCGGGAGCATCCGGCTCCTGAAGGATTTCCGGGTTGAGAACGGGCGAACCAGGGTGCCGTTAACCCTGGAACCGGGGCAGAGCTATTTCATTGTTTTTTCGGATTGGAAAACCGGAATCTCCGATGAAGGATTCGCGACCAACTTCCCGGACATGAAAACCCTGATGGCCATTAACGGACCGTGGAAGCTGGATTTTGGCAACAAGGCCATAGGCCCTGCAGAAACGGTTCAGCTGGATTCCCTGGCCGACCTGGCCCGCCTGGAACCCGACAACATCCGCTACTATTCAGGCACTGTGAAGTATTCGGCTGAATTCACGCTGGATCGTGTTCCGGAAGGCAAGGACTTGTATCTCGATCTGGGTTCCGTGGGAGTGATGGCCCGTTTAAAGATCAACGGTTCGGATGCAGGGACACTTTGGATGTATCCCTGGACCCTGAATATCAGTAAATTAATAAAACATGGTACGAACACCATTGAAATCGAGGTGGCCAACCTCTGGCGCAACCGGCTGATTTATGACAGCCGCCTGCCGAAGGAGCAGCGTTATACCTGGACGATCGTTTCCGATATCCGGCCGGATGAGATTCCGCCGGCATCGGGGTTGATCGGGCCGGTGCGAATCGTGACGCGGGAACCGGGAACCGTGAAACGTGAAACGGGAACCGCGAAACGTGAACCGTGAACCGTGAACCGTGAACCGTGAACCGGAAACCGTGACGCGTGACGCGAAACACGATTTGTGCCCGTAGGGGCGTCCTGCGGACGCCCGTGTAGGGGCGGACCCGTGGTCCGCCCGAAAAATGAAAATAAAAATGAACGTTGAAATTGAGATCCAGGTCAAGGCAGCCGGTCCCCGCTTTCGCGGGGATGACAAATGCTCCGAGGCCTAACCAGTAACCAGCAACCAGTAACCAGCAACCCCCATGAAACTTCCCCGCCTCATAAAAACCCTCCTGATCCTCGCCGCAATCCTGCTGCTGGTCAACGTTTTAGCCACCGTGCTGGCCGGACCATGGGCCGGGAAAAAGATCATAAGCCTGCTGAATGAAAAAAGCCTGACTTATGTTTTT
>CAZEKJ010000015.1:3159-93347 GCA_964512915.1 uncultured Porphyromonadaceae bacterium
GCTGCGAAACACCCGGGTTTACCTGATACCGTCGCGGATCACACTTACCGGAATTTCCGTGAAGCCCAGGCCGGAAGCCGAAGGGACCCGATATCTGAATGGCGAAATCGGTTCGGTAAAAATCAAGGGAATCAATCTGTGGAAAGCCCTCTTCAAAAAAGAGATGAACATCCGGGAATTTACTATTTCCAGAAGCAGAATTTCAGGAAAGCTGCCTGAATCGAAAAGAGGGAAAAAGCCTTTGATCCTGCCCTTTGATCTCCGGATCGGCAGCCTGGTTGTGGATCATCTGGATTTGTCCGTGGAAACCGCTTCCTCAAAACAGACTTTTTCAGTCATGGATGGCGTCCTCACAACCGCTGACCTTCATGCGGCAAAACTGGATACGGTATCCGCGGCCTTAATCCGGAAATTCGAATTCAGAGCGGATGAGATTGTAACCATTTCCCCTGACAGCCTCTACACGAATTCGGTAAAAAAGATTGACTATTCATCGGAGAACGGATTCTTATCAGTCGACAGAGTAACCGTTCATCCCAATTATTCCGATGCTGCATTTACGGCCAGACACACCTATCAGTCTGACCGTTTCGATGTTGAAGGAAGGAATATTACCCTGCATGATTTTGATGCACCTGCGTTTCTCGCATCACGAAACCTGGCAAGTTCCTGTATCGAAATAGAAAAAATGAACCTTGATGTTTTCCGCGACAAGCGCAAGCCCTTCAACCACAAGATTAAACCCGTATTCCAGGATATGATCCTGAATTATAAAGGAGTCCTTGACATTGATTCAATCCTTCTTAAGAACGGGGACATAACGTACAGGGAGCATGCTGAAGAGGCTAACAATCTGGGATATATAAGCTTCAATGGATTGCAGGCCGGGATTTACAAAATCACCAACAATCAGGCCTTAAAACCTGAAAAACCCGTTTTTCAGTTGAAGGGAGAAGCCCGGCTGATGGGCAAAGGAAAAATGACCATCCTTCTTAAAGCGGGATTATTCGACCCATCCGGCACCTTCCATTTAAGCGGCAGCCTTGCCGCCATGGATGCTGAAGCTTTAAACCCGATGCTCGAAAACAGCGCATTTATCCATGTGAATTCAGGCCGTATTGATGCCATGAACTTCAGCTTATCGGCTAATAACATCAAATCAACCGGAACGATGACCTTACTGTATCATGGTTTGGAAATCGCCATGGTTAACAAGAAAACAGACGAGACTACAGCTTTCAAGGAGCGGTTCATGTCATTCATCGCAAACAGAAAACTATTAAATTCCAATCCATTACCCAAAGATGATACGAGAGAAGGGATCATTGGTTTTGACCGGGATCCGGAGCGGTTCCTGTTCAATTACGCCTTCAAGTCGATACTATCGGGGATGAAAACCAGCCTGATAAAGAGTTCTGAAAACAAAGAAAATTAAAAAATGCAAGGATGAACGGCACACTCAGAAGTACTGTAAAAATCGGATCACGGGTTCAGATTGTCCTGAAGGCAGATCAACGATCAGGAAAACTGACAGAAGGCATTGTAAAGGATATCCTGACAAACTCTCCCTCCCATCCGCACGGAATCAAGGTTCGGCTTACGAACGGGCAAATTGGAAGGGTACAGGAGGTAATAAGCGGCATTTAAGGGATTCGACCACCATCCGCCCTTGGTCGCCCTCAAATTGTAAATTGTAAATCGTCAATCGTCAATCGACCTCGCTACCGGGTACCGCCCTACCCACTTATTTGCCAGTCCGCCTTGCGTGTAGACAAAATACATCTGGGCGGTCCGGTTTTTTGCCATTTCCGGATTAGCTGCAATGGCATCGTCCAGTTTTTTGCGGGCTTCGGGGTTCTCGGTCAGGTACTTGTAGATGCGGTCTTCCAGTACAGGATGCGGTGAGAACCATTCACGGTCCTCCAGGCAGGGATCGAAAAAGTTCCACCGGAAATAGGAATCGGCCCCTTCGGGCTCCAGCATGTTCACGATGAAATAGTTGGTCTCCTGGTTTACCCTGATCAGATAATCACCCGCATAGTATGGGATCGACTGCACCTCCTTGCGGGTGGTGAAGCTTTCATGGAAATTATGACCGTTGCTGGGCCTCGGAGCCCATATCAGGTTTTCAATGTAATAGACTTCAACCGTCAGGATGGTATCCTTTGGGAGGCGTTCCATTATGATCCCGTTGATTTTCAGGCGTTCAACCACCTCGCTCCAGGCTTGAGGAAGGATGTAATAATCAGGGGCCGTAACGGTTTTTGCCGGCTTATAGTGATCATAAAAAGGAACCTGGGTGGTAAATGGTTTCGAATAATCGTAAACCGGCCGGTCTTCACCGGTGAGCGGACTCTTGTCGGTCCCCCTGCCAAAACCCTTGAATTCGACAGTCTGGTAGCGGGTAGAATCAACCCGATACGCGAGTGCATAGACTTTCTGCGATTTCACCTGTTCCTTCGATTCAGCCCTGACTTCACTGATCCGTGAACCGTTCTCCTCGGTGAACTCAATCAACTTGTGCATGAACAGATAAATCGATTTAACCCGGTCTACATAGGGCTTGTAGCAATGGTTTTCGATCATCTGGGTAAATGTGTGAAAAAGAAGGGTATAGCCGGTTGAATAGCGCGGAGTCTGTACATAGTTTTCGATCCCCTGCTCGGGTGAATCGTTGGTGTATTCCGCGTAGGGAATCATCTCATAGGGGGTGGCCCGCATTTTTTCATACAGTGCCGGAATCATGGTTTCGGAGAAATAGTTCCCCACCTTTTCAGGCATGCTGTTGTGCTGGGCAGGAAGATAGGTGATCACATACTGATGATCGGATCCGTTGGTGGTATGGGTATCCAGGAATACGTCCGGATCCCACTGCCGGAAAAGCCGGGCGAACGACCGTGCATTCTCCGTATCCAGCTTGACAAAATCACGGTTCAGGTCAAGGTTTTTGGCATTGCCGCGGTATCCGGGATTCAGCGGCTCGGGCTGATTGGTGCGATGCCAGGGGTTCTGGTATAGCAACCCGCCCACGCTGTAAACGGGTATGATACAAACAACCGTGTTCTCAAGCAGCTTTCGCATTCCTTCATGATTCCGGAGAATATCGTCGGCAATCATCATGCCGGCCTCAATCCCCTCCGGCTCACCGGAGTGTATCCCGTTGTTGATCATCACGATACGCTTCCCTGATTTACGAATCTGTATCGGGTCGAACTGCCGGTCTGAACTGATCACAAACAGGTGCAGCGGCTTTCCGCAATCCGTCGGCCCGGCTTCCAGCAGCTGAGCCTCCGGCCATGCGCTGTCGAGCTTCTGGTAATTCGCGATCACCTCCGGATAGGGGGTGCTCAACTGCTGATCGTACTTCAGATGGACCAGGGATTCACTTTCGGTGTCCTGTTTCTTAAGAGTTTCGCAACTTCCTAACAATGTGGCTGTTGCAAATAAAACAAATAAGTTTCGATACATATTAGGCCCGGCACATTTTTGACTCATCGAGAAGCCCTTCCGATTTCGCCACGATTACGGAGGTTGCTGAATCCCCTGTGATATTAGCAATGGTTCTGACCATGTCAAGCGGCCGGTCGACTCCCAGAATCAGGGCCAGGCCTTCCACCGGAATACCGGCTGAAGTGAGGACGATAATCAGCATTACGATACTTCCGCCAGGAACCCCCGGGGAGCCTATTGCAGCCAGAAGTGCAGTCAGGACTATGATCAGCTGTTGCCCCAGGGACAGGTCAATTCCATAAACCTGGGCGATAAAAACCGCAGCGATGGCCTGGTAGCAGCTGGTACCGTTCATATTGATCGTAACGCCCACCGGAAGGACAAAATTTGCAACCTCATGATCGACACCGAGTTCTTCGGTCGTCTGTTTCATGGTTACCGGCAGGGTGGCAGCACTGGAACTTGTGGAAAAAGCAACCATCTGTGCCGGGAGAATCCCCTTGAAGAATTTGCCGATGTTGGCCTTTCGTACGAAGATTTTAAGGTAGATTGGGTAGAGGACTACCAATATCAGGAAGATCCCCAATACCACAGTCATAAAATAGAGACCCAGAGACGCGAATACGTCCAGATCCCCGGCAAAGTCCACCACCAGGGCTGACAAGAGGGCAAACACCCCATAGGGGGCCGCAAGCATTATGATGTCTATCAGCTTAAGGACGATTTCATTAAGGCTGTCTATAAAATCCTTGACCGGCTGAATTGCCTTTGTCGGCAGCAGAATCATGGCGATTCCAAACAGAAGGGCAAACAAGATGATCTGAAGCATCTTGGAATTATCGGTTGTTGCCTTCACGATGTTCTCGGGCACCATGTCGACGATAAACTGCAAGGGTGATTGGTTTGAAATCTCTGTTGCAGCCGTTTGCTTTTCAGAAATATTTTTGCTGTACTGGTCCTGAAATTCAGCCTGTTTACCTTTTGGAAAAGTATTTCCCGGCTTAATGGTATTGACCAGTGCTAGACCGATTATGATAGAAGCCACTGTGGTGGCAACGTACAGGCCAATGGTTTTAAAGCCCATTGCCCGTAGCCTGTTTATATTATCCAAACCGTAAATCCCCTTTACAAGGGATACGAAAACCAGCGGTACTGCAATCAATTTCAGCAGGTTAAGAAAAATCGTCCCCCAGGGCTTAATCCAGTCGGTGGTTATTTTACCAAGGTCAAGCTTAACGGCCAAAAGGCCCCAGATGAGACCAAAAGCCATTCCGATGATGATCTTTAAATAAAGTGGTACCCGCTTTTTCATTTGTGAATGATTTGTTTGCAGTAATCAGAAATGGGTTGTACAAAAAAGATTTTGAAACGTCAAATATATCAGGATTACGCTTTCCCGACTGAGCCACGTTCAGAAATAATGAAGTTCCCTTATTTCAGCCACTTTCGGAAGATTGCATCGTATGTGCCATCTGCCTTCATGGAGGTGAGGGTCGATTGCCATTGATTCACAACCGTAACGGGCGTGCTGTTTGAGAAGGCGACATAATAGTCCGATGCCATGAGTGAAAATCCCGGAACCACATCAGAATAGAGGTATCCGGCTTCTTTGAGGATATCCGGAAAAGTCACATCCGAACAAACGAAAGCACTGATTTCCCCGTTCATCAGCTTTTTAGCCATCACACCGGGATCGCGGTCGGAAACGAGGTTCGTAAATCCGAGGCCCTGAAGGTATTGTGTGGAAAACCATGAACTGACCGTACCCACGGAAGCGAGTTTGCGGGCATCCTCCAGGGAGCCGATAGTTATCCCGGATCCGGCTTTTGTAAAAAACCAGGTGGTATTGGTCCCGATGGGCCCTACCCATTGAAACTGGTTCTCACGGATAGCCGTCCGGTCCATGGTGAAGAGGCATACATTGGGATTGTTCAGTGCAAGCTCATACCCGATACTCCAAAAAGTCAGCCTGATATCGTAATAAAGCTGATTCCGCCTGAGGATCTCATACACGATATCGGAACCAAACCCGGTGATTTCCCCGAATGAATTCCGGAAGGTTAGCGGCGGATACTGTTCTGTATAGACCTGCAGGGTACCCGGGAAATCAGCGGTCTGCATGTATTTCTGCGTGAGGCTTTTAACGGTGCCATCCTCCTTCAACCGGTCGATCTCCCTTTGGAAATCGGCCACTACGTCATCGGGAATGCTTTTATTAAAGGCGAAGTACAACAGATCCGTTCGAATAACTATTTGTGATTCAACGGAATAAATAGATTTTTGAAGCGTTTTCAGCGCGGCTTCGGCCGTAATTTTATCAGAAGGGAAAAGGTCAATGGTACCTTTCAGAAGCTGATCAAAGGCATCAACATTGTCCGTGCAGTAGACCAGGTTTGTGAAGCCCTCCCCGATCAGGTACTGGGTAATTGCATAATCCCGCAGAACCCCTACCCGGGCAACTTTTTTGGCATCCTCGGTAGAGCTAAGGCTCACCTCGCTTCCGCTGGCTGAAAAGAAAAGCTCGTCGAGCGATGCGATCGGCCCGGCCCATTTGAACATATCCTTCCGGGTACCGTTCAGAACGGTGGAAAAAAGAACAGCATTATCTTCCGCCTGAATTTTGCCATACCCTTCATCCCAGGGCAAAACCTCCACGGAGCAGGGAATATTCAACTCCTTACAGATCTCTTTCAGAAGGTCCGGAGCCAGTCCCTTGATCGTGTCATTCTCGAGATAGTTTAAGGGTTTGTAGTTCTCGGTGATGAACCTGAACTGGAATGGATAGTCCTCTGTTTTCTTGTCGCATTTTGCGAACAACAGGATCAACGTACCCAGCAGCAGAACCTTTGTGATATTTTTTAGCATTTCTTCTGATTTGATGATTCGTGTTTCAAAAATAACAATTAACTCTTATCACAATTTAATACCTTTAGGTTCCACCCGTTGAAGAACGGATGTTAAATACAGACGCTAAAACTGCCATGTCAAACCGTAGAAAGTTTCTGCACTCCGCGGCTATAGGAGCCACGGCGCTCATGTTTTCTGATTTGCGGGGATTCGGTTTATCCTGCCTGCCTGGCACCACGGGCCGAATTGCAATTATCGATGCACTGGCGGGTGAGGATATTTTCGCCTACATCACGCGGGTTAAGGGAAGTTTCGACGTTGGCCTGTACAAGTTGCTGCTGGGTGCCGCGAACGATTTCAAGGAGGGGGACGAGATCGTGGGTGTGGCGGCGGCCGACGAAGCAGCACGGAAGCTTTCCCGTGAATTGCTGGTGAATACGCGGATTTCCGACCTTGATTCGCACCCCCTGTTGAGTGACCAGCTTTGGGAGCTGCTTCGAAGCCATCTGGATGGCAAGGCCCGGGCGAAGTTATCGGGCTGGACCCTGGGTGAGTTGAAAGAGTTCATCCTTACCGGTGATCCGGACAGTGTAAAAGCATTATCGGCAGGGCTCTCCAGCGAGGTGATCGGATGTGTGGTCAAGCTGATGAGCAACAACGAGCTTATTACGGCCGGCTCCAGGATTTTCAACTCCCTGCCCGGAAGCCATATCGGGGCAAAGGGATATCTGGGAGCCAGGATACAGCCTAATTCACCGACCGACAATCCCGAAGATATTCTCTGGCAGGTGCTTGACGGATGGTCCTATGGTGTTGGGGATGTGGTGCTGGGCACCAATCCGGTTTCAAGTGACCCGGAGTCGATTCTGGCCATCGAGCAGCTTCTTCAGGATGTTATTGCCACTTTCGGATTGCAGGAGGTACTTCCGCACTGTGTGTTGTCTCATATCGACCTTCAGGCAGCAGCTGAAGCTTCCAGTCCTGGCAGCACGGCCATCTGGTTCCAGAGCATTGCCGGCAGCGACAGTGCCAACGCCACCTTTGATCTGACCAATGAAAAGATGCTCGGGCATGCCGCCAAACGGACCGGCAGATACGGCCTCTATTTCGAAACCGGGCAGGGTGCCGACTTTACCAATGGCCACTCACATGGCTTCGACATGGTGATTCATGAATCGCGCAAATATGGTTTTGCACGGCTTCTCGCAGCCAGGGTCGCCGAAGCACAGCTCCGAGGCGGCCGGGAGCCGGCCCCGTGGGTTCACCTGAACGATGTGGCCGGATTCATCGGCCCCGAGGTGTTCCGCCGGCGCGACCAGCTGGTGCGCTGCTGCCTGGAGGATATCGTGATGGGCAAGCTGCATGGCCTTACCCTTGGCCTGGATATCTGCGCAACCCTCCACATGGATATTTCCCTGGCCGACCTCGACTGGTGCATCGACCAGGTGATGCCTGCATGCCCGGCCTACCTGATGGCGCTTCCCACCAAAATAGACCCCATGCTGAGCTATCTGACCACAGGATTCCAGGATCATGTAAGAATCCGGGAGAAATTCGGCTACCGGGTGAATGACCGGATGTGGGACTTCTTTAAAGAAATAGGCATTATTGATGCCCATGGCAACCCGACCGCCCATTTCGGTGATCCCCTGTGGGTCTACCTTCAGTACCGGCATAAAAAAGGAGATACAAGAGCCGATGCTGAGATCCTGAATGAAGGCAAGGCCAGCCTCGACAATATCCGCAGCCGGGGAGTATTCGTTGCCCGCGGCTTCGGGAACAAGCACTGGGACCTTGAGCCCGCCATGGCTGAAACCATCGGCCGGATCGACTCGGATGCGCGCAAATGTATCTGGGCGGAGCTGAATCCAGGGTTTATCAGTCAGATCCCGGGAGCGCTCGCACTGTCGACGTGCTCAGCAAACCGCTCCGATTATATCCTTCATCCCGTGAGCGGCGAGAAGCTATCGTCTGCCTCCCTAACCAGGCTTCTTAAGCTGCGGCGAAAATATCGGGGTAAATACAATGTGCAGGTCATCATCTCCGACGGCCTCGATGCATTGTCCATAACCGATGCGGGGCATCTGGCGCCCTACCTCGAATTACTGAAAGGATCCCTGGATTCAGGCGGTTACAAAACGGCTCCCGTCAATCTGGTCATCTCCTCCGGCCGCGTAAGGGCAGGCTACCGGATAGGGGAAACACTTTTCGGAAATCTGGCGGGACCGCGTGCGATTCTTCACATCATCGGCGAACGCCCCGGCACCGGCCATCATACCTTCTCAATCTATATCACGGCACCCGACGGGAAAACCTGGGGTGAAGCCGGAAAAACAGACCATAACATCACTCGGGTGGTGTCGGGGGTGGCTGTCACAGCTCTTCCCATTGCAGATGCCGCAAGCCAGACATTCAAGATCCTCAACCAGATGTTCGTTTGAAAACATAAGGCTTAGCCCTACCGGGTGCCAGCCCTTCCGTTTGGTGTGAAGGTTTTTATTTTTGCAGCGGGGGCCTTGTATTCCTTCATCTGCCGCGTAGGCTCGATAATCGAATAGCCCTTCCAGATCGCGTCGGAGTAGGCTGTTATCTTATCGGGCTTAACCCCTTTCTCCTGTATCTTTTTAAAAAGCTCAACACTGCTCTTCTCCCGCATGACTACCAGGGTCTCGTAGCAGGCCTCCTGCCTTCCCTGCAGATTGAGGTTAAAGGATGCCTCATTCATTTTCTTGCTCAGAACCGGGCGCTTTTCCTTTCTCACGATCTCAAAAGAGCGGTCAACACCATACCGGGTTGCCGTGCTGTGCATGGAATATTTCAGGAAATATCCCGAGGAGTCTCTTTCATAAAGCACCAGGCCCTCATCCTTTTCCTCCATATAGGTGACGCCGAGCAGATCGACCCCCTTACCCTTTTTCCTCTCCTTCTGTGAGTATTCAATTCTCAGGATGGCATGGCTGCCAGCCGAGATATAAACCATCCCCTGATAATCGCCCCGCGCTTTTCCCTTAAAACTGATTGCCCAGGCATCTTCTCCATCAATCCCGATAATCCCCATCTTTTCATATACGTAGCGACCGGTCTTCTGAATAAATTCCCAATCCCAGGTCCGGTCTCCCGGAAGGACATACAATCCCGGCAGTGCTTTTTTGAACGTGCTGTCGGGTGGCTCATTTACGACCCTCACATTTTTTTCCCCAAAAGTTAAAAGCCCTGTTTTATACCTCCAGAAGGTTTGGTCGTCCTTTTTCCGGACAAATAAATCCGCGACAATCTTATTGATATTCTCCAACCCTCCTCCGTCATCCTCCTTCAGAACCACATCCTTGATCCCAACAACCTTGTTCCTGATTTTTCCCGAATCTGCAGGAACAGAGTACAGGGTATACAGGTAATCCTCGTACCATCTTGTATACCGGGGCAAGCTATCGATCATTTCCCTGACCAGCTCTTTATCGAGTTCCGGGATATCGCTCTTTTTCAACGAAAGATCGAACGCATCGATATAAAAGGCATTGTTGGTGCGTTTGAACACCTCCCTTTTATGGGCAATCGAGGGGTAGTTCACTGATCTCTTTTCCAATGCCTTACGTATCAGCTCCACGGCAGACAATTGTTTGGCGGCTATGGTAACGCTTTTCAGATTTATCCTCTTTTCTTTCAGGCGGACTGTCATCCCATCTTTCAATTCATCCCGGTTAATTCCGAAATTCTCATACCCCATGCAATGAAAGGTAATGGAGTCGGATGCATTAAGTTTATCCAGGTTCAGGGAAAATTCACCGTTCTGGTTGCTAACGGTTCCGTAGGTACTTCCGGCCACGGCAATACTTACATATGGGAGGACTTCACGGGTTGCATCGTCGATAACCAGTCCGCGAATCTGCTGCTGAGCCTGGAGGTTTCCGAAGAAACCCGGCAGCAGAAACCCAAAAATCAGGATTGGTATATGTCTCGGAATTCTCACGATACAATTTTAGGCGATTTAATTTTCATTTATAGGCACGATGGAGGTGGGGCAAAAAAGGCGAAAGAAAAAAGGCGAAAGGCGAAAGAAAGAATTAAGATGGTCAGATTTAAAGATAATGGATGTCTAGTGCACCAGAATCGGCAACCGGCAACCAGCAACCAGCAACCAGCAACCAGCAACCAGCAACCAGCAACCAGCTACCAGCTACCAGCAACCAGCTACATCTCTATCATCGCCTTCATCACCGTCCCCCCAGAACCGGCAACCGGCTGCCGGCAACCGGCAACCTTCTCAAACGCCTCCTGTGTTTGGCTGAAGGGGAACCGGTGGGTGGGCATACTGCTGACGTCAACTTTGGATTCCCGGAGGAGCTCCAGGGTCTCTTCCAGGGAATGGTTCTGCCGTCTGACGTTTTGAATGCTGATCTCCTTGTGACGGAGCTTGTCGACCGGAAACGACCAGCGGTCGAATTCCGGAATCCCGATAATCATCAGCTTCCCTCCCGGCTTAAGCATGTCAATTGCCTGATCTACAGCTTCTTGCTGGCCACAGCATTCGAAAACCAGGTCGAGCAGGGCTTCCTCTCTCATCTTCACGGCGGCCACCACATCCTCATTCAGGGGGTTGCCGGTCCAGGCGGCTCCGCAGAGATCCGCAATCCTCAGGCGACCGTCAATCTTATCGGTTACATACACGCTGCCCGCTCCCTTATGAATAGCAGGCAGCAGCACGCTCATGCCTATCGGGCCGAATCCCAGTATTCCGATCTTTTTGCCCGAGAGATCCATCTGTGCCAGCCGGGTCGCGTACACGCCGATAGCCAGCGGCTCCGAGATCGCAGCTTCGTCATAGCTCATTCCGTCGGGCAGCGGGAAACAGCTGGTTTCCGGCATCACAATGTATTCCGATAAACACCCCTCGGCCTGACCGGGGGTTCCGAGAAATTTCAGCTTTCGGCAGGTATGCGGCCTTCCGGCCAGACACTGGTCGCATTGAAAACAGGGCATGGCAGGATCAATCGCAATGCGGTCGCCCGGCTTCACCCGCGTAACCCGGCTGCCGGTTTCAACAACCTCGCCCGCTCCCTCGTGGCCAACCGTAAAAGGATAGCGAACCACCTGGCTGCCGATCTTACCGGTTGTATAATAATGAATGTCACTCCCGCAAACGCCCACCACCTTCATCCTGATCAGCACATCGGTATCCAGCATCATCTGCGGCATCGGCTGTTCAACCATTTCCATCCGGCGGATGCCGGTAAGCACTGCTGTTATCATAAGGCTATTCCGATGGCCGGGCGGTCGAGTTTCAGAACCAGAACAAGACCCTGCGTTTTTTCATCCCGGGGCGGCAGATTTATGGTCACTTTGTCGTCCTGCTGGCTGAATATCACTTTTCCACCTTTTAACATTTCCGCATTTTTTATCAACGCCGGAATGCCCGGCAACTCCAGAACATCCCCCGGACGGTTCAGTACATGGATAAAAACGGTGCTGCCCTTGCAGGTTGATACGCCATAAGTGGATGGTTTCCAAGGACCTCCGCGGGTACCGTATATGCTTTTACCATGAATCTTCAGCCAGGCTCCGAGCTCCCGGATCACAGCCTCCTGTTCGGGGGCAATGTCGCCATCGGGCATCGGGCCCACGTTCAGCAGCATATTGCCGTCACCCCCGGCGCAGCGGATCAGCATGTCGATGCACTGTGAAGCCGGCTTCACGCCATCCGAATGGCCGCCCCAGCTCCACTGGCTTTTTTTCGATACCGTCATGCAGGATTCCCAGGGCCGCCGGTCGAAGTTGCCAACCGTCTGCTCGGGGGTATGGAAATCCGCGCGGGGACCGATCCGTCCTTCGTTCCAGCCCCCCTGGTCGCCCAGGTCGAGCCGCTCATTGATTACAATATCGGGCTGAAGTTTTCTCACCAGATTGTATGTGTTTTCTGCATCCCAGGGCGCTGATTTGCCGTCAGTGTCGAACCAGAGGATATCGATCTTTCCGTAATTGGTAAGCAGTTCGGCAATTTCCGCCTGCATCCGCAATACGAACTCCGCATTTTTCTCGTTGCGGCAGTCGGGATCGCGCCAGTCCATAGGGGAATAGTACCACCCGATCTTCATCCCTGCCTCATGGGCCGCTTTTGCGAGCTCTGCGCAGACATCCCGCTTAAACGGGGTATTCATGATATTGTAGGAGTCAACCTTCGAATCCCAGAGGAGGAATCCGTCGCAGTGCTTGGCCGTCAGGATCATGTATTTCATTCCTGAGGCCTGTGCAATCCTGACCCATTCTTTCGCATCGAAATTTACCGGATTGAACTGCTTGTAAAGATTGTCGTACACATCGGCCGGGGTGGGACCCTGGTTCGGGCATTTCGGGTTGGTATTGGCCCTCGACCAGCTGATCTCCTTTTCGGTGATGCTCACCGGTCCCCAGTGGATGAACATGCCCAGCCGGGCATCCCGCCAGCTCTGCAGGGATTCGGGTTTTGCCTTCTGGGCATTTCCCGCCGCGGAAGACATCAACAAAGCCGCCAAAAATATCAGGGTTGATCTTGTTCTTTTCATTTTGTATCTCCCAAAGATTAATTATAAACAGCCAGAACTTTAATCCAAAAAACTCTCGCAAAGTCGCAAAGGCGCAAAGGGGCTCTTTTGCGTCTTTGCGGCTTTGCGAGAGTATAAATTTCATCCAATTTCCTCAAGTTCCCGGATGACCGATGCCAGCTTTTTTCTATTGAGGCCGAGAGTTTCGAGAACCTCTTTCCTGGCGAGCAGGCGGGAGCAGCTGACCAATCCCTGTTCCATCAGTGCCTGTTTCTCCTTTTGATTCAGCTGGCTGATGAGGGTAACCGGATAGACTCCCTCCCGCTGGATCAGTTCTTTCAACCCCGCCCCTTCCGGATAGTCCCAGCCGAGCAGTTTAAGCCCGCTGCAGCGGCCAAACTGCATGGAATCGGGGGAGAATCGTGTGTTGGTTACAACCCAGCCGGTGAAGGTAAAGCCCTGATATTCGTGCCTCTCTCTTCGCAAACGGATGATATCGTCTATCCTCGACCGTACATAAAGCGGCACCTGAATGCTTACATTTTTTCCCTGTTCCTGGGAATATTTGCACTCCATCAGGTTCTGAATTTTGCCGCCGGTTGCAATCACATCCACCTCATGCGTAACACAATAACCTTCCAGTGTCTGTCCAACCTGAACCTGGTATCCCTGCTTTTCGAATATCTCCCCGATCAGCCGTTCAAAGGGAAAACCTGTGGGACCCATCTCCATGATCGCCTGCTTGAGTTTGTACCGTATTCCCGAATAGAGGTGACTCCGGTGCAGCAGCGAAAACGCCCGGTCATAGATCTTTTTCGTGGTGATGCCCTCAAAAATCCAGCCCCGGATATCGGCCAGGATCTCATCGATCAGCGCATCGCCGGCCCCGGCATTGCGAAGCGACCGCTCCAGTTTCTCAACCGAGAAGTCCTCGGTAACGCCGGATGCCTTAGTTACCTGTATCATCCGTTAAAAAGTAAAATAATTCACCTTGTTCATGGCCGTTCCCATTTTGGCCCGCGGCAGGGTGATGGTCCTCTTTTCGCTTTTCCCGAGGGAAACGGTGGTCATAACCGTTTTACCCCCTTTGGCATCCTCGCTGGTCATCTCCATCACGAAACCCTCTCCGGATAAGGTATTATGGAGAGCGGCCATTTTCGCGGCCCGGAAAATCCCATAATCGTTGGGGAGCGTAACCTCTCCCGTTATCCACGCCGAGCCGGATATCTTCTTATACACGTAGGTATATTTCTTACACAGATGCCCGGCTATCGTCCGGGTTTCTTCGGTGGGCACCAACTCCAGCTTTTTAATGTCGTCCCCTTCCGGGAACTTGAAGCCGCCTGCATTATACATCGGTTCCTCAGCATCCGCGCCGAAAATCTGAATCGCCACCCCGGTAGTCATATCGAAAATGGTTTCTATATCACTGCCCTTCTGCGGTGCATCCATCAGCACACAGAAATTGCCCCGGGGAACCTGCAGCCCTCCCGGGGTAGTTGTCACTCCGGCATCGGCATTATTGTACCAGGTTTTATAGACGAAGGTCCGCATCAGCTGATCTCCTTTGGCGTAGAAATCAATCTTCATCTCGTTAAACCGGTCGAAACTGTAGGTATCTGACCATTTCACACCCGGCGCCGTGATCTGGCCCGATAACTGCCATCCGGCCAGCAGGATCGTAATCATGGAAAACAGTAGCTTTTGCATAACAAACTAGTTTTAATCAAAAATCAGCAAAATTCTTCGGTTCAGGCGGACTCATGAAAATAAATTTTGCGGATTCAATATTGCTGCATATGTTTGCAATACAGACTTGTTTTATATTTAAAACCAAAATAATGAAAACACAGGCTAACGATACCGATCAGATTGACGAGCAGCAATCCCTGCGGATCATCCGCGAGATGATCCAGGTATCGCAACAGAAGCTGAAGAATGACGGAATTCTGATCATTCTCTGGGGCTGGATCCAGGCGTTGAATTGCCTGACTTTGTATGCAATGCAATCGTTCATCCTGACCTACCGGCTCACTTCAGTTTTAAAAATCCTGTTCAATGTCCTGTTTGTCTGCGGAATAGCCGGGACCATCGCTTACCTCTACTGGCAACGCAAGACCATACGAACCTATATCGGGATATCCCTGAGATACGTGTGGGGCGGCCTGGTTGTATGCATGGTCCTGGTAAGCCTGATCCAGAATAATGTCCTGCATCAAGTTATGTTTGAGTTTCAGCATCCGGTTTTTATGGTGCTCACTGCCTTTGCCATCGTTATCACCGGAGGGATCATGCGGTATAAGCTCCTGGTCGGAGGGGGAGTGCTTTTCGGAATAGCCGCTCTCCTCAGTTCGTATCTGGCTCTCCCCGACCAACTTCTGGTTGAGGCGATTTCCTGGTTCCTGACTTTTGCGGTACCCGGGCATATCCTGTATTCCAAACGTTTAAAATAACCCGGATGCCCGAAGCGCTGGATCCGATCCTCCATTCCCAGGTGCGGCTTGCGATAATGGCCATCCTCATCGGTGTGAAATCGGCGGAGTTTAGCTTCCTCCTTGAGAAGACCAACTCCTCCAAAGGAAACCTGAGCATCCAGCTGACCAACCTGTCCGAGGCCGGATATATCGGGATAAAAAAATCGTTTAAGGGCAAATACCCTCTCACAACCTGCCACATTACCGGGAAAGGCATCACAGCCTTCGAAAATTATGTCAACTCCATCGACCAATATTTCCGCGATTTTAAAAACACCAACAAACCATAACCATGAGAACTTTTAAAGCAATTGCAATTTTCCTGTCGTTCAGCCTGATATTGATGCTGCCCGGACTTCAGGCATCCGCCCAGAAGCCGGCATTCGGGATCCATGAAACCGTCACCGCCGGCACCATACCGGCGTTGATGGCGGAAGTGCAAAAAATCAAGGGCCTGCGGGTAGTGAACGACCCTGCATCACCTATTCTTGCCTTTATCCCCGTACAGGATTCCCAAAGTTTCAAGGGCTTGTCGGACGGGGATTGCCGGGTTGTGCGCAGTGCGTTCCCGTTCGATAAAGCCGGAAAGGAGATTGCCCTCATTGCCATTCGAAAAAACCCGGTGATTATAAATTCCGATATTCAGAATACCGTGGTCAAGGGAAATAGTGTCGAGCTCCGCTTTACCCTGGCCGGTGCCCGGAAATGGGCCGCTATGACCAAAACAAATATCGGGAAAACCGTTGCCTTTTGCATTGACAACCAAACCTATACCCTCCCTATGGTAAATGGTGAGATACGGTCGGGTCTGGCGATGTTCTATGAAATGGGTGATCCGGCGACGGCTAGGAAGATTTCCGGGTGGTTGAACCGGTGACCCTTCCCCCGTCTTTCCCCCCTCCCGGACCCAGCTCAATAACCTTCCCGGCAGCCTCCATCAGCAGCGCCTCATGGGTAACGCAGAGAATTGTATGGCCGGCGTCAGTGAGTTCGCGGAAGAGGATCTCTCGCCTGGATATCGTTTGTGGAAACAAATGTAAACCGGAATTATGTTATCTTTTCCTGTTATTATGTAAACCCCCTCGAATGAAAGCAACCCTTTTTATATCCCTGATTCTTTTCTCCTTTTTCCCTGCATTCCCTCAGGAAAAAGCATCCTGGATCTGGTATCCCGGCGATTTTGAAATCTGGCTGCATACCGAGGTGGGCGGCAGGCGGCAGGAACGCGGGCAGGTCTATCCTCCCTTCTGGCGTGTGGACTCCCCGTACGGACTGGTTCAGTTTGAAACCAATTATGATATACCGGAACCGGAAACCGTGCGTGTTTATTCCGCCGGCCGGTTTAATGTACGGATCGACGGGGAGATGATCTATGATCTCGATCCCATGAACCTGCCCTTGCCGGCAGGCAAGCATCACCTGCTCTTCCTGGTGGAGGATTTCAAAACATTCCCCTCGATTCTGGTCCAGGGCAAGAGGGTCAACAGCGGCAAGGAGTGGCGCGTGACCAACCAGAATAAAAAATACAATACGGTTGGAACCGGCAATTTCCCGGATCCCCTGAGCCCGCCAGACCGGTTTTCACTGGAATATACCCCGATATCGGGCCGTGTTATTCAGCAGGAAGCCAACAAAACCCTGGTTGATTTCGGCAGGGAAACATTCGGGAAGGTGATCGTTAAAGGATTGAAAGGCACCGGAAAAATCAGGCTATTTTACGGGGAGACCCCACAGGAAGCCCTGGCCGAAACTCTGGCCGAGACGTATGAATACAGGAATGTAAACAGGAGTGTTGCAGCCAGTGACACCACCGATTCAAGGGCCTTCCGCTACATCCTTGCCGTCACCGATCCCGGTGTTTCCTTCGACAGAATTGAAGCCCTGTATGAGTATCTGCCCCTGACCAACAGAGGGTCCTTTGAATGTTCCGACACGTTGCTGAACAAGATTTACAACGTTTCCCTTTACACCCTGAACCTGAATACGCGCGAATTTCATCTCGACGGGATCAAGCGAGACCGGTGGATCTGGAGCGGCGATGCCTACCAGAGCTACCTGATGAATTTCTACACTTATTTCGATGAGGATGTAAACAAGCGGACACTCTGGGCGCTGCGGGGGCATGATCCGGTTGAAACCCACATCAACACCATCCTTGATTATTCATTCTACTGGATGATAGGCATTTATGATCATTACCTCTATACCGGCGATACCGCATTCGTGAAACAGGTTTATCCCCGGATGAAAACCCTGATGGATTTCTGTCTGGCCCGCACCAATGCCAACGGATTTGTGGAAGGCCTGCCGGGCGACTGGGTATTTATTGATTGGGCACCGATAGAAAAAACCGGAGAGGTGAGTTTTCAGCAATTGCTGCTTGCCCGCAGCCTGCAGGCCATGGCGCTGAGTGCCGGGCTGGCCGATGACCCGGATTATGCCTTGAAATGCAGCAGCTTATCGGAAAAAATCAGGACAAAAATCATCGACACCTTCTGGAGCGATGAAAAAAATGCGTTGGTCCACAACCGGAAAAACGGGGTCCTTTCACCAACCGTTACCCGGTATGCGAACATGTTTGCCATCCTGTTCGACTATGCCGATGCAGCGATGAAACAGAAGATCCGCGACCATGTCATACTGAACGACAGCATACTCAAGATCACCACCCCCTACATGAAATTTTATGAGCTGGCATCCCTGTGCGAGATCGGGGAAGAGGAAAAGGCGCTGGAATTCGTGAGGGACTACTGGGGAGGCATGCTGAAACTGGGGGCAACCTCGGTTTGGGAGGCCTATGATCCGGGCCAGAAAGGCGATGAGCACTACGCCATGTACGGCCGGCCCTTCGGGAAAAGTCTGTGCCATGCCTGGGGAGCCAATCCGGTTTACCTGTTCGGGAAGTACCTGATGGGAGTTAAACCCACCTCACCCGCTTATGCCACTTACACCATAGAACCCACCCTGGCCGGGCTGGAATGGATCAGGGGAAAGGTCCCCACACCGGACGGCACCATTGAACTGTACATGAATAAAAAGGAGATCCGGGTAAAAACCGCAGAGGGCAAGGGAATCCTGCGGATTGAAAGTGCGAAGAAACCGAAAGTGGAGGAAGGGGTGAGCGTTATTCAGGCCGGGGAGAAAAGCTGGGAAATTGAACTTGTTACTCCTCTCAAAGAATATATAGTCCGATATTGGTAGAGAGCTTTTTTTGGAATACACACAGTGTGAATTATGTAACTCTTTCCGGTAATTATGTAACTTAGTACATCCTGCCTTTCTGATCTTTGTTCATTGAAATATTCTTACGCCTTTGAAATCAAAGCCCTTTTAACTTACACATTATGAAAAGAAAAATTTTACTCCTGTTTGCTGTCTTGTCACTCGGCATAGGCGCATCATTTGCACAGAATGCCGATCACAAATGGGGATTCGGCGGACACTTCGGTGTCATGGAATACAATGGGGACATGGCCAACCAGTTTTATTCCTTCTCCCAGGGTTATGGAGTTGGGGCGAGTATCTCCCGCTACCTGAACCCCTCATTCGACCTGATGCTTCACTTCTTTTACGATGGTGAACGCAGTCATGATGAAGGGCGTTTCGAACTGCCTACGTGGGCCAGTTTCTATACGCACATGTTCAACACCAACCTTCTGGTCAAGTACAAATTCAACAACGGTTACATATTAAAGGAAACCGCGCTGCTTGCACCATTCCTGCTGGCCGGTGTGGGCGGCAATTACGCAAGCTCATCTGGTGTTAATGAGACGGGTCCGTTTACGGATAAATTCCTGACTCCGAATGCTTACGCTGGTGCAGGTGTCAATCTCCGGATTTCGGCCGCTATCAGTCTCGTGGCCCAGACCGCGCTAATGTATCCGTTTACCGACAAGGTGGATGGCATCGTCGGAAATACTCTGCCTACCTCCCACAAGGGGGATGATTTCTTCCTTGAAAACTCGGTGGGACTCTATATTACCCCCGGGAAAGCCAAAATTAAGGATGCCGACGGCGACGGAGTTGCCGACAAGCTGGATAAGTGCCCCGACACTCCCGCCGGAGTAGCTGTGGGTCCCGATGGCTGCCCGCTTGATACGGACGGTGACGGTATTTATGACTATCTCGATGATTGTCCGAAAGTTGCCGGCCTGAAACAGTTTAAGGGATGCCCCGATACCGACGGTGACGGAATTCCTGACAATAAGGACGAGTGCCCCGATGTAGCCGGCCTGGCCGCCCTGAACGGGTGCCCCGACAGTGATGGCGACGGTGTGGCGGATAAGAATGACAAGTGTCCTGATACCCCAAAAGGAGTTCAGGTTGACCGCAACGGCTGTCCGCTCGATCGCGACAAGGACGGTATTCCCGATTACCTGGATGCATGCCCTGATGTGGCCGGCACGAAAGAACTGAATGGCTGCCCGCCTGAAAAGAAATCAGACATCGAAAGCATGAACCTGCAGATGGATCCGATCCTCTTTGATTTCGACAAATTTTCACTGAAGCCGGCAGGGATTGCCACCCTCGATAAGATCATGGGCACCCTGTCGAACCATAAGGATTTCGGTGTTCAGTTTGACGGATATACTGACTTCGTCGGTACCGAGGCTTATAACCTCAGACTCTCCGAAAGAAGAGCCAACGCAGCAAAAGACTATCTGCTGAAAAAAGGTATCGGAGCCAACCGCATCCGCCTGCAATATTACGGAGAAGATAATCCGGTAAAAAATAACGATACCGAACAGGGCAGGGCGATGAACCGCAGGGTTGAACATACGCTGTTCGAACTGGGTAAATAATCACGGAGATTTTACGGAAAATAGAGACGCATTAGTTTGCGTCTCTATTTTTTTTAACCTCAACGATTATGCTTTTTATAAATCTTTCCCCTGGGCAGTGCTCTTTTCAGTATAACGGAAGATTCGCTGTATTCGAAGGTTATCCGGTAATTCCCCATCCGGATACGAAAAAGGTCTTCAGCTCCCTTAAGTTTTGAGCAATCATTGATATGATAAGGGGTCTTTGCTTCCCGGATCTCTTGTATAACTGCTAGAACCATCCTCTTCACATGAACAGGCATCAATTCAACATCCCTGACAAAGGCCCTTGAGATTTCCAGGTTCATCCAGCCAGGGATTTGATAAATCTCTCTTTCTCTGACTCATCCAGGATCTCTTCGGTTCCGGTGGCTCTTGAAAGTGCAATGAGGATTTCATCCTCTTCAGCGATCTCTTCTAAAACGTTTTCTATGTATGACTTAAGGTTATATCCTTCGTTGACTGCGATGATCCTAAGCCGCTTTTCTATATCGGGAGATAATTCAATGATTTTTCTTTTTCGGATTCTGGGGGTACCGGTTTTCATGCTGATAGAATAATAGAGTTTAATCCAATCAAATATATAACATATATATTATATATACAATACATATGACACTGAAATCTCAGAGGATATAGAGTAAAGACGCATGATTATGCGTCTCTACTTTTTCCTTCGATCCAGGATCAGGAACACCGGAATTCCGATAAGGATTAAAACCAGTCCGATACCGGCTTCCCGCGGCTTGGTTACTACGGTATTAATAAACAGCCCGATACAGAAAAGGATATAGATGGCCGGCACCACCGGGTAACCCCAGACTTTATAGGGCCTGTGTGCATCCGGCATTTTACGGCGCAGGATAAACACCCCGAGGGAAGTCGCTCCATAAAAGATAAAAACCGCAAAAATGAGCATGTCGGTGAGCTGGTCGAAACTCCCCGAAAGCACCAGCACCGATGACCAGATTCCCTGGAGCAGGAGGGAATTTCCGGGGACATTAGCCTTGTTCAGTTTGGCGATTCCATTAAAGAGCATTCCTTCGCGGGCCATGGCATAGGTGGGCCGCGCGCCCGTCAGGATACTTGCATTGGTGCATCCCAGCGTGGTCACCAGGATAAGCAGTGAAATAAAAAGTACGCCGCCTTTTCCCCAGAACATCCGCACCGCCTCAACGGCCGCAATCTGGTTGCCCGCCGCATGGATCTGCTCCAGCTGCGGAATGGACAGGAGTTTCAGGTAGGTGAAATTTACCAGCAGGTAAATGGCAATCACCGCAAAAACCCCGATGAGAATTCCCCTGGGAAGGTTTTTGTTGGCATCCTTCACCTCGCCCCCGATAAACCCCACGGAGGCCCATCCCTGATAGGCCCAGAAGGCCGCAAGCATAGCCGTAAAGAAGGCTGAGACGGTCACCGGCCCCGGGGTGAGTGCGCCCACGGCAGCCGGTACAACCGGCCTCTCCACGTGACTGGTGAGTCCGAAAATAACAATAACCGCAAGTCCGGTAAACACCATAAAGAGGATAGCCTTGCTGGTTCCTGCGCCGCTCCGGAGGCTCTTGATATTCACGAAGGTCAGGATCAGGATCAGCAGGATCGCCGTAAGCTTGATTCCGAAATCCTTAAAAGGGAAAAAGACGCCTCCTATCGTGAAATCCTGCAGGGATGGCAGAACATCCGGTATCGGAATAATACTGTTCAGCGACTGGGTAAACACGTAGGCCAGCGAGGCAATGGTAGCCGTCTGGATCACCGTGAACAGCGACCATCCGTATAAAAAGGCGAAAAACCGGTTGTATATCTTTTTAAAATAGGCAAAATCCCCGCCGGTATCAGCCAGCATTCCTGCAACCTCGGCGTTACTGAGGGCCCCGAATAGGGTTACGATACCCCCGGCTACCCAAGCAAGCAGTATCCATTCCGATGAGTGTAGTTCAGCCGCCATCGGGGCGATCTTTTTGTAAACTCCCGACCCGATAATGTTGGCAATGACAAAAATGACCACGTACCCGACCCCGAAGGTCCTGACCAGCGCTCTCTGATTATTCATTACGTATTATTTTCATGGTGATCCGGTTCCTTTTTCTTCTTTTTGAACCAGTTTCGGGGATTAATATAGGACTTGTATTTGGTAAATAGTTCTTTCCCCACAAGAAATCCCCCGCCATAGAAGGTAACATTGCCGATAATGATCAGGATGGTGGTTACCACCAGTTTAGACTTGGCAGCAATAGGAAGGAAGGGAACTGACAGGATCATCGGGGTGGTCGACAGCGACAGAATCAGAATGGCTATCCCCGCTTTTAGCTTCCAGTTGAACTTTTTCATGCCCGAAACCGGCACCATCCGGTCGCTTAACATCACGCGCTGATAAAAAGACTTTTGCTTGAAAACTCCGGATCACAGGTCAGATTAACCTTTAGCTTCCTCAAACCGGCCTCATCGCCGGGGGAGGGTATGTGCGTAAGGTGAACCTCGCAGTCACGGAGCATTTTCAGGTTTTCCAATGCCATCTGTGCTGCTGGATTAGACAAGGCGCTTATCCCCAGCACAATGAGAGTTTCGTCCACATCGAGACTTACCATTTTTCCATTCAGGATATCTTTTTTCAGATAGGCTACGGAGTCTATGATGTTTTGTGGCAGGAGGCGCATGCTGTCGGGCAGGCCGGCCAGGTGCTTCGCTGCGTTCAATATCAGGCTTGATGCGGCGTGCATAAGGGGTGAATTTTTACCCGTGATCAGCGTCCCGTCGTGCAGTTGAATAGCCGCCCCGCAGTACATTCCGGCATTTCCCTTCCCGCTGGTTACCGCATCCTTTGCAGCCTCCCTTGCAGGCAGGACCACCTTCCGGTCCTCCACCCTGACTCCTGTTTTTTCCATGATCCGGATCGCGCGGCCGAGGGTCTCCTGATCGGTCAGCCCCACTGCATACTCCACAGCGCAACGGCAATACCGCCGGATAATCTCCTGCCGGGATGCTTCAACAATGACCTTGTCATCCACGATTCCCTTGCTGGCCCGGTTCACGCCCATATCGGTCGGCGATTGGTACATCGATTCGCCGCCGGTAATCTTCTCGACGATCCGTTTAAGCAGGTGAAATGCCTCTATATCACGGTTGTAGTTGACAACCTCTATGTTATAAGTCTTTAAGTGATGCGTATCGATCAGAACCTCGTCATTCAGATCGACGGTCGCCGCTTCGTAGGCAATGTTCACCATGTGGTCGACGGGCAGGTCCCAGATCGGAAACGTTTCAAATTTCGCATAGCCGGCCTTGACTCCCCGCTTATAGTCATGATACAGGTTGCACAGGCAGGTGCCGAGCTTCCCGCTGCCCGGGCCCGGACCGGTAACAATGACAATGGGATGTGTGGTGGTGATGTATTCGTTGGCCCCGTAACCCTCGTCGCTGACAATCCGGTCAACGTCGGTCGGGTATCCGAGGGTCGGATAGTGCAGATAGACCTTTACCCCCCGCAGCTCCAGCTTGTTTTTAAAAGCCCGGGCCGTCGGCTGGCCCTGAAACCGGGTAATGACAACGGCCGTTATGTCCAATCCCCATTCGCGAAAATCATCGATGGTTTTCAGGGCATCGGCATCGTACGAGATCCCAAAATCGGCCCGCACCTTTTTCCGTTCAATGGCACCCGCATCGATGCACATAATTATGTCGATCTTATCCTTCAGCAGCTGAAGGAGGCGCATCTTCACGTTCGGATCGAATCCCGGCAGAACCCGGGCTGCATGGTAATCGAACAGGATCTTGCCGCCAAACTCCAGGTAGAGCTTATCATTAAACCGCCCCACCCGCTCCAGGATTGCGGCAGTCTGTTCCTGCAGATATTTCTCATTATCAAATCCGATACGGGTTGAAAGTTCCATATTATCGCTGGTAAAGTTTAGGAATGCCTTGCGAATATCAATAATACGGTAAAAAGGTTAATTGGAAAAATGGAGATGATCACTCCGTTCAATTGTCCAGTTTGGCCGGTCATTCCCCGACTGCAAACAGGACTAATATCCCGATGAGTCCGACGCCCACGGCAGCAGCGCTTCCGAGCAATGCAGCCCGGGAGTTTCGGGGATCCTGCGTTTTGCTGGCTACTATAATCTGGGGGACCACAAAACCAAGGAGTGTTCCTGTTATCAGGCCCGCCCAGCCAACAGCGGTTCCCATCTTCATGACTTCGCCGCCAAGGTATCCGGCGCCCACTCCACCCACGCATCCCAAGATTCCGCCAATGGCTCCGGTCCAGAAATACTTCCGGGTGCTCCCCCGAACCGTATCCCCGGCAAAACAGGCGACAAAGCAATTCTCACAAGGCCCGGCAGTAGTCTCGTTGATGGTTTCCAGCATAGAACGCACCTGTTCCCGGTCGTAATCAAATAACCGGCTCTCCTGGGCAACTGCACCGAAGCTCCACAGGGAGATCAGAAGGGCTATCCCGATATTTATCATACTTCTGCCTAATCCACTGAAAGGTAGTGAATTGTACGGAAACAACCAAAAATAATTGATCAAATTAAATCAAATAAATAAAAGAGTTAACTTTAAGTGTTTTAAATACAGTTGTTCTGATTACCCCCCCTTAATCGGAACTCAGCTGAGCGGTCAGATTCTCATCTTTTAATTCATATAGCCTAATTTCTTTTACAAAATGAAAAATTTTACACTTCTGCTTGCGCTCGCCGGGCTGCTTGCCGCACCCGCTGTACTCTCCCAAACTCCTGGAACCAAGGGCAACGGACAGGTATTCTTTTCAGAAACCTTCGGCTGGCAAAACCCGGCTGATCCTAAAGGGTGGACCGCTCCCGCGGGATACTACTTCGTCGATCCCACAGATACCGGATTCAACTTTGTCTGGTGGGGTAATGACAGCCTTAACGACTACAAATACACCCGCGAACCACCCATGCGTTCAACCACTGCCGCGAACGGCCACCTCCTCCTTTTCCTTTCAAACTACAACGTCCTCAACGACCCACGGATAGCCGTTGACAATTCGGTTGGATTCCCGGTAATCGATTGTTCAGCACACTCATCGGTTGTGGTCAGTTATGAGACCTGCCTGATGAGCTACGATGACCATGGAAATTATGACATGCTCCTCGAGGTCTCAGTGGACAACTGGGTTCATGCCGCCCAATATGATGCCAGCTTCGGTGCAAACTGGAAGCAGCGGCCACTCCTTAACACCCCGGGAACACCGGCTGTTTTTCAGGCAAACATTTCCGATGTGGCCGCCGGGCAGCCAAATGTCAGGATGAGGCTGACCTGGAAACGGGGCACCCTTTATTTCTGGCAGGTCGATGACTTTACCGTGTCGGAAGCCTGGAACAACGACCTCCAGATGAAATACGCCCAAATGGAATGGATCGACGGAGATGAAAATTCTTTACAGACCCCATTCTTTATGATCCCGAAATCTATGCTTGGCGGACATTCGATCTCGAACTTCCAGTCGTCGGCCGTCAATTTTGGCGAGTATGACCAGGAACGCGCTTATTTTCAGGTTGATGTCACCAAAAACAGTCAAAACGTCTTCCACGCGGAAGGACCGAAAAAAGACCTCTGGACCTTGGTGGTTGATACCACAACCATTACCGACTCTTACGCTCCGACTGAGTTCGGCCATTACAAAGTTACCTACAACTACACGGCCAAGGACGCGGATGATACCCCCGACAATAATTCAAGAGTCACCTATTTTAATGTAACCGACAGCGTTTTGTCCCATGCGGACGACACGGCGGAGGAAGCTTACAACTGGGGTGCATATAACCTGGATAATAAACCCTTGTTAAATCAGGTTTACGCAGTCAGATATCCGATTTCAGCCGATTGTGAGGCCAGTTCCATTTCAGCCTTTATTGCAGGCGGACTCGCTGACGGGATGATTGATTTCCATTTTGCCCTGTATCTGCTGGATCCCGAATCAATCGACGGAATTCCGGTTGAGTTGATGACTACCGACCATATAACCTACGATTCAACCATGATCGGAAAATGGCAGACGATGCACTTCAGCAAGGATGGAGAATCGGAATTTCTAAAGGCCGGTGATGTGGTATTTGCATGTCTGGAATACAATAACATGCATACGGAGTACCTGATCCAGCGCTACGATAATATTAAGCCCGGTTCCGACAAATCCATGCGGATACTGGACCCGGTAACCTATATCAGGGAGACGGACATATGGACTACGGTCCCCGTCAGAAATGTTCTGATCCGGCTTAACATCAATGACCACTCGAATATCAACGACGGTGTCGACTTATCCGCTACATCGGCATGGGTCGGACAAAACTATCCGAACCCGTTCAGCGGCCAAACTGATATTGATTATGAACTTTCTGCAGGATCCGATGTGATCCTCACTGTGATGGACCTTACCGGCCGCAAGGTTATGGAGATTAAACCTGGACAAATGCCTGCCGGAAAACACACCATTACACTGAAAACCAGCAACCTCGAAGCAGGAATCTACACCTATACCCTGAGGGCCGGAAGTCTCAGCCAAACCCGTCAGATGATCATTGCTGACCAGTTACCGCAGGATTGATATTTCGGGCGTTTTTCCGTTATTTGCTCCATCTGTCGTTTAACGGTTTGAAACAGCACCAACAAATGGAAAACAAGAAACTCATCAGGTTACTCCCGGCAGCATTCCTGTTGCTGTATACATCGGGTTTTAGTCAGAATATGGGGATATCCATGGAAAAACAGCAGCAGATGCACCATGAAACGCAGGACGACCCCTATCTGCCCAATGCCTACAACAACCAGCGGACTTCTCCGGCATACCGCTACACCAACCGGGTTAAAACAAACCCGCAGCACAGCAGCATCCGTACTGCCCAGGTAAATGTCAATGCCAACGGTCAGAACATCCTGGGCGATGCGGCCAACGAACCCAGCATTGCAGTGAATCCGCGTGACGCGAACAATATAGTGATCGGCTGGCGTCAGTTCGATAACGTAGCGAGCAATTTCAGGCAGGCCGGCTGGGGTTATACCCTGAACGGCGGGGAAAACTGGACGTTTCCCGGCGTGATTGAACCCGGGATTTTTCGCTCGGATCCGGTTCTGGACTGGGATGCCGATGGGAACATTTTTTACAATAGCCTGACGAATAGCCCTGACTATTTCTGCAAGGTTTTTGAATCGTCAAACGGAGGAGTCGCCTGGGATGCAGGAACTGATGCGCACGGTGGCGACAAGCAATGGATGGTCATCGACCGGACCGACGGAATCGGACGGGGAAATATTTATTCCACCTGGTCCTATTATTTCAGCACCTGCGTGCCCGGGTTTGCCACACGGTCAACGGATCATAACCGCCATTACGAAAACTGCTTCACGGTTGATGGCAGTCCTTACTGGTGCACCATGGCAATCGGAAATTCCGGAGAATTATATATCGGCGGTGCCTCAGGAATGGGAGACAGCCTGGTAGTGTCAAAATCAGTGAATGCGAACCTCCCTGATTCCGCGGTCACCTGGAACAAACGGGTCATGGTGTATATCGGCGGCACCCCGAACGGCTGGGCCAGCATTAATCCCGTGGGACTCCTGGGCCAGATAAACATTGATGTGGACCACTCCGACGGACCGGGCAGGGGCAATGTGTACCTGCTGGCTCCTGTTACCCGCTCTTCCATCGGCGATCCCTGTGATATAATGTTCTGCCGGAGCACAGATGGAGGGCTCACATGGAGCATGCCCATGCGGATTAACGACGATCAGTCGGCCACCAATACCCAGTGGTTCGGCACCATGTCGGTGGCCCCCGATGGAAGGATTGATGCCATCTGGCTCGATACCCGCAGCGCACCGGCCGGATCGGATTCATCGGCTCTGTACTATTCCTTTTCAACAGATCAGGGAAAAACCTGGTCGGTGAACGAAAAGCTCTCCGCTTCCTTCGATCCGCATGTGGGCTATCCCAATCAGGATAAGCTCGGGGACTATTTCGACATGGTTTCGGATAATTCCGGTGCCCACCTGGCCTGGGCCAACACCCTCAACGGTGAGCAGGATGTCTATTACAGCCATATTATTCCCTATACGATATCGGGAGTAAATGAGATTGCCGGCAATACCGGAATCCTCCTCTACCCTAACCCAGTGTCCGGAACCTTGTTTATCAGGGGCCTGACTGCTGGGTCCCGGGTTGAAATCTATACCGTCCTGGGAGAAAAAGTTCACTCGGCCCTCTCCACCGGCAGCAGCTGTGACGTGGATTTATCCGGTCAGCCGGCCGGAGTCTATTTCCTGAAATTGATGGATCCCTCAGGCAATGCAGCCGTTAAAAAGGTTGTCAAAAAATAAGGCTGCTGCTGGCTTTTTTTGTATCTTAGTGTTTTCGTTAGTCCCCTTTATATGAATCAATTAAATCCCTGATTCAAGGAGGCTTATTGTGAAATAACTTCTGATCCTCGCCGCAACCCTGATTTTGTTCCCCGCACTAACCTTTGCACAAACAAAACCCTTTTGCCCCAGGCAAAATGAGGTTCCATTGTTCATCTGGCTGGCAGTTCAGCGGGTTCAACCCCTGATGAAGCGTCCGCCCCACCTGGTGCTGCAATCTTATCAGGGTGTGAACAGGATTGACCAGGACGAGTACAAGAGCGCCCCGTGATAGTCACCCGCTGATGTCAGTACAGGATGGTGTTGTCACCCCCTGCAATTAGCCGTCACCTGTGAACTATGTAAACAATACAGAAGATTATGTAACAACCATTGTGGGTATGCAAAATACCTTTGCCTATCAATAGGTATCACTTACACCACAATGATCATGAAAAAAATAGTAATTCTTCTTTTCGTTTCGATAGTAATGCTGGCCAATGCCGGCATGGCTCAGGATCTCCGAAATTCGATGCATTTCGGACCGAAGGTTGGTCTTAACTTTTCAAATGTTTATGACTCAGAGGGCGATGACTTTTATGCCGACACCAAAATGGGGTTAGCTGCAGGAGTGTTTGTCTCAATCCCAGTGGGCACTTTCCTTGGTATACAACCGGAATTGCTGTTCTCCCAAAAGGGATTCAAATCTTCGGGCAGCATTCTGGGTGACGATTACACGTTTACACGAACCCTTAACTTCATTGATATTCCCTTATTGATAGCAGTTAAACCAAGTGAATGGCTGACGATCGTGGCAGGGCCTCAGTACTCCTATTTGATAAGCAGCAAGGATGCTTTTAAAAATTCCTTTCTGGATATTGAGCAGGAACAAGAGTTTGACAATGATAACCTGCGCAAAAACACCTTAAGCTTTCTGGGCGGGCTCGACTTTACCATTAACAGGATTGTTGTGGGTACCCGCGTTGGCTGGGGTTTATTCAAGAACAACGGGGACGGATCTACCACAAATCCGCGCTACAAGAATGCCTGGTTACAGGCCACTATTGGGTTTCGTCTATAGAATAACCACAGGAACAATTTAATTTTAACTACCATGAAAATCTTAAGAAACACCGCGTTGCTGGCAGTCATGGTCATTTTCACATCATGTGCCTCAACTGCACTATTCCCAACATCCAGCGTAACACCGGCAGCTGAAATTTCAACTACCAGGAAAGCAGATAAAAATGGGAATTTCAAAATCTCGATTACTGCTAAAAACCTGGCTTCTCCCGACAGGCTGAATCCTGCCCAAAGTGCTTACGTAGTTTGGATAGTCACTCATAATGAGGGCACCAGGAATATCGGGCGGCTGGTAAACAAGAATGGAAAAACCGCATCACTTGAAACACTGACACCTTTTGCATTTTCTGAGATATTTATTACCGCAGAGGGGCAAGACGATGTCTCATACCCCCAGGGGGTCGAAATTTCAAGAACAAAATTTATCAAGTAATTGCCCATAGGCTGACAGGACGTTGTTATTAGGCTGTCAGAAAATAAATGGCAGGATAGCTTTCCGACGGATCGGGTAGTTCTCAAAATGCTGTTTGTACCATTTGTGATGCGAAAGAGCCCGCGGAACCAGGTTGGCGACAGTCCAGACTAAGAAAGAAACGGCAGCCAGGTTCCAGCACATAATGGCGAACCCGGTCCATTCGATAATTTCTCCCAAAAGATTGGGACAGCTGACATATCTGAACAGTCCGCCTTCTGGAATCTTATATCCGGTTTCCCCGGGCTTCCGCAGGTGAATCAGCCGGTTGTCGTAGTCCCAATTGATCCAGACACCCCAGATAAACAGCGCGGCGCCGATAATAAACCGGACCCAAAAAAAATCACTGCCCATTGACCGCGCAAAGAATCCAAAGAAATAACCGAGCAGAAATCCGTTGACCAGGTTGAAAAAAAACCCTGATGCCACAATGACTACCGGCATCTTCTTGGCTTTGGTATGAATCCGGAAAGGGTAGATGAAGGTCCGGTTAACATAGTGGAAAGTGTAAAAGGCTGCCATCGTCCATGCCACAGCATCTTGCCGGGAGGCATAGCGGATCACAAAGCAGAGGAGCAAAACCATTCCCGGCACCTCCATCAGGACCCAGCCCAGCCGGTTACTGATCTGCGGACCCCATTTCGACGAGGTGTGTCTCCCATACGGTGCGGTCACCTTAAGCAATATCAGGAAAATCAGGGCCGCAATGCCCATCCAGACGTAGTTCAGATGCTGGAAAGCTGTGTAGGTCATGGTCGGGATTTTTTCAGATATCCGGCATCCTGAAACCATTGAATAGTATCCCGGATGGTCTCATCCAGCGGCCGGGGATTGTACTCCAGCTCCCGGACAGCCTTATCGCTGCTGATTTTTTTATGCCCGTTTACAATGGCCTCAATGGACTCCCGGGTATAGAACGGTTCCTGCCTGTTAATCAGTGAGAGCAGCAGGGTAAATGGCAATCCCAGGTAAGCGGCCCAGGCCGGCAGAACCGGCATTCTCCGGCGGGATCCTTTGATGTTCATGACGATTTTCTGCAGGTCATCCAGGCTGTACCACTTTCCCCCCAGCAAATAAGCCTGCCGGTCCCTGCCCTGCACGATTGCAGTGACAATGGCAGCGGCCACGTCCCTCACATCGCAAAAATCAAATCCTCCGCGGATCAGAGCAGGAATCCTGCCAGCATAAATATCCATAACGGCTTTGCCCAGCAGGGAAGGCTTCGAGTCAAACGGCCCGATTACCGCGGTAGGATTAAGAACAACCACCTCCATCGGGTCCGATGAGGCTTTCAGAACATAGACCTGTGCATCACGCTTCGACCGGTCATATCCCGGTGCATCATCCGGGCAGTACCGGCTCTCCTCATTCAGGCATTCATCCGCGGTTTTTTGATCATAGGCATGAATGGAGCTGACCTGTATAAACCTCCTGACTCCCGCCTTTTTCGCTGCGCTGAAGAGATTGACCGTGCCTCTGAAATTGGTTTCGTAAACGTGCGGATCCTTATCGCTGAACAAGGATATTCTGGCCGCACAGTGAATCACAACCTGGCAGCCCTCCACCAGCAGATCAAGGGAATCCGAATCGGTAAGACTTCCCCGGATGAAACTCAGGCCCGGACCCTCAGCAATTGGCATCTGTTTATGTATAAGAGCTTTTACCTTGTATCCTTTACCAGTTAGCAACGGGAGAATCGCAGTAGCCAAATGGCCGGTAGTGCCCGTCAGGGCAATGGTAATTTCCTCAGGCATAAATATGTTACTAAATAAGCAAATCCCGGTGATTTGAACTACGCTTAGGAGTTAGGGAAATCAGCTATTTTTGACCGCCATTTTACAGAACTGTTTATGAGACTACTGACCGCCCTTTTGTTTACCCTGTTTCTTAGCCTTGGTTTACCTTCGAACACCTTTCGCAGGGAGCAGATGAACTACACCCGGGTGAAGCAGGCCTATGCGGAAAAAGAAAAAATCGTGACTAAAGCCCTGGCAGCCAATTCTATCTCCAGAGATAGCCTGAGGATATATCTCAGAGCTTTCAAGACGGAGAAGAAAATCGAATTATGGGCAAAAAACAGGTCCGATACTTCTTTTATCAGGGTGAAGGATTTTACCATTTGCGAGGTATCGGGTTCGGTCGGGCCCAAAAGGCGCTATAAGGATTTGCAGGTTCCGGAAGGCTTTTATCACATTTCCGGTCTGAACCCCTACAGTAAATATTTTTTATCGATGCAGATCAACTATCCGAATGCATCCGACAGCATCCGTGGCGTCAAGGGCCATCTGGGCAATGAAATTTTCATCCACGGAGGCTGCCTGACCTCCGGATGCCTCCCCATTACGGATGACAAGGTCAAGGAATTATATGTCTATTTCGTGGAAGCCTACAATGCCGGCCAGGAAGAAATCAGCCTGGCTATCTTCCCTTCGCATTTGAACGAACCCAAATATCAGGGTTTAAAATCGCGGTACAGCAGAGATAAGGACAAGATCAGCCTCTGGGCCGACCTGAAAACCGGTTATGATCTTTTTGAGCAGAAGAAAGTCCCTCCGGTCATAAAATTCAGGCCGGATGGAACGCACGAAGTAAACTGATAGGTATTTATACCGCTTTTGCATGCCCCATGACGTAACCTAAGGACCTTTTAGTATTTTCGGTTCATACAAAAAACAGGGCCATGGTGAAGATACTCCTCCTCGCGGCGTTTTACTTTGTTTTTCCTCTGATTATCATATACTTATGTAAAAAATGGTCCCTTTTTCGCAAGCTTGGGACCATTGTAATCGCCTACCTTATCGGACTAATAATAGGATCCGTCGGGATCCTCCCGGAAGGCAGTCAGGGCTATAAGCGTGCCCTGGTGGAACGGGGCACGGCCAACCTTGACAAGGAGACGCTTCATCTGATGATTTCGGAAGGAAAGGCGATTGAAGGGGATGTTGCCGTAAACCGGATCGGGGGAATCCAGGATATGATCACCACGATTACGATACTCCTGGCCTTTCCACTCCTGCTTTTTTCCCAGAACATGAAGCGGTGGCTGAAATATGCCAAAAAGGGATTCCTTTCAGTGATACTGGCCCTTATATCGGGACTTGTTATGGTAACGATCGGATTCTTTATCTGGAAGGATACCTTTCCGGATACCTGGAAGCTTGCCGGGATGTTTGAAGGGATCTATACCGGGGGCACCCCGAATTTCGCGGCACTCAAGCTGATGCTCAACGTGGATGCGGACCGTTTCGTGGTCCTCAATACCTATGATATCATTGTGGGCGCCTTCCTGGTCCTGTTCTTCATTACGCTGGCCCCGAGGGTTTTCAGGGCTATTCTGCCCAAATTCAAAGAGCAGAACGGCTTTTCAACGGATCGTGAGCTTGTTGAAAAGGAGATTGTAAGCCTCGATGACTTTTCCGGCATGCTGAAGAAGAGTATTGTGGGGCAGTTGCTGGTTGCCTTCGGACTGAGCGTCCTGATCACCGGAATCGGAGCCGGCCTGAGTATGCTGGTACCCCCTGAATATATGCCCTATAAAAATGCAGTGGCGATTTTAACGATAACCACCCTTGGGATCATTGCTTCCCTATTCAGGCGGATCAACCGGATTGAGAAAACTTTTCAGCTCGGCATGTACCTGATCCTTGTATTCTCACTAACCGTTGCCAGCATGGCGGATCTCGGTACCATGTTCGGTAAGGGAATGATGGACCTGGTTCTGTTTATCACCTGGTGTTACTTCGGATCCCTTGTGCTGCACATCATTCTGGCCAAAATATTCAGGATCGATGCAGACAATTTCCTGATTACCTCAACAGCCTTCATATTTTCGCCCCCATTCGTGCCTCTGGTTGCCAATGCACTGAAAAACAAGGACGTTATTGTCACGGGTATTGCCGGCGGCGTGCTCGGGTACATGCTGGGAAATTATTTCGGATTCACCCTGGCGCATATATTGGAACGGTTTTAATAGATCGACGCCCACCCCCTTGCTGTTCGCACAAATGTGTGAATAATGTAATTCCTTTCTAAAATCTTGTAACGCTTTCCGTTGTTGCAATTCTCAATTTGCATAAGAATTGACTACTTATTATCAACAACCTCAGATAAGAAATGGACCCATATATTGTAAAGGTAAAATCGGTTCAGCACATCACGCATGATGTACTGAAAATTGTTACCGAAAGACCCGCAGATTATAAATTCACTCCCGGGCAGGCAACTAAAATCTCGATAAACAAGGAAGGCTGGCAGACCAAAAAAAGGCCCTTCACTTTTACTTCCCTACCCGCTGATGAATATCTGGAGTTTACAATAAAAACATACCCTTTGCATGAAGGGGTTACAAATGAATTGCTGAATCTTGATGAAGGCGACGAATTGATTCTGCATGAAGTATTTGGTGCAATTGCATATAAGGCAGAAGGAGTATTTATTGGCGGAGGCGCAGGGGTTACCCCGTTTATTTCCATTTTCAGATATCTGGATTCCGTGAAAAAAATCGGCAACAACAAGCTCATTTTCGCGAATAAAACAAAAAGTGACATTATTCTTGAAAAAGAATTTAATTCCCTTTTGGGCGATCATTTCATCAATATTTTATCGGATGAAAATCTGGATGGATATGCTCACGGACTAATCACCGAATCATTGCTAAAAAAACACATTAACACCTCAATAAGGGACATTTATGTTTGCGGTCCACCACCTATGATGACCGCAATAGAACAACAATTGGCAGATTTGAGAATTGAAGAGAATCAAATAATAAAAGAGGTATTTTAAGCAGCATCCTTAAAATGGGAAAGAAGAAACTAACCACAGCAAGCGGCCGGCCCTACACCGAATTCGACAATTCGCAGACGGTTGGCAGCCGGGGTCCGATTTTGTTGCAGGACTATTTTCTGCACGAAGATATGGCCCACTTCAATCGTGAACGCATTCCCGAAAGAGTTGTTCACGCCAAAGGGACCGGTGCATTCGGTACCTTCACGGTAACTCATGACATCACCCGGTACACCAAAGCGAAAATATTCTCTGAAATTGGTAAACAAACGAAACTATTTGCCCGGTTTTCCATAGTGGGTGGTGAAAAAGGCGGGATCCGAAAACCAACTGTAAAAGCCCTACCGCAATGTGGGATTTCTTCAGTCTGAATCCCGAAAGTCTGCACCAGGTAATCATCCTGATGAGTGACCGGGGAACTCCATTTTCTTACCGGCACATGCATGGATTCGGTAGCCACACCTTCTCCCTGTTCGATAAAACCAATCAACGGATTTGGGTGAAATTCCACTTCAAAACCCTGCAGGGCATCCGGAATTTCACTGAAAAAGAAGCGAACGACATGAAGGGTATTGATCTTGATCAGGCCCAGCGTGATATGGTGGAAGCAATTGACAGAAAGGATTTTCCACGATGGGCACTGCAAATCCAGGTGATGACCGATGCACAGGCAAAAGAATTCCGATGGAACCCGTTTGATGTCACAAAAGTTTGGTTCCACAAAGATTTCCCTTTGATTGATGTAGGAATCATGGAATTAAACGAAATCCCTGAGAATTATTATCGCGATGTGGAACAATCGGCCTTTGACCCGGCCCATGTGGTCAACGGCATTGGTTATTCACCCGACAGATTGCTCCAGGGACGCTTACTCTCTTATCCCGATGCACAACGCTATCGTTTGGGCGTGAACTATGAGCAGATTCCCGTTAACAAAAGCCCGTACGGTCAAACAAATTACCAGCGCGACGGATATATGCAGGTTGGAGATAATGGGGGTGCGAGTCCGAATTACCGCCCCAATAGTTTTGATGATATTGTTGCTGATGAAAGTTATAAAGAACCCCCTATGCAATTGGATTCAACGGTTGCGGATTGGTTCGACCGCAACGAAAACGATGACGACCATTTCACACAACCCGGTTTGTTGTATAGCAGGGTTATGAATGATAAGGAGAGGAAAAACCTGACGGGCAATATAATAAGTTCAATGAAGGGTATTACCGGGGAGAAAAAAGATGAAATTATCAACCGGCAATTGAGCCATTTTTCTCGTGCGGATATCAACTTAGGAATGGCGGTAGCAAAAGGATTGGGCCTGTCTGCCGTAGAAAAAAAATAATCAAATAGAAAATAATGGGAAAAAACACAAATCAATTAATGCCCATTTCTGTGCGGGCAGAGTATATTGAAGTGGCACCTAATGTTCGGCTTCATGTTACCGATGTTGGCGAAGGCAGACCCATCGTACTGATACACGGCTGGCCCCTTAGTGATGAAATGTTTGAGTACCAATATAACGCATTGATAAAAAACAACTTCCGGGCAATTGGCATAACCCTGCGTGGTTTCGGAAAATCGGATAAGCCTTTCGGCAACTATGATTATGATGTCCATGCCCTTGATATAAAAAGGGTACTGAATACCCTGGATGTAAAAGATGCCGTTATGTTAGGCTTTTCAATGGGTGGAGCCATTGCAATCCGCTATGTGTCGAAGTACCATGGAGATCATGTTTCAAAGCTGGTCCTTTGCGGAGCCGCTGCCCCTATATGGACCCAGCGCGACGATTTCAGATACAACCTCCCTGTGGAGGCGGTTGATGATCTAATTGAATTGAGTTATACGGACAGGCCGCAGCTTTTATCCAATTTTGCAAAGATTTTCTCCGCAACCGAAACCTCCATAAATGCAGGAATAGGCAATTGGCTGAATGGTATCAATCTGAGCGCTTCTTCCTATGCAACAGCTCAATGCCTGATCGCCCTGCGTGATACGGACCTGCGACCTGATCTGGGACATGTTACCATACCAACCTTGATTATGCATGGCAAAAAAGACAAAATCTGTTCTTTTGATTTAGCTGAACAAATGCATGCCGGTATTAAAGATTCACATATCATTTCGTTTGATAATAGCGGTCACAGTATGTTTCTCGAGGAGATGCCCAGGTTCAATGCTGAACTGATCAAATTTGCCAGGCTTTGACCGGAGTTGTGCTTCCAGACCTCTTTTTATCAGACAATTCCATACTCCCCCATTTCATCCGGTGAGTTCGGGTTGAAAGGGTTCCGCTGATTATCGCTACTTTTAGCCTGCAGTATGGAAACACTCAGAACCGTCACCGTCACCCGCTACATGCAGCCCCTCCGGGAAGGAGGTTCTTTGCCTGCCTTGGCAGAAGCGGATGATGGATTCAAATATGTGGTTAAGTTCAGGGGCAGCGGCCATGGCGTAAAAACCCTGATTGCCGAACTGATCGGCGGCGAGATTGCCCGGGCTTTGGGCCTTAGGGTACCCGAACTGGTGTTTGCCGGTTTGGATGAGTGCTTCGGACGAACCGAAGGTGATGAGGAAATTCAGGACCTTTTAAAGGCAAGTCAGGGACTAAACCTGGGGTTGCATTTCCTTTCGGGCGCGTTTACCTATGATCCGGCGGTGACTATACCAGATCCGCTGCTGGCCTCAAAAATTCTATGGCTCGATAGCCTGATCACCAATGTCGACCGATCGTTCCGAAATACCAACATGCTCATCTGGCACAAGGAACTATGGCTCATCGACCATGGATCATGCCTCTATTTTCATTACAACTGGGAGGGTTGGGAAAAGAAAGCCTCTGGCCCATTCCCATACATAAAAGACCATGTTTTACTCCACCATGCCACACAACTCGAAGAGGCAGACCGGATTTGCAGGGCATTACTGAATGACGACAAAATCCGGGAGATCGTTCAGATGATCCCGGATGAATGGCTTGACTGGGAATCCCAGAACGAGTCACCCGATCAGTTAAAATCCGTATATTTCAGTTTCTTGCGTCAACGGCTGGATTATTCAGAACAGTTTATAAAGGAAGCACAGGATGCAGCAAAAGCATTTATTTGAATATGCCATCATACGGGTTGTTCCTGTTGTCGAACGTGAAGAATTCGTCAATGCCGGCGTGATTGTATTCTGTAAACAAGAAAACTTCATCCGGATGAAGTTTCGCCTGCGGGAAGACCGGATCCTGGCGTTGAAGCCCGACGCAGACCTGGATGAGATCCGGAGAAACCTTGAAGCTTTCGGCAAGATAGCCGCCGGAGAAAAAGACGGCGGGCCCATTGCCTCCCTGGATGAAGCCGAGCGCTTCCGCTGGCTCACCGCGGTGCGCAGTGCATCGATTCAGACCTCAAGACCCCACCCCGGTGTAACAGGGGATCTCGGTAAAACCATTCAGACGCTGTTTGCGGAGATGGTTGGATAGCCGAATTCAAACGTGTGAATCTTACAATTTTTAGCAGCAATTATGTAATGCTTTTGCAGGTAATTGAGCTGAACTTTGCCGGATAATACAAATCATCATGAAAGACACAAAAAAGGTGGGCATTTGGATGGATCATTTCAATGCATACATAATGGAATTCACCCACGGCCTGGTTACCGAAAGAATTATCGGCTCTGAGTTTACCGAACAGGAGAAAGCCTCAAGCCTCGAAAGGGGTGAGACAACCATGAACAACAAGGAAGACCAAATGCTTTCAACGTATTACAAGAAGCTGACTGACTGCATTAATCATTATGACGAGATTCTCCTTTTTGGCCCTACAGATGCTAAAAAGGAACTGTTTAACCTGCTGAAATCCGACCCTCTTTTTGAAGATAAGAAGATTGTTGTGCAAGCAACGGATAAAATGACTGCTGTGGAAATGCATCATTTTGTTAAAGAGTATTTCAAATAAAGCAGGCAAATCCCTATCGGTGGATCACCTTTCTCTGCGATTTCCGTTGAAAAATCAGCTGGGTTTCGAATAATATTTTTTGAATCTTTACAGCAGCAACGGATAAACCCTAACAAATAATCAATGCAGGAATTTCGGTTTGGTAAACAGGGATTCATCATTTGTATGATGATCATGGCAGCTTCGATTGCAGTGCATGGCCAGGATGCCCAATGGCTCGGCCCCAGCAGGAATGGCGTTTATCCGGATACCGGATTGCTGAAAGAGTGGCCGGCGGAGGGTCCGGCAATTCTTTTCGAAACACCGGGGTTAGGCAAGGGATTCTCGTCGGCTGTCGCCACCAGGGAGAAAATTTATGCCACCGGTACAAAAGATACCCTGGAGTATCTCACCTGCCTGGATCATTCCGGGAACATCCTCTGGCAAAAAACCTATGGCAGATGCTGGAACAAATCCTTCCCGGAAGCCCGATGCACGCCTGCGGTTGAAGGCGACAGGGTTTATGTTCTTACCGGAATGGACCGGCTGACCTGCTTTCATGCCATAACCGGCGCTCAGATCTGGAGTGTGGATATTCATAAAGAGTACGGCAGCAACTGGGATATGTTCGGTGTATCGGAATCGATCCTGCTCGTTGATGACAAGGTAATCGTAACTCCGGCCGGTGAAACAACCACCGTGATCGCCCTGGATAAAATGACCGGCAAATTGGTGTGGAAATCGGAATCCCTCCATGCGCACCGCTCCAACATGTCGCCCATTGCCATTGATCACGCCGGGAATAAGTACATTATTGCTTCCATCCAGACTCACCTGGTGGGCGTGGATGCATCAGACGGGAAGATTCTCTGGACCTACCACTACAATTTTCTCGATAAAAACGGGGATAACGTCACCATATTCACCAACAGTCCCAATTACCGCGACAGCTGCCTGTGGATCTCCAATGGCTGGGATGTGAAATCCGTGATGTTGAAGATCGCTGCTGATGGCAAATCCGTTACCGAAGAATACGCCGATCATACCTTTGACAATCAGAATCACGGTGTGGTGCTGGTCGACAGCTGCCTCTACGGATCCAATTTCACCGGCAGGAACAGCGGGAAATGGGTTTGCATGAACTGGAATACCGGAGAGATTAAATGGATCGCTGATTTTCACAATAAAGGACCCATTATTGCTGCGGATGGAATGCTGTATGTTTATGAAGAAAAGGGTGGTAATATGGCGCTGGTAAAGGCCGATCCGAAGGAATTCAAAATCACCAGCACATTCAAGGTTAGTAAAGGTACCGGACCTTACTGGGCTCATCCCTCCATTTATCACGGGATGCTGCTGGTGCGTCACGGAGATTATCTGATCGGCTACAACATCAGGGAGTAAGCTTCAGGGTAAAAACAAACCGGGTTCCTTGTCCGGGTTCGCTTTTTACCGAAATAGTTCCTCCGTGTTTCTCAACAAATTCCTTGCAAAGCAGCAAGCCAAGTCCTGAACCTTTTTCGTTGCCTGTACCTCGGGTTGTAACAACCGATCCCGATTTAAAGAGGTTTTCAAGGGTTTCCTCCTGCATTCCTAAACCGGTGTCGGAAACCGAAATCACCACTTTATCTGACTTCAGATGTGCCTCAATATTGACTTTCCCCTCTTTAGGCGTAAATTTAATTGCGTTTGAGATCAGGTTACGAAACACGGTGCTGAGCATTTTCTCATCGGCATGAATAATGATATCCTCCTTTGTGTCATTATGAAGCGAAATCCTTTTTTGATCAGCAAAGTTTTTCAGGTTTTCAATTTCAGATTCAATAAGGCCGTTGATAAAAATTGCTTTGGGATCAAAAGGGATGCGGCCCTGTTGCATCCTGGCCCAGTCGAGCAGGTTTTCCAGCAACCGGTAAGTATTATGTGCCGATGAATTAATGATATCAACGTATTTCAGGATGGAATCAATATCAAGATCCCGCCCGTCATTTTTCAACGTTTCGCTGAGTCCAAGAATTACGTTGAATGGGCTGATCAGATCATGGGCGATTATTGAGAAGAACTTGTCCTTTGTTGCATTGAGATCCTTGAGTTGTTCATTTTTTATTTTTAGTTCAGCTTCCGCTTGCTTCCGTTCAGTTATATCCCAGTATATAATTGCAACCCCGTTCCCTTCGATCGGGATAGGTGTTGCCGAAACGTTGATCCAGGTGATCTGGCCATTGTCTTTTACCAGACCCATCTCGACATTAGTCACTGGCCGTCCCTGCTCCAGGGCACGGACGCTGGCAAATTCTGATGCGGGCATTGGAGTTCCGTCGGGTCGTATGATTTGCCATTCCTTACCGCTTATTTTTCTCTTTTCCTGCTCTTCTCGCGAAATGCCAAGCAAGGCTTCTGCAATTCTATTTGACTCCGTGATATTGCCTGCAGCATCCGTAATCGTTATTCCCAGTGGGAAAATATCGAACAACCCCTGATATTTGGCAAGAACTATTTTCAATGCCAGCTCCGCTTTCTTCCGGTCGGAAATATTTTCAAAAATGGTGGCAAAACTGCCGGGGTAGGGACAATATACCGAAACGGAAAAATGCTTGCCCAATGGAGGAAAAAAAGTTTCGAAAACTTCAGGTTTCCCTGTTGAGGCAACCCTGGAATATATTTCTAAATAAGGCGGGTCATCAACTCCGTAGGCTTCACGGCTTGTTTTATTAATAACGGCTTCCCGGGCAATACCGAGCTGAGCCTCAAAGGCCGGATTAACCTCGATGATCCGGTAATCTTCAGGAATACCCTGTTCATTATAAACCAAAGCGTGCAATGCAGAGCCTTCTGCCATATTGCTGTACAGGGAGCGAAACTTATCCTCACTTTCACTTATCGCCTGTTCAGCTAGTTTGCGCTCGGTAATGTCTCGTGTAATGCTCAGGACGTGCAAATGACCCTGCAGCATAAAGGTTCTGGCCGATATGAGCCCGAAAAGGGAGCTTCCATCTTTCCTTTCAAAAACCGTTTCAAAATTTTCGCAAACCCCATTTTTTTTAACTTCTTCTATAATCACCTGGCGGTCTTCCGGATTTTTCCAGACATTTAATTCCGGCGTGGTTCTTCCAATAATCTCCTCGCGGGTAAAACCTATAAGTTTAGAAAAACCGTCGTTTGCTTCCACAACTATGCCGTCATGCAGTCGCGTTATGAGAGCAGCATCGGGACTGGCATTGAAAATCAGTTCAAAATATTCATTTGTTTCCCTGATAACAGGCTGTTCCGATTTCTGCTTACGGATCTTATCTTGATTTTTCATATTAACATCCTATTATCGAGAAAACAATGTAACTATATGGTTTTATTGCACTTGATGCAATCCAAATGAGTAAAACCTTTGTAAGTTACAAAAAGGATTGGTAGGACGTTAATCCTGTTAAGACCCTATTTCCAATGAAACGGCTAAAATGAATATCCAAGCGAAAACCCTATCCAGAAGCCGTTACCAAAGGTGTTTCCAAATTGTGTATTGGCAATAAACATGGGTGTGACCCTGATGACAAGGCCCTTGCGACCCTGAAGCCGATAACCAGCCGTCAAAATGAAAAGTCGGTCGGGTTCCCTTAAAAAATGTGTATATCCCAGGCTGGTTTCAAAAAAGTGTCCGCGGGTACCATAGAGGATACCCGCGGCTCCAATGAAATTAAAACTCAACCCCTCGGTCCTGATCCCATGATACTCATTGCCACCAAACCTCAAAACCATCTGCAGGTCATCCTTCATTGGAATAATCCGGTCGTAATTAATGGAATATATAGCACCATTTCCCAGCAGCTCAAAGTAAACCGAGTTTTTTCTTAAGCCGGGTGTTCCGTTGTCCGGGATAATACTTTCCCCTGACCACAGGTTGCTAAAATTAAGCAGGCTAATTACCAGGAAAAGAGTCAGGGATTTCATAACGTTGAATCAGTTAGTTTTTTATTACTATTTCACTTCCCCGGAGGCAGTAAGTCGATATTACCGGAATCAAGAATTCATCTATAATTGCCACGGGCTTTACCATAACAATTTACTATCAATTTGCCGAGTTTCAAAAAAAATCTTAAGAAAATTGGATGTAAAGAGTTTAACAACAGTTTGTTAAAAGACTAAATATAAACCTACTCAGTTTTGCGATCACAGTAGATATTCCGGGCCCCTTGAGCAATCGATTCCGGGTTCCAAAGCAATCTGGTTATTCGTTTGATTCCCTGCTGCTTTCACTCCGTAAAGCCCTGCTCAATTTAAAGCCTAACGGACTGCTCAACGGTACCGTTTTATCTAGCACTGTCATCCCACAAAAGCTTCACTTTTTTTGACTAACCATTTGACATACTGAGGGATTCGTGTTGCCAGATAATAGGGCAGATTAAGGAGGGTATAGGGCTTGCCTTCCGGCGTTGTCACTTTTTCGATTGACAGTTTGTTCGAAAGTAATCGAACAGCATACGAATGATTCGTCCGGTCCATATACTGGTGAAGCGATCTAAGTCGGCCCTGGGCTCCGGATTTAACTTCAACCGGAATAAGGTATTGCTCATGCGGGTATATGAGGTCGACTTCTGAACTGGAGTTAACTTTTTCCCGTACCCAAAAATGCAAATTACTCCCCAGAGAAGTGAATTGAGACTGCAATTGCTGAAAAACAACATGTTGCATGATTCTACCCCTGTAGAAACCACTTAAATCATTGAGTCCAATCATTTGTGCCTGGATTCCCAGAACATTATTCAGCAAGCCGGTATCTAAAAACTGCAATCTTGGCTTTCTTGTAAAATCGATATCCTGAGGAGGCTGAGTACTTATCGTTGGATAGACCAGTTGGATCAGTCTCGACTTGTCCAGGGAAAGCAGGGCTTCCCCAACTTCGCGGCTTTTATAGTTTGAATTGCCAAATCCGGCCATTGTTATCCTGTCCTTTTCGTGTGCAGCAGTTTCCATTATATGCCGGAGAACTTTCTTCTCAGTATTGTTTCGCCCATATTTTTCAACATCATCCTTGTAGGTCTGCCAGATTTCCTGATATACAGCCCCTAGTTCAGAATAGGTGTTCGTCTCCACAAATGTTTTTATCACTTCAGGCATGCCTCCGATCACCGCATATTCATGAAAAAAGCTTTGGATAATTTCATGGTAATGCTCCCTGATGGGAACCTCTTCAAGAAGCCCGACAATATTCTCTTTCCCTCTTGCCCATAAAAACTCCTCAAAATCAAAAGGGTGAAGAACCAATTGTTGTATCCGGCCAACCGGAAAAGAGGAAATATCTTTCACCACATGTTCCAATAATGACCCGGCACAGATAACGTGCAGATTTGGAAAATCCTCATAGAAAAACCTCAGGTGTTTAATGGCTTTTGGAGATTCTTGAATCTCATCGATGAAGAGCAACAATGATTCTTCGTTGATAGAAATGTTTTCCCGTACCAAAATGGATTCAAGGATTGTCTTGACATCGTCTAACTCAAACAGATTTAAGTCTTGCTTCCGTTCAAGGTTCAATTCAATGAAAGCATTATATTCCCTGGCAAATTCCCTGACAACCGTTGACTTTCCTACTTGCCGTGCACCCCTTAATACCAGCGGTTTGCGCCTACCTGAGTTTTTCCAGTCTAACAGTTGCTGATAAATTTTTCTTCTGAAAATCATTCGTCTTGTTTTAGATCAGGGGTAAATATACTCTCTTTTTGTATCAAATACGGGGTTATTTGATAATTATTTTGTACTCCATACAGGGTAAAGTTGAAAAAACACTTAAAAAATCAATCTCCAGCGGGCTTCTCTGAACGCCATCTACCGACCCTGTTTTTCTGTCCCTGGGAAAACTGGATTTTTTTGTCCCTTACATGATATGGGACAATTATAAAACCAAGGTACCAAACCTGACGGTCAGGCTGTTTGAAAAAAGCGGGCACTATCCTTATTACGAAGAAGAAGAATTGTTCAGAAAAGAAATTACAGACTGGACCGAACGGATCATTGGCAAAGAATAAGTCATCTTCATCTATGCTCTCATTTAGTAGGATGCGAGAAGGATGTGGCCCAAAATTACAGCTTCAAACAGGTCGGTACCATCCAGGGTCCTGCTGAAGCCATTGCCAGCATTGCCATCAGTCCTGACGGGCATACGATCGCCTACGGCACCTATGCCGATAATCTCATCCGCCTCGCTGATGCCGGAACTTTTCAGGAAATAAGAACGTTAGCCGGGCATGTGCAACCCGTTACGGGACTCGCGTTCAGTCCAAACAGCGAGCTCCTCGCCTCTACCGGTACGGTCTTTCTTGGCGATCCCCGCGACGGCGTCGTCAGGCTCTGGAATGTATCCACAGGAGCCGAGCTCGCTTTTGTGGAGACAGCCCCGGCAGGTATCAGCCAACTTGCCTTCTCACATGACGGATCCATGCTCGCCGGAGCCGAGGGCGGAGGGGGCTCTTTACAGGTAAGGCTTTGGAATGCAAATAACCTGACTGAAATCCGCACCATCAGCGGCATGTTCCGGATGGTTGCGATTAGTCCCGATGGAAGCCGCATTGCCACCGGAAAGCGTGACGATCAAGTCTATATCATGGGCGTCGCCACAGGAAATCAGATAACCAGCTTTGGGGGCCATACCGGTTGGATTGAGTCCGTTGCATACAGCCAAAACGGCCAGGTCCTTGCCACCGGCGGGGAAGACCGGCTGATCAACATCCGGAACCCGCAAAACGGACAAATAACCGGCACCCTTACCGGTCACACTTCATACCCTGATTTTCTCGAGTTCAATCCTGATGGCTCATTGCTGGCTTCTCTCGGAAGCGGAACCAACATTACGCGCATTGGCGGCGGGATCTCGATCTCCTTGAGCAGTGCGGACAAGATTCTGCGCATCTGGGACCTTGAAGCCGAAACAGAGTTACTGCCCCCGGTAAATACCGGAACCGACGTCATCAACGGCGTGTCGTTCAGCGAGGATTGGTCAGTTCTGGTTACCGGTAGTGAAAGCGGTCTGATCCGGATCTTCCATTGGGAGGCCGAATCCTCGGTGCCCAATGACCCGGTACTGACGGCATTGAAATCCATCCGAAACCACCCGAATCCATTCCCCGGCATTACCACCATCGAATACCAGCTCCTGGAACCCGGAAAGGTTAGCCTCATCGTTTACGATAACCTCGGTCAGCCGGTCACGACATTGGTGAATGAAGTCCAGCCGCAAGGGCGGCACCAGGTAGAATGGAATGCGGAAGATCTGCCTTCAGGCCTCTATTTTGGCCGGCTGACAATCGGACAAAGAGCAACCGTTCATAAGATACTGAAAAACTGATACCCCTGTCGGAGGTCAGTTATCCCTCACACAACGAACCGACCTTCCATTATCAGGTTGTCCTGACGACCGGATAACGCCGATGCCTTCATACTTCAGATCCCTCCAGACAGGCAGGCCTTCAGGAGTTGCCGTTGAAGTCCAGAATATCGCGTCCTGGCCCTCCCAGGAAAAGGTTGGCGTTCCATTGTAAAAGACCATTTGTCCACTTCCGATGGCATCAAAACCGGACCGGTTATCCCCTACCATCACGCAGGCCACAATATTCCAGAACCAGTCGGTCGTTAAATTCGATTTTAGTTTTGCCCCAACCTCACCTGAGTTCCGGTATGAAAGATTAAACAATTCTGATTCATTCATGCCAAGCGTTCTCTCAAGGTCCTGCCAGTCAGCATCGGATGGCAATCTCCATCCATCGGGGCAGGCGGTTTGCGAAGCCTTCCAGCTATACAGGCAACCGTATTTTTGATAGTTTACCGTTTGCCGGGCTTCAGCAGCACTTGTCCCCTTGTAGCCATACACATAAATTCCGGAGCCCACGGTCGCTTTCCTGCTCACCTTGAAGAACCAGTTATCATCAGGCATATAGGCGAGGTTATCAACCATCCAGGTAAGATTCCCTATGCTGAGTGTCCGGTAGGTGCTATTCCCGGTCCTGGGGTCAGTAAAAGTCCCATAACTAATAACTGCAGGAGGAAAGGCCAGAACCGATCCATAGGATATTTTTTCATCCCCGTCACTATAGCAATAGGCGCAACGGTTTATGGCATAAGCAATAACGTAAAGAGTTTGACCCGTATTCACATAATCCATCGTGATAGTGAATGATCCCAGTCCGGTCCCTTCATCTTTAATCCGTACCACCTTATCTTTAAAATAATAGGGGTTTGGGATCTTTCCATAACAATACATGATTCCCCGCTCATAAACCTCGGATCCTCCGTCATTCGAAATCAGGCCGGTCACCTCCATGCCATCACCCATGCTGATAAGGGAGGTCGTCTCAACGGTAGCCAGGGTGCCGCTGGACTCACATACCGGAACTTCAAGGTCTGCAAATGCATAGGAATTCGTACCTAAAAGGACGGACTTCCGCGCCTTGGCTTCCCAGTAACCCTTAAGGGTAACCGTAACGGTGACGGTTTGGCCCTGGGCAATCTTTACCACCAGCTTAAGCCATTTAACATTCTTGTATTCCGGCACCTTGCTCAGGGCTGATTCGGCGGCATAGGTGGCTGAAGCGCCGGTAACCGAAAGTACTTCCGGAACAAGCCGGCAGTACTGTATACCCAGGTCAAGCTTTTCAATCGTTCCTGCTACAGCAGTGATGGTGTATGCAAAAATCGTTTGTGCTTTCGTGGCATCAAACTGAACCAACTGGACCGTTCCAATCGTCCCAAAACTGACCGGTAAACCGGATATCTTCAGCTGTCTTTCCGAATCCCCACTTTGAAAGCCGTTGTTAAGTGCATTCTCCTCTTTGGCACATGAGGCAAATAAAACCGCGATGGCCATGAACGCCATCAGGTTACCAATTTTCTTCATATCAGTCTGTATTTTTGGTTTAGGTGATCCATTGGCATATCTGGCTACTTTGAATAGTGCCCTGAGCATGATAAAGTTAAATCCAAATATTGACGCCTCCAATACGAGTACCATATTTTCACAGAATCTTCACACTTAAATCCGCTTTAACGAAGGAATCCATAAATTTAGATTCCTAAAACACAGAAAAGTTCCGAATCATGAAGAAGTACCTGATAATCCTGAGCCTGCATTTATTCATATTGTCGGTTAAACACACTGAAGCCCAGAAAATCCCGACGATTTCTATCGAAGCTGCCATTGGAAATAAAAGATCTTTGAACCTGAGTGATATCGCCAGGGAAATAGAATACGTCCGGTTAAAATCACCCGTTAAGCTGAATCAAGGATATAATTATCCACGGGTGATTGTAGGCAACCGTTTGATTGTCGTGAAATCCGATTACTATCAGAAAATATTTGTATTTGACCGCGAGGGAAATTTCCTTCACGCTTTTGGGGAAGTTGGTAGGGCACCCAATGAAATTGCACGATTTGGTACCTACTGGGATTTAAGCCCGAACGGGAAATTCCTTGCTGTTACCGATCGCTCTTTCCTGAAACTTTTTGCCATTGACGGCAAATTTATCAGCAGTTGCAAACTGCCTGCAGGATATGGCCTCAAATTCTATTTTGCAGATGAAAATAATATTGTTGTTTACAGGCCTAAAACTTATTTACTCCGGGAAGGGAGCCAGATTTTTTTCTATGATCTTAACCTGAACTTGTCTGACAGCCTGTTTTGGACCCAATCTTCGGGGCCAAGGCAACCGGGTGCAAATTTCCCAGCCGATGACTTTTGGCGGATGCAGAATAAAATCTACTTCAGGCCCTGTGACCAGGATACTCTTTTCCGGATCATACCAGGTGCCCCCTTGAAACCATCCTATGTATTCCGCTTTGGAAATCTAAAGGCCCCTGAGCGATGGATGCCACGCGCGGAATTTGATACCTACCGGAATGTCAATTCATTGGCGGAAACAAAAAAACTACTGATTGTAAATCTGTACGGTCCGATGAGGAAGGATTTCAGGGACTATTTTTACGAAACCCTGATTTACGAAAAAGCGACCGGCCAATATTACACGCTGGAACGATTCCAGTATTCGGCAGATGTACCCACGGAATTCGTAGGAATTAAGGATGACCTTGACGGGCTTGGCTATTATTCTGATTTGTTTATCGACAATTCAATGGAAGTCAGCTTCTTGGAATCCAATGCACTAAAGAAACAGATTGAAATGGATACACTCCGGCAAAATCAACTGAAAAACCGGGACCACATTGACAAACTTCTGGAACTGATCGGAACCTCAGATGAAAGCTTTCCCCTCCTCCGGATCGTACATTTTGACAAGCCGGCAAGGCAAAAACCCGGATCTGATTTGGAACTCCTAAAGCATGAATACCGGGATAACAGTCCCTTTAAGCCTGTCAGGACAAACCATCAGTGGAAAGATGCAAATGGTCTGTCTGACCAAACCTATGATCCATCGGACGACTCTTTTTGGTTGTCAAAACAAAATCAGGATTCGATTGAACATCGAAGCCGGACCGGCGAAAAGTTGCCCGGGAGTTTTGCAGTAGACAAAAAGAAAGGAATTGAAGCTATCACCTGCTGCACATACGACAACTCCTTTTGGATGGCAGATATTGTCAGCGACAGTGCTTTCCATTATGATAAATCGGGCAAAGATTTAGGTGGCGGATTTAAATTTGATTCCGATGAGATTCTTGGAATTGTCTATGACCCAACCGACAGCACCTTGTGGATGGTTGAATCAAAAGGATGCCGATTACTGCATTATTCCACAGATGGAAAAAAACTTGGCGAATATGATGTTTTGCAGGCTGCCTGCAATGATGGTCGTGGCCTGGCCTACGATCCCAGAGACAACAGTATCTGGATCGTAAACACGCATCCCAATAAAATGATCCATGTCAACAAAAAAGGGGAAGAGCTTCCAGGCAGTTTTTATTTCGATTCATCATTGAGCTTACCCGATGGAGTAGCTCTTGACCATAAAGGATTTGAGTTTTGGATAGCAAACTGGGGCATGGCCTTATAACTGACGTCACCTGAATTTGACTCTCATGAAAAAGCCCGCAATTGTTTTAACCTGGTTGTTTTGTTGTTCTTTTCCCTCCCATGGCCAGGACTGGGTCTGGCAAAATCCTGCCGTTACCGGGAACCAACTGGCTTTTATCACCAAAGTGAATAACAGTACAGTGATAGCCACCGGCACCATGTCAACCGTGATTCAGTCGAGAGATCGCGGGGAAAGCTGGGCGGTTACCCATACGGGACCGAATGCCTATCTGACAGATGCCTATTTTGTTGATTCACTCTATGGTTATGCAGTAGGGTCCAGAATGATCATAAAAACAGGCGACGGAGGGAGCACCTGGACCACTTGCTTGCCGTCTGTTCCCTATGACCTTAGTGCCGTTCATTTTCTAGATCGAAACGTTGGTTATGCCGCTGGGTCTTCCGGTATAATTATCAAGACAACAAACGGCGGAAAAAGCTGGACAGAGAAAAGGTCGGGAGGTATTACCTATCTTAAATCCGTTTTTTTTCTTGACGAAAATCGCGGGTTCGCAACGGGCCGCCAACTGGTCATTGTTAACCCGAGAACTACCTATTACACCGGGATTACAATAAAAACGACTGATGGCGGCGATAGTTGGGTTAATGTTGTTCTGCCGAACGTTTATCAGGATGAAATCTGGACTTCCATCTTTTTCCTTAACCATGAAAAAGGATTTATTGCCAGCGGGTCAGGCTCCATAATCCAAACCACCGACAGCGGTGAACACTGGACGCTTAATTCGGCCCATGCGGGCATCGGTTTATACAAAATATGCTTTTTGGATGAACAGAGGGGATTCGCTTACGCTGCCGACAATATACTGCGAACAGCCGACGGAGGTGTATCCTGGGTTTCCAAACGCCTGTTCGATGGTATAGATCAAACACCACTATCCCTTTGCATCCTCGATGAACAAACATGGATTGGGGTTGGCACTTACGGACAGATCGTAAGGACCGATAACGGAGGTGTAAGCTGGACAGCGAAATCCAAAGGCAATAAAGCCTGGCTAAACTCTATCTATTTCGTTGATGAGAATACCGGATATGCCGTGGGCGGGGATCCCTTAAAACCCGGAACCATCCTAAAAACAACTAACGGTGGCGAGATCTGGAATGAACTTGATTCTTACAGCGCGCAAACGCTTGAATCGGTATTTTTCCTGGATGAATCCAACGGCTGGATTGTCGGAGACTGGGGCACCATCCTGAGGACTGAAAATGGGGGCATAACCTGGGAAAAGATTGAATCCGGAACGAATTACGATCTGATGTCGGTGTTTTTTTCCGATCGTGACACGGGATATGCCTGCGGTACCCGATTGTACTATCATGACAATGGAATTATCATGAAAACAACTGATGGAGGTGAAAGTTGGAAAATCCGATCCCCAGGAATAAAGGCCGGGCTGAATTCCATCTTTTTTATTAACGGCCATACGGGATTTGCTGTTGGCGGCGAAGACATGAGTAATGGTGCCATAATAAAAACCACTGATGGCGGGGAAACCTGGACTCAACAGAATGTTAATCTTCGATACGAGGCCTTGCAATCCTGCTCCTTCCCCAGTACCAATGTTGGATTTGCCGTTGGAAGCACTGCCATCCTCAGAACAACCAATGGCGGGGAATCCTGGACCCGCTTTTCCCTTGGTCAGGTTGTCAGCCTGAGGTCCGTTTCTTTCCCCAGTGAGAATACAGGCTATATTGCCGGGCTTGACGGGGATTTGTTTTGTACCCACGACGGTGGGCATAGCTGGGTCAAACAGGTTACCGGTGCAATCAACTGGATCAGCAGCCTCTGCTTTATTAATGAAACCACCGGCTGGGCTGCCGGTCAGGGTGGCATGATCCTTAAAACCGGCCATGGCACAGGAACAGGGATCGACCTTCTAACCCATTCCGAGAGTAAAATTACCCTCTATCCTAATCCGGTGAGTTCCACATTGAATATTACCGTTCCTGAACAGGCATTGAACAGTACTCTGAGTATTCTTGATCTCACCGGACATTTAATCCTTTCGATTGAGATCACTGATATTCAATCTCAAACCGATGTATCAGGCCTTGCACCCGGAATCTATTATGTGCGGATCGCAGCCTCATCCGGGAAGTCGATTCAAAAATTCATCAAGCTTTGAAATTGTTTTGAAACCTGATCGGAATTATTTTTCGCGATACTGGAGTTTATTATCCTGGCCGAAGGGAAAGTCTCCGAATTGAGCATGGTCACGTAGCTATGTCTCAGTATTTCAGCAACTCTTTGGGCAGACCCCGGGGTAACCGGGGATCTCGACAAAACCATCCAGACGCTGTTTGCGGAAATGGTGGGCTAACCGCTCTTAAACGTGTTAACCTGTCATTGTTTTTCCAGCGACTACCTGCTTACTTTTTCATACTCAATCAGTATTGAACCCGGATTTTCATTGATCTCAGCCATTGATTGCAGGAGTTCACCGCCGGTCATCGTTATGGATGACAATGGCTCATAACCCGGAAATCCGGTTACCTGGTAATTAGCTTTCGGATCAATCTCGCGCAGTCCGTTGAGAGCGAAATCAGCCTGATCCGACTGAGGCCGGCGAAAGGCCATGATCATCCCGTCATTCTCATCCGTCCGGTGATACTGGAACACACACCAGGCCGTTGTATCCAGCGACATCGTTGTGAGCGGGTAAAAGTTTCCGGAATAGTATTTCCTGATACGCTTTCCCTCGGATATGGCTTGTTTGAGCAGGTGGCGCGGATAGTCAGCCGGGCGGATATCCTCACAAAAAGAGATGCCGCCGTTGAACCCGCTCCTGAACAGATAAGGAGTAGCTCCCATCTGGCCGCTTAGGTTGAACGGAACATACCGGCTGAGGCCTCCGGTCATGATCTGGTTCTGCATGGCAGCCCGGTTGAAGTCTCTGTCGAATAACGGCCAGATGGTCCCATCGGTCCGCCATAGGGGGATGGAACGGGAGCAGGTTTCCAGATCGATCCGGCCCCCGCCGCCAGCACAATTGTCGATGGCCAGATAGGGAAACTCTTTAAGCAAATCATCCCACAGGCGGTAATGCCCCTCCACACAGCGTATCTCGGAGATTCCAACCCTGTCGGGATGGTCCTTGTCGAGGTATGCCCAAAAACCTTCATAGCCGATTCCGTTATTATCAACGCGCATCCAGCTGATCCCATATTCCTTAATGGACTCTGAAAGATATCTGAATACATATTCGCGTGCTTCGGGAATACCCAGGTTAAACATCCCCGTTCCTCCTTCCGGCAACCGTACCACCCATTCGGGATGCTCCTGGTCCACCAGGGTGCCCAAGCTTACCCGGTCGTATTCAAACCACATCAGGAATTTCAGACCGGCTTTCCGCACAGCGTCACCCACGGGTTTCATACCGCCCGGGAAACGATCGGTATTGAATCCCCTCAGCAAGGGAAACACGTAGTTGCCGACTATTGGAAAATCGTTCTTTCCATAATAGGCATCCACCCAGAAACACTCAAAACCCAGTCCGTCAACAGCAGACAAATGCGACAGTACATCCGCCTCCGTGCCTTTGTCAAACTCATAAAAGGCCGTACTGAGATGTGCAATTGGCGGAGTAACCGTTTCTCCGTTGATTTTGGGTACGATATGGGCCAGCATGGTCTGGCGGAACAGGTTGTAAGCCCGGAATTCATCGTTGCCGAACCAGTACAGCTGCAGGATCCGCGGACTGCGGATCGTTTCTCCGGGCAGGAGTATGGTATGCATATTCTTCATCCCGGCCTGGATCCGGGCTGTTCCTTCACTGTTCTCCAATGCGGCAGTCCATTTTCCGGTCCAGCCGATGGCCGTAATAACTCCTCCGCCATTCCATTGCAGGTTAAACCAGGGTGTGTTCCCCAGCGATGAGCGTCCGTCAGCGGGTGCAAACTCATTCTTTTGTCCGGGGGCCAGGGTCTCATCGAAGGGCATCCAGTCGTCGGCATTCGCCCCTCCTCCTTTCAGGCGGTGCAATACCGGAGAATCCCGATTTTCGCCCAGGGCGATACTTACATCGACTGCCTTTACCTGTTCGATGACTGGCGTGTTCCTAGTACCGGTATTGGTGAAGTATAGCGTCCAATCGACCCCTGCCGTATTCATGTAGATCATGGCCACTGCCCTGACCTCAAGCCCGGTTTCCGGATCGGTGAGAGTAAGTGTTCGCCTGCGTTTGGTGGCATCAACTTTTTCATCCTTAACCTGCTTATCCCAGTCGGAAAGAAACTCCGATGAGTTTCGTCCTCCGTAAACAAATGAGAATGGGATTTTTGTGGAAAACGCCTTGTCGGCCCATTTCCGGTTAAAGATTATCTCTTTTTTACCATCGACCGAAAGGGCCCCGGTTGCCTGCTTGTCACATGCGGTTACAACTCCCAGTAAGGGTAGTGCAACCAGTGTCAGAACGGAGAATAATTTCATCCTGTATTTGCTATTACTGCTACTTCAAACTTACATCAGTTATAATGGGAATTGTTCTAAAACAGAACCAATGTACTATTCTTTATTGTTGATTTTAAGATTTAAAAATACTATCTTCGGAAATCGGAAGCAGGTAATTGACAGAAAATACCCTGGTACATGGCCAAAATCAAGGATAAATCGATGGAGGTTGCCCAACCGCGAATTATTCAGGCGGAACGGTCCCAGTCAGCTTCCAAGGCCCGCACCGAGGATATCCTGGCCGCCATAACGGACATAATCATGGAGGTGAATGCCGACAAGGTCTATACCTGGGCCAATCAGGCGGGTTATGACTTTTTTGGAAATGATGTGATCGGTAAGCCGGCCGATTATTATTTTGAGGGAGATCAGAATACCTTTCAGCTGGTTCAGCCGCTTTTTAACGGGCACGATGATATCATAGACCTGCAGAGCTGGCAAAGGCGCAAGGATGGACAAAAAAGGCTCCTGGACTGGCGATGCAGGCAAATCAAAGACGAAGCGGGTCATGTGACGGGCGCCTTGTCTTCGGCCAGAGACATTACCGTCAGACAAAACATGGAACATTTGCTCCATGTAAAAACCGAAGAGATCCAGGCTCAGAATGAGGAGCTTCAGCAGCAAAATGAGGAGCTCGCACAAACCAACGAAGAATTGAACAGGGCAAAGGACCAGGCGAATGAAAGCCTCGGAATGCTGCAGGCTGCCCTGGAAAACAGTCAGGCAGGAATTGCCATAGCTGAATACCCGTCAGGAAAACTTAAATATGTCAACAAAGCAGCCCTGCAGATCCGGGGTAATGACCAGGAGCACCTGGTTACAGGCGTTAACAAGGAAAATTATGCATCCAGCTGGCAGATATTCCACCTCGATGGCACTCCTTTCAAAATGGATGAAGTACCTCTGGCAAGAGCAATACTTTTTGGGGAATACAACAGCCGGGAATTCATCGTGCGCAGGGAAACCAATGAAGATCGCTACGTATGGGCCAATGCAGCACCCATTTATAGTGACAAGGGAATCCAGACGGCCGCTATTGTGGTTTTTCTGGATATAACAGATCGCAAAATATCGGAGAAGGCCTTACGGAGAAGTGAGACGGAACTGAGGAAAGCTCAGGAAATAACGCATATAGGCAGCTGGTATCTGGACGCGGCTACGAATCAGGTTCATTGGACCGAAGAGCTGTTCAAAATGTATGGGTTTGATCCCTCCCTGCCCGTGCCACCGTATGAAGAACATATGAAACTGTTCACCACTGAAAGCTGGGAGACCTTGTCCTCTTCGCTCGCAAACACAGCCGAAACCGGAGTCCCTTATGAGCTGGAATTAGAAACTGTGAGGAAAGATGGCAGCAATGGCTGGATGTGGGTGCGCGGAGAGGTAGTCAAAGACTCTGCGGATAAGACGATCGGGATTTGGGGAGCTGCCCAGGATATTACCAGCCGCAAACATCTGGAGGAAGAATTAATTAGAGCAAAAGAAAAAGCAGAGGAAAGCGACCGGCTGAAATCAGCATTTCTTGCCAACATGAGCCACGAAATCCGAACCCCGATGAATGGAATCCTCGGATTTACTGAATTGTTAAAAGAGCCCGGTCTTACCGGCGATGAACAGGAAAAGTATATTAGTGTTATCGAAACGAGCGGAGCCCGGCTTTTAAATATTATCAATGATATCATCAGTATTTCAAAGATTGAATCCGGGCAGAATGCAATCCTTAATGATGAAGTTAATATCAATGAGCTCCTCGGGTTCCTTTTCTCTTTTTTCAAACCGGAAGCCGATAAAAAAGGACTCCGATTTGAATTGAAAAAATCACTGCCAGAAACGCATTGCAATTTTATTACAGACCAGGAAAAGGTGTACGCCATTCTTACAAACCTGATTAAGAACGCTTTAAAATTTACAAACAAGGGATCGATAGAATTTGGATGCGAAAATGTGGAGTCAAACGGGGGTAAGCCGTCATTGAAGTTTTTTGTCAGGGATACCGGACTGGGAATCGGTGCCGGGCAACAGGAATTCATTTTTGAAAGATTTGCACAAAGTTCTGATTACCTGAGCAAGGAATTCCGGGGCGCCGGATTGGGCTTATCCATTTCCAAAGGCTATGTGGAAATGCTGGGCGGCAAAATCTGGGTAAACAGTGAGCCCGGCAAAGGATCAACTTTCTGTTTTACCCTTCCAGTCGGATTGACAGTAATACCATTTAAACCATGAAAAAAATAGTCAGGCATATTCTGTTTATGGCTGTCGGAATTATTCCGGTAAGTTTGTTTTCCCAGGAAATAAATAAGGAAAACAGTGGAAATGGCACACAGCCTCACCCGGTCTATGTAGTCCTCTTTACGCATATAGAGGATAATTCACCAGGAGGAATTATGGGCAGCGAGGAATCGCGGAAGAACTTTCTGCAGGCCCGGAGAAACATGATCGATATGGCGAATCTTGCCAAAAGATATAATATTCCGTGGTCCTATCAGCCGGATTGGAAAATTCTGTTAGCTGCCCTGATGTATGAGGATTCCCTATCCATGCGGACGACCAATGGCAAGAATTTCTTGCGTTACCTGAAGGAGGATTTGGGGGTCATTATCGATCCGCATTCGCACGAGAAACAAGGGTATAATTATACCGATGTGGCGCATTTACTTGACTCACTGGGAGTTGGCGGATCAAAGATCATCGGCGGCCACATCTGGGATCCTGATATACCAAATTTTCAGCGCTGGGACCGGTACCGGGTTCCGGTCAGCGGATCCATCTATCCATGGGCAGTCTGGCGCGGCGAAGTCCTGATGGGCAGCGGAACACCAAGCCACTCGGACGACCCCGTTGTCAGCGGCGTTTGGAGGCCTAAAGACCGGCATAATTTCTTTGTTGATGATCCGGAAGGAAACATCTCCTGCGTGGGTCAGTACAAAGGAGATATTTCGAGCATCATCGAGCTAATTCACCTGTATGATGACAGCACCGTACCAGGCACCTGCATGCTTACCTCTTCCTATCATATCACACCCACCCAGCTCGATACGGATCTTGGCTTCGTTGAGGATTCCGTGATTAAACCCCTGCTGAATTGGGTTGATAAAGGCGTTGTCATTGTAACCGATTTCACTACGCTGATATCGGAATGGAAAACAAAGTATCATTCCAATGGATATATCTATAACCCGGGCAGCGGCTCGGGTATTGACGATCCATTGATTTCTGCTGGCTCGCCCATCCGTATAACTCCCAATCCTTTCAGTGCCAGGATTATATTGCATAACACAACCGGCCAGGAAAATTTCGCACTGATGAATTCCATGGGGCAAACCCTGTGGGTGGGTCATCAGGTTGAGCAACAAGATTTTTCAGGTCTCTCCGCCGGTATCTATTTCCTCAGAATCAACAGCCGGCATTCGTCCCAAACGATCAGGCTGGTGAAAGAATAGGCCTGGCCAGGCCTGGCCCAGGAACAATTTCTCCGGCTTCATTTACACTTTTAATGTGTGAATTATGTAACAATTTGACGGAATTGTATAATGTTATACAGGGCCCGGCGGGGGTTCTTTGTGAACAAAATGTCGACTTGAAGATTTACATCAAATATATGGTGAGTACTCGCTGCAAGATGCTGGTGAAACAGGAATTACGAAAGCTGGGTCTTCACTTCATTGTGGTCGACATGGGGGTTGTGGATATTATGGAGGAACTCGATGAATTTCAACGGGAAAGTCTCAGAATCGCCCTTGCGGAGTCGGGTCTTGAACTGATGGACGACAAAAAGTCCATGCTGATTGAAAAGATTAAGAATGTCATCATCGACATGGTCCATTATTCCGACAAATTGGCCAAAACCAATTTCTCAGATTATCTGAGCGAAAAGTTAAATCATCACTATACCTACCTGGCCAATATGTTTTCGGAAGTACAGGGGATAACGATCGAGAAGTTTATCATCTTCCACAAGATCGAACGGGTAAAAGAGCTGATCATATACAATGAGCTTAACCTTACGGAGATTGCCTTTATGATGCACTACAGCAGTGTGGCACATTTATCCAACCAATTTAAAAAGGTCACCGGGCTGTCACCTTCACATTTTAAAAAACTGAAAGATAAAAGGCGGAATCCGATTGAAGATATAGGAACAGAGGACGAAGCCCGATTAAGAAATTTACGCGGTAAAAGCATAAATATCATTTTCAATGAGTCATGAATCCCATTATGCCAGGAGCCTGATAGAGGCCAGCCTCGACCCGCTCTTTACGATCAGCCTTGAAGGCAAAATCACCGATATGAATAATGCTTCCGTCAACATAACCGGTCTGTCACGGGAAGCACTTCTGGGGACCAATTTTTTCGAATATTTTACCGAGCCCCAGAAGGCGAAGGAAGTGTACCAGGAGGTATTTGCAAAGGGTTTTGTGGCAAACTATCCTCTCACCATTACCGACGGCAAATTAACCGATGTTCTGTTTAACGGATCGGTGTACAAGGACGATAACGGGCGGGTTCTGGGCGTTGTTGTGGTTGCCAGGGACATCACTGAACAAAAGAAAATTGCGGCGGAATTAACCGAGGCGATTGTATTTGCAGAGCTTGCCACCAGCATTGCGGAGGAGGCCAAGTTAAAGGCCGAAAGTGCTGCAATTGTTGCGGTTAGCGCCGTCAAGGCCAAACAGCAGTTTCTTTCGAACATGAGCCACGAGATCCGCACCCCGATGAATGCTATCATCGGCTTTACCAAAGTGCTGTTAAAAACCGAGGTTACTTCAAAACAAAAGGAATACCTCACTGCCATCAAAATGAGTGGCGACGCGCTGATCGTTCTGATCAACGACATTCTGGATCTTGCCAAGGTGGATGCCGGAAAAATGATTTTCGAACAGACGCCATTCCGCATGACCCTGTCCATTGCTGCGATGCTGCATGTGTTTGAAACAAAAATCAGGGAAAAGAATCTTGTACTGATCCAGGAATTCGACGCACGCATACCGGAAGTGCTTGTAGGCGACCCCGTGCGACTACATCAGATCATTTTAAACCTGATCAGCAACGCTGTAAAATTTACCTCCGCGGGTACCATAACCGTTAAGGTAGGCCTGCTGCACGAGGACGATGCCACTGTTACGATTGAGTTTGCAGTATCCGATACCGGGATAGGGATCCAGGAAGAGAAGATTCTGACCATTTTCGAGAACTTCCAGCAGGCATCAAGCGGTACGTCAAGATTATACGGGGGTACCGGACTGGGTTTGGCAATTGTAAAGCAACTTGTTGAGGCCCAGAAAGGTACAATTAAAGTAAGCAGTGTTATCCAAAAAGGTTCAACCTTCAGTTTTACATTGGATTTTCTGAAAACCACCGAAAAGGCAGAATCGGTATCGGAACTCATCGAGCTTGATGCAGAGATAAAAAACATTAAAGTGCTCGTTGTTGAGGATATTGCCCTCAACCAATTGCTTATGAAAACGCTGCTTGATGACTACGGTTTTGAGCGCGATATAGTGGCTAACGGAAAACTGGCCATCGACAAGTTGCAGGAAAATTCCTATGACGTCATTCTCATGGACCTTCAGATGCCGGAAATGAACGGATTCGAGGCCACAACCTACATAAGAGATGTTTTGAAGCTATCCATTCCCATCATTGCCCTCACCGCGGATGTGACTACAGCCGATCTGGAAAAATGCAAGGCTGTTGGGATGAACGATTACATCGCCAAACCCGTTGATGAAAGACTTTTATTCAGCAAGATCATCGGGTTGGTAAAAAATCCCCTTCTTAACAAATATATCAAGGCTGAACCTGACGGAACGGAAGAGCCTGAAATTGCCAGGTGCATTGATCTAGAATACCTGATCCATCGCACCAAGGCCAATCCGCAGCTGATGATGGAAATGATCGCCGCTTATCTTGAACAGACTCCTCCGCTGATTATTATCATGAAGAAGAGTCTGGCCGACAAGGACTGGAATCAATTATACTCCGCCGTCCACAAAATGATCCCGTCCTTTGCCATAATGGGCATCAATCCGGATTTTGAAAATATTGCGAAAAAGGTGCAGGAGTATGCCAGTACACAGAAACAAACAGACGGGATACCCTTTATGGTCAGGCAGCTGGAAAAAGTCTGCAATCAGGCCTGCAACGAATTGGAAAAAGAGTTTATCAGAATTAAAGAATCAAATTCATGAAAAATAGAAAGGCACGGATATTTCTTGTTGATGACGATGCTGTTTATCTGAAGATGCTCGAAATGGACTTTCTTGAGCATACAGATTCCGAAATTGAAGCATTCAGTTCAGGAGAGGAGTGTCTGGCAAACCTTTCGCATCTTCCGGATGTGATCATCCTGGACTACCTGCTCGACGGTGTTGTTAAGACCGCCATGAATGGAATCGAAACGCTGGACAAGATCAAAGCATTCAATCCCGATATTCCGGTCATCATTTTATCCGCGCAGGATAAAATTGAAGTCGCTGTAGACTGCATGCACCATAAGGCCCATGATTACGTGGTTAAAAGTGAAACGGCCTTTATCCGGCTCCAGAAGATCATCACCTCCATATTCAGTTTCAGAAAAATGGAAAAAGAGCTGACCTGGTATATGGAGCGGATGTGACCCCACCTGACAGTCAGGATGTGTGAATCATGTAAATCTTATCAGGAATTGTGTAATGGTCTTTTGTGGTAATGAAGTGATATTTGACTTCATTAATATTTAAAACTATGGCACGAATATTACTTATCGTAGGACTGGTCCTGGTGGTTCTGTGGCTCCTGGGCGTTTTTGCCTTTCACCTTACCACACCGGTCATCCATGCACTCATTGTTATTGGTTTGATCCTGATCATCATTGATCTGGCGAGTGGGCGCAGAGTCAGATTCTGAATTCCGGCGTCCTGCCGAACCATGACTAAACTCTCAACTGTTTCCTGATGAAAGCAAATCCTTCAATCCTCAGAAAAATACCGGTAATAAAGGACGCCGAGAATATAACCATCAGGATCAGCGACAAAACGCTTGAAACGACAGCAAAGGCAAGTAATTTCCTGACTGATCTGGCAGATGCATTCCTGTTCATACTAAGGATTCTGAAAGAGACTTTTACCGGCAGGTTTGAGTTCAGGGAATTCATTTATCAGTGTTACAGAATCGGTTACAAGACATTACCGCTTATATCAATCACCGGAGCAATCATGGGATTAGTCCTGACTATTCAGTCGCGGCCTACCCTTTCTGATTTCGGTGCAGTGTCATTGTTGCCGGGAATGGTTGCCGTTTCGCTTATCCGGGAAATGGGTCCGGTAATCACCGCGCTGATCTGCGCGGGGAAGATCGGGTCTGGCATGGGAGCGGAGCTGGGATCGATGAGGGTGACCGAACAGATAGATGCCATGGAGGTTTCCTCGGCCAATCCGATGAAATACCTGGTTGTCACACGCGTCCTGGCCGCCACCTTAATGATTCCTCTGCTGGTGTTGTATGCCGATGCACTGGGAATCCTGGGAAGCTGGGCCGGCGCCAATATCAAGGGGAATGTCACCTTCGGACTATTTTTTGCCCAGGCCTTCGGAGTCGTTGGTTTTATCGACCTTCTGCCGGCTGTGGTGAAGACCTTCTTCTTTGGAGCCGTGATCGGCCTGGTCGGCTGTTACAAGGGCTACAATGCAGGCCGGGGCACCGAAAGTGTGGGGATAGCCGCCAATTCGGCCGTGGTACTGGGATCGCTTCTTGTGATTATCATCGATATGGTAGCCGTCCAAATAACTGATATGCTTGTACTATGAGCACAACACAGAACAGCACATCCTCCGCCTCAAAGGAAAGCATTATTGAGGTTGACAACCTCTCCAAGGCATTCGGCCCGCAGGAGGTCCTGAAAGGTGTGACGCTGAAATTATTTAAAGGCGAAAACCTGGCAGTGCTCGGCAAATCGGGCAACGGGAAATCCGTGCTTATCAAGTGCATTGTTGGACTGTTGAAATATGACGGAGGAACCATTACCGTCTTTAACCGGGATCTTGCTTCCATCAACCGTAAGGAACTGAATGAGATGAGGCAGAAGATCGGATTCCTCTTTCAAAGCGGAGCCTTGTATGATTCCATGACCGTGAGGCAGAATCTCGAATTTCCATTGCGCAGAATTAAGAAGGAACTCACCGCAGTTAAGGTGAAGGAAAAAATTGATGAAGTGCTGGAACAGGTTGGATTAACGGATGCCCTGAACAAAATGCCCTCTCAGCTTTCGGGCGGGATGCGGAAAAGAATCAGCCTGGCGCGCACCATCATTGCAGACCCGCTTATCATGCTGTATGATGAACCCACAACCGGCCTTGATCCGGTAACCTCTGCTGAAATCAGCACACTCATCAATAAGGTTCAAAAAAAATACAAGACCTCATCGATCATCATCACCCATGACATTGAGTGTGCCATCAGTACGGCCGACAGGATGATTATGCTCGATGAAGGCAAGGTCTTCAAGGAGGGGAGCCTGGATGACTTTCGGAAATCCCAGGACCCTTTGATAAGGTCGTTCTTTTTAACAAGCTAAGAAAATGGAAACACAAGCAAAATCATTCAAGGTAAAACTCGGGCTATTCGTCGTCGGCGGGTTGGCTCTGTTCATCATATCCATATTCATTATCGGAAAACAGAAGAACCTGTTCAATCCGGTAATAAGCCTTACAACCGAATTCTATAATGTCAGCGGATTGCAGGTTGGAAATGATGTCCGTTTCTCCGGCATTAATGTTGGAACCGTAGACAACATTTTCATCCTGAATGATTCAACGGTTAAGGTTGAGATGGTAATCAGGAAGGAAGTGATGAAATTCATTAAGACTGATTGCATGGTGGGTATCGGGTCGGAAGGACTGATCGGCGACAGGCTCCTGATCATATCACAGGGAAGTGCAGATGCCGCTCAGGTTAAGGACGGGCAGAAACTGGCTTCTTCCGAACCCGTTGAAACGGATGCCATCATGGCAAGCCTGCAGGTAACTGCCTGGAATGCCGAGGTGATATCGCTGCAACTGGTTGAAATTATGGAAAAAATGAACGGCGGCGAGGGAACCCTGGGCCGGTTGTTAGCCGACACCACCATTGCTGAGAATATTGACAGAACCATCATCAATCTGCGTAAAAGTTCGAAAGGACTCAATGAGAACATGGAGGCCGCCAAATCAAACATCTTTCTGAAAGGATTTTTCAACAAGAAGGCAAGGGAGGCCGAAAAGGCAAGTAGGGATTCAATTCAAAAATAAATCGTACCTTTAGATGTCCTTATCGTCTCTAATTGTTTTTGGATTACCCAGTTGTGCCCAGGCGCCTTGAAACTATTCATCAAATACATGGTCAGCATCCGTTGCAAGATGATGGTGAAATCGGAGCTCGAAAAGCTCGGAATCCGATGCCTGAAGGTGGAACTTGGCGAGGTTGACATCATGGATCGGATGACTCCTGAACAGCTTCAGCTTTTCAGGGATGGATTGCAAAGATCAGGGCTGGAACTCATGGAGGACCAAAAGGCGATAATGATCGAAAGGATCAAGAACATCATCATCGAAATGATTCATTATGAAGATGAACCCATAAAAATCAACTTCTCCCATTTTCTGAGCGCAAAGTTGAAACACGACTACACCTATCTGGCCAATCTTTTTTCAGAAGTTACCGGAATCACCATCGAGCATTACATCATCAATCATAAAATCGAGCGGGTTAAGGAATTGCTTATCTATGACGAACTGAATCTGACGCAAATATCCTACAAACTGAACTATAGCAGTGTCGCTCACCTCTCCACCCAGTTTAAGAAAGTCACCGGGCTAACGCCCACCTTCTTCAGGCAGCTTAAAAATAAAAAGCGCAACACCCTGGACAATGTTTAATTGATGCCATCCTCTGGCGAAATTTTGTAACGGTTCTATCCTGAACCGTGCCGCATTCTATGTGGGAATTATGTAATTTATTTAAAGGATTATGCAACACTTTTCCCTCCGGGAGTGGACAACTTTGTAAAGGAACAGGCAGATAAAAAAAATAATGAAAAATGATGAAAACTTCAACCAAAATAGAAGGTAGCTGGAAGGAGATAAAGGGCAAGCTGAAGAAAAAATTTGCCATGCTGACGGATAGCGACCTCCTGATGATCGAAGGTAAAAAAGATGAGTTGCTGGGCAGGCTCCAGAAAAAACTGGGCAAATCCAAAGAAGAGATAAACAAGCTCATTTCTGAGCTATAATTTTTAAAAAAATGAAAACGATACAAAAGATTATCCTGACTATTTCACTGTTCATCCTGATAGGAGGAACCGGTGCTTTTACCCAAAATAATAATTACCCCGAGAAATACGGAAACACATTCAATTTAGGTATTGGGATCGGAGGCTATTCAGGGTATTATGGGTACTGGGGACGAACCTTGCCTGTGATTCACCTGAATTATGAGTTCGATGTCGCCAAAAACGTCACTCTTGCTCCTTTCGTAACATTTTTTACGAACCGGGGCGATCATTACCGTGAAACAATCATGCCTATCGGTTTGAAAGGGACCTTTTATCTGGACCAACTATTCCGGGCCAATTCAAACTGGGACTTCTATGTGGCCGGCTCAGCAGGCCTGTCAATTGTCCTTGTGAACTGGGACCGGGCTTATTCAGGAGACAGGGGTTACTGGAAAAATCCGGGATACCTTTTTCTTGATGTGCATCTGGGTGTCGAATACCACATCAACAGCCAGCTGGGGCTATTCCTCGACCTCTCGAACGGGGTTTCGACCTTTGGATTGGCGATTCATTAAACAGGATAGGAGAAAACTGTCATGCAATATCCTGAATTGGAGAAATCAATTTCTCACATAACGGTCGAGATAATTGAATATGTTACTAATTCGGTTGTCATTAAAACCATCCTGAAGAAGTCAACAGGCAATATCAGTGTCATGTCGGCCGACAGTGGCGAAGGGCTGGCCGTAAAAACGGTACCGTTCGACACATTTGTTCAGATAATAGATGGGTCCGCAGAAATCGTCATCAGCGGAAAATCGAATATTCTGGTAACCGGCCAATCAATAGTTGTTCCCGCACACGAGCCGAATTTTATCAGGCCGAACGGGCGTTTTAAAATGATACAGACCGTGATAAAAAGCGGGTACGAATAGTCCATCGAGATGAAAAAAAAAAGCGACTCAGGCGACCAGAAGGAAAAGGTCTACCATCAGCTTCTGCTGGAGCATAAGCAGAATCTTGATTTGCTGATCGCTTCCGAAATCCGGTACAGAAGATTGTTCGAATCTGCTCAGGATGGCATCCTGATCCTGGATGCGGAAACCGGAATGATTGTCGATGTAAATCCCTTCCTGATGATGCTTTTAGACTACTCCAAGGAGCAGTTCATCCAGAAAGCGATTTGGGAAATCGGGGTCTTTAATGACGTGATAGCCAATTATGACAAGTTTCTGGAACTTCAGCAGAAGGGTTATGTCCGCTATGAAAACCTTCCTCTGAAAACATCCTCAGGAAAGGTTATACATGTGGAGTTTGTCAGCAATGTCTATCTGGTTAACGAAAGCCGGGTCATTCAATGCAATATCCGTGATATTTCCAGACGGATTCTGGCCGACGAAGCCCTGATTAAAGCAAAAGATCTCGCCGAAGAGAACGACCGGTTAAAAACCGCTTTCCTGCACAATATTTCACATGAGATCCGGACTCCCATGAACGCAATCATCGGCTTTTCAGAAATGCTTAACGAGCCCGACCTGACTGATCAGAAGCGCGTTCATTTCACAGGGATTATTATTCAGAGCAGCAACCAGTTGCTTTCGATTATCTCGGATATTGTTAGCATCGCCACCATTGAGGCCGGACAGGAAAAAGTTTTTCATAATGAGATTAACATCAGAACATTTCTAAAATCCCTGCAGGAACAGTTTGGATTCAAGGCAAGCAGGCTTAATCTCAATCTGATCCAGGAGCCCACCATTTCAGATAATGAGATCTGGTTCCTGTCAGACGAAACAAAGCTCAATCAGATCCTTAGCAACCTGATAATTAACGCCCTGAAATTCACCTCCAAGGGTCATGTCAGATTTGGCGTGGACATACTGGGCCAGGAACTCAGGTTTTTTGTCGAGGATACCGGTCTGGGTATTCCTTCTCAAATGCATGTGGAGATCTTCAAGCGTTTCAGGCAGGTTGAATCTACTGCTTCAAGAAAATATGGGGGTTCGGGATTAGGCCTGTCTATCTCAAAGGCTTACGTTGAACTGCTGGGAGGAACTATGTGGCTGTCTTCCGAAATTAACAATGGGTCAACCTTCTATTTTACCATTCCCCTCGTTGTGGCCCATCAACCAGCCGGGGAGGAACATGAGCCAGCAGACAAGAACATGGTTCAGAACCATGAACGTAAAACGCTGCTGGTTGCTGAAGATGAAGATTCCAACTTCACCCTGCTCGAGGAATTCCTGTCGGGGCTCAATTTCAACATCATAAGGGCGATTACCGGCATTGAGGCTATAGAAAACTGTAAAACAAACAGGAAAATTGATCTCATTCTTATGGACATCAAAATGCCTGAGATGGATGGCTGTGAAGCTGCCCAAGTAATCCGGAAGTTTTTGCCCGACATACCGATCATCGCTCAGACAGCATTTTTTTCAGAATTGGATAAAACCCGGGCGCTTGCATGCGGGTGCAGTGATTATATCTCAAAACCGATAAAACGGCAGCAATTAATTGACAAAATAAAGGCGCAATTGGTGAAGGCAAGCAATTAAAATCTTATAAACAAATGATTGGCAAAGAGATGCATATTCCATTTTTCGCCAGGTCTTCCATATTCCTGGTTGGATTGCTTGCCCTGATAGCAATTCTATACCTGGCATCCAATATTCTGATCCCATTGGTTTTCGCCATCATGTTTGCCATTGTGCTGCATCCGGTGGTGAATTTCATAGTCAGGTTGAGAGTGAACCGGCTCCTGGCTATAATCATAACCCTATTAATCACGGTGGTTGTCATCGCGGCCTTTTTAGGGCTGATGATTTCCCAGGTGAGCCGGTTTGCCGATACATGGCCGGTTCTGGTTGAAAGATTCACCAGCATTATTGACCAGTCCATTACCTGGGCTTCCGGTTATTTCGATATCAATCCGGAGAAGATTACCCTCTGGATTTCAACAACCCTGCGGAATCTGTTCAACAGCAGCACGGCAGCCATCGGTCAGTTGCTTCTCAGTATCGGGGGGATTCTTGTGGTAGCGCTGATTATTCCGGTCTACGTTTTCATTTTACTCTATTATCATCCCCTGATCATTGAATTTATTCACAGAATCTTTCTCAAGAACGACCCTGCTCAGGTTAAAGAGATTGTATCACAATCAAAAACCGTGATCCAGGGATATCTGGTCGGGCTGATCATCGAGGCCTTTATAGTGGCCATCATGCAAACAACGGTTCTCTTTATTCTGGGTATTGACTATGCAATCCTCCTGGGTATCCTGGGGGCATTGCTTAATGTGATTCCCTACCTGGGAGGCATTGTCGCGGTAGCCATTCCGATGATGGTTGCTGTGGCAACAAAAGACTCTGCCTGGTATGCCTTGTATGTGATGATTCTCTATTATATCATTCAACTTATTGACAATAACTTCATTGTCCTCAAAATCGTTGCATCAAAAGTTAAGATCAATGCCCTCTTTTCCCTCCTTGTTGTATTTATAGGCAATGCATTATGGGGAATCCCGGGCATGTTTTTATCTATCCCTCTCCTCGCGATTGTCAAGGTGGTTTTTGACCGTATTGACTCCTTAAAAGCCTGGGGATTCTTGCTTGGCGACACGTTGCCCCCCATTCTGGTGATTAAGCCGATACTGAAAAAACTAAAAATAAAACTCAAGGATTGAGTTTCAACCCTATGAAAAACAGTCACGCACAAATCCTCTTTGTTACCTCCTACCCGCCCAGGGTGTGCGGAATAGCAACCTATTCCCAGGATTTAATCAGGGCGTTGAATGATAAGTTCAGTAACTCCTTCAGGATCATCGTGTGTGCGTTGGAATCAGAAGACCATGGATTTGTTTATCCGCCGGAAGTACATTATACCCTCAATACAACGGTGAGGGAGGAATACCGTGAGATTGCCCGGACCATCAATGAAGAAGAAAACATCAGAATTGTGTTGGTTCAACATGAATTTGGACTTTTCAGGGAACAGGAACCCTCATTTATTGATTTTATCCGGGAGATTAAAAAACCTGTTATCATTGAATTCCACAGCGTTTTACCTCATCCCGACAACCTGCTCAGGGAAAAGGTAATAGCCATTGCCGCCGCCAGCGAATCCCTGGTGGTGATGACCCGGAATTCTGCCGGAGTGCTTATGGATGACTATGGAATCGGTGAGGAAAAAATTTCAGTAATAGCCCACGGAACGCATCTGGTACCCCATTTAAGCAAGGAATTCCTGAAGAAAAAATATGGACTGAAAGGCAAGAAAGTTTTGACCACTTTCGGACTGCTCAGTTCGGGGAAAAGCATTGAGACCACACTGGAAGCGCTGCCCGCCATTATCAGGGCAGCCCCGGAAGTGGTATTTCTGATCATTGGAAAAACCCATCCCGGGGTTCTGAAAGAGGAGGGCGAAAAATACCGGAACCATCTGGAGTCAATGGTATCAAAAAACAAGCTTGAGGATCATGTACGATTCATTAACAGCTTCCTCCCGCTACCTGAACTGCTTGAATATCTGCAGTTAACAGATATATACCTGTTTACCACCAATGATCCCAATCAGGCCGTTAGCGGTACGTTTGTGTATGCAATGAGCTGCGCCTGTCCCATTATTTCAACTCCAATTCCCCATGCAAAAGAGGTTTTAACCGCGGACACCGGTATTATCATAGATTTCCGAAATTCTGGTCAGCTGGCAACGGCGGCCATCCGGCTGCTGAATGATGAACCCCTGCGTAAAAACATCAGCAGCAATACCTTACAAAAGATCGTTTCAACTGCTTGGGAAAATTCTGCAGTTGCACACGCCATGTTGTTTGAACACATGGCAGGTGATACCCTGACCATCCGGTACAACATTCCGGAGATCAAACTGGATCATCTCTACCTGATGACCACCCATACCGGGATCATTCAGTTTTCAAAAAGGAACCAGCCCGATCTGAGCACCGGATATACACTGGATGACAATGCAAGGGCACTGGTGGCAATGTGCATGTATTTCAAGAGAACCCAGGATAAGGGCTGCATTTTCTTTATCAGGAAATATCTGGGCTTTATCGGCGAATGCCTTCAGCCAGCCGGGGACTTTCTGAATTACATGAATCAGGAAGAAGAGTTTACCGATCAGAACCGGAGCGAAAACCTTGATGATGCCAACGGCAGGGCAATCTGGGCTTTGGGATACCTGATCTCCTTTATCGGTCGGTTGCCGCTGGAAATAGTGGCAGAGGCTGAAAGAATTCTCGAAAAATCGTTGCTTCGCATTGGAACGGTACATTCAACAAGGGCTATGGCCTTCTCTATAAAGGGATTGTATCATCTTCACAGTGCGATTATACTGCCGGCCAATCTTGCCCTGTTAAAAACCCTTGCCAACCGTTTGGTTGAGATGTACAAACATGAGTCAAACGAAAAATGGCAATGGTTTGAGGGGTACCTCACCTATGCCAACAGTATTCTGCCCGAAGCAATGCTTTACGCATGGCAGGTAACCCGTGAACCCATGTACAAGGAGATTGCGGTGTCCTCCCTGAAGTTCCTTTTGTCACAAACATTTAATGAAAATGGCATCAAGGTGATTTCCAACAACAACTGGCTGTTGAAGGGGGAGAATCCCGCACAGTTCGGGGAACAGCCCATTGATGTTGCCTATACGATAATGACACTGAGCCGGTTTTATGATGTAATAAAGGATGAGGAGTACCTTCAGAAAATGACCATTGCATTCAATTGGTTCCTGGGAAACAACCACCTGCACCAGATCATTTATAATCCTTGCACGGGAGGCTGTTACGACGGACTGGAGGAAACACAGGTCAACCTGAATCAGGGAGCCGAATCAACCGTCAGTTATCTGATGGCACGATTAACCATTGAGAAATACAGGTAAGAAATGATGAAACACCTGCCAAGAAGGAGTGTTGCCGTAATTGTTGCTCATCCTGACGATGAGACCCTGTGGGCAGGAGGCACTATCCTGAGCCATCCGGCCTGGATGTGGTTTATAGTCTGCCTGTGCAGGAAAAGCGATCCGGAACGCGCACCCCGGTTTGAAAAAGTCTTATCGGAGTTAAAATCAGAAGGAATTATGGGTGATATGGAGGACGGACCGGAACAGGTTCCGATACCTGAAAGGGAAACGGAACGTGCAATACTAGACCTGCTGCCTCTGCGGCATTTCGACCTGGTCATTACCCACAATGTAACTGGAGAATATACACGGCACATCAGGCATGAGGAGATCAGCAAAGCGGTACTGCGACTTTGGAGTGCGGGGAAAATATCTGCTACGGAGTTGTGGACCTTTGCGTATGAGGACGGCAATAAACAATATTATCCAAAAGCCATTGAAGCCGCTCCTTTGAACAAATTGCTGACCAGAAGGATCTGGCTCAAAAAAGAGAGTCTCATTATGAACACATATGGATATAAACCGGGCAGCTGGGAGGCAGAAACGATTCCAAAATCTGAAGCATTCTGGCAATTCACGAATTCCTATGACGCCATTAAATGGATTAAATCGGGGGGTAAAATTTTATGAAAGTACTGGTGTTATATGATTACCCGCCGTCACCGGGAGGCCTGGCAACCCAGGGAGATCTTTTGTATAAAGGCCTTTCAGGGCTGGGTATTGATGCACATGCTGTTCATTTTGAATCCGCCCAGGAAAAGGAATGGTACTACCGTTGGTTTGAGCCCGACGTGGTGGTTGGTGTCGGATACTGGGGGCACACCCCGCAGCTGGTACTTCATCCGCAGCGGTATGGTGTTAAACCCATTCCCTGGCTTGTTGCTGATGGCTACATCGCTAACTATCAGGAGATTCTGAATGCGCTGCCGCTGATACTGGTAACCTCAAATTGGGTTAAGGAGATGTATGTGAGAGATGGCATTAACCCCGATAACATAGAGGTATTGCCTGTGGGTGTAGACACCGATTCCTTTATCCCCTTTAAAAAAAATGATCCCAAAATTCTGGCTGTCCGTGAGGCCCTGGGCATCCCGGCCGATCAGCTCATGATTCTTACCGTTGGGGGGGATGCAGCATCCAAAGGGGCACAGGAGGTGATGCAGGCTCTTGCCATTATCGATTCGAAAGCACCGGACTGGAAATATGTGTGCAAGGTGTGGCCGCAGCCCCGGACCAAAGCGCAAAACCTTCTTGACCTTGAGTTGGCCACTCACCTGGGCATCAACAAGAATGTCACGTATGAGACCAACACCATCTCGAGGAACTTTATGCCCTATCTGATGGGAGCCTGCGACATTTATGCCGCACCCTCAAGGCTCGAAGGCTTCGGAATGCCTCAGGTTGAGGCCGGGGCCTGCGCGAAACCGGTTGTCAGCATTAAGGCGATGGGGATGCTTGATACCCTGATACACGGGGAGACGGCTTTTCTGGCGGGAATAGCCCGGAAAATTGACATAAGCGAAGTTATGCTCGGCGGAGAATCGGGCTTTGAGGAACAACATAAAGTCACTTTCAAGGTCCCCCGAACCGTCGACTACCGGGCAAATGTTCAGGATGTTGCACGATATCTTCTTCAGCTTATGACCGATGCCCCGCTGCGGGAGAAAATGGGACAGGCCGGCCGGGCGCGCGTGGTTGAGAACTTTGATTACCGCGTTGTGGCCAAACGGTTTCTGCAGATCGTAAGCGAAAGGATGGGGATTAGGTAATGTGCCAATGTGCCAATGTGCCAATGTGCCAATGTGCCAATGTGCCAATGTGCTAATGTGCTAATTTATTAATGTGCCAATAATAAGATGTTAAAAGAATCTTTCAGAGAGATTGAGGAGGCTAAGAAGGCGGCGGTGGAAGTGCTGCTTCACAATGCCCATGGTCCTTTTCACGGGCTGCCGCGGACGGCTGGCTGGGGATACCCGGAACCCTATACGCGTGATCTGATGTTCTCCATTCTGGGTGTTGCCGTTTCCGGGAACCAAATACTGATCGACAGCATCCGGAAAGTCCTGGTTACCCTATCGGAAAATCAGACCGTGCGAGGGCATATTCCATCGCTCGTGCATGACAAGGAGGACCGCGGTTCCAGCGATTCAACCCCCTTGTTTTTAATGGGGGTTGGCATATTCAGAAAAGTCTCCGGTGAGAAGGATTTTTTGAAAGGAGCAGCAGACAAGGCCATGGTCTGGATGGAGTATCAAAGTCCGTCGGACCGCTATCTGGTGGCTCAGCAGCCCACCAGTGACTGGCGTGATGAGCAATGGGTTACCGGCTACGGACTGTTTGTCAACACATTAGTTTACTGCTATTTGCGGCTTCTCGGCCATCCCGACCGTGCAGAACAGGTGCGCCAGGAAATGGGCCGTTTTACGATTACCGAAGGCGAGATGCATCACCATGTCCACGAAGGTCTTGTTGTTAAACACAAGCCCTACTACGCACTGTGGTCCTATAAGATACACAGCAGCGAACGTTTTGACTTACTGGGCAACAGCCTGGCGATCATTTCCGGAATTGCATCCCATACACGGGCCAATGAAATGATTTCCTGGATCGAGGAAGAGTGCGAAGACATGAAAAGCAGAGGGGAGCTGGCCATTAACCTGCCGCCCAATTTTTTCCCTTTCATCAGGCCGGGAGATCCCGACTGGCTGCCCAGGTATTACATCTATAACAATCCGGGTGAATACCATAACGGAGGCATCTGGCCTTTTATCTGCGGCTTCTATATTGCCGCCCTGGTTAAGGCTAAACGGTTCAGTCTGGCAGGAGAAAAACTTCTTGCCCTGACACGATGCATCCGAAGCACAAATTTTTCAACCACTGATTACGGCTTTAACGAATGGATCAAGGCACAGGACGGTGAGCCGATGGGGCAGGACTGGCAAACATGGAGCGCCGCACTCTACCTGTATGCAGCGAAATGCGTTGAAGAAAGCAGTACCCCGTTTTTCGATGCAATGTAAATGATGTACACGTATTTAATTTTAAATCAGTAACAAAAACAACATGAAAAAAGTAATGATCGCGATGGATTATGATCCCACCGCACAAATTGTAGCTGAAACCGGATTTGCCCTGGCAAAATCGATGGGCGCTGAAGTTATCCTCTTGCATGTCATATCAGATCCCGTGTATTACTCATCCACGGATTATTCCCCGATCATGGGTTTTACGGGCTATATGGACCTTGATCCCCTACAGCTGGAAAGTGCTGAAGGCTTGAAAAAAGCTTCCCTGTTTTTCCTCGAAAAATCGAAATTTCACCTGGGTGATCCGGATATTAAAACCGTGGTAAGAGAGGGCGATCTTGCCGATTCCATTCTCAAGGCAGCATGGGAATATCATGCTGATATAATCGTGTTGGGCTCCCACAGCCGCAAATGGCTGGAAAACATCGTGATGGGTAGTGTAACGGAGAAAGTTCTACGACACTCCGCCATACCCCTGTTCATCGTACCAACAAAAAAACGTACTTAATAACTTCGCTATGAAAACAATTGCCATCATACTCATTATTGCAGGTTTTGCCTTGACTGCCTTTACATCGGTCAAGTTCTTCACCCGCGAAAAAGTTGTAGATATCGGAACGGTTGAAATCACCCGCAATAAACCCCATAACCTGCAATGGTCACCCTTAATAGGAATTGGCGTTTTAGCAGTTGGGGGAATCATTCTACTAGTGTCTTATCAGAAGAAATAATAAACCAAGATCATGATTAACGAGATAAATCGAGGGTGGGAGATGGGTTATGGCTGGATTCTGGGAATTACGGCCATCGTCATTATCCTGGTTCTGACAGGAGTAATTATAAACCAGAAAAGACAGTATAACCGTCTTAAAAACAAGTCGCCCCTTGATATCATAAAAGACCGGTATGCCAAGGGAGAGATCAGTAAAGAGGAATTTGAAGTCAAAAGGAGGGCTCTCATTGAATAACGTCACCAACATAATCCGATTTCGGAACGTCAGATCCTTCTTCATTTTCCTGTTTTTCAGTTGCTTTTCCTGGAATACATTTGCCCAGCAAACAACCTCAAAGGAAGCTGGTCTATCGGATCTGTTTTACGCCAAAACGGATCAGAAACTGTTTTGGCTGTCTTCGGGAAGAACCGCAAAAATGGCCAGTGCATGGCTCCGGGAAATAGAATCGGCCCCTCTCCTCGGTTTGGATATTGATAGGGCGCAAATCGGAATTATCCGAAAGGCTATTCAAGAGAGAAGAACCCTGGACAAGACCCATAAAATGCTTATCGACAGGAAATTAACTGAACTTTCTCTTGATTTTCTAAAGAAACTGCATCAGGGCGAAGTAAGTTTCGATTATGATGAAGTCAGCCATCCCAATGATACCCTTTACGTTGACCAGCTGCTGAAGGCAAAACCCGGGGAACCGGCTTACCTGACATTGGCAGGCCTTGACTGCAAGGATCCGGATTATCGGGATCTGAAAGACTACCTGCGCGACTCCGTAAAGCCGACAGACACCCTGAATTACAAAAAGGTTGTTTTGGCCATGAATTATCGCAGGTACCTGACGGCAAATCACGGACCCGAGTATATCATTGTAAATATTCCGGCGGCTGAAGCAGAATATTACCGCGATGATATACTCCTGATCAAAATGCGAACGGTGGTTGGCAAGAAATCCACCCCCACCCCAACCATGGCATCGCATATCACCAGCATCGTCACGTTTCCTTACTGGAACGTTCCCTTCACCATTGCGGTTAACGAAATCCTTCCCAAAGCACAAAAAGATGACAATTATCTGGAGCAGAAGAATTTCGATGTTGTAGATGCGATGGGAAACGTTGTAGAGGAATCAGAGTTGAATCTTAAGGATTATACTTCGAAAAATTTCCCCTACTATTTCAGGCAATCAACCGGAGAAGCAAATGATCTGGGCGTGATTAAGTTTAACATCCAAAATCCATTTAGCATTTTCCTTCACTCCACCAGTTCGAAAGGTTCTTTCGCGAGGGAGGTCAGGTTTTTAAGTCATGGATGCATCCGGCTGGAGAAGCCATTTATTCTTGCCGATGCCCTCCTGATGGGTAAGATCGACCTGGAGGAATTACGGAAAGGAGTAAAAGATACGGAGCCGAAAACGCTTCCGTTACCTGTTGGAGTTCCAGTCTTCATTATTTATAATCCGATTAAAGTAGAGAGTGGTAAAATCACTTTTCTGCCAGATGTCTATGGCTTAGTGAAGCAAGGAGGATGAGGCCAGGTACCGGCTGTCTGGGTGATAGACAAAAAGGCAGGTTCCACCTTTGATGGTCTCAATGATCGGCTTGTTCAATTCGGGCGGAACCACCGGGCACCCCAGGCTTCTACCCAGGCGTCCGTTTTGCCTTAAAAAGGTTTCTGTGGCATAATCGGCAGCATGGATAATGATTTCACGCCGTTCAGCATTATCATTGAAGCCCTTCTCAACGCCGGTGATCAGGAGGGAGTATCCGGTATGAGATCCGGTAACCGGCTTTTCGGTGATGTAAAAGCCCAGGCTGCTTTTCAATGATCCCTCAACATTTGAGAAACTCTCGGCAAACTCTTCGCCGGTATTCCGGCCGTGTGCAACATAAGTATTAAAAAGAAGCTCTTTCTTCTTTAAATCAATTACATACAGTCTCTTGTTATTGCTGGATTGCGAGTAGTCGGCGATGGTGATGAGATCCGGGTTCCGAAGCTTTCCGGTGGAATCAAGTTTATGCAACCCTTTGATTGCCAGATCAAATATATCCATCGACAATCCGGTTTCAGCCAGATTCATGGAAGAGTAAAGCTCATTTGCGGGATGGTTAACCCTTAGGGATTTGGAGGCACCTCCGGGGTTAACAGCAGGAATCAGGAACATCAACAGGTAAAACAACGGCTTAATCACATCACAAAGGTACTCAAAATACCCGGGCCTTCCATAAAGTGTGAATCATGTAATCTTTTTGCAAAGTTGTGTAACATCTTTCAACGGTCATGGGGGTAATTTTAGGGCATCTATTGTGGATGCAATTCTTTATGACTGCTCATCTGAAAAATATTGGCAAATTATTCAAAATAACCTTCAAGGAGTGGAACGATAGAGGTCCATTTCAGCAAAGTGCAATAATTGCCTATTACTCAATTTTCAGTATTCCGGGATTATTGGTTCTCATCATCAGCATCACGGGTTACTTTTTTGAAAAGGAAGCAGTCAGCAGCAGTATAATTGAACAGGTATCAAGCACGATGGGCAAAGCAACTGCTTTGCAAATTGAACAGATGTTATCCATGGCAAGTAAGTCACGAACTACTTTTTTGGGGTCTATGGTAGGTATCCTCATTTTGCTCATCGGGGCAACAGGAGTTTTTGTTCAATTGCAAAAAACCCTGAACATGATCTGGCAGGTTAAGGCGGTTCCCAGAAAGGGGATTGTACGCTTTCTGAAAGCCAGGCTTTTTTCATTTGGATTGATTTTAGCCATTGCCTTTTTGTTGCTGATCTCCCTGGTTATCTCTACCGGGCTGTCGGTAATGAGTAATTGGATTAAAGCAGATGCTACCCGGTTTACAGCACAGATTTTCACCGTCCTCAATTTTGCTTTGTCGTTGGGAATCATTTCCATTCTTTTTGCACTGATGTTCAAATACTTGCCAGACGCTAAGGTCAAGTGGAAAGATGTTTGGCTTGGCGCCCTCATTGCCGGAGTGCTGTTCACGATTGGTAAAACAGCCCTGGCAATCTATTTCAGCAAGACAAATCCGGGTTCTGTTTATGGGGCTGCAGGATCCGTAGTGCTGATTCTCCTTTGGGTATCCTATTCCTCCATGATCATGTTTTTCGGGGCGGAATTCACGGCAGCCCATGCCACCATGTTTTCGGGCAAAACGCAACCCTCATCGGTAGCAAAGCTAACTGTCGATAATGGCATTCATTGATTATTATAAATTATTGGGGCTCGATAAAACAGCCACGCCGGCCGACATAAAAAAAGCCTACCGGAAACTGGCGCGTAAGTACCATCCCGATTTAAACCCCAACGACAAGGATGCCAAAAAGAATTTCCAGCTGATCAACGAGGCCAATGAGGTATTGAGCGATCCGGATAAGCGCAGGAAATTTGATCAATACGGAAAAGACTGGCAGCATTCTGAAGAATTTGAAAAGGCAAATGCCCGGCAGAATTACACATCAAATGCCCGCGGTCAAAGACAATCCGGTCAGCCGGGCGGAGCGGATTTTTCAGAATTCTTTGAATCGATGTTTGGAGGTTCGCCGGGAGGTGGCCGGAGCCGCCAGGCGAAATACCGGGGCGATGACCTGACCGCTGAACTGCATCTTACGCTGCTAGAGGCCTATACCTCTCACAAAAGGACCCTGACAGTCAACGGCAAGAATATCAGGATAACCATACCGGCAGGAATTGAGAACGGACAAACCATAAAAATTCCGGGTCACGGTGGAATCGGAATCAACGGCGGCCCCAACGGTGACTTATACATCACGTTTTCAATAGCCAATCACCATTCTATCAAGCGGTTAGGCGACAGCCTTTATGTGACGGCCGAGTTGAATCTTTACACAGCCCTCCTGGGCGGTGAGATCACCATTGAAACGCTGGATGGCAAGGTCAAGCTAAAGGTTAAACCCGAAACTCAGAATGGAAGCAAAATAAAACTTAAAGGGAAGGGATTCCCCGTGTACAAGAATGAAGGTCATTTTGGCGACCTGTTTGTGACCTATGTCATTAAGATTCCAACCAATCTTTCAGAAAAGCAAAAAACGCTGATCGGGGAATTGGCCGGACTGTCCGGGTAAAGCTGCGAACCATGGAAAAAACAACTCTGATAGCGCTTGATGAATTTTGTGCCCTCCACAATATCGAGGTTTCATTTGTCAGCTCCCTGAGTCAAAACGGATTGATATCCATTACAACGATCCAGGAGTCAGGATTTATCGACAATGGGCAGTTGCAGCAGTTGGAGAAATTTATCCGCCTCTATTATGAGCTTGATATCAACCTGGAAGGAATCGAGACGATCACCTATCTGCTGCAGCGCATTACTAACCAACAGGAAGAAATAACGGTTCTCAGGAACCGGCTCCGGCTATATGAAAAAAAACAGTAAAGCGGTTTCCCTCCTGAAAAAGGCAGGTAAATTCCTGATCTGGGTATTTGCCATCCTGACGCTTATTTTGATATTTATTGCGCTCCTCATCCAGGCTCCACCGGTTCAGACCAGGCTGACCCGTTATGCCGTTTCACTTTTGACCGACAGAACAAATACCCGCACAGAATTTGAAAAAATCCGCATCGCTTTTCCAAAATCCGTGGTACTCACCGGATTCTACCTGGAAGATGAGAAAAAGGACACACTGGTATATGCCGGGGAGCTGAAAATAAACATCGCTTTCCGTGCTTTGCTCCGGCATAAAATTCATGTCAGGTCGGTATCCCTGGAAGATGCAAAGTTCAACATCAACAGGGTGCCCGTTGACTCCTCTTTCAATTTTGAGTTTCTGATCACTGCCTTTTCAGATACCGCCAGCCAAGCGAAGGTCAAAGATACAACCAAGCCCGCCTGGGATGTTACCATAGACCGCGTGACGTTAAACAGGGTCCGGCTTTTCTATGATGATGCCTACACTGGAATATTTGCATCGGCAGATCTGGGAAACCTGAGAATGAAAACGATCAGAATCGATTTAAAAGATAAACTGGCCCTTACGGTGAATCGCGCGGATCTAGAAATTAATTCCATGATCTACCGGATGGCGGGCAAACCTGAGGTGATCGGTGCTTTTGACGCTAATAACCTGGAATACAACCATATAATTTTGGCGGTAAGGGACATAAACTATTCTGCAGAGAAAACCGGGGTCACTGTGATAGATTTCCAGGCAACAGACCGGAATAACTTTCCCATAACCGGTTTTGAAACCGAATTTAGTATGGATCAGCACTCAATTACAGCAAAAAACCTGAAAGCCGGCACCCCCAATTCCTCAATCGATGCAGATGTAAACATCCGTTATTCCTCCCTCAATTCCCTAAAAGACTCTTTGCCCTGGCTGGTTTTGAATATGGACATGAGAGAAGTGGACATCGGGAATTCCGATATTCTCTATTTCGCACCGCAGCTTAGTGAACAGCCATTTTTCAAAGATCTGACGAACAGAACCACTATATCCGGGAGTATCCGCGGACCCATAAACAATCTCGTTGGAACTGATATTGCGATAGGAACAGGGGAAAGCACCACCTTGCTGACAGACTTTGGCATCGTTGGGTTACCTGAGATTAAAACGGCCCGCTTTACCTTTCCGGATCTGGAAATCAGCTCCGGCCGCAAAGACCTGAAAATGATGGCAGGCCCTGCCATACCCGCCAGCATTGAGCTTCCTGAAAAGATCAGCCTGAAAATCAACTTTGAGGGATTGATCCAATCCTTTAAAACCGATATCAATGTTCTCTCGAGTTATGGATCGGCAGATCTGACCGCCAGTATAGATGAAAGAGAAAATTTCAGTGGAAGAGCAGAGCTGAAAAAATTTGACCTCGGCAGACTGATGAAAAACAGGGAGATGTTCGGACCTGTATCCATGACCGCAGAAACAGAGGGGAAAGGATTTGATTTAAAGACCATCAGGGCGAGTTTGAAGGCTCAGGTATCCGAAGTATTCTTAAACAAATACCTGTATCATGATTTCAACCTGGAGGGCAACATTTCCGGCAGGCAATTCGAAGGGAAAATAAACCTGAACGATGAAAATGCCATGTTTGATTTTTCAGGAAAGGTTAACCTTAACCCCGGGTACGAACAGTACAAATTTGTTCTTAACATACAGGGCGCTGATCTTAAGAAACTCAATCTCATAAAGGATGACTTCACTATTGCGCTGACCGCGAGCATTGATCTGAAGGGGGGAAAATACCATCAGTTAAACGGTAATGCCGGGATCAGAGACATCATCATGTTTCATGATGGGAAAAAATATTTGCTTGACTCGCTGCTGCTGGCATCGATCAATCAGCCGGAGAAAAGTGAATTAAACGTCAGCAGTGCCATTATCGGAATAAAATATGCCGGAACCCTTTCATTAGACGCACTGCCTGATGCAGTTGCACAATTCACAAACAACTATTTCCCGTTAACCGGGGCTGGCCCGGTAAATAAAGCAGGTAAACAATCGGCTTTTAGTTTTGAAATTCAACTCCATAATCATCCCATTCTTGCAGAAGCATTTCTCCCTCAATTGAAAGAATTTGAACCCGGGCTTATTCAGGGGAAATTTGACCAGGCTGCAAACCAATTGATACTTTCGGCTAAAATGCTAAAAATCACCTATGGAACGACCAGCATATCTGATCTTTCCATAGATGTGAACAGCGATTCAGCCGCTTTGAACTACAAGATATCCGCCGGCATGGTTACAAGCTCACAAATCGAGTTGGATAATGCTCTGATCGAAGGAAAACTGTCAGACGGCAAAATGATTACCCATGTTTCCTCGATAGACAGCCTGCAAAATAAAAAGCTGGTATTGCATGCGCAACTGGTTAAGCACGATGCCAATTACAGGTTGTCACTGGATCCCGGCGAGTTTTACCTGATGAATAACCGATGGGAGTTGTCGGCTGACAATTATGTTGAATTTGGGAAACAGGGATTCCTGATCCACAATTTTTCCCTGGGCAAGACCAACAGCCTGGTTACCATTGCCTCTGCGCATGATCAGTTTAATGATGACCTGAGCATAACCATCAAGGATTTTAACCTCGATGACATTTCACGCATCATCAAGAAGGACACGAGCCTGGTGAAAGGAAATGTGAACGGGAATGTTTTGCTGAAACGGGTCGACAGCACCTACGGAATTGTAGCTTCAGCTGAGATCAGCAAACTGGTGGTGCGGGCAGTTCCAATTGGGGATTTTTCGCTGAAGGCCACAAATCCATCCTCCGGGAAATTTGATATTAATGTCGGATTGAGCGGTCCCGATAATCAAATTAGTGCAGACGGCTTTTTTATCGCGGGTGGTGGTGATAATTCAATAAATATCAAGGCAGATATTCAATCCGTTTCCATGAAAACCCTGGAAGCTTTATCCATGGGGAATATCAGGGAAGCATCAGGCATACTGTCAGGGAACATTGCCGTAGGAGGAAGAACCGATGCCCCGGAAATCACAGGTGAGATAACTTTCAAAAATGCCTTTGTCAATCCTGCCTTCACGAACAACCGGGTTGAATTAAAAAATGAAACCATTTACCTTCAAAAGGATGAAATACACTTTACCGATTTTACCCTGTTAGACAAAGACCAGCATTCGGCTACCCTTAACGGAACCATCAAAATGAAGCAGTTCAAGGACTTCGTTTTTGATCTGCAGGTTGTTTCCGAAGATTTTTTGCTCTTAAACACCACGGCCAGGGACAACAAGGATTTTTTTGGCAAAATGATCATTGACAGCAGGATCGATATCGGTGGCCCCATGGCTCTGCCGGTTATCAATGCCAGACTAAAGATAAAAAAGGGATCAAACTTCACATTCACAGTTCCTGAGGACAAACTTACCACCGACAGGGGTGAGGATGTTGTGGTTTTTACTGATACGGTGACCCTCAATCGAATCCTTAAACGGGCTGCTGACAGGCAGAAAAAGACTACCGGCTTTACCGGAATCGATCTTTCCTCTGTTATCGAAGTGGATAAGCAAGCCACCCTGAAATTGTTACTGGACCCCTCCTCCTCTGATTCCCTTGTGGTTAAAGGGGAAGCCGCCCTGAGCTTTGCCCTCGACCGAAGCGGCAAGATGACCCTGACGGGAGCCTACAATTTAAATGACGGAAGTTACCTCGTTTCCCTGGAATCCATTATTAAGCGGAAATTCGACATTGTTCCCGGCAGTACCATCATCTGGAACGGAGATCCCCTGGATGCAAAGATTAACATCAATGCCACCTATGCTGTAAGAGCAATTCCTTATGATCTTGTGGCTGATCAGATGTCAGGCCTGAGCGATATTGAGAAAGGCGGGTATAAACAGCGCTATCCGTTTTTAGTATTCCTGAAATTGCGGGGGGAGATTTTAACACCCGTGATCAGTTTTGAAATTCAATTGCCGCCGGAAGAGAAGGGCATCCTGGGCGGAGCCGTGAATCAAAAACTGATCATCCTGAATGAGGATGAATCGGCGCTAAACAAGCAGGTATTTGCCCTGTTGGTTTTGGGAAGGTTTGTTCAGGAAAACCCACTTCAGACAGAATCCGGCGGAACTTCGATGCTGGTTCGCTCAACCGCCGGTAAATTTCTGTCAGCCCAGCTCAATCAGCTTAGCTCCAAAGTGGTTCCCTGGGTGGATCTGAATTTTGATATTCAATCCTATGACGATTACACATCCGGTCAAGGGGTGGGAAGGACTCAGGTTGAAATTGGTTTAAAGAAGCAGCTGTTTAATGAACGCTTGTCGGTTGAGCTGGGTGGTTCTGTTGATGTGGAAGGTGAAAAAGCAAGGCAAAATTCAGCCAGCGATATAACAAGCGACATAACCGTGGAATACAAACTGACAAAAGATGGCCGGTACCGTTTTAAGGCTTTCCGCCACAACCTGTATGAAGGCGCCATTGAGGGTCAACTGGTTGAAACCGGCGCCGGTGTTCTGTATCTGCGCGATTTCAATACCTGGAAAGAATTCTTTATCAGGCCCAAAAAAACGAGCAGCTCAACGAAAAAAGAAAATAGCGATGGACCCGTCAAGCTTCCATAAGTATCCGATCATCCTGATGTGCCTGCTGCTGGGATCTTGCAGCGGACTTAAGCATATGGAATCCGGCGACAAACTCTATACCGGGGCTGAAGTTAAATTGGAAGCAAACGGGGAATTAACTAAAAAGGAGAGAAAGTTTATTGCCGGCGTTGCGAAAAGTGCCATCCGCGCAAAACCCAATAAAAGCTACCTGGGAATGCGGCCAAAACTTTGGTTTTACCAGACGGCAGGCGACGATCCGGATACAAAAATTAAAAAGTGGTTACAGAAAACGGGTGAAGCCCCTGTGTTAATCAACAGTGTAAAGCCTGGGGCCACCTCCGAAATCATCGACGCGAAAATCTTCAATATCGGGGTTTTTCAAGCTCATACCGACTTTAAGGTCGTTGAAAAGGATCGCACAGCTAAAGTTATTTATACCAGCCGCGTTCATAAACCCTTTATTATCAAGGAGCTTCAGTATTCAATATCAAATGACAGTATTGACCGGGTCATTCAGGGCAAAAAGGATGAATCCGTAATTAAACCGGGTGAGGGTTACAATCTCGACCTTCTCAAAAAGGAGAGAGTCCGCATAGATGCCTTGCTCAAAGACCAGGGTTACTTTTACTTCAACCCTGATTTTCTGCTATTTGAAGCGGACACATCGGCGGCAAACCACACGGTTTCATTAACCCTGACCTTAAAGGACAGTGTTCCGGAAAATGCGCTCATGATATACCGCATACATACTGTTTTAATTGATGAAAACTACTCTTTGAACACCGATGCATCTGAAATACAAAAGGATACGGTTAGGTTTCAAAACACGCTGTTTCTGGCGAATCAATCAGTGATGAACATAAGGCCTGCCGTTATCCTGAGATCGGTTTACCTTAAGCAAGATGATATATACTCAAGGAAGAACCACAATATTACCCTGAATCGATTGATGTCGATGGGCAATTTCAAGTTCATACAGGTGAAATTCTCCGAAAGCGACACTACCGCAAAGGGATACCTGGATGCGACCATTTTAATGACACCCCTGCCAAAATATTCATTCCGCACGGAAGTTGAACTCGTTTCGAAATCCAATAATTATGTGGGACCCCGGATGAGTATCAGTATTCAGGATAAGAACACCTTCAAAGGAGCTGAATTACTGAACATTAACATGGCCGGATCTTTTGAGGCCCAATTAGGAGCAAAGGGTAAAAACCTATTCTCCTACTCCTGGAATCCTCAAATTGAACTACACTTACCCTTGTTTCTGGTCCCGTTTAAAGTCAAAACCAACAGCCTCTACATTCCCAGGACACGTTTTCTAATCTCTTACAACTACCTTAAAAGGCTCAACTATTTCGATATGAGCACTTTGCAGTTTATATATGGCTATAATTGGAAAAAAAATATCAAGATTGAGCATGAACTAAATCCGATAAATATTAGCTACAATTCCATCGCCAACCCCTCTGCTCTGTTCACGGAATTATTGGTATCCAATCCCTATCTGAAAAAAAGTTACGAAGAGAAATTCATTGCCGGCGGGAGCTATTCGTTTACTTATAATGAGCAGGTATTATCGGGGAAAAGGGTTCAATTCTATTTTCACCTGACATCGGAGGTTGCCGGGAATGCGTTTTCACTGACAAAAAACATTTTCGGGGACAAGGTATCATCGGTTAATCCGTCGGGGATTTTCGGATCCGTCTATTCTCAATTTTCAAGAATAAGTATGGACGGCCGGGGGTATTACAATTTCAGCCCCAAAAGTAAAATGGCTCTGAGATTTTTCGCGGGCATAGGCATCCCTTATGGGAATTCTTCAACTCTGCCCTATATCAAGCAGTTTTTCAGCGGGGGGCCAAACAGCATTCGTGCCTATCCGATCAATTCGGTAGGGCCGGGTACGTATCATCAGGTAACTGACAATCTGGGGTTTCTGCAATTGGGGGGGGATATCAAGCTGGAGATGAATGCAGAATACCGGTTTACCATTTACCGGATGATTAAGGGGGCCCTATTTTTAGATGCGGGGAATGTTTGGCTGCTAAATTCAACTCTATCAGAGATAGCAAATCCCTTTGCTTTTTCCCGGATTGCTGATGAGCTGGCTGTTGGAGCGGGGGCCGGATTGCGGGTCGATGTATCCTTCTTTATTCTGAGGTTTGATCTCGGCATTCCCCTTCGGAATCCCTGGCTTGGAGAGGGCAACAGGTGGGTAGTCAATCAGATGAACTTCGGAAACCAGGCGTGGAGAAGAGACAACCTGATATTGAATATCGCCATCGGATATCCTTTCTGAAATGTGTGAATAATGTAACTATTTCCAAAAGTTGTGTAACAATTTTCTTCCCCAGTGCCATGACATTTGTAATGTGAACAATAACTCACATCCAAAATGAAAATAAAATTACTACTCATTCTAACATGCATAGCTGTGCTGGCATTTCCGAAACCGGGTTTCGGTCAGGCTCCCGCTCTGGGATCCGCCTCCAGCTTCACGCTGTTTACCTCAGTTGGGGCCTTTAATGCACTTGGGCCTTCCATCGTTACCGGAGATGTGGGTACCAATGCGGGACTATTTTCCGGATTTCCTCCGGGAACGATCACCGGAAGTATTCACGTTGAGAACGCAACTTCTTTAGCAGCAGCCGGTTCACTGGCCTTAACCTACAGTACCCTGGAAGCAATGACTTGCGGGGCCGTTCTGGGGGTTGGGTTAGGAAGTGGGCAGGTTCTTGCTCCGAATATATATTGTACAGGGGCGGCCACAACCTTAAACGGCGACTTAACCCTGGATGGCGGAGGAGATCCAAATGCACTGTTTGTCTTCAAAATTGACGGGTCTTTAATTACGGGCAACAGTTCAAATGTTTTTCTCATCAATGGAGCTTCCATCGGAAATGTTTTCTGGTGGGTGACCGGAGAATTCATATTAGGAGATTATTCAGCCTTTAAGGGTAATATTATCGGAAACGGAGCGATTTCATTATTGGAAGGCTCTTCACTTCTGGGGCGAGGCCTGACCAAGGCCGGTGCCATTGCCATGCATAACAATAATGTAAGCCTTGGCACACCACCGGCAGCAGAAGCCGGAACCGACCGGTCGGTTTGTCTCAATTCCAGCACCCAGATCGGTGCTGCAGCCGTAGTCGGCAGTACCTACAGCTGGACTTCCGTTCCTGCTGGGTTTACTTCAACGGTAGCCGACCCGACTGTAACTCCACTGGTAACCACTACCTATACGCTTGTGGAAACCGTTACATCAACGGGCCTTACGAATACACACAGTGTTACCGTAACGGTTAACCCATTGCCGGCAGCCGCTGCCGGTATTAACAGGACCATCTGCCTGAACTCGCCTACTCAAATTGGTGCAGATCCAGTAGTTGGAAGCACCTACAGCTGGACCTCGAATCCGGCAGGATATACTTCCACCTTAGCCAATCCAACCGTAAGTCCATTACTTACAACTACTTATACCGTGGTCGAAACCATAACGGCTACCGGATGTACCAACAGCAACAGTGTTACGGTAACGGTTAATCCATTGCCGGCAGCGATTGCCGGAGCTAACAGGACCGTTTGCCAGAACTCACCTACTCAAATCGGCGCTATTGCAGTGGTTGGAAGCACCTATAGCTGGACTTCGAATCCGGCAGGTTTTACTTCCATTGTAGCCAATCCAACCGTAACCCCATTACTTACTACTACTTATACGGTTGTTGAAACCATTACGGCTACCGGATGTACCAACAGCAACAGCGTTACAGTTACGGTTAATCCATTGCCGGGAGCTATTGCCGGAGTTAACAGGGCCATCTGTCTGAACTCGCCTACACAAATTGGTGCAGCAGCAGTGCTTGGAAGTACCTACAGCTGGACCTCGAATCCGGTAGGGTTTACTTCAATTCTGGCTAACCCCATAGTAACTCCTTTAGTAAATACCACTTATACCGTGGTAGAAACCATAACGGCTACCGGATGTACCAACAGCAACAGCGTTACGGTAACGGTTAATCCATTGCCAGTTGCGGCTGCCGGAGCCAACAGGACCATTTGCATGAACTCGCCTACTCAAATAGGCGCTCCTGGAGTGGTTGGAAGCACCTATAGCTGGACTTCGAATCCGGCAGGTTACACCTCCACCGAAGCGAACCCGGTTGTGACTCCATTACTTACTACTACTTATACCGTAGTAGAAACCGTAACGGCTTCAGGTTGCACCAACAACAACAGTGTGGTTGTATCAGTCAACCCCTTGCCGGCAGCTGCTGCCGGAGCCAACAGGACCATCTGCGTGAACTCGTCTACTCAAATCGGCGCTGTTGCGGTGGTTGGAAGCACCTATAGCTGGACCTCGAGTCCGGTAGGATATACTTCCACCTTAGCTAATCCAACTGTAACTCCATTACTTACAACTACTTATACCGTAGTGGAAACCATAACGGCTACCGGATGTACCAACAGCAACAGTGTTACGGTAATCGTTAGTCCGATGGCAGTTGCTATGACCGGCGGTAATCAGAGCATGTGCGATAATAATTCATATTACCTGAATGGAAGTTCGGCACTAAATGCCGTATCCATGCTTTGGTCAACATCAGGAACAGGATTGTTCGATAATCCTTCGGCCTTGCATCCAAACTATACACCCAGTGCTGCAGATATACTTGCCGGATCGGTGACCCTCACCCTTACCGTCACTCCTGCAACCCCTTGTGTTCCGGTCAGCGATAACATGGTTCTTACCATCCAACGCAGATCGGTCATATATGCCGGTCCGGATGCCTCTGTGTGCGCATCTTCAACCACTTTTGCAGTAACCGGTGCCACCGGACAAAATGCAACATCCTATTTGTGGACCAGTAGCGGTACCGGCACTTTCGTCAATGCTACACTGCTGAATCCGGTTTATACCCCAAGTTCTGCCGACTATGCAGCCGGGGGTGTTACCCTGACATTAACAGGTCTATCCAGCGCAGTCTGTGGCAATACGGTCGATCAGATGATCCTCACTTTCATCCATTGTACCCCATCGGGATATAATATTACCAAGAGTGCTCTGGAAACCAGCTACAGCGCAGTGGGTGACATCATCCATTATACTATCACGGTATCCAATAAAGGCAGTGAGACCATCTATAATTCAACCGTTACCGATCCGAATGCCATATTCAGTACCGGTAATCAAATCAGTATTCTCAGGAGCAACACGGTTTCAACTTTTCTGGCTGCACATACGATCACCCAGGCGGATATCGATGCCGGCCAGGTCATCAACTGTGCATTCGTTTCAGGCACTTTCGCTGACGGCGTACCAATCACAGGGGCCAGTCCTTGCATAACCACCACCGGGGTCCAGCGCCCCCAGGTTACCGCTACCAAGTTCTCCTCTGAAAAGAACTTCCATGCAGCAGGTGACATCATACATTATTCCATCGAAGTATTCAATTGTGGTACGGTAACCCTTTCAAATCTTACTGTTACCGACCCGCGGGTCAGCTTTACACAGGGCAACCTGATTGTCAGCCTGCCGCCGGCCACCACGCAGACTGTGAATGCTGTATATGTGGTAACCCCAGCCGATGTTACAGCCGGAAGGATTGCGAATATTGCAATCGTATCGGGCTTTGATCCCAATGGGGTGCCGATCAGCATTCCAAGTAATGAACTGATCCTGTATACAAATGACCAGGCACGCACCTTATCCGTTTCAAAAATTGCGCTTGAAAACCGATTCATGGCGGTAGGTGAAACCCTTAATTATGAAATCACGGTTACCAATTACAAAAACGTCAATCTTCTGAATGTTATCGTAACCGACTCCATGTCCGTGATTACAGCAGGAAGTCCGATTGTCCGCCTGAACATTGGAAATTCGGTGACCCTCAAGGCTACTCATGAGATAACCCAGGCGGATCTGGATGCCGGCAGGGTTGTGAGCAGGGCAACTGCATCAACCACTGACAATTGGCTCTTTACTGAAACCGCCAAAAGTAATGAATTAACCGTCTTTGCGATCCAAAGCCCGGGATTGCTTCTGTCGTCCACTGCCGCAGAAGAGACTTATAGTACTGTTGGAGATAGAATTAGCTATACTCATGGGATTACAAATACCGGAAACGTAAGAATTTCGGGCATCAAGCTATCCGATCCGCAAGGGACTCAGACCGGCAACATTTCAATTGCCGACCTGAATCCCGGTGAGTATGTTTCAGTCAAGACCTCTTACAGTATTACGCAATCCGATCTTGATGCGGGTACGCTCCAACAAACGGCCCGAATATCAGGGTTCGATCAGAATAACCGACTTATTCAGTCAAGTGGCAACAGCCTGATTATCCAGGGATCACAAAAAGCTAATCTAAGCACCACCCTGACAGCGGCTGAAAACGGTTTTAGCACGATCGGGGAGGTGATCCACTATTCGGTTGAAGCTTTCAACACGGGTAATGTAACACTTACAGACCTGATTTTAAGCGGACAGGAATCCGGCCTGATCAATGGAAAGTCCATTGCCGAATTAATGCCCGGGCATCGAGCCACCGTTACTTCGGAACACCGAATAACGGCAGAGGATCTGGCAGCCGGAAAAGTCGTTTCCCTCGCCACCATCCGTGCCTACGACCGCATCGGCCAGCAAATCCTGGGAGAGAGCAACCCGCTCACGATCCTGGTCCAATCGACTGAGGCTCTTGCCGTGGCAATGACAGTTTCAGAAACCTCATACGGTTCTGTTGGTCAAGCCATTCATTACATGCTGACTGTAAAGAACAACAGCAATCTGACGGCTTCAAACATTACGGTTGCCGATCCGCTTGAGATCCTGTCGGGTAATTCAATGATTGCAACCCTCCCAACCGGAGGAACTGCAACTCTTGACGCCGTGCATACGATTACACAGGCTGACCTCGATGCCGGCATGATTCTGGGTAGCCCAACGATAGCGGGTTTCTATTCTGATGGCAGCACTTTTGTTGAATCGGGAAATCCTGTCACTGTATTCGCCCAGAAAAAGGCTCAGTTAACCACCATGGTGGAAG
>CAZEKJ010000016.1:0-86977 GCA_964512915.1 uncultured Porphyromonadaceae bacterium
TCAAATGCATTTTAGGGCGAAGCCCCTTTTAGCGCGTAGCGCCTATTAGCGACCGCAGGGAGCCTATTAGCCGAGCACCGCGAGGCCAGTTACTTATCATAGAACTTCTTCGGTATCAGTTGTTTCACATCCGTACCGCGCAGCACATCGAGCACTTTCTCCGATGCTCCTCCTGTTCCGTACGGGTTTTTCACGGTTTTCAGTTTCTCCTGAAAGGCGGGTGAATAGATTGTTTCCAGTCCGGCCAGGATTGCGCCTTCGGTGCATTCGCAGTCGATGACACTGCCGGCCCTGATTCTGCCGTCCTGCCGGTGACCGATATTGAGGGTTCCGATCCGGAATCCCGGTGCTTCGATGATGCCGCTGGAGGAGTTGCCTACTACCGCATCTACATGTTTCATGGCGGAAAGGTAATTGAGCTGGCCCATCGACTTGATCAGGGTTGCCTGATCACCTGCCTTGAACACAAAAGACTGGATCCGCTCCACGATGGCCCGGTGTCCGGTGTCGGCGTTGGGCTGGGTGAAAATGAAGTGAGTGTCCTTCAGTTTTGCCAGGGCTTTTAAAAGCTCGTCGATCTGTTTCCCGGCCATCAGGTGGTCGAGGGTTTCCGGGTGGTAGGTGATCAGGAGATTTCTTTCCCCCAACCTAAAATCGATCGCTTTCTCAAACTCGGCCCGACCGAGAAAGCTCATCCTCTTAATGTTATCCATGCCCATTCCGCCCACCATAAAGACCCGGCCAGGCTCCTCGCCCATGCGGATCACCCTTCGCTTATATTCAGCAGCAGCGGTAAAGTGCAGGTGCGACATCTTGGTTACGGCATGGCGGATGGAATCGTCGATAGCTCCCAGACTGAGCTCCCCGCCATGCAGGTGAGCAACGGGGATATTGGCGATGAGGGCAGCAGCAGCGGCCCCCAAAATTTCAAAACGGTCGCCGAGGACCACGATAATATCGGGCTGAAGGGTATGAAACGCGGCAGCGAATCCCTCAAGGGCCAGGGCCAGCGAATGGGTGATATCGAGGACCTTGTCGCCCTGCATTTCCAGGTCGAAGCTCCGGTCGACCCTGAAGCCGTCATCGCGGATCATGTCGATGGTGGACCCGAATTCGGCCGACAGGTGCGTTCCCGTCACCACGAGCTGGAGCTGCATTCCGGGATCCGCCTGGATTCCCTTCATCAGCCAGAAGAGCAGGCCGTATTCAGCACGGCTGGTAGTAACCACACAGATTTTTTGCATCAGATCAGTTCGTCTTTCCGGTAATCCCGGGTGGCAAAGGTACCGATAATCTGATCCCACCGGAGCGGGCAGATTCCCGTACCCGGACGTTTTACCGTCAGATTTTCTTCGGTAAACAGTTCGCCCTTGTAAATAGTGCATGCTGCCACTATGCTTTTCCGCGCTGCAGCCATGTTTTTTCTTTCACCTGCTGACGGGATTTTTTTTCCGTTGCCCAGGGCTATCTCGATATTCCGGATCGAGCGAACCATGGCCGAAAGTTCAGCCGGTTCCAGGCTGGCTTTATGATCCGGGCCCTCCAGGTTCCTGTCGAGGGTAAAGTGCTTTTCGATCACCTGGGCCCCAAGGGCTACCGCGGCAACCGGAACCTCTATCCCGTCGGTATGATCGGAATAGCCAACCGTTACCCCAAATTTTCGCTTAATAGCCAGCATTGCCGTCAGGTTAACATCGGAATAGGGAGTCGGATAATCGGTATTCGCATGCAGAACGATAATTTTTTCTTTAACCAGCCCCCCGTTGATTACCACTTCCAATGCCTTTTCGATCTCATCCATGTCGGCCATGCCGGTCGACAAAATGATCGGTCTTCCATAGCCTGCCAGTTGCCTGAGAAGGGGCAGGTTGGTGAGATCCCCGGATCCTACCTTAAACATTTCAACATTTAAACAATTCAACATTTCTGCGCTCTCTGCGTCGAATGGCGTGGACATGAACGTGATGCCCTTTTCCCGGCAGTAGTTCATCAGCAGGACATGTGCATCCTCGGCCAGTTCCAGCTTTTTAAGCATGCCGAACTGGCTTCCGGTTTCACCCGTATTGGTTTGCTGGTAGGCTGCTTTGGGAGCATCGGCCGTGACCAGCTTTTCTGTTTTAAAGGACTGAAATTTAATGATATCAGCTCCGGCCGAGGCTGCCGCATCGATCATGCGTAACGCCCGTTCGAGGCTGCCGTTGTGGTTGACGCCGGCTTCGGCGATAATCATGACGCGTTTTTTCATCGTATTTTCCGTAAGGGATTCCCGATATAGGTTCCGGGCTGTTCGAGGGTTCGCAGCACAACCGATCCGGCCGAAACCAGCGTGTCATCGGGGATAGAAATATTATTGGCAAGGACAGTCCGGCTCCCGATAAAGGTGCGGCTGCCTACCGTGCACTGGCCGTTCAGGATCGCATAGGTTGAAATATGACAGTGATCGCCGGTGACGGCTTCGTGCTCGATCAGGGCTCCGGTGTTGAGAATACAGTTTACCCCGATTTGGGCCTCGGCATTGACGACAACGTTATGCATCACAATGGTTCCGGCTCCGACCAGGGCGGTTCGCGAAACGTAGGCATGGGGAGAAACGATCACCGGAAGATGGCCTCCGAGCGAACGGATGGTTTCGAAGAGCTTGATTCTCACGGCCGGTTTTGAGATCTGGCCAACGGTGATCAGGAAGTTCCGGTATTTCTTTACCAGCTCCGGGAGATCGGCGTCGGTGCCGATCACGGGGTAACCCAGTACTGTATGGGAGGGGATTCCGGCTTTCGCCGGAATGACAGGGGCGTCGAGGGTTGGGGGGACCCCTTCCACAATCCCGACAATCTCAAACCTTCCCTCCTCCTGTATCACATCGATGCAGGATTTGCAGTGGCCGCCGCCGCCCAGAAGTACAAGTTTTTCTTTCACGCTTAGTCGTGTTTATGCAAAGATAATCTGATTTTTATCTGCCGGATCAGATCTTTTGTGCGCCGGGTGAGATCCGGAGAAACGTTCAATATCAGGGTTAATCCGATAAAGACAATGGTAATCGCACCGCTGCGGATTAGTATATCGGCTATCAGCCTTACAGTCTTATAGTCTTCCCCATTCAGGTCGGGAATCAGGAGTGCCGGAAGGTAGGCAGCGCCGGCTATCAGGATGGCAACCGCATGCTTCCAGGTATAGGGCTGCATTCTGTATCGGGCCCAAAGAAAAACAAAGCGCATGAGACCATAGGCCAGCGCTGCGATGGCGGAGGCCAGGGCTGCTCCGGCTATCCCGAACAGCGGTATGAATATCAGGTTGGATCCGACCACCAGGACTCCGAAGGCCACCACAAAAAGGGCAAGCGCCCGGTAATACCTGCTGGTGGTCATGATGGCCCCGCTGATTCCGGATGCCATAATAAAGAGGTTCGACAGCCCGATCCAGAAGATCACCCACTTGCCTTCCCCGTAATCACCGGGCAGGATATGGAAAACGTTGGTTATGTTTCCCCATATTCCGATAAAAATCAGCAATCCGAAAATGAGCTGGTTCAGGCTTGTGTCACGATAGAGCCGGTTAATCGATTCATGGTCATCGTCTTTCCATTGCTGAGCCACCACCACGGCCGATATTTTGCTCACGGCACGGATGGGAATGGAAACCAGGGTTCCGAAGAAAAATGCGCGGCCATACACTCCTGTAGCCTCCAGTCCCAGGTAGGAGTTGATCATGATGCGGTCGATATACTGGATCATGATGTTGCTGAACGCGATGATGATTCCGTAGAGGGCGACACTGACCAGCTGCCGCGCAAGCGGTTTTTCGATATAGCTGAAATCGGGACGGAAGGTGAAAGCCCCGTCGCGCAGCAGGGCGGCGGCAATAATGACGCCTGGCAGGGAGATGGCAACCACGTAAAAGAGGATAAACCCGTCGAATTTGAACAGTCCGGCTACAAAGGCCAGAATCACGATCAGAATAAAGATTCTCTGGAGGAATTCTTTAAGAAATATACCCTTAACGGCATTCATGAGCATTGCATAGTAGATGTCGGCTACCAGGTAAATGGCTGTAAAGGCTGTGAGAGGGATCACGTAATCAACATACCGGATAAAGAGCACCGACTGATCCATGCTGTCGGCAATGATCCAGGGGCGAAGAATGAAAAAGAGGATCAGGGAAAGGAGGAATCCCGCCAGGGTGACCCAGAAGAGGATTCCTGAGAAGCCATGGTGGCGGCTCTTTTGATCGCGGAAATAGGGAAAAAGCCGGTTGGTGACGTTATTCAGGCCCAGTGTAGCTATTGTGGCAAAAACAAGGGACCAGGAAACCAGGAGGTCGAGAACGCCGTTCTCCGCCTTGGTAAAAATCCTGGGAAGCAGCAGGGCTGCGGTAACGAACCCGACCAGCGTTCCGGCATACGAATAGAAAGACCCTTTAATGCCCTGTTTTTCAACGATGCCCACGTAAGGATGATTTTGGTTTAAACTTAGTCAAATCTTTGTAAATTAGGCGCTGGAAATAAGGACGATGAAGAACAGACAGCAGAAGGTCCCCACGGTCAGGCTCCGGAACTCCTACGTAACAACGGTGGTGAGTATCTCGATGGTATTGTTTCTCCTGAGTTTATTAGGGCTGCTGATACTGAATGCACAGCGGATCGGCGATTATGTCAAGGAAAATATCGGGTTCTCCGTCATACTGAAGGATAACGTACGGGAGGCCGACCGGGTGCAGCTAATGAAATATTTTGATGCCAGTCCGGCCATAAAATCAACCACTTTCATTTCCGCTGAACAGGCGGCAACCGAATTGCAGAAGGAGCTGGGCGAGAATTTCATCGAATTTCTGGGAGTCAACCCGCTGAAACCATCGGTCGATATCAAGTTTCACGCGAAGTATGCCAACCCCGACAGCATTGCACGGTTTGAAAAGGAGTTTTCTGCATACCCGCAGGTTGAGGAGGTCTATTATCAGGAATCCATGGTTAACCTGGTCAATGAGAACCTTAAAAAGATCAGTGTCGTGATCCTGGCATTCAGCGCCCTGCTCCTCCTGATCTCCATCGCGCTGTTCAATAACACCATTCGTCTGCTGGTTTATAGTAAACGATTCATAATCAAAACGATGCAGCTGGTTGGAGCAAACCGGAAGTACATTCTCCGGCCCTTTATCCTCCGGGGCATTCTCAATGGCGTTTTCGGATCGGTCCTGGCGATATTTCTTTTCCTGGGGGTTATTTACATTGCCCGGAGGCAGATGCCGGAGATTCTGCAGTTTACGGATGGGAAGACCATCGCCATGCTGATTTTGCTGATCTTTGCATCGGGTTTGGTACTGGCCGGATTAACCACAGTGATGGCGGTAAATAAGTATCTGGGGATCGACAGGGACAGGCTTTATTATTGACGATTTACGATTTACGATTTACGATTTACGATTTACGATTTACGATTTAGGATATGGCAACAAGTAAGAGTGTTAAGAGTGATAAGTCTGAAGTTTCGGACAAGCCGGTAACGGGTTTTGTATTCAGCCGGATGAATTACCGGTTGCTGATTATCGGGCTGGCGGTTCTGTTTGTCGGGTTTCTTCTGATGTCGGGAGGCGGGTCTGATGATCCGAACAAATTTGATCCCTCGATATTTTCCTTTACCCGGATAACCCTTGCCCCGGTGATTGTTCTGATCGGGTTCATCATTGAGGGCGTTGCCATCATGTACCGGCCTAAAGCCGGGAAGAAAGAATAGCCGATGGACTGGCTGCAAGCGCTTTTATTAGGATTGCTGCAAGGATTCACTGAATTTCTGCCGGTCAGCAGTTCGGGACACCTTGAACTGGGAAAAGTATTGCTTAACGTTGAGAATGCCGACGACCTGACTTTTACAGTAGTGGTTCACGGTGCAACGGTTTTGTCAACCCTTGTGGTTTTCTGGCGGGAGATATGGAAGCTGTTGCTGGGAACACTCAAATTCAGGCTGAATGAAGAGACACACTATGTCCTGAAAATAGTTGTCTCCATGATACCTGTAGTTTTTGTCGGTTTATTCCTGAAGGACTGGGTTGAGAGTTTTTTCACGGGCAACCTGGTATTTGTGGGGGCGATGCTGTTGGTAACCGCAACCTTGCTGGCACTGGCACATTTCATCAAGCCCAGGGTTGCCAGGCCTGTAACCTATCTGTCTGCCTTTATTATCGGCTTGGCACAGGCATTTGCTACCCTGCCGGGTATATCCCGTTCCGGTTCCACCATAGCAACCGGACTGCTTATGGGGACTGATAAAAAAGAGGTTGCGCGATTTTCTTTTCTGATGGTTCTGGTTCCAATTATCGGGGCTAATGCCATGGACCTGATGGACATGAAATCTGGCACAATGCAGAGCAGCCTCGGTTCCACAGAACTGATTATTGGTTTTCTGGCTGCTTTTATTTCCGGGCTGCTGGCCTGTTCCTGGATGATAAACCTGGTAAAAAAGGGCAAGCTGATTTGGTTTGCTGTTTATTGCACGGTCATCGGCGTACTTGCGATTGTCCTGGGATGATGAAAATTGGTATCGGGTATCAGGTGTCGGGTATGGGGCTCTCCGATGTCATCCTGACGAAAGTCAGGATCTCCCGCCAGTTGCTCCGAGGCTTAGGATCCCGGCCTTCGCCGGGATGACACATTCGAAGAGCCCCAAACCCGATACCCGATACCTGATACCCGACACCCGACACCCAAATCGTAAATCGTCAATCATAAATCGTATATGCCCACCGACCCCGATTCCTGGCTGGAAGGCCAGATTCTTCTCTTCGACAAACCCTATGGGTGGACCTCTTTTTACCTGGTGAAGAAGGTGAGGGGGACTATTGAGCGCACCTTTCATTTGAAAAAGCTAAAGGTGGGCCATGCGGGAACGCTTGATCCGCTCGCCACGGGCCTTATGATTGTGGCAGTGGGCAAGGCGACCAAGCGGATCGATGAGCTTCAGGCGGGGGATAAAGAGTATCTGGCTACCGTGCGCATCGGGGCAACCACTCCCGGTTTCGACCTCGAAAAGGAGGTGGATGCGGTGTTCCCCTATGAGCATGTGACGGAGGATATGGTGCGGGAAGCGCTCCGGGGCATGACCGGCGATATTGACCAGGTTCCGCCGTTGTTCAGCGCCAAGAAGATTGACGGGGTGAGAGCCTATGATATGGCACGGCGGGGCGAGGAGCAGATCCTGGAACCCAAGCGGGTTCGGATTGACGAGATCGAGCTGCTATCATTTGTATCTCCCGATATTTCTCTAAGTATTAAATGTTCACGCGGAACCTATATCCGCTCAATTGCACGGGATTTGGGCACAGCACTGGGCTCCGGGGGTCACCTGACCCAACTCAGACGCACAAAAAGCGGTGATTATTCAGTAGATGACGCCTTGATTTTTGAAAATTTTCAAAAAAATTTGAGCTAAACGCAACAAACGGGATTCTGCCCCGTATAAAGGCAATCTTATTTATCTTAATTATTTATGAAACTATCCAAGTTCAGGTATACTTTGCCGGACAAGCTTATCGCTTTGCATCCCTCAGAAAATCGTGATGAATCAAGGCTGATGGTCCTTAACCGGAAGAGCGGCGAGATTGAGCACCGGGTCTTTAAAGACGTGATGGATTATTTTGAAAACAACGACGTAATGGTTTTCAACGATACCCGCGTTTTTCCGGCCCGCCTGCGTGGAAACAAGGAGAAAACGGGTGCCGAGATCGAAGTTTTCCTGCTGAGGGAACTGAACCGGGAGCAGCGTCTCTGGGATGTGCTGGTGGATCCGGCACGAAAGATCAGGATCGGGAACAAACTCTATTTTGGAGAGGATGACATGCTGGTTGCCGAGGTGATTGACAACACCACCTCACGGGGACGGACGCTGCGGTTTCTGTTCGACGGACCTTACGAGGATTTTAAAAAGACCCTTTTCGAGCTTGGCGAAACCCCGCTGCCAAAATTTATTAAGCGTGAAGTGGTTCCTGAAGACCGCGAGCGGTACCAGACCATCTTCGCCCGTCACGAGGGTGCTGTTGCTGCTCCTACGGCAGGCATGCACTTCAGCCGGGAACTGATGAAGAGGCTCGAAATCAAGGGGGTTGATTTTGCCTTTGTCACACTACACGTCGGACTCGGTAATTTCCGTTCGGTGGATGTTGAAGATCTGACCAAGCACAAGATGGATTCGGAGCCGATCCGCATATCCGATGAGGCTGTGAGGCTGGTTAACAATGCAAAAGAGATGCGCCGGCATGTATGTGCCGTGGGAACCACCACGATGCGCACACTGGAAAGCTCCGTTTCAACCGATGGATTCCTGAAGCCTTATGAAGGATGGACCAACAAGTTCCTCTTCCCGCCCTATGAGTTTTCGGTTGCCGACCGGATGATATCCAACTTTCATCTTCCACTCACCACTCTCCTCATGATGGTTGCTGCCTTTGCCGGGTTTGATCCGCTGATGAACGCCTACCAGGTTGCCATCAAGGAGAAGTATCGGTTTGGGACGTATGGGGATGCGATGCTGATCATATAAAAGGTCGCTTCGCTCCTAAAAGGCTCCCTGCGGTCGCTAATAGGTCGCTTCGCTCCTAATAGGCCCTTCGGGCTAAGAGGTCGCTGCGCTCCTAATGGGCGCTTCGCTCTAACAGCGCTTAACTTAAGAGCTTATTAGGGCGAAGCCCCTGTTAGCCCGAAGGGCCTCTTAGCGAGCAAAGCGAGCCTTTTAGGAGCTCAGCGACCTCTTATATATTCGGCGCTTTGTACTTCGGATCCACCACCTCCCGATATTTCCTCACCACCTCCTTCATATCCTCCCAAACCTCTTTTTTCAGGTCGGGATTACGGAGAAGGGCTGAGGGATGATAGGTAGGCATTACCCAGATATCGTTCCAGTGGATCCAGGTTCCGCGCATGCGGGTGATTTTACCTTCGGGATCGATAAGTCCTTTTAAGGCGGTGCTGCCGAGGAGGATAATGATGTTAGGCTGGATCAGGGCAATCTGTTCTTCCAGCCAGGGCAAACAGGCCGCACGTTCTTCCGGGGCCGGCTCCCGGTTCTCAGGCGGCCGGCATTTGACGATGTTGGCGATGTAAACGTTTTCGTCCCTTGAGAAACCGGCTGCAGCCAGAATTTTATCCAGCAGCTGACCGGATTTTCCCACGAAAGGCAAACCCTGACGGTCCTCTTCTTCACCCGGACCTTCGCCGATCACCATGATTTCAGAAAACGGATGGCCGGTGCCGAAAACCGCCTGGCTCCTTTTCTCATGGAGCGGGCATCTTACACAGGCACCCACTTCCTCCTCAAGCCTCTGAAATTCTCGTTCGATCAAGGGTTTGCTATTGTTTTATAATTCTTTTCACAATAACCTGCGAATCGGTTTCTACCAGAAGGTTGTAAATCCCTGCTGGCAATCCTGCCAGACTGAAGGTTTCACCCAGGCCGGGCTGGCGGCTCACGCGCGTCGAAAGAATCCGGCCGTCGATACTGACCAGGTGATACGTAACCTTCTCCGCGGTAATCCCTGTCAGTTGAACGGTTACTTCCCGGTCAGCGGGATTAGGATAGAGGGTGACGCCGGCTTCAATTTCGCCATTATCCACGCCTGCGGCGGGTTCACGTATAACCACATTATCAATGGCTGCGCCGTAACCCATGCCGGCACCATCGTCATACTGGAACCCGATCTGTGCTTCGGCTGCGTAAGCCAGCGAAGGCAATTCCAGCGCATACCTGCGCCATTTATACTGGGCGCCTATTCCTGAAGTTGGCAGATCGATCACCAGAACCCAGGGCTCATAAGGACTTTTACGGTAGAATACCTTCAGGTGATCCAGTTGCTGCCATCTTTTCAATGAATAATCAAAATAGAGGTTCACCATGGTTTTCCCGCTCAGATTCAGCCGTGGCGTGATTGCAAAATCCTTGCAGGGCGTATTCTCTCCGGCAAGAACGGAATTGGCCCCGATAAACTTTGTGGTATTATCGGTCGGCATGGATAGGGTCGCAGCGTCTCCCCACTGGAATCCCTCCTCAAAACCTTTGATCATCCAGCCGTGGGATACTTCCTCAAACTCCTGTTCATAAGGCAGTGTCATGATGCCCAGGGGCGTGTAGGTTACCGTGTTGCTGGGTACCGATTCCCCGGCATGCTCCCCGGTGAAAATTCCTGTGATATAATAGGAATATGCCACTCCTACCTGGACCTGCCTGTCTGTATAACTGGATGTGGCAGCCGAGTCGGCCAGGGTACCGTTACGATATATGTAATACTTGCTGAATCCCGGGCTCAGGCAAGGTTCCCAGTCGAGATCCACAAAAGCGGGGCGGGGGATGTAGGTGAGACTGGTTGGCGGAAAGCGGTTATCAATTTTCACTTCAAAAGTGATGGAATCCGGATAAACCGTAATATTTGACAGATCAAGTCCCCCTTTGGTCCCGGCCTTATCGGCCCAGAGGAATGAGCTGGGGTTGGTCTTGTCGTTTATTGCTTTTCTTCCTGCTCCCCCGAAAGCCGCACTGGAAATACTTCCTAGTTGCGTTATGGTCCCATTCGGCCGATACGCGTAAACCTCATCAGGAGGCCCTCCTGCGTTGCCATTGCCTGCACCGGGGTTGATACGGTAAACCACCAGGCCGGTTCCGGGTGCCTGCTGCTCATATTTGCCGGTTCTTTTCCTGTACTCCAGAACGAAATACTCTGACCGGCTGTAAGGAGACCTAATCTTGTAAAGATTCCTTTCCGGCTGCGACAGTGGAAGGATCGTATAAACTCCTGATTCGGTTATCTCCGGCAGGTCGGGTATCCACTTGTTGTACTTATACTTGAGAAATCCGCAGATGCTCTGCGGGGGATTACCCGATGCGTCCATCAGGCACCAGCCTCCAACCGCTGTTGGAGCCCCTGTATCGGTATAATGGTAGAGGTCGGGAGCCCCGAAAACATGGCCCAGTTCATGACAGAAAGTACCCACCCCAAACCCGTTTTCCATGGTCAGGAAGTAGCTGCCAACCCTGGATCCGTTGAGCATGGCAGTGGTGGTATAGAGACTCCAGGCGTGCGGCCAGAGCAGATCGGACCATGCGGAGGAGCTGCCCCTGATTACAAAGCTGATATTATCCACCGTATTGTCATTATTCATGTCAAGTTCAAGATCTGCTGGCACCTGGGCCTGGACGAACTCAATGGCGCGCTTGAGCATGGCATGTTCACGCTGGCCTTTATCCGAGTTCGTGTAGCCTTCCGGATTTGAGTTGGACCTGGGTAAATAGTATTTCCGGGGATAAAGATCAACATAAGAGATGTTTACGGAATCCGGACTTTCCGGAAAATGGTGAACTTCGAGATTGAGGGTATTATAGGATATCTCGGCGAAGAAGTCCTTAACGGAAGGTGTGGTGGTGGAGGTCCATATCTGTTTGTATTGCTCCCGTTTAGTATGAAAGACGCTGTCATCAGCAAATGAAATATAGATACAGATGGTGTTTACGGTTCCGCGGGTGGGAGCACCGTAAGACGCCTTGAGGCTGTGCTGATATTCGGCGCGCCTCTCGTAATAGAGCTTTTCAGAGATTTTGGCAAATTTTTGCAACCCAGCCTGAGCAGGGTTAACCTGGCCAACCACATACCGGGAAGGAATGACGCTGTCGCCCGACCGGACCCCATAATAAAAGAACCCGTCCTCCGGATTCATTACGATGGTATACCCTTCGGCATCATGCAGCCAGTGATAATACTCATCACCCGATGCCAGGCAGTTGATCACTTTTCCATCAGGCTGTTCAATGGTCTGTGGAATATTCTCATGCCAGGCGGCGAAAGCCAGCTGGACAATAGCCAGGGAAAACACTAGGGAGAGGAGACGCTTCATTATTTACGATTTACGATTTACGATTTACGATTTACGATTTACGATTTGGGTATCAGGTATCAGGTTTCGGTTGTTGGGAACAGGGCTCTCCGATTGTGTCATTCCTGCGGAAGCAGGAATCCCCTCCCTCGGAGCGCCCCTTACCCCTATCCCGATACCCGATACCCGACACCCGATACCTATCTTCCCATTTTCACAATCCTTCGATTGACGACTGAGGTTCGGGCGGCGACCTGCAAGATATATAAACCCTCCGGAAAATCGAAAATATCGAGTTCGATCTGCTGCCGGGATTCTGATATCTGGTGGAGCATGGTTTTTCCGGTGATGGTCATGATTCTGATATTCAGGGGTTCAGGCGGGATGGTGTTAAACAGCAGCGTGACTTTCCCTGCGGTGGGATTGGGCCAGACGGTCAGGTCCTGGTCCAACTCCGTAGCTTCGATGCCGGTTCCGTTTTTAAGGTCAATGATCTGCATGAGGGTATCGGGCGGGCAGGTGCCGTTGTACACGATCTGCCTTACCTCAAAGCGCTCCTTGGTATAATAGGTGTGAAGCGGATTTTGTTCATTTGAGGTTGTCCCGTCTCCGAAAATCCAGAGGATCTCATTTGCAAACCGGGCCTGACTGGTGAAGGTGATATTCATGTTGAACCGGGTGAAGGTAAAGTCGGCGAATGGCTGATCTCTTACAACCACGTAGTTTTCTTCGAGCAGGTGGTCGAGGTGGTTGAGGGAGAGGCGCACGTTCTTTTTTCCCGGTTCGGTGTAGAGCACCTCGTGAGGCCCCTTGGTACTGGCATATCGGGGTATGGCTCCTTCGCCGAAGTCCCAGTCCCAGATCCCGATGGTACCCGTGGAAAGATCGGTGTAGGTAGCCCGCTGGTCCTGGCAGAGGTCCCGGAAGTCTCCTGTAAAAGCTGGTATTGCCGGTTCATCCACTTCGTAAATGTGGATGTTGTCAACGGCAGCGCCATAGGCATCACCGTAAAAGTCGTTGTAATAGAAGGCGATTTGAATCGGTGCATTGGAGGCGGGTTTGGGCAGGTAGATGTGGAAGTTTTTCCAGTCAGACCAGCTGCCGGTGGAGTCGAGGCGGGTAATGGGCTGCCAGGTACCGGTTAAAAAATCGCGATACATCAGGAAAAAGATATCCCCGTTCGGGTTCTGCCTGAACACGTAATCAAAGGAAATGGCAAGATGTTTATAGGAGGAAGGGAAGATCACGGGGCTGGTGAGGTAGTCAGCGGCCCGGGTTCCTTCGGGCAAGCCCTCCGACCGTATCGCAGCGATTTTACCGGCGTTGCCTGGAAAACCAAGGTCCACGGCGGATCCGATCATGAATCCCGATTGATCTCCCTGCAGCTGCCATCCCTGCGTTCCGGCTTCGAATGCCTGCCAGTCGCCCGGCTTCATCGCATCCCAGGGACGGGTGAGGATCGCAGGGGTGGGAAGCGATTCCCCAACGGATTGTCCGCCATAGGCAGCAGTGACCTCATATTGGTAGGCGGTTCCGTTCTCGAGACCGGTATCCCGGAATTCGGTATCTGCGACAATGCCAACCTGCTGTCCATTGCGGTACACCACAAAATGTGAGAAATCGGCCATAACCGGGGCTTCCCAGAACAGCTGGACAAATCCGTCCCCGGGCATTACCTCAAGGGTACAGGGCCTGTCGTGCAGCGGTTTATTGGCCGGCTGGACGCCGAAAATGGCGCCCTGGTTGGCCGAGAAATTGGCCGATCCGCCGCCCATGGTGGTGAGGTTGTACCAGCCGTCGCCTCCGCCGTTCCAGCCCCAGTTGAAATGGAAAAAATCCTGTCCGCGGAATCCGTCAATATTGAAAGCATGCGCCACCTTGCCATCCGGCGAGGAGCCTGCATAGACCACGGGTCTTTTGTTGATGAGTTCCTGTTTCAGCATGTCAACCCAATCCAGGTAAGGCACCTGGTCGAATCCCCTGAAAATCATTCCCGGCTGATACAGGAAATGGTTCCGGAGGGCCGGCACTGCGTAGGTATCCACGCTGGTGGCGGACTCTGAAGGTCCGTAGTTCATGTATGAGGCCGCGCCGGCATGATAGAGGAGGAGGGCGGCGGCATCGGATGGGAAAATGGCATGCATCTGCTCCCAGTCATATCGGGCTTCATCAAAATTAACCCTGATCTCCCCGTAGTCAGGATGCTGCAGAGGTGTGTAGGTTACCGAACCGTACCCCCTTTCGGGCCAGTTCCAGTAGTGCATCACCTGTGACATGGCCACGCTGACGCAGCCGACCAGGGCCCGCTTGCCGGTTGAATCCGCAGGACAGTATTGGTTCCAGGGGATTCCCTGGCCCCATTGTGCGGTGATCAGGGGGAGGACGGCATCGTCGGTGGACATGGAGGATTTACGATTTACGATTGACGATTGACGATTTACGATTTGGGGGATGTTTTGTGCCCGTAGGGGCGTCCCTGCGGGCGCCCGTTCCGCCATGGATTTTATGTATGAATCAATTAACCAGTTCCGCACCGGGTGTAATGAATCATCAGGAAAAACCGATGAATCCGACCACCCGATAACCGGCAGTCCGGGTTCATTGCCGGCGAGGATAACAAAGCCGGCGGGCCGGAAGGTGACCACGTAAATATCGGGAGAGGGGGCCGGCCCGAATTCAAGGATCGTTTCGGGAACCGGGGCAGACTTCAAAGATGCATTACCGTGCAGCCAGACGGATGCGCGATGCATGATCTCCTCAGGGGCAGCCTGCTGGGCAGTTAGCCCGTGAAGCCCGATAAGGAAAGCAGCCAGCAGAAATGTTCTTTTAATTGCCCCTCTCATGAGGGAGCAAAAATAGAACTTATTTCCTGACAACTTACTGGGCAGGAGGCATCAGGGTAAAAGTAATTCCCCGGCTGTCGGGGCCGAACTTTGAGCGCCCATGCGGGTTACCGAAATGGCTGCGGCCCGGTTGGCGAACCGGATGGCCTCGGGCCAATCTTTTCCTTCAGCCAGGGCGACGGCGATGGCCCCGTTAAATACATCCCCAGCGGCGGTGGTGTCGACCGGCTTAACAGGGAACGCGGGAACCAGGAACTCATCGGAATCGTTTTTGAAAAAGGCGCCGGAAGAGCCCATGGTGATGATTACATTTTTCACCCCGAGTGTTATGAGTTTTTCTGCCGCTAGTCGGGCTGATTCCAAATCCGTTACCGGGCATCCGCTGAGAATTCCGGCTTCGGTTTCATTGGGAGTGAGGAGGAAGATCCTGTTTAAGAATTCAGTCCGGATGGTTTGTGCCGGCGCGGGATTGAGAATGATTTTTTTCCCCAGGTCATGGGCTTTGACGATGGCCTGTTCCACGGTTTCCATCGGAATTTCGAGCTGCATCAGGATAATTTCAGCCTTTTCGAAGGCAGTATCCATTTCCCTGATCTCCGACGGCTGAAGCCGGTCATTGGCCCCCGAAGCCACCACGATCGTGTTTTCGCCCCCGGCATTGACGGTGATCAGGGCAACTCCTGAGGGTACGGCCGGATCGGTGAGGATATAATCGGTCCAGATATTCTCCCGGGCAAGGCCTTCGCGCGCCTGGGCTCCGAACCCGTCATCTCCGAGTTTCGTAATAAAGGTGACATCGCCGCCGAGGCGCGCTGCTGCGACTGCCTGATTAGCTCCCTTGCCGCCCGGGAAAACGTGAAACTCGCCGCCGATGATGGTTTCGCCGGGTTTCGGAAACCTGGGTGATTTGACCACCATGTCGGTATTCGTGCTGCCGATGACGAGGATGTTTTTCATAAAGAGTCCTGCTGCGGGTGAACAGCAGGACCAAGATAAAGAAAAACCCGGAGGTTGGGATTTAATAAAAAAATCCAGATCACCCCCTTTTGCGGAGCATGCTCACAATTTTCCACTGACCGTCGGTCCAGAGAAGCTCGACCAGGTTGGCGCCGTTGGCGGTTGTGAGGGTGGCCAGGGCCATTCCGTCCATGTAATCCAGCACGCTGACCTGATAATTCCATTTGGTTTTGTCCAGGGCTCCAAGCTTGGCGAAGGCGTACCCAAGAGTCAGGTCGTAACCGTCACGGGCGATTAAGGGCTTGCCGGTTTGGGGCATTTTATTGACTGTTGCCTGGGTAAAACGGATGTGCATGACCTTTTCCATCGTGGCAGGATCACTGAGGTAGAGTCCTTCGATGAAGCTCCTGACCGCCTGTTCCGCCAGGGGTTTCTGCTCATCGGGTTTAAGAACAGGCACAACCGGCCGATTGGGGGAGCTTTCACCGAAAGCCCACAGGACATTGACAATCTTCCAGGCGCCATCAATCCTGGCCATGGCGAGGTAATCATTGAACTGGGAGGAGGCGAGCCGCGCAAAGGCGAGGTCCCCGGCGATCAGGATCACCTTGACCTCAATCTTCCGGCTGGCTTCAGGGGTGAGCCCTATTTTTGCCCTCGACATTTCAATCAGGCCGGAGTAGGTTGATTCGATCAGAACGGTCCGGTCGGAGTTGGGGAGCTTGTTGGCAGCCAGTTTTATGAAATCCGGCGAAATGGCCTTTTCCATCCGTTCGGCCGATCCGCTGTAGAATCCGTCGCCATAGTTCATGGCGGTTTCGATGATGGCCAGGGTATCGTTTGCGGCGGTCTGGGCTTTGAGCGCCGGACGCGGAGCCAAAAGGGAGGCCAGTACCAGGATAGCGGCCAGGGTATTTTTTTTCATCTGATATTGTTTGTTGGTTGCCAATTGGACGCCTGGAAGGGCGTTAAATTACAGGCCTGAGGGCTGCGGGGATCAGAATTTGGGCTCCGGTTTTGTTGTATTCAGTAAATTCATTATTTTTGCAACCTCGAAAACGCTTCATTAGCTCAGTCGGTTAGAGCATCTGACTGTTAATCAGAGGGTCCCTGGTTCGAGTCCAGGATGGAGCGCGGAGATGTTAACCCTGTCAGGTTTCAAAACCTGTCAGGTTTTTTTCGTTTATGCAAGGCAGGCGCCAGACTCCAGGATTTGGAGGTTCTTAATTTGCTTTGATTTAGCCATTTTTCCTGATGCAACGCACAGAGTAACCATCCTCTTTCTTAGAACTCCCGATCCTGAAATATGAATTCGAGCGGAGCAGCGAAAAAATACGACCATTTTGGCTATGAAATTCTGCGGTTTCTCCTGGCGGATTAAAGGCACCGTAGCCCCCGTGCCCATAAGTGTAATAGTAACAACCCCCGGGGAATGCGTTAAAGCCGGAGGAATTATTTCCATTACCATCAACACCCCAATAATCTTTCTTCCAACCCGTTATCGATTTTAGATCACCGGCTGCATCATTACCCAAATATTGGGTAAGAATTTTCCAGTTTACGGTATCAGGCAGCTGCCAACCGGTCGGACAGGCATCCGTAGAGGCCGGATCGTTATAAAGAACCCCGAAAAACTTGAAGTTATCAGAAGTCTTTGCTGCTGCTATATCTGTCCCTTCAAAACCATTCACATAGAATTGCTTCCGAGACTCGGAATAGATAGATGATGGACTTACTTCAGGCAAGTAGGCAAGGTTTTCAGCCATCCAGATCTGGCTCCCGATCTTCACCCATTTGTATAAATGACCGTCGCGGGCATCCGTGAAAGTCCCGATGGTATCCTGGACTATGACCTTGATGCTGTCAGTTGTTACTAGCTCATTAATAGAAACTTCGAGTTTAATGAAATAAACCCCCGGGACCACGGAAGCGACCCACCCATAAGACTTGGCAGGGAATGTCGGTAGGATTATCCTGCCCGAGGCGCATGACCATTCAAAATGCAATACATCCTTGTTGCCAAACGGAGCGATAAAACCCAGATTAACTGTATCGCGCGGATATACTGAGTCCGGGTCTGCAATCATGATTTCAATCACCGGAGGAGTGTTCCTGGAACAGGAAAGGCCAAGGGCTGTCACCAGAAGGAGTAATGTCAGCCTTCTCATAATGGATAATAGGGTTAAATGAAGAATCCCCGGACTGAATTGGCATCTAATAATCATTCCCCTCAGTTGCGAATGCAGCGAACTGAATATCCATCACTTCTTGGCCAGGCACCCCGGTCGATACCATTGGATTCGTTATCCAGATAACGGTCGAAGGCAGTGGTGGCATCTGCTTCCGTTGCGCTCCAGTAGACCCCGGCGGTTAACAGGTCCTGGAATGAACCACCATTAAGATAACCCGAAGGTATGGCTGTAAAACCGCTGGTGTTCGTACTTTCAGCGGAACCCCATGCTGTGGTTGCTTTCAGTTTAACGCCTACCGAACCGCTGGTGCGGAATCCGGTTTTATCTGTATCAACCTGAGACATGCCGAGATAAAGTTCCATGGTTTTCCACTCGGCATCCGTTGGAAGGTGCCATCCATCGGGACAGGCGATCCTGGCAGCCTCATAATTGTAAAGGCCCCCGTAGTTGTCATAATTTTGGGTGGCCATTGCTTCAGTGATGCTGGTGCCCTGGTAGCCGTAAACGTAACTCCTGGCTTCCGTTGCTGATTCAACCGATGACGGATTCACGTAGGGTAGGTAGGCGACATTCTGCGCCATCCAGATTTGCTCACCAATCCGCACCCAGGGATACTCGTGATTATCCCGCGGGTCGGTGAAGGTGCCGCTGTCGTCTTTTACAAAAGGATCTTTAGTACATCCGGAAGCAACCAGTAAAAGGGTCAAAGCAACGATGGAGAATAACTTTTTCATGTTTGCAGGAATTATGTTAATCTCAAAAGTACCGGTTTGCTCAGATTAATCTTGTAAAATGTGACGAACGGACGTTCTTCCGGGTTGAGGATGAGAAGTGGAACTGAGAAGGAAGACGGGCTGGTCAAGGCCTATAATTGTTTAAATAAATATCAATAAGACAGAATATTATGACTTTTTATGGTGAGACAATTATTGTTATGTCAACCCCCTGAATTTTTAATGCAATCCATTCACCTCCTTTGTATTGTCGTTACTTGGTACAAAAGAAAATCCACGGATATGAAAGAGATCGTTATTGTATCGGCCGTTCGCACGGCCATTGGGAATTTCGGCGGGGCGCTGGCGGGGGTGTCGGCCACGGAACTGGGGATTATTGCCGCGAAAGAAGCGATTAAGCGTGCCGGAATCGATCCGGGCGAGATATCGGAGTCAATTATCGGGAATATTTTATCGGCAGGACTGGGTCAGAACGTGGGCCGGCAGATTGCCATTGGTGCCGGGATTCCGGATACGGCTCCTGCGATGACCATCAATAAGTTATGCGGATCGGGGCTTCGTGCGGTTTCCATGGCGGCTCAGTTTATTCAGCTCGGGGATGCTGAGGTGGTGCTGGCCGGAGGAACGGAAAGCATGTCGAATGCGCCGTACCTCATGCCGCAGGGCCGCAACGGTTTCCGGATGGGTCATGGACAGGTGATGGACAGCATGATTCTGGACGGCCTGACGGATTCTTTTAACAATTATCATATGGGGATCACGGCCGAGAATATCGCTGAAAGGTGGAATATCAGCCGTGAAGAGCAGGATGCTTTCGCGCTGGAAAGCCAGCACCGGGCGGAAGCTGCGCAGAAGGCCGGGCGGTTTGCCGACGAGATTGTGCCGGTGAGCATCCCGCAGCGAAAGGGCGACCCCATCATTTTCGATGCCGATGAGTTTCCGAGGCATGGCCTCACCCCGGATAAATTATCAGGATTAAAACCGGCTTTCAAGAAGGATGGGACGGTTACTCCCGGCAACGCTTCCGGCATTAATGACGGGGCCTGCATGCTGATTGTAATGTCGGCCGAAAAGGCTGCTCAACTGGGGGTTAAGCCGCTTTGCCGGATACTCTCTTATGGGAATGCCGCCCTGGATCCGGCGATCATGGGCTACGGACCGGTTCCGGCCACCCAGGCAGCACTGAAGCGAGCCGGTCTCACGGTTGATGACCTCGACCTGATTGAAGCCAATGAGGCTTTTGCAGCACAGTCTTTGGCTGTGGTGCGCGACCTGAAACTGGACCCGGCAAAGGTGAATGTCAACGGCGGCGCAATTGCGCTGGGGCATCCGATCGGAGCATCCGGCGCCCGGATTCTTACCACCCTGATCTATGAGATGAAACGCCGGGGTTCTGATAAAGGCCTGGCTACCCTGTGCATAGGCGGCGGGCAGGGCACAGCAATGATTATACAAAACATAAAATAACACAACCCCATGAAACGACTTGAAAATAAAATCGCCGTAATTACCGGCGGAGCAGATGGAATCGGACGTGCAGGCGCTATAAAGTTTGCAGCAGAAGGTGCCGCTGTTATTATCTGGGACATGAACGAAGAGAAAGGTCTGAGCACCGTGGCCGAAATCGAGGCAGCAGGCGGCAAGGCCTGTTTTGTAAAAGTGAATACGGCCTCCTATGCCGGGGTAGAAGCGGCTACGCAGTCAGCAGTTGCCCAATTCGGCCGGATTGATATCCTGATCAATAATGCCGGGATCACGCGCGACGCTACCATCCGGAAGATGACGCCGGAGCAGTGGCAGCAGGTGATCGACGTAAACCTGACGGGTGTTTTCAACTGTGCCAAATGCGTCAGTGCCATAATGGTAGAAAAAGGCTATGGCCGGATCATAAATACCTCTTCAGTTGTCGCGCTTTACGGTAACTTTGGTCAGACGAACTACGTGGCCACAAAGGCCGGTGTCATCGGGATGACGAAGACCCTGGCACGGGAGCTTGGCCGGAAGGGCGTCACCGTTAACGCGGTTGCGCCAGGTTTTATCGCCACGGACATGGTGAAAAAGATGCCGGAGAATGTGCTCAAGGCCATGGAAGAAAAAGTTCCTGTGGGCCGGCTGGGTGCTCCGGAAGAGATCGCTTCGGCCTATCTGTTCTTGGCCAGCGATGAGGCTGCCTATGTTAACGGAGCCACCCTGAGTGTTGACGGCGGGATCACGATTTAATTGATAATCGTTTACTAAACAAGATACCATGGCATCATCGGCACAAGTTACCGGGGGGTGGATCCTGATCGCAATCTATGCGTCGGCCATCCTGTTCTTTGTCATCCGGGGCGCACTCCGGACAAAGAACATGCGGGATTTTGCAGTGGGGAGCTTCAATTTCTCTCCCCTGTTTGTAGGCCTCTCCCTGGCTGCAGCCATGACCAGTGCGGCAACGTTTGTGATCAACCCCGGACTTATTGCAACGTACGGACTCAGCGGCGCTCTCTCTTTCGGAATTGTTTTTCCGATAGCCTCCCTGGTATCCCTGGTGGTGCTTACAAAAAGTTTCCGCCGGCACGGTACAACGGTGAAGGCGCTGTCGCTGGCCAGCTGGATCGGAACCCGGTACAACAGCAAAGGCTACTCCCTGTTTATCGGCTTTTTGTCGGTTCTGCTGATCACCTTTATCGTGCTGATCCTGGTGGCGATCACCAAGGTGCTGAGCAATGCGCTGAATGTGCAGGAAACATGGATGCTGCTTTTTGTGGTGGTATTCGTGTTCGGCTATATGATGTTCGGCGGGGCCAATTCCATGGTCTATACCAATGCGATCCAGGCCGTAGTGATGATAATTGTGGCTGTGATCCTGATTGCATCGGGATACCCGTATCTGAAGGACGGGCTGTTTGCCTTTTTCGATAAACTGGCCGCGATTAATCCGGTCCTGGTGAAACCGACGAACCCGGCAAGCCCTTTGTTCCGCGACTTTTTTGAGATCATCGTGGTTCAGCTGGTGGTGGGTATGGCCGTAGTTTGCCAGCCGCATATCATTACCAAGTCCCTGTTATTGAAAAAGGAGAGCGATGTAAACCGCTACCTGGTTTCAGCCATCGTAATCCAGGTCCTGTTTTATTCCGTTGTTTTTGTCGGGTTATATGCCCGGTTGACTTTTCCTGATCTGACCGCCGATGGTAAGGCCCTGGGTGTGGATGGAGTTATTCCGGCCTATGTGGTCAGAGTTTTTTCCTCGGGCTGGGTGGCCATCAGCATCGGTCTGGTAGTGGTATTGGGACTCCTCAGCGCCGGGTTGTCCACGATCGAAGGGCTGATCCAGAGCCTCAGCACTACCATTACTTCGGATATCATCAGGCCGCTGGCCGGGAAACATATCCATTCCGACCGGCAATATATCCTGATCAACCGCGCCGTAATCATCGGGATGGCCGTGATCTCCTTTTTGGTTTCCCGGTCGCAGATACTTCATCCGAACCTGAGCGTGGCCATCCTGGCTCAGAACGGGGTGTACTCCTATTTTTCGATTGCCTTTGTGCCGATTGTTTTCGGGATCTTTCTCAAAACCACTTCCCGGAATACCGCACTGGCAGGATCCCTTACCGCCCTGGCGGCCTATTTCCTGATATATTACGTAACTCCCTGGTTGATTCAGTCAGCCGGGATGAGCTTCGGTTTCTTTGATAAATATTTCAGCGGGAAGGTTCAGAATCCGGCCATTGCCGCAGCCATCGCCATTCTGATGTCGGTGCTTGTCGGGCTGATTTTCCACTACACCGGCAAGCGATCCGCTCAGCCTGAAAACCTTACAAATTCAACCATCCAGTCATGACCAGAGACGAGCAGATTTATCAGGATAAACTGATCAGCATTGAGGATGCGATTGGTTTCATCAGGAGTGACACCGACATTATTGTCGCCCAGTGTGCATCGGAGCCGCAGGGCTGCATGGCCAAGTTTCACCTGGCTGCCGACCGGGTTACGGATGTTAAGGTCTTTTCCGTGCTGACCCTGAAACCCTATGATTTCTACATGAAGCCGGAGATGAAGGGCCATTTCGAGCTTTGCAGCTGGTTCCATGCACCCGGTAGCCGTCAGGCCCTGAAAGCGAAAACCGGAACCGTAACCTATGTTCCGAACATGCTCCACCGGGCGGCAACTGATCGTCTGAAAGTCCGCAAGCCGCATATGTTTTTTGGTACCTGCACGCCTCCCGATGAAAAGGGCTTCGTTTCGCTTTCGCTGGGGATTACCTACGAAAAGGAAATTATTGAGGCCGCTGAGATCGTGGTGCTCGAGGTGAATGAACAGCTTCCGAGAACCCAGGGAGATACGCACCTGCATGTGAGCGAAGCAACCTGGTTTGTGGAGTTTTCACAGATGCCGCCAACCCTGCCGGCACCCGAGCCCGATGAGGTGGCCATGCGGATCGGTCAGCACATCGCTGACCTGGTGGAAGACGGATCGACCATCCAGCTGGGCATTGGCGAAATTCCCAATGCCGCGGCCATGTCACTCAAAGGCAAGAAGGATTTGGGCGTGCACACGGAAATGATGGTCGACAGCATGATGGAGCTTCATGCACTGGGTGTGATCACTAACAAACGAAAATCCATCCACAAGGATAAATTCATCTGCACGTTCGCCATGGGCAGTGAAAAGCTGTACCGCTGGCTCGACAACAATCCGTCGATTGAATTTCTTCGCGGCAAGTATGTAAACGACCCGTGCGTGATGAAGCTGAACAGCAGGATGGTTTCCATCAACACCTGCATCACCGTGGATTTTACGGGCCAGGTTGCCAGCGAATCCATCGGAATAGAGCAATATTCCGGAACGGGCGGTCAGACCGATACTGCCCTGGGTGCCATTGAAGGGACGGATGGTCTTGGCAAATCTATTATTGCATGCCGGTCGACGGCCAGGGGCGGTAAAATTTCCACCATTGTTCCGGTGCTTCCCCTGGGCAGTGCGGTTACTCTGCACCGCAGCAATACCGATTATGTGGTGACCGAGTGGGGGAGCGTACGACTGACCGGCCGAACAGTCCGTGAGCGCACCCGGATGCTCATTTCCATTGCGCATCCCGATTTCAGGGAAGAGCTTACGAGGCAGGCGGGGGAGATGGGGTTTGTTTAGTTGCCGGTTGCCGGTTGCCGGTTGCCGGTTGTCGTGAAGCGTGATGCGTGATGCGAAAGAGTGGTGGGTATAGAGATAAGAGTTCTTAATTACGAGATTTGAGCAGCGGTTTGTTAAGCCCCGGAGGGGCGGCACCTGAGTAACCTCCGGCGCAGCCGGAGGGACCGCGCACCGCAGAACACATAGATACCATGATACCAGTAAGAATCCTCAGTACGGGCCTGTATGCACCGGGAGATGCGATCTCCAATGCGGAGCTCATGGCCCTGACCGGACTTGAGTTCAATGCTGAGAAGCTTGAAAACAAGCTCGGGATCAGCAGCCGCCATATCGCCCATCTTCGCGGAATGAAGGAAACCACCGCTGATTTTGCCACTAAGGCGGTACAGGATGCCATCCGGAATGCCGGCCTGAACGCGGATGATATCGGGCTTTTCATCGTGGGAACCGATACTCCCGAATATATCTCTCCTTCCACCGCCATCCTGGTTCAGGGGCGGGTTCAGGGAGGCGAGGATTGGGCCTCCTCATTTGATGTGAACGCCACCTGTGCCAGTTTCACCATAGCTTTCGACAATGCGGTTCGAATTTTGGCCACGGATCCCACCATCCATTATGCGGTGGTGGCCGGTGTGTATAACATGCCCGCTTTTATCCGGCCTGATGACGCGTTTGGCTACTCCATCTTTGCCGATGGTGCCGGTGCCATAGTCATTGGCCGAAGCACAGATACAATATCGGAATACATTGGAAGCCAAATGCTTACGGATGGTACACAATATGACTATATCGGGATTTATGCCGGCGGGTCAAAAATCCCGGTAACGCATGAGGTACTTGAGAGCCATCAGCAGGGACTGTTGAGCCTGCAGCCTCTGCCGGGCGACCGGAATATCCGTCTCTGGCCGATGGTTGTTAAGAAGCTGATATCCAAATACGGATTGTCTGTAGCGGATATTGATCATTTTATTTTTACCCAGATAAACCGGTCTGTCATCCAAGAGGTGCTGGGCCTGCTGGGAGTTTCCCCTGACAAGACCACCACGGTGATGGACCGGTATGGGTACACCGGCTCGGCCTGTGTGCCGATGGCCCTGCACCATGCTGCAGCCGAAGGGCGGATCCGGAGGGGCGACAAGGTCGTGCTGATGGCATCCGGGGCCGGACTGGCCGTGGGGAGCAACCTGTTTGTTTACTAATGACATACTATATATGATGCTTAAAATCGATCCGGATTTTCACGCAGGAATCGTTGGCACAGGAATCTACATCCCGGCGACCCGGTTCACTGCGGCACAAATATCGGCAGCCACGGGCGGCCAGTGGAGCGAGGGGGCTGTTATTGAGAAACTGGGAATCGTGGAGAAATCCATTCCGGGTCCGACCGACGGAACGCAGGAGATGGGTGCACTTGCTGCCCTGGATTGCCTGAGAAATACCGGGGTTGAACCTGCTGAAATCGACCTTATTCTTTCGATCGGGGAAGAGTGGAAGGAGTATCCGCTGACCACCACCGGGATATACATTCAGGAGCGCATCGGGGCGGTTAATGCCTGGGCGCTGGATATTCAGCAGCGATGCTGTACCACGGTTGCTGCCCTCAAGATTGCGCATGATATGATGTTTGCCGATCCCGATATTAATACCGTGCTCATTGCAGGCGGGTACCGGAACGGAGATTTCATCGACTATGCCGACAGTTCCGTATCCTTCATGTTTAACCTTGCGGCTGGTGCCGGTGCGATTCTGGTGAAAAAGAACCTCGGACGGAATGCTTTGCTCGGCACTCATATCATCACCGACGGCACCATGGCCCGCGATGCAGGGGTTGAATTTGGTGGAACTGAAAAGCCGATCACCTGCGCGAACCTGGATCAGGCTTACCGTTCCCTGCGGATTTTCGACGAAAAGCACATGAAGGACCGGCTGAACGAGGTTTCGATGAAGAACTGGATGACCTGCATTGACCGGGCCTTCGACAAGGCAGGAGTCAAAAAATCGGAATTGACCTTCCTGGCGGCGCTCCACTTCAAACGCTCCTCCTATTTCGGGCTGCTGCACGAACTCGGACTCACCCCCGGGCAGACCGTTTACCTTGAGAACTACGGCCATCTGGGTCAGGTTGACCAGATACTTTCGCTGCACCTGGCCCTGGACCAGGGGAAAATCGGGGAAGGGAGCATTGTTTCCATGATTGCGGCGGGTATCGGATACGCCTGGGGAGCCAATGTGATCCGGTGGGGCACGTATCAGTCAACCCCAAAATCGTAATTGATAATTAATTAATTTACAATTGTTTAACAGAATTCATGGACCTAATTTTAATTTTAGTCGACCCGATATATTTTCATTGACATAGGGAACCGGCTATACTATCTGGATAAATTAACACACTAAATAATAAACATTTAATAAAAGCAATACGATGAAAAAGAATGCAATCCTGATCCTGGCCGTCACCCTCGCCGGTACCCTGGGTCTCACCTCCTGCCTGAAAGAGGAAAACCTGGCACCTGAAATTACCTCTGCTGCTGTTTCCACTGACAACAAAACCATTACGGTTACTTTTTCGGAAGCCGTTTATGCCAAGGCCGACCTGACCGGTAACCTGGATGCAACTACGCTGAAGGTAACTGCTCCGGAAGCCCTGAAATTCACCTATACGGTTGATCATGTTGCCGGTGCCCTCACCGCAACGGTTAATCTGGTTATTACTTCAATTATTCAGGGAACCGAGACTTTCACCGTTGCTCCGGCTTCTGCCACAGCAATCTATGACAATGAAGGTCTGGCTATGCTTGCCACTGAAACTGCCATATCGAATGCAGCCGCAAAAGACCTGGGCATTATCGGCAAATGGTTATCAGACGGCGCCAATGTGGCTCCCCTGCTGGTTACTTATTTCAAGGTTGCCAAAATTGAGGCAGAATTCAAGGCTGACTTTACCTACAAGGTGAACCAGTTCAACATTGGCAACACCACGACTACGCCTGACCTGGTATTCTCAGGAACTTTTGAGATTGCCAAATCGACGGTAGGCAACATCTGGACTATTACCTGCAACCAGGAAATGCCGATGCTGGCAACCGCTTCGGGCATCTTTGAAATCAAGACCGGTCCTGAAGTTCTGTGGTATGAAGTTGCACAGACCTCCGGAACCCAGAACGTTCCTGCTACTCCGGCCGGCGGCTTCGGCAGCACCAACGGCGGAACCCTCGGCGCCATGAACATCCAGAAATACGTTCGCGTCCAGTAACGCACCCGCCTTGCCTCAGGGCAGAGATTGATTGAAAAAACCAAGGCAAAGCCGATGCGCACCTGTCGCCCGGCTTTGCCTTTTTTAACTCCAAAAAAGTGTTCCATGAATAAGTTTACAAGCATTCTGCTGGTTCTTACCCTGATGGGCGGATCTCCGCTGGCGGCTCAGTCCATTGCCGACAGGCCTGCGGCCGAAGGTGCAAAATCTGCGCTTTTCAGTCAGGATTTGCCATATAATACCAGGGCAAACAAGGAATTCCAGTTCCTGGCCTTTTTCATCAATCAGGGGGTAAATACCAACATGTATCCGAAGTCGAGCCTGTTCAACGGGCAGCTGGTAGGGAGGCTTTTCGGGCCAAACTCATCGACAACCTCGGATTCCCTTACCTCGAACTATTTTGAGCAGCGCCTGCTGCCCTTCTTCATTTACCAGCCCAAGCTGTTTAACGGCAAAGCGATCCTCCGGGCCTCTTTTGAGATCGACTGGACGTGGGGCGACCAGTCCTACGGAATCAGCGGGAACAAGGGTGCCGGGCTTAATGCCGATAACGTAAACATCCAGACCCAGAACGTAGAGCTTGAACTGATACCGGCTCCCAACTTTGCCATCAACCTGGGGCTGCAGCGCTTGTTCGACTCGCCGTACAACCCGTACCGGACGATGTTCGACAAGATGACGAACACAGGCTACCGGCTGGCATACTGGGGAACCGATGCCGTTGGGATTTCGGCCCGATATGACGGGGACTACCAGCGGGTGAAGGCCGGGTATTACCTGCTGTATGAAAACAATACCGAGATCGACGACGATGTTTTCCTCACGGAACTGGTATATCAGCAGAAACTAAGCCTGAAATGGAACGCCAGTGCATCCCTCTACTATGTCCGTGACCGCGGCAAGGGTCAGGGCGGCCCTTCGGTTTTCGGCCAGGGACTGGCCAGCCTGCTGGCTGCCTATAACGGGGCTTTCGTTTTTGACATGCAGAAAGACTACAAGGCTGATATTGCCTGGCTGGGAGCGACCGTAAGCCGTAATCCCGATTTTCTCCTGGACCCTCTCCAGTTGCATGGGTTCTTTAATTATAATCTGGGATCGGTTCAGTCCAATGTGGGCGGCGTTTACGAAAAATCGGCCGGGATTGGCGGTTTTGCTGCCAACCTGAGAGCTGCTTACCGGTACGGCCGGACCGTCAATGATTATATATCGGCGGATTTCATCTATTCATCCGGAGATGCCAACGGGATTCGCGACAAGCAGTTTTCGGGCGTGATCACCGGGAATACCTGGGGGTTGCCAACCTGCATTTTCATTGGTACCGGCGGATACCTGCTGTTCCCGCACGGGAGCGTGGTAAACCGGTTCACCCCGGTAGTAGCCGACATCTCAAACATGGGCTATGGCCTGATGGGCGGAACCCTGAACGGATACTATGACATCATTCCCCACAAGATGAATATAAAGGCGGGAACTGCCATGGCTGTAAGTCCGGCCAAACCGCAGGGCGGCGGACGAAACATGGGACTGGAGCTTAACGGAGCCCTGACCTACAGTTTCGGCCCCTTTATGAGCCTCGAAATGCACGGCGCCTATCTTTGGCTGGGCGATTTTTTCGACAGCAAGAGCGATCTTTTCGGCTCCCCGATCAACGGTGGTTCCGATACCCGTCCGGTAAATCCGTACACGATTTTCGTTGTCTATAAATGGTTGCTGTTCTGATGATTCCACTCTTAAACAAAAAATGAAATCAACCATGAAAACAATAGCAACATCAATACTTTCCGCCGCACTGCTTATGCTCGTTGCCTGCAATCCCTACAAGGATCTGACAAAAATGACTTCACTGAGTGACCTGAAATATGATTATCCGGTTAACTATGCCGATCTGAAGGGCGGCATCCGGCTGGCTTATATGGATGAAGGCAAGGGGTCTGAGACCATCATTATGATTCACGGGTTGGGCAGTTATGCACCGGCCTGGAAGAAGAACCTCCCCGAGCTCAGCAAGCAGTACCGGGTGATCGCCATCGACCTGCCCGGCTATGGCAAGTCCTCGAAGGATCCCCACAGCGGGCTGATGACCTTTTATGCCGGTGTTATTGCCGATTTTATTGAGACCCTGAAACTGGGTCCGGTAAATCTGGCCGGCCACTCCATGGGCGGACAGATTTCCATGATCCTGGCCCTTGAGCGGCCTGAGCTGGTTAAGCGGCTTATCCTGGTTGATCCGGCAGGATTCGAGTTTTTTACCGCCGGTCAGAAAAACTGGTTCAAGGATGTCATGACCCCGAACCTGGTGCGGCTCACCACCGTGGATGCCATTGAGGCCAACCTGGCAGCCAATTTTTACCGGATGCCGAAAGATGCCCGGTTTATGATTGAGGACCGCATAGCCATGCGGGATGCCAGTGACTTTGAGGCCTACTGCCTGGCTGTGACCCGTTCCGTGCATGGGATGGTTGACGAAGCCGTTCTGTCGAAGCTGCCGGATATCAAGACTCCCACCCTGATCCTTTTCGGGGAGTGCGACATGCTGATCCCCAACCGTTATCTCAATCCGGGATTTACCAAAACCATTGCCGAAAAGGGCCATGCCCTCATCAAGGGCAGCAAGCTCGTAATGGTGCCGAAATGCGGTCACTTCATGATGTTTGAGAAGCCGGAGGTGTTTAACCAGGAGGTTGCCAACTTTCTTAAATAAGTTTAGGGTTCGGGGTGGGATAAAATAGGGCATAAGGGCAGGAGGGCAAGAAGGCAGCAAGGAAAGTGAAAAAATAGTAAGTAACATAAGGGACTCATTAGAAACTCATTATCTGTTTATTACTTAAATATTTTAATCTTTACTTCTTGCCCTTCTGCCCTTCTGCCCTCCTGCCTTTGGGTACAAATCCCAATTTGTCCCACCCCCGAAAAACCTGTCAGGTTTATGTACCTTCATGCCCAAATCCCGGCCATAAGTACCAAACTTTTCACCTTCTTCTAATTTGCCAATCAACTCTATCCGCACGAAGCGGATTACCTGCTGGGCGTACAGCAATTCAGCAAAAGAGTAAACCTCCAGATCCTGGAGGCGATCCATTATAATTCGCATAATCCGAATAAACCCAGGGATTTCGATCCGAACATTGACAAGCGCTCCTATTCGTATGTAAAGAACTGGATTGTCCAGACCCTGGAGGCTGCCGATGTTGACCGCTTTTACGAATGGCTTGCGTACACGGAAAAGCAGGTGATGATTGATGCCATTACTCCCGGGGAAGAAAAGGAGATTCAGGCGTACCTTAAGAGCATCGGCCCTTCGCAGTATTTTTTCCTCAGGTTTTACGAGCTGCTTCAATATTACCGCGATTACCTGCTGATCCGGGTTCGAAACCGAATCTACAAGCCGGTTAATGCCTATTTGCTTAAAAATGAGGCAGCCTATCACCGGGGGGTGGCTATCAATATTCAGCTCAACCAGGCGGCTGAAGAGATTATCCGGCAGCATGAAACCCTCGATGCAGAGCCCATTCATTACAGCGATTTTCTGAAAACCACCTTCAATGACCCGGCGCTCGACGGATATACCCGTTACCGGGCGGCGGTTCGGCTCACTTTCCTCTACTACAATTACCGTGAATTCGGGAATCTCAGGGTGGTTTACGGGGAGCTGGACAAGCTTTTCAAGACCGAGGTTTTTTATTCCAAGCGGATTCTGGCGAATTACTATTCAAACCGCGCCATGATGCACAGCAAGCTGAATGAGCTTGTTCTGGCTGAATCCTACGGGTATCTCTCCATCCGGCAGAAAAACAGCGACTATCTCTTCTATCTCGCCAACCTTTGCGGGGTTCTGCTGCGCAGCGGCCAATATCCGAAGGCTTTAAAGCTGATGAGTGCGTCCATCCCAGAGTTGAAAAAAACCAACAGCTTTTACAATATCATCGGATTTGCCAGTTTCTATACGAGAACCCTGGTCTATAACAACCTGGCCCGGAATGCCGTGAGTTACGCAACGACTTTTCTCGATGCTTATAAGAAGGAGATTTTTGAAACGCGCTGGCACCTGTTCTTTTCCGCTTACCTGCAGGCATTGCTGAGCGCCGAAGAGTATGGCCGCCTCCTGTCGGTTGCCAGGCGGCACAACCTGCTCGCCCTTGAGCGGAAATTCATAGACAAGACGGTTTATATGCCGGTATTACTGTGGTTTCATGAAGTTGCACTGTACATGGAGGGTAAGCAGAACCGGGAAAAACTGGTGGAGACCATTCTCGCCTCTGTAAGGATGCTGTTACAAAACAAGTACAAGGCAACCCGGATTCACGAACTGCTGGATAATCTCTCCAGCACGGTTCCCACGGAGGTGGCTATCATCAGGAGCCGGATTCAGGTAAGGTTATAATACCCTTGCACATATTTTTCAACCTGACCCTGCAGCTCGGCCTTCTCCTCCGGATTTAGATTATCGAGGGTAAAGGATTCACTCTGGAGGTCGGGATCAGGGAAGAGCCGTTGCGTTTGGTGACAATAGTACCAAATGCGGTTGCTTAGCACAACTTTGATGAGATGCCGTTCCATGCTCCTGTAATAAAAAAGAGGAAGAGATAAGGGTTCAGACGGTAAAGTATAAAGAAGCCAGGGGTATTTGCAACCATATTGTGCAAGTTGTGCATTACACCTTGTAAATGGTTGTTTTTCAGCGGTCGTTGGTTGTCTTAATTTTCATAGATTTGGTTTTACTATTGCTTGGCCATGTAAGAAAAATATGAAACTGGGCCTGATAACCGGTGGTCATGAACAGGTGGGAAGCCGCCCACCCACGGGTTGAAGGATTCATTGAAGAACTGAATGATAATAATGATAATATAGAGGTTATGAGAATACAGTATTGTTCTGATCTTCATCTTGAGTTTGAGCAAAATAATAGTTTTCTGAGAAGCAACCAGCTGCCCTTGGCGGGTGATATCTTAATTCTGGCAGGGGACATTACCCCTTTGCATGATGAATTATTAACAGACACTTTTTTCCGTTTCGTTTCAGATAACTATGAGAAGGTTTTCTGGGTTCCCGGGAATCACGAATTCTATCACCGGGATATGATTGAATTCAATAGTTCCTTTCATATCGAGTTAAACGATAAGATAAGTATCGTTAATAATGTCGAATTGGAGTATGAAGGTATCCAGTTTATTTTCAGTACCATGTGGTCTAAAATTGGCAAGGATAATGAAAAGATAATTGAACAGTGTGTTTCAGATTTTAACTGCATTTCAATTAAAGGCAGGAATCTAAGAGCAAAAGATGTAAACTTATATTATGACGGGAGTATCAGGTTTATTCAACAATCCCTGCAAAATAGAAAAAACAGGACTGTTGTAGTTACACATCATGCCCCTTCATTGTTGTGTAATTCCACAGGTCATAATAGCAGTCCGATTAACGAAGCTTTCTGTGTCGACTTAACTAATTTTATTGAACAATCCGGAGTCAATTTCTGGATTTACGGACACACGCATTTTAATCAAAAGCCTTTATTCATTGGGAAAACCCTTATGCTAACCAACCAGCTGGGATATGTTCATATCAATGAACACGGCGATTTTAATGCCAATGCCTACTTTAGTTTATAGAAACGAAAACCTCCCTACGTATTGATCCTGAAGTCAGTTTTTATTTTGTTTTGATAAACCGGAAGTAAGGATAGTACTTTCTTGAGAAAAGATAACTCGATGTCTATCAGTCTCTTAGGGCTCAACAAGTTTGAGAGTTGCAAATTGTTGTCCAACAAATAGGTTTGGTTTTTTAACCGGAGTTTCATCAAGTAATCGAATCCAAAAACCAATTCCTCCAGGGTCGTTATATTCATAATATTTCTGGCCCTGAGTGCTTCCAGGCGGTCCACCGTGCTTGTGGCAGTTATGCCGTTTTGGAGGGCATAGGTTCTGGTCAACATTGTGATTATACTCACTGCATTCTTCAGATCCAGGTAATCAACTGTTTTATCGGAGATGATATTACCGGAGGACAAGTGAGGTAGTTTTGTAAGGTACGTGTTATGAGCAAGATGGTATAAAAAACCCGGATTCAATTTGATCCGTTCAAAGATTGATTCCCTGAGTCTGTTGGTTAGTTCATTCGAGCCATGAATGTTTCGCAGATCAAAAAAGATAGTGGCTTCAAGCAAGTTCTGAGGCTCAGGAGTGGTTATCCATTCGGTAAAATAGTCTTGCCAAATACTATAAGGCTGGCACCACTTCGGATTTTTGGCCATTATGTTTCCCCGGCAGAAAGTATACCCGATTACATGGAGTGAGTTGCATACCCGTTCCCCCATGCTATTAAAATACTCATTCACTGATTGTTCTTGTCCGATGGGGGCATTTTCAAAAATGATCGCATTGTCCTGATCGGTTAATAGTGTCTCCTCCCTTCTCCCTTCACTACCAAGGCAGATGAATGAAAATGCAACCGGAGGCTGCCCCAGCTCTTTAATTACTATTTCAATAACTCTATTAATTACAGAGTCCGAAAATTTCGAGGTAATATCTGTAATGTATTTTGCTGATATTTCACTGTTTATGAGAGGTTTAACCAAGTAAAGAAGCTTGTTGTAACAAGTTTTTAACTCATCAATTGTCTCAGCGTTTTTAATGGATTCAACATAAAATGCGAGTGAATTCTTTAAAGTCCTGTAGATGTCGTCAATCCTTAAAATCCCAATTATTTCTTGAACATCATTTTTCACCACCAGGTGGCGAATGCCTTTCTCCTCGCAAATATTCAAGGCATCAAAAACGGAAGAGGTTTTAGTAATGGAACTAAGAGGGGCGCTCATTATCAGATACGCGGGATTTTCCAGATGCAAGTCAAGTGCAATTATTCTTTTCTGAATATCGGTTGCGGTAATAATTCCTATATAACCATCCCTGTCATTTCGCAGTAACAAACAATCTGTTTTCCATATTGATAATGCGTGTGCAACTTCTTTTATTGTTGAATTTGAGGACAAAGAGAATAATGGGGTGAGGAAAACTGATACAGAATGCTCTAATAAATAGTTATTCGATTTTAGCTCGGCAATTAGTTCGCTGGTTTCTGCTTTTTCTTTTTCCTGTAAGGTAATATCCTCGAAAATCCCTTCGCAAATCATCTTATCGGGCGGTTCTTGATCGGTCAGGACTAATGTCAGTGAAAATAACGCCGGCTGACCGTTCTTTCCTCGAATGTTTATTAGCTTGTTTTTCAGGAAACCTTTGGCCTGTAACTCGCTTCTAACAACTTCAATCTCATCTGAATTGGCAAACAAATCAACAATGTTCCGTTCAGACAGTTCGGTAAAGTTTTCAAACCCTAATACGTTTAATGCGGTTTCGTTTGCATACAGGAATTTCCCTTTCCCATCCAACCTCGCTTTAAAAAAACCAACCTTCAGGGAATTGATCAGCTTTTTATAGTCAATGTCGGTGGTTTTTGCATTTCTGTCAATGGTAATATCCTTAACTATTAATATGTTAACTGTGTTGTTGTATAGAATTACAGTTGAAGCTATTATAAGGACATGAATGAATCCTCCATTTTTTTTGTTCAGGTTAATTTCATATTGTCCTTCAGTAATTTGATTCTTCGAAAATCTTTCAATGCTGTCCTGGCTATTATTATCACTGATGAGGTCATTGAGTGAAAGGTTAATAAGTTCGGATGGAGCATAGCCGATCATTTTGCTGAAGAGGTTGTTTGACAGGCTTATTTTTCTGTCAATTAGTAAAATCAACCCTTCAGTGGCCGCTTCCACAAGAGTGCGGTACTGATCTTTTGACTCGTGTAATTCTTTTTCTGCCTCCAGCCTTTTGTACTCAGTTTTTAGGCTTTGCCTTGAAATATAGAAAAGGAGGAAGGAGATCAGGATTGATATTCCAACTGATATCCACAGGAGTTTTTGTGTTAAGGCTTTGATTTCTTTTTTCACGTCTTCTACGTAAATGCCTGTTCCAATTACCCAACCCCATGGTTCAAAGGCTTTTACAAATGACAATTTAGGAACAATGTGGAGTGAATCGTCTTTCCACTGCCACATATAGTCAACATATCCCTGGCCGGACTCCTTAACTGTTTTAACGAATTCAACAAAGAGTTTTTTCCCGTGTGGATCGCTGAAGTTTGTCAGATCCTTGCCATTTAAATCTGTGCGATAAGGATGGATAACCATGACGGGATATAAATCAGTTATCCAGAAATAGTCTTTGCCTTCTTCACCGTAGCGCAGGTATTGAATCCGTGAAATAGCGGTCTTTTGAGCCTCTGTGCGTGTCAGCAATCCGGTTCGTTCATCATTTTCATATTTGGATAATATGCTCCATGCAGAATTGGTCAGTTCCTTGATCATTTCCCTCTTTCCATTCATGATGTTTTGCTGAAAATGGGGGATTACAACAAGAAACAGGGTAAGGATAAAGAGGAGGATTGTCAGTATGGAAGGAAGTAATATTTTGAAATTAAACCTTCTCATAATCATGGGTCTGTTTAAAAAACTTCACTTACAGTAAAAATAGAAAAAGTTCTTTGAAGTCTTTACGAGTCCGTAAAGAAGCCAAAGAACTTTTAATGACGAGTTTAGCTGTTCCTTATTTCGAAAAGTCCTTAGTGGAATTGTCTTTTTGAGTCAACAGTGATACAACAACCAAGGTAATTACCGCCAAAGGAATTGAAATGATACCAGGGTTATCCAGCGGGATCGGGGCATCCTTGGGTATCAGCCCATATTTTTCCCACATGGTGGGGGAGAGCAGGATAATTCCAATAGAAGAAACAATACCGGCAACAATGGACCAAGCTATGCCTTTGGCTGTTGTTTTCTTCCAGAACAGCAGGAATAATATGGCCGGAAGATTGGCAGAGGCGGCAACGGCAAAGGCCAGACCAACCAGGAATGACACATTCATGCCTTTGAACAGAATTCCTAGGGTAATTGCAAGAACACCAACAATGATAGCTGCAATTTTACCCGCGTTTACTTTGCCTTTATCCGTCATTTGTACATTAAGATACTTGTCGATAAAGTCATGAGCAATGGCTCCTGATGAAGCAACAATAAGTCCGCTGACTGTGCCAAGAACGGTTGCAAAGGCCAGGGCAGATATGATCGAGAATAGTCCTATGCCGAATGTTTTGGCTAAGAGAGGTCCCGACATGTTGCTGCTTTCCATATCCAATACGCCGTTTGTCATTGCTCCGAGGCCCATGAACAACGTTAATATGTAGAAAAAGCCGATTGCGGTAATGGCCACAATGGTAGATTTCCTTGCAGCACGCTGACTGGGAACCGTATAATATCTGATAAGTATGTGGGGCAAGGCGGATGTTCCTAAAAACAAGGCAAGCATCAATGATAGAAAGTTTAACCGCGTCCAAAAAGTTGCACCTGACGCTTTTGATAGTTTATACAAAAGCCCTGGCTTCATTACATCTTTACCACTTGTCACATTCTGATACCACACGGTTACTTTTTCCCCACCGTCGTTAAAAACCTTCTTTGAGAATCGCACTACTTCACTTTTTTCGAGGGTCGACAAGTATTCAAAAGGACCCAGCGAACCGGTTTTCTCCACCTCCACACCATCGACAATAATTTTACTCAGATGTCCAACCTGATAGAACTTCTTTTCTGATTTTGGCGCTCCATTGTATAATTTGGTGCCATCGGGCATGTCGGTGGTTGAAAGTACTTCAACAAGAAAGGCCTTGTCATCTGATTTGTTTAATTTATACCATAAGTCAGAATCGTCTTTTTCCAGTTGAACAAAAACCATTTTATCAACCACTTTAGTTTTAACAACAGTAAAGGAGGCATCATTGACACTGACAATAGTGTCATTTGTCACTAAAGCATCAACCTGTACAAACTTATGGTAGTCCTTACCCGGATTAAGAGTTAATCCATTGCTTAAAATGTAGATTGTCAATATAGTTGAAAAAACAACCAGTAAGCCTCCTTTGATAAACTGAACGTATGTGGTGGAAGTCATTCCTGCTGTGGCCACAATAATAATTACAATTGAGCCAACGATTACCACGCCCATCCAATGAGGCAACCCAAGTAACGGGACAACCAGATCACCGGCTCCGACCATCTGTGGGATCAGATAGAAAATCGAAATGATCAGGGTGCTGATTGATGCGGCCAGTTTAATGGATTTTGAATTAAACTTTGAATCCAACGCATCTGTAAAGGTGTATTTACCAAGTCTTCGAAGAGGTTCAGCGACAAGAAACAGCGCGACTACCCATCCTGCCAGGTACCCGATTGAGTAGAGAAAACCATCGTAGCCGGAATATGCGATCATTCCGCATATTCCAAGGAAAGAAGCCGCCGACAGGTAATCTCCGGCAAATGCAATTCCATTCACTGCCCAATGAATTTTACCCCCTGCAGCATAATACCCTGATGCTGATTTTGTTTTCCTGGCGAAGAAAAAAGACAATCCCAATACGAGTCCTACTATAAAAAGGAATATGATGACAGCCAGATTTGAAACTTCGTAAGTCATAACAAAGAGTATTAGTTTTTATTCATTTTGTTTTCCATTCTAGTGCAGAAATAGTTATAGATAAATCCCATAACTATCGCCAGACCGATCAACCCGAATCCATAGATTATGGCGATGTTCATCTCGCCCATAAGCTGTAATCCCATCCATTCGGGCCGGGTTAAACCGATCAGCACAAAACCTGAATAAACCAAAGTGTAAACTATAAACAGGATTACACCCAGTTTCGCCTTTTTTGCAGCGGCATTGTCAGTCTCTTTGACTACTGTTGATTTATGAATCATATTTCCTCCGTTTGTTGTTTATGTTTTGTTTTATGTTTTAATGGGCCAGATGGAGCATCCGGCACCCATTCATGGCAAGTCAGAATTTATAAATGGCAGCCAGCAGAACCCTGTAGTTGGTTACTGGGCTGATGTTTAGAACCTTGCCGAAAGAATCAGGTTTTCCGTATCCGGCAATTGTGGTTTCGAATTCCCAAGCAAGGGTGAATTTCTCCTGGATGAACATCAGCCGTGGTGCAATCCTGGCGAGGTATCCAATATTGTTTCCCCGGCCGAACAGGGGCCCGGCCAGTTCAACGGATGAACCCAGATTTTTGCTATATCCGGCAAAAAGTCCGGCCTGGATGCTTTTACCGTTTGTGTAAACGTCTACCCATCCATTGGCTGTGGTAAGATTGGCAAATGTTCGTACACCTGTTGCAGGATCAATAATATCCGCAACTCCATATCCTCCGATCATAATCAGGTCCGAGGCATTCTGAACATAAGCCCCCATCAGGGAAAAGGATAGGGGTTTAGTTTTAAGGTGGAATGTGGCAAAGCCTGCGAGGCTTCCCAGTGTATTGGGATTCTCAAAATTTGCGGCAGTTTTAAGCTCCGGCCGAATCGTTTTAAAATCTGCACCGGCCAGGACAAACCCATTTGCAGTTATTGGTATTTTAAGCTGAGCATTGAATCCTGGGAGGCCACTGTTGCGCATATACTTATTGCCCGATCCGTCTGGACCTGTGCTGGTAAAATCACGCTGGGAATAAGCGGTGAGAGTTGCTGATAACTTCCCGGGTTTGTAGGTGTATTTGATCTGAGGATTCCGGCTGAAAGGAGTGAACGGGGCACCAGTATTGAAACTTATGGTTCCCGGGAAGCATTCCGTAGGGAACATTGGATGCCAGGTTTGGCCGATGAGCAAAGAAGCCTTACCCCAATCGAGTTTCGTGAATGCATGCCGCAGCCTGAATCCATTAAGGTCGGCTTCACTGGTGCCAAAGAATTCAGCTTCAATTACACCGGATGTTTTGGCCCCGAAGGCATCCGGACCTGAAATATCTCCTCGCAGGCGTGTTTGAATGCTCAGAATATGAAAAGAAGGATTCGCATTGATGTCAACAGAATCGGCATCATACGATACGTTATCGGGGAAAAGATAAAAATGCCCTTCGCGAAGTCCATTGGCTGCCGATGACTGCCGTGAATCAAAGATAAAGTCGGTGCGGACATAACCGGAAAACTTAATCCCAAAAGATGGACCAGTCTGCGCGCAAAGAATGCCCGAGCAGATTGTTAACAGGGATAGGGTACTACAAATTTTTTTCATGATTAATGGAGTTTACAAATAACTTTTCTTGGACCAACTAAAAAAGGCAGCTAATCCATGATTTACAAGCATAGCAAGATAACATAGGCTGCTGCTAAAATTATAAATATCCCCATTTCAAGGGGGGGCCTATAAGTTGCATCCTGACATTGATCTGAAACAACGATAAAAATCATATATATTTGTGAAAACCTTAACACAATGAAAGTTTCAAAGAAGGTGTGTTGTGATGATTGCCCGGTCCACTGCGATATTTATGAAGCAATCCGGAAATCGGGGCACTCATTTTCAGAGATTCAGCCGATTCATGCAAACTTCAGGAAGCATGAAAAAATCTGCAAACAGGGGAGTCCGGTGAGCCATGCCATGTACCTGGTGAGCGGAACCTCGAAACTATTCATCGAGGGGATCAATGAGCACAATATTATCCTGTACCTGATGAAGCCCCCTGCCTATATCGGGTTGTTATCTTTTTTCGAAAGTGCATACTATTCCTATTCTGTTACTGCCCTGGAGGATGCTAAGGTTTGCATGGTGGACCTGGCCTTCCTGAAGCAACTCTACCTGGAGGACCATGATTTCCTCCTCAGGCTCAATCAGGCATTCGGCAAGTCGGTTGGTCTGATCATGAAAAAGATCATTACGCTGAATCAGAAAAATATCCGGGGCCGGGTGGCTGAAAGCCTGATTTACCTGACCGAGTTTTACGGCAGCTATAAATTTACGTTACCGGTTACACGGAAGGAGCTTGGGATGCTGTCAGCCATCTCCGAAGAGAACACCGTGCGGCTACTGACGGAATTCCGGAATGAGCAGATCGTTTTTGTGGATGGGCGGGAGATAGAAATTCTGGATATGCGGATGCTTTCCAAGATTTCGGATCTGGGGTAGAGGAAGACCAAGAGACTGAGAGACGGAGAGACCGAGAGACTGGGGGGCGCTATTTCTGATCAACCACCTGTATCCTGCTGATGTTGTATCCCCGTTTTCTCGCGTTCTCCACGAGCATCTGGTAAACACCGGGGTCCATTTTCGGTGTGCGGCTTAGGATCCAGAAGAAATCATCAGTGGAGCTACCGATCATGGCCCACTTGTAATCGGGGTCGAGTTCCAGTACAAAGTAGTCGCCGTAGAACCATAGGAAAAATGATACTTTCAGTTTCGACGGCTGTGAAGGATCCGGGATTTTGGCTTTTCCCACGGCTGTGCTCAGCTTGCCCTCAAGCGAGCCCTTGAATCCCTGGTTCAGGACCTTGATTTTCCCGTCCTTGCGGAGGGAATAAGTTGCTGTCACTCCCTGCAAATTTTTCTCGAAGGAGTGAGGAAAACGGGCGATTTCATACCAGGTGCCCAGATACCGGTTCAGATCCAGTTCCTTCACAACCGTGCGGTCAATCGTGCTTTGTGCGGATGTTTGGCAGGACATGGTAAGTGAGATTAAAGCTGTGAAAATGATCGGGATAATTGTTTTCATTGTTATTCCTCGTTTTGTTTGCGTGCTCTTGAGGCAGCCTCTTTCAGGTCGACGATAGCAAATGAGGCGGTGACGCGGGTTTCGTGGAGTTCGGGCCCGCCGCCGGGGGTGAAGAAGGGTGCCAGGGAGTAGGTGCAGGAGATCCCGCGCTTCAGTTTTTTAAAGAAAAGGCCGGCCGTAACCCCATATTTAAAAGGATTGATATTAAAATCGCGGAATTCTTCTGAACGGATCAGCTCCTTTATCTGATCTTCGCCAACCTTGTATTTCATTTTGTACCGTGCCGAGAGATTCAGGTCGGCATAGGCACCGGCTGAGAATATCATTGATTTTCCGATCGCGATATTCACATCCAGAGGGAAATAGGCGCCAACGGTGACGATCTTGCTTTTGCCCCATCCGAAAAATGTATCCTGATAATCGTGTGTCACATCAGGATCGGTAAAATACTGAACAGGCATTCCATTACCGGGATTAACAAAAACCAGGTGATCCGAGAGGCGGTATTTCATTACAGACAATCCTGCACCCAGGCTCAGGTAGATCTTTTCATTTCCATAGTTAACCACATCAATTGAGTACCGGGTGCCGAAATAGTCAATCAGTCCGGAACCGAAGCCTTTAATTGAAGTCTGAAAATCAGCGGCATCGGGACCGGTGAAGAAGTTGTATGCCAGCATACCATCGCCGCGGTAGTTTTTCATAAAATGAAACCGGGCTGCATTCTGATTTTGTGCAGAAGCCAGGGTGAAAAACAGTCCGGACAGGATAATGAGTAAAAATCTCTTTCGCATAAGGAGGATTGGTTGTTGAGGAGGTGAAATTAGTGAATCTTTTTAAAGCGTGAAAAGGCTATCTTTCGGATGAAAACCAGACTTATGAATTCAAAGGAGCGTGTTATGGTCACCTTTGACCATCGGGAACCGGATAAAGTACCGCGCTGGTGCGGTGCCTCCCCCGGTTTCCGGGAGAAAGCCTGTCAGGCTTTACAGGTTGATGACGAAGGGCTCAGCATCCGGTTCGGCGACGATTTCCGCCGGATCACCGCACCCTATATCGGGATAAACGGACAGGAAGAAGCACCATTCGGGATTGCGCGCGGCGGGGTGGGTTACGGCATGGCCCTCGCGCATCCGCTGGCCGATGCAACGATCGGGCAGATCAGGGAATTCCCGTGGCCGGATCCGAACCGGGTTGATATTTCGGGGTTGAGGGTTCGGAATTCTGGGTTCAGGGAAGAATATGCCATCCTGGGCGGGGATTGGTCGCCGTTCTGGCATGATGTGATCGACATGGCGGGGATGGAAAACCTTTTTATCCGGATGTATACCGAGCCGGAGTGGGCCCACGAATTGTATGATCAGGTGTTCAATTACTATTATGCCGTTAATGAGAGGATCTTTGCCGAGGTGGGAGATCTGATTGATATCTTCTTTATTGGCAATGATTTAGGCAGCAATAACGGCTCTCTTATCGGAACCGACCTGTTTGGCGAGTATCTGTCTGGCAAATTCAAGAAAATGGCTGATCTCGGACATGCATACGGCAGCAAGGTGCTGCTCCATTGCTGCGGCGGGTTCCGGGAACTGATGCCGCAGATCATCGAAGCGGGGATTGACGGTGTGCACGCGATACAACCTTCCTGTTACGGGATGGAGCTGAACGGGTTAAAAAAGGATTTCGGAGAGAAACTGCTGTTTAACGGCTGCATCGATTCGCAGTTTGTTGTGATTGAGGGAACCCCGGAGTATGTTAAAGAGGAGACCCGCAGAACCCTGGATATCATGAAACCCGGCGGCGGATTTGTTGCCGGCGCCAGCCATGATTTCCTCCTGCCGGAGACGCCGACCGAGAATGTTCTGGCGATGTTTGACGCGATTGACGAGCATGGAAGATATTGAACGGGTATCGGGTATCGGGTATCAGGTTTCGGGTATCAGGTCGCCAGAACTGTCATTCCGGCGAAGGCCGGAATCTCCTGACTTGTGCTCCGAGGCTGGGGATTCCTGCTTCCGCAGGAATGACACCGTCGGAGAGCCCTATTCCCAACAACTGATCCCCCGCACCCATGAATTTCACCCCCAACTACCATAACATCCTCCAGGTACTGTTTAACCGCCGGCCGGAGCGGCTGCCATTGTATGAGCACAACATCGATCCGCCATTCATTTCAAAGGTGATCGGGCAAGAGCTTTGCGCCGACGGGTTGTCGGGAGCCGGCTTGGAAGAGTACTACCGGACGGTTACCGGGTTCTGGCGGGAGATGACTTTCGATGCCTTCTCCTATGAGGCAGCCATTTGTGAGATATACCCGGGGCATGGAGCCATTCTCGGGGGCATGCCCGGGCCGATACAGACCCGCGAAGATTTTGAGAAATATCCATGGGAAAAGGTTGTGGAGATCTTCTGGCGGACCTACACTCCGCATCTGGAGGCGATCCGGAAAACCATGCCCGCGGGTATGAAGGCATACGGCGGATGCGGCTACGGAATCTTTGAATCGAGCGAGGACCTGGTCGGATTTGAGAACCTGGCCGTGATGCAATACCTGGATCCGGATCTTTTTGCCGACCTGTTTATCAGGATTGGTGACCTGTATGTGGAGCTTTGGTCCGAAATGCTGCGGCGATACGGCGATCTTTTTGTTTTCTGCCGGATGGGCGACGACCTCGGGTTCAAATCCTCAACCCTGCTTGAGCCCGATACGATCCGGAACCATATCCTGCCCCAGTACAAGCGGGTGATCGATACGGTTCACGGGGCCGGCAAGAAATTCCTGCTGCACAGCTGCGGTTGCATTTTTGATGTGATGGAGGACATCATTGCCCTCGGAATCGACGCCAAGCACTCGAACGAGGATGCCATCGCGCCCTTTGAGCGATGGATTGAGCTGTATGGCGACCGCATCGGGCTGTTCGGCGGGATCGATGTGAATATTCTCTGCCTGAACTCCTATGATGAAGTGAAGCGGGAAGTTTTTGAGAAGGGGATGATGTACCGGTCCATGGCCCGGGGTTTCGGGTTAGGTTCCGGGAATTCAATTGCCGGATACATTCCGGTCGAGGGTTTTCTGGGTATGGTGGATGCCGCGAAACAAATCAGAATACAATGAAAATAAAAGGACTAATGCTTGTTTTAGGGCTGGGAGGATCAGTATTGATGGCCGGCCCGCTGGGATTTGAGAAATCGGAATATGCTGCGAGAAGGCAGAAACTGATGGACAAAATACCGGATGGAATTGCGATTATCCGGAATTCCACCGGGGAGAAGCCGAACCTCGATTTTCTTTACCTCTGCGGGGTGAAGGTGCCCAATGCAATACTCATCATCGACGGGCAGAATAAGGCAAGCCACCTGTTTTACACCACCAGCGAGGGCTACCTCAAGGGGGAAGGGCTTAGCCCGGAGCTGGCCACCCGGCCAAAGGAGGTCACAGGCGTTGAATTCTGGTACAAGGCCGATCAGTTTGCACCGGTATTGGCTGAGCGGATCAGTCGGGGAGGAATCCTCTATACTCCTTTTACCGCCGAGGAGTTTAATTCCGATATTTCCACGCGCAGCGAATGGGACGGGCGGCTCAACCGGGAGCAGCAGTTTGCGAAAGTCCTGAAGGAAAAATTTGCGGGAGCCGAGGTGAAAGACTGTTCCCAGATGATATGGGATCTCCGGATGATCAAGAGTCCGGCCGAGATTGAAAAAATGCGGATTGCCGGGAGGATCGGAGCGGAGGCCATGAACGCTGTAATGAAGGCGGCAAAACCCGGCATGTATGAATATGAGCTGAGTTCCTTGTTTGAATATGAGTGCAAACGCAAGGGCGTCAAGGAGATGGCCTTCGATGTGATCATCAGTTCGGCCGAAAACCATGAATACCTGCACTATGCACAGCACAACCGGCTTCTCACCGACGGCGACTTTCTTGTGGTGGATGCCGGTCCGGCGTGGGAGGATTATGATACGGATATTTCAATCTCCTTTCCGGTGAACGGGAAATTCACGCCCAGGCAGAAAGAGATCTATGAAGCCTGCAAGGCGGTGAGCCTCGCCTGCCTGGAGTTTTACAAACCGGGCATTACCGGGTATGAGGTAGGGGCAAAAGTGAAGGAACTGCTCATCAGCAAAGGATACAACGTTGAAAGCGATGCCTTTACACGGCTGCGGTTTTTTAAGGAGGGCGGGATTACCCATTCCGTTGGGTTAGCCACACATGATTGCGGTGGCCGGGATGTTCCCAAGAATATTCCCCTGAAAGCCGGAATGGTGTTTGCCTGCGATGTGTTTGCCACCTTTCCGGGTGAAAACCTCGGGGTTCGCGTGGAGAATACCGTGCTGATTACGGAGACGGGATGCGAGAATTTGACAAGTGGGATTTTGCGGTAGTTACCCCCGGCCTAAACGCCGGGGTTACTGATCTCTCCGAAGCCCCTTATGCCCCCATGCCCCCATGCCCTTATGCCCTTGTGCCCTTATGCCCTTATGCCCTTGTGCCCTTATGCCCCATTATTCCCTACCTTTGCCCCACACGAAATCTTAGTAAATGGAACCCAGAAATATCAAGCCTTTCGAGGCTGTATCGATGCGCCTGGTAAAGGGCGAAGACCTGAATCATCACGGAACGCTGTTTGCCGGGCGTACGGCTGAATGGTTTGTGGAAGCCGGATTTGTAGCGGCTGCCAACCTGATCAATCCCAAGTATGTGGTTTGCCTGCAGATCCACGGAATGTACTTTTCGGCTCCGGTGAAACCGGGCGAGGTGCTGAAATTTGCTTCCAAGATTATCTGCACCGGCCGCAGCAGCCTGATGGCCTATATCACCGTAACCAAAATGAACGATAACAATAATCTGGTCAGCGGTTTTGTAACCTATATTCATGTGGACGAAAATACCCGGCCGGCTCCGCATGGAATTACCATAGTTCCTGAAAGTGAAGAGGATATTCAGTTGAATGAGCTTGCCCAATGCGTAAAGAACCAGCGTTCGGACATTGAGAGTTGGAACGCAAGGTAAGTACCCGTAGGGGCGAGCTGCGCTCGCCCGTGTTGGCGGTACCAGTCGTACCCGTAGGGGCGAGCTGCGCTCGCCCGTGTTGACCAAATCAATGTGCCCGTAGGGGCGCACGGTGTGCGCCCGTGTTGTCATAAACACCTCGTTAACATAAACCATAAAAAATGAAAATATCAAAATGGATGTTGGTTTTTGCGGCAGGTCTGTTGGTAACTCCGGGTTTCAGCCAGGAACCGGTGAAGCCAGAAAGGCAGTGGCCGCAGTACCGCGGGGTATTGGCCAGCGGTATTCTGGATAACGCGAACCTTCCGGAGAGCTGGAATGTTCCGGATGGCGAAAACGTGAGATGGAAAGTTGAGGTTCCCGGACTGGGACTATCCTGTCCGGTGATCTGGGGGGATAATCTTTTTCTGACCACCGCGATTGGCGAACAGGATAAAACCGGGTTAAAGACGGGGATTTATGGGGATGTGATACCGGTGAATGATTCCACGGAGCATGAGTGGAAGGTTTACTGTTATGATAAAAATTCCGGAAAGCTGGTCTGGGAACAGACTGCCTGCAAAGGTATCCCGATGGTCAAGCGTCATCCGAAATCCACGCATGCCAACACGTCGGTGGCCACCGACGGTAAACATGTCGTTGCGTTTTTCGGATCGGAGGGCCTCTATTGCTACGACATGAAGGGAAACCTCCTCTGGAAAACCGGTTTCGGCAAGCTCAAGTCGTGCTTCTTCTATATGGAGCAGGCAGAGTGGGAATTTGCCAGCTCCCCCATCCTGCATCAGGGCGTGGTGATCATTCAGTGCGATGTTCTGGAGAATTCCTTTGTGGCAGCCTTTGATGCCGAAACGGGCAGGGAGCTCTGGCGGACGGCCCGGAATGAGTACCCCGGCTGGTGCACCCCGAATATTTATCGGGATAAGGGGCTGGACCGGGTGGTATTGAACGGCTACAAGGAGCGAGCCGCCTATGATTTCAAAACCGGCGCGAAAATCTGGAGCATGTCGGGCGGCGGGGATATCCCGATCCCGACTCCACTGGTTGGGAGTGACCTGCTTTTCTTCAACAGCGCCCACGGGGTATCCTCGCCGGTTATGGCCGTGAAAAAGGAGGCTGCCGGTGACCTGACGTTGAAAGACATGGAAACCTCCAATGAATTTGTGGCCTGGACCGTTCCCAAAGGGGGCTCCTATATGGCCACAATGTTGTTGTATGACAAGTATTTATATAATTTTGGATGGAATGGGACAGTGGTCTGCTATGAAGCGGCAAGCGGAAAGGAAGTCTATAAAAACAAGCTGGGACAGATGAAAAGCTTCACAGGATCACCGGTTGCTTCCGATGGAAAGATCTATATTTCCGATGATGAGGGAACGGTTTATGTGGTTAAAACAGGACCGGAGTTTGGCCTTATTTCCACCAATCCGCTTGGGGATATCTGCATGACGACGGCCGGGATTACCGATAACCTGATCTTTTTCAGGACGATGAAGTACCTGATAGCTATCGGGAAATAACAGTGTATAAATGTGTTAGGATGAAGAAATCCGGATGGGTTCTGATAATTCTGCTGGTTGCAGGATATCAGGTGGTTACGGCGCAGCAGGCTCAGGAAAAAATAAAATGGTGGAACCCGGCAGTTAGTGAGATCTGGGTGATTGAAGGTCAGGGCTGGCCAGGGGAACTGGCTGCTTCCTATGACCGTCTTCCCGCCCGGGCCGAAAAAACTGTCAGGCCTGCAGTCTGGAACCTGTCGAGGAACTCATCGGGCCTGATGATCCGCTTCCGTAGCAATGCAGAGCGCATTGTGGTCAGGTATCAGGTTGCGGGCCCGATGAACATGCCGCACATGCCCTCGACCGGGGTGAGCGGGATGGACCTCTACGCGAAGAATTCCGACGGGGAGTGGCTTTGGACCAACAGCCGCAACTCATTCAAAGACACTGTGGTTTACCAGTTCAACGGGCTGCGGCCGAATGACGGGTATCACAAAATGGGCCGGGAATACAGGCTCTACCTGCCGCTGTATAATACGGTCAAATGGATGGAAATCGGTGTGGCCGACAGTTCCCTGTTCACCCCGATGCCGGTGCGCCGAGAGAAGCCGGTTGTCACCTACGGCACAAGCATCATGCATGGAGCCTGCGCCAGCCGGCCGGGTATGGCCTGGGTCAATATTCTGGGCCGCAAGCTCGACCGGCCGCTGATCAACCTCGGTTTTTCGGGCAATGGTCAGCTTGAGCCCGAGGTTTTAAGCCTGATCACCGAGATTGATGCCAGGCTGTATGTGCTGGATTGTCTGCCGAACCTTTGGAACCCGAAAGATTTTCCGCGCGAGGAGGTAATCCGGAGAACGGTTGCCGCCGTGGACCAGATCCGGAAGATCAGGCCATCAACCCCGATCCTGATCGTGGATCATTCGGGGTACACCGATGGGTCGCTGAACCCTATCAGGTTAAAAGATTACACTGAAACCAACCAGGCTAATCATCAGGCGTTTGCGCAGTTGAAGGGAGCCGGGGTGCAGAATATTTACCTGTTGACTAAAGAAGAAATCGGGCTAACCCTGGATGCCATGACCGACGGGACGCACCCCTCGGATCTGGGCATGCAGCAATATGCCGATGCCTATGAAAAGAGCATCCGGGAGATTCTCGTCCAGCCGGTTGGCAGCGCATCCACAACCCATCCCTGCACGCAGTACCGGGAGCCGGGCATGTACGACTGGGAAGCCCGTCACGAGACCCTGCTGTCGATGAATGCCGCCAAAGGGCCACGGACGGTGTTTATCGGAAACTCGATCACCCATTACTGGGGCGGCGAGCCGGTGCATCCGCTTCATCGGGGTGAAGATTCATGGAAAAAGGTGCTCGAACCGCTGGGCGCGAGAAACTTTGGGTTTGGCTGGGATCGCATCGAGAATGTGCTCTGGAGGATCTATCATGATGAGCTGGATGGATTTCAGGCTGAACGGGTGATCGTCAATATCGGAACCAACAACCTGCATCTGAATACCGATGAGGAGATATTGGAAGGGATGGAATTGGTGCTTCGCGCGATCCGGGTGCGGCAGCCAAAAGCCGACATCCTGCTGCTGGGCCTTTACCCGAGGAGGCAGGGCGAAGAAAGGGTGAAGGGATTGAACCTGAAATATGCACGCCTCGCAGGCGGCATGAATATCAGGTACGCAGATCCGGGGGCCTCTTTGTTGAATGCTGAGGGGAAAATTAGCGAAATCTACTTTACCGACGGATTGCATCCAAATGGAGAGGGGTACCGGAGGATTGCCGAATCTATAGACCTGTCAGGTTTTTAAACCTGACAGGTTATTCATGCGGAATGGTTATGTGTTGTAAATAAGCTAATGCCTTGTTGGTTGAATTTTTTTAAAGACAAGACTCGTATAAGACACATGTAATGAACGAGTTAATTGTAATCAACTTGATGACCTGACAGAATTCATATTATTATCTGACAGGTAACTTATGTTTGCAGCAGAGAATGAAAGAGTTAGGAAGTTAGTCTTAAAGAAATCAACTTTCTTTGAAGAATAAGTGACAGGTAATTAATGAATTAGGATAGACAAATTGGTAATTAATTACCTGTCAGGTTTATAAACCTGACAGGTCTAAAGAAACAAGTATGAAAACCAACACCATTCGCGGAACGGCCATTGGCGCGGTCCTGATTTTTTGTGCAGCTTTCACTTTTGCACAAAAACCGACCACCAAAACTTTCTGGAAAGAGGATTTCAGCAGCGGCAAGATTCCGGCCGGCTGGGTCGTGGCAACCGACAACGACAGCAGCGCTGCGTGGTTCGTCACCGATCAACCTTTCCCGGGCTCCTTCGGGCGGACCCACCAGGCCCCGCCGATCGCATCGGCCAGCCGCGGATATCATCTGCAGATTGCACAGGGCGTTCGGACCGACAAGAATGCCCGGGCCTGGGGACGCGCCAAGGTTATTCCGGGAAGCACGATACAGACCACCGCGATCGACTGCTCAAAGCATCGCTCAGTGGTGCTGAAATTCCAGCAGAATTTCTTCTGGAACCGCCGGGATGCCCAGCCGGGATCGGGATTGTTCCTGGAGGTGAGCACCAATGGCAAGGATTGGACCCGGTACGATGTGAAAAACGAGATCGGACCGGGGGAGGATTGCCCCAATCCGATGAATGTCGAACTGAACATCACCCGCACGGCAGCCCTGCAAAAAACCGTTTACCTGCGGTTCTACTGGAAAGGGTACTATAACTGGTACTGGATGGTCGACGATATCGAACTGGCCGAGGCCTTTGATGCCGATATTCTTGCCTACAAAATGATATCCCACCAGGAGACAGGAAATCAGTTTACTAAATCTGAAAAGCTTGTATTTCAGATCATTAACCTCAGTTCCAATGATATCAAGGCGCCCTTTGAATGCACGCTGACCATCGACAAGCGTGAACCGATCAGGGTGCTGGTGCCTGCCGATGCCAAAAACCCGGTCCGAATCATTGATACTGTTGCCGTGGAATTTCCTGATATCGACCTGACGGATTTCGGGATACATAAGATCACTTTTGTGGCCAACCTGCCCGGCGACCAGCGGGTTTCAAATGACTCCATTCCGGCCATGCTCTACTCGGGCGCCTATTCTTTGGGCAATATCTCAGCATTCACACCCGGGAGGAACGCGTTCCTTTTCGCCTGCGGAAATGCGAGCCTGAAACTGGAATTTGTCAGAAACGACATCTTCCGCATGTGGATGGCCTACGATGGCGATTTCACCGATCCGGCCGGTAATGATCTGGTAATTAATAAGCCCGGTGAGCAAGTAGAGGTTAAATCAGCCGACAAGGGCTCCTATTACCTGTTCACCACTCAGGATATTGCTCTCCGGGCGTACAAGCAACCCCTCCGGTTTGCCCTGTATAAATCCGATAATTCTACCCTGATATGGGAAGAGGCCCGTGGGATGACCTATGGAAAACAGACGATCCAGTACCTGAAGCGCAGCCCGCAGGAATATTTCTACGGCGGCGGGATGCAGAACGGACGCTTCTCCCATCGGGATAAAACCATCAAACTGACCATCGATTATAACTGGGAAGATGGCGGCGGCCCCAACCCGGCTCCGTTCTTTATGAGCACAAACGGATACGGTGCACTGAGAAATACCTATGCATCAGGAGCTTATGACTTCGGCGATACCGTTAAGCTGATCCACAACGAAGCCCGGTTCGACTGCTATTTCTTTGCCGGGAACGGACTCAAGGATATCCTGGGTGATTACACCGACATCACCGGCCGGCCTTTCCTGATGCCCCGCTGGGCGCTCAGCATGGGCGATGCCAACTGCTATAACCGGGGAGCCAAAGCCGATATTAAGACGGTGGGCAGCACGGGAACCGGTTTCGGCGGAACCACTCCGGACGTTATCAGCATTATTGCCGACGAATATATCAGGCACGATATGCCCCGCGGCTGGATTCTGCCGAACGACGGGTATGGCTGCGGATACACAAAACTGGATTCGGTGGTAAAAGAGCTCTACAAGCGCGGATTCATGACCGGTCTCTGGACAGAGAACGGAGTTGAGAAGATCGCCCGCGAAGTGGGCGAGCTCGGCAGCCGGCTCTGCAAGCTCGACGTGGCCTGGGTGGGCGACGGGTACAAGTTTGCCATCGACGGCGTGAAGGCTGCGTATGAAGGCATCGAGAACGCCAGCGATGCACGCGGATTCGTGTGGTCGGTATGCGGCTGGGCCGGAACGCAACGCCACTCGGTGGTCTGGACCGGCGACCAGAGCGGCAGCTGGAATTACATCCGCTGGCACATCCCTACCCTGATCGGCTGCGGCCTTTCGGCCCAGAACAGCGCTACTGGCGATGTGGACGGGATCTTCGGCGGAAGCGATTCCACCTATACCCGCGACCTGCAGTGGAAATGCTTTACCCCCGTCCTGATGGGCATGAGCGGCTGGGCAACCAATAACAAAAACAAAATCAAGGACAAACAGCCCTGGCTCTTCGGGGAACCCTACACCTCCATCAACCGGAAATACCTCCAGCTGAAACAGCGCTGGACCCCTTATATGTACACCCATTGCGCCGAAGCCTATCAAACGGGTGTTCCCGCTGTCCGCGGACTGGTGCTGGAATATCCCGATGATCCGGTAACCCTGGGCTCACTCACTCAGTATGAATACCTCCTCGGCAAGGATGTGCTGGTCGCCCCGGTCTATAAGTCGGAAGCCAAACGCGACAGCATCTATTTCCCAAACGGAACCTGGATTGATTACTGGGACGGGACTGAATATCAGGGTAAACAATGGATCAGCAACTATCCTGCACCGCTGGATAAACTGCCGCTCTTCATACGCAAGGGAGCCATTATCCCGATGTACCAGCAGATGGATTACGACTGGGAGCGGCCAACCGATACGCTTACACTCGATATTTATCCGTCCGGAAAATCGGAGTATGAACTGTATGAAGATGACGGCCTCACCCGGGAGCACAGGAAAGGCGTTTTTGCCACCACAAAGTTTGAAGTCAGCGCACCGGCAAACGGCAACGGCCCCATGGAAATCAGCCTGGGCACCGCGAAAGGTGATTATAAAGGACGCCTGAAGCAGCGGGTTTACATACTCGAAATTCATACGGACTTTGTGCCGGAGAGTGTCAGTGTCAATGGCGCTTACATTGCACAAAAAGGGCTTAAGGGCATGAGGGCATACGGGCATAGGGGGGCCAGAACGGAAGGGAGCTGGTCGTTTGATGCGAATGACCGGGGCGGCGTGCTGAGGATCACTACCGGGCCGTTGAGTACGGACGTTGTGGGGCGGATTGGGGTACTTTAGGGGAAGACTTAGAGACCTAGAGAGTTAGAGACCTAGAGAGTTAGAGACCTAGAGAGTTAGAGACCTAGAGACTAAGAGACCAAGGGACTTAGAGACCGGCTTTTGGTCTCTTGGTCTCTCGGTCTCTCGGTCTTCTAATGGTCTCTCGGTCTTCAAATCGTCATCCGATAAAGGCTGCGATTGAAGGGATAGCTCTTTTCCGTATAGAGAAAGTAGACAATATTGTTGTGTATATGGATTTTCTCGACGTTTGCATATTCCGGTATGTCAGCAAGCGCTACCACCTGCCCGGTATCGGGATTAATCTCCTTGAGAACAAGCCGATTGCCGGGTTTGGGCTTCCACAGGGTCCAGATCCGGTTGGCTCCTGAATCATAATAAACCTTTTGGGTGAAATTACGCATATCGAGATCAAACCGTGTCCAGAATATAAATTCATGGTACTCTCTCAGATGAAACCGGATCGGAACGCTTCGGAAGCACTCTCCATCGGAATTGAAGAAGTCCATGGTGTTGCCGAAGAAATCTATAATGATAAAATCACTTTGCCGCCGGATCACCGGTGCAGCGACGCTCCTTTCGTAGCTTCCTTTCACGGCATACTGACTCCCGTCAGTCAGGCCGTCAGCAAAAAAAATCGGAGTGACATAGCGGTAATCCCCATACGGATCAAAAACAATTTTCAGAAGAAGGGGTTCGGTTGCACCCTGTTCAGCCATGTAAGTCGAGTTCTGGAATAAGCTGATATCCTGATAGATAATTTTTCCATCGATCTCTGCCTTGACGGGATAGAGGAGTTCAAAGAAGTCTTTGTAGGGGGTTGGATAAATCAGATAGAGCCTGGTGTTTGTATACAGAATCTGCCACACGGTATCCTGCGTGATCAGCTGAACCTCTCCGTAGCAATCCTTGAAGAGGTACTTTGTTTTTCCTATGGCCAGCAATTCGGGATCTTCGACCTTTCTTCCTGCTTTCGGAATTTTGCAGCTGCTGAGAATCTCACCCGACTGCTTGGCGGCGTACAATCGCTGTTCGTTTGCCTGTTTGTAAGGATTGGCAATCATCAGGACCAGATTTCCTGCGATTTCATAGTCAACGATGTTCAGAGTGTCGCCTCTGACCAGTTTCATGATCCGATTTCCCGTTATGGTGACCTCCCCTAACTCTCTCACCTCCTCCGTCAGATAGACCTTGATGCCTGCAGCGGAGGGTGCAGCTACGGTAACCGGTTTTGTTTCATACCCCACATAACTGAAATAGAGCAGAACCGGAAATTTTCTGATCCGGATCATAAAATAGCCATTTTGATTGGTGGCAGCCCCTGATGGGGTTCCGGTAACGTAGATGTTTACATTTGAAAGAGCTGCATTGTTCTTGCTGTCAAACACATAGCCGGAAACAAACAATCCTTTCTCCTGGGGACAGGCAGTTGTGGCTCCCAATAAGACCATAACCAGAATCAATGCAAACCGGACTTTCATTATAAAATGAAATTATGCAACAGTAAAGCCCAGGGGGATTCTTAAAATTACCAACACTTTTGCATTTTACAAAACATCCTGATTCGCACAAAAATGGAGCCAATAATCCTCATATCATATAACAGGCTCCGCTATCGCTCCGCTAACAGGGGCTTCGCCCTAACAGAACTTTACATAATGGCTCTATTAGCGCGTAGCGCCTATTAGGAGCGCAGCGACCTATTATTATTTTTTTTAAGTTTAGCCTCCATTAGTACTTACCCCACCCTGTTATGAACGCAGTACCATTCTTAGTAGGGGCCATCGCCCTGTTTGCGCTTGCATACCGGTTTTATTTTGCCTTTGTGGCCGCCAAGGTGGCTGTAACCAACGATGAAAGGATCACTCCGTCGGGCCGGTTAAATGACGGACAGAACTTCATTCCAACGAGCAAATGGGTCCTGTTTGGTCATCATTTTGCTGCGATTGCAGGGGCAGGGCCGCTGGTAGGGCCGGTGCTGGCTGCCCAGTTCGGGTTCTTTCCAGGTTTTATCTGGATGCTGGTGGGTGCCGTGATGGCCGGCGCGGTTCATGACCTGATCATTCTCACCGCCTCGGTGGAACATGACGGAAAATCACTGGCCGAGATCGCCAAACTTGAAATTAACAAAGTTGCCGGCGGAACCGCATCCTTGGCAATCCTGGTGATTCTGGTGGTCGCCCTTGCCGGTTTGGGTATGGTTGTGATTAATGCACTGTCCGAGAGTTCCTGGGGAACCTTCACCATCGCAGCAACCATCCCGATTGCACTGATCATGGGCCTCTGGATGTACAAGATCAGGCCCGGAAAAACAATGGAGGCCACTATTTTTGGGGTGATCATGCTAACGGCCGCAGTAATTTACGGAAAATATATCCCGGATTCTTCCATTGCACACTGGTTTACCTTCGACCGGAAAACGCTCACCCTGCTGCTTTGCGGATACGGATTCCTGGCTTCCGTGCTGCCGGTCTGGCTCCTGCTTACCCCGCGTGATTACCTCAGCTCGATCATGAAGATCACCGTTATCCTGCTCCTGGCCGTCGGGGTGATGATTGTGGGTCCGGAAATAAGAATGCCCGGATTTACCCAGTTCATCCATGGTGGCGGTCCGATCATCCCAGGGAAAGTATACCCGTACCTGTTCATTACCATCGCCTGTGGGGCCATATCGGGCTTCCATGCATTGGTCAGCTCCGGAACCACCCCGAAAATGATCATGAAAGAATCGCATATCAAGACCATCGCCGTGGGTTCGATGCTTACCGAGGGGGTGGTCAGTATTCTTGCACTGATCGCTGCAACCAGTTTGCTCCCGCTCGACTATTTCCAGATAAATGTTCCGGTTGAGAAATTTCAGGCCATACTTCCACAGCTGCATGAAATGGGATTCACAGAGAGCAACATAGAGGAGCTTTCAGCCGAAGTGGGAGAGACAATTATCGGGCGTACCGGGGGCGCAGTGTCTCTGGGTGTGGGGATGGCATACATCTTCAGCTCAATACCGGGCCTTAAGCACCTGATGAGCTACTGGTATCATTTCGCCATCATGTTTGAGGCTCTCTTTATCCTCACCACCATCGATGCCGGCACCCGGATCGCCCGTTATGTGCTTCAGGATACCCTGGGCAAATTTTATAAACCGCTCGGCCGAACCAACTGGCTTCCGGGCAACCTGTTAACCAGCGCCATCATCGTATTTGCATGGGGCTATTTCATCTATACCGGAACCGTTTCAACCATATGGCCCATGTTCGGCACGGCCAACCAGCTGCTGGCAACCATTGCCCTGGCCATTGGTACCTCCTATCTGATCAACCGCGGGAGGAGGAAATATGCATGGGTCACCATTGTCCCGATGACATTCGTGGGAGTGACCACCCTCACCGCAGCGTTCATGAATATCACCAATATTTACTGGCCACAGGTGCAGGTTCAGGCCACTTTAGTTCCCGGGTTGATCAATCTCATTCTCACACTGGTCATAATTATTTGTGTGGGGCTGATACTGGGTAATGCGATACCGAAGTGGATGAAGAGGGTGTGAGGAGTTGTGAGGAGTTGTGAGGCATGGTGAGGGATGGTGAGGGATGGTGAGGGATGGTGAGGGAGTTCCTGGTTATAATGAAAGATAGCTCTGGCGATAACCGGCAACTGGCAACCGGCAACCGGCAACCGGTAACTGGCAACCGGCAACCGGCAACGGGCAACGGGCAACTATCTCCGTTTTACCAGTCCGAACAGGGCAACACACGCCCAGGTGCCTTCGAGGATGACAAAAGGGATGGCGTGGATCAGCCAGGAGCCGATGCAGGCAAGGCAGGCGCCGAAAAGATTCATCAGGAGGTAGAGGCGGTTATCGGGCTTCATTTTGCCGGTCGTCAACAGAAAGAAGGCCAGCAAGATCAGAAAAACACCGACGGAATTGATGATATTCTCGATTGTCATACATTCGGGATTTAAACCCAAAACTATGCAAAACCGGCCGTTATCCCTATTCTTTTGCCTTTCACTGGCAATCCTGATCGGTGGCTGCAACCGTTCAGCCTCCCTTAAGATAGACCAGCTCTGGTGCAACAACCGCATCGACCCGGTCGGCATCGAAGGCAACCCCCTTTTCCGGTGGACCCTGAAAAACAGTCAAAATCCCTCAGTACCCTCCTTTTACGAAATCCGCCTCACCACCGCTTTTAACTGGCAACCGGCAACCGGCAACCGGCAACAATCTTCCCTTGTCTGGAGCTCCGGCAAACAGTCTAGCCCGGAACAGATCTGGGTATCCTATTCCGGCCCGGAGCTCTGGCCTGCCCTGGCTTATGAGTGGCAGGTGAGGGTTTGGGATCAGGATGGAAACCCCTCCGCCTGGAGCCGGAAGGCGCGGTTCGTAACCGGTTTGCCCGATAAGGAATGGAGCCCGGCCCGATGGATCGGGTATGAGGCCCTGCCCGACTCGCTCCGGCTGGTCCCGGGTGTCCACGGTTCCGGCAACAACCTGGGGAACCTGGCCCTGCAGCGGCCCGTAATCCCGCAGTTTCGGAAGGAATTCACCGTGGAGCGGAAGGTTGCGGAAGCCATGCTCTTTGTATCGGGCTTGGGACACTATACCCTAACCCTCGACGGAGTTTCACCGGACGACCGGTTCCTGGCACCCGGGTGGACCCACTATGCGAAGAGCTGTTTGTACAACGGATACGATGTCTCTTCGCAGCTCCGCAAGGGGAACCATGTGATAGGAGTCACGGTAGGCAACGGTTTTTTCAATGTCAACCGCGAAAGGTACCGGAAACTTGTCACCACCTGGGGCAATCCCATGATGCGCCTCTGCCTGGTTATCCGTTATGAGAACGGTCCGGAGGAGTTCCTTTATTCCGATGAGAGCTGGAAAACTGCCCCCTCTCCAATCACTTTTACCAGTATCTACGGCGGTGAGGATTACGATTTCAGCAAGGAGCAGAAAGGCTGGGAAAAGCCGGTATTCGACGACAGCCAATGGCGGAATGCAATAACAGTCGCCGGTCCGGGCGGGTCCATGGTTTGTGAGTCTGACTACCCGCTCAGGCCGATGGAGTCATTCAGCCCGGTCAAGGTTACTCAACTGGCCGATTCCACCTGGGTATATGATTTCGGGCAGAACGCATCGGGGATTCCGGAGATCCGTTTCAGCGGCCAGTCAGGCCAGACTCTTCGGCTGGTTCCCGGTGAGCTGATCAATGACGATGGCAACATCAACCAGAGGGCTTCCGGCGGTCCGATGTATTTCGATATTACCCCCAATGGATCCGGAAGCCGAACCTGGAAGCCCCAATTCACCTATTACGGGTTCCGCTACCTGGGCCTCAGCGGAGCGGTCCCCAAGGGACAACCCAACCCGCAAAGTCTGCCGGTTGCGGAGGAGGTGGTGTTCCACCATACCCGGAACAGTTCACCGGCTACCGGATCATTCACCTGTTCCAATGAGCTCTTTAACCGGATTCATACCCTGATCGACTGGTCGATCCGGAGCAACCTGGCCAGCGTCACCACCGACTGCCCGCACCGGGAGAAGCTCGGATGGCTGGAACAGACCCACCTGGTTGGCAACTCAATAGCTTACCTGTATGATATCCGGAATCTATACGGCAAGATTGTTGATGATATGATTGAATCCCAGCTGGATAACGGGCTGGTTCCGGATATCGCCCCCGAATTTGTTCCCTTCGCCGGAGGGTTCAGGGACTCGCCCGAGTGGGGCAGTTCGGCCGTGATTATCCCGTGGGACCTTTATGAGTGGTACGGGGATATCGGGCCGATGGAAAAAGCCTGGCCGATGATGAACCGGTACATGGACTATTTGGATTCATTAGCTGCCGACGGAATTCTTACACACGGGCTGGGCGACTGGTTCGACATGGGGCCGGGACCGATGGGCGAGGCACAGCTTACGCCCAGGGCACTGACGGCTACCGCAATCTGGTTTTATGACCTGAAGCTCATGTCGCGGATGGCCGTACTGATGGGCAAAACCGGTGAAGGAGCCGCACTGGCGGTGCGGGCGGATTCGGTGCAAGCCGCCTTTCTGCGCAAGTTCTATGAACCCGAAACCCACCTGATTTCAACCGGAAGCCAGACCGCCTATGCCATGCCTTTGGTGGTGGGACTGGTTCCTGAGGCCGACCGGAAAGCAGTATTTCAAAACCTGATACGAACCGTTGAAAAGGATAAGTATGTGCTCACCGCCGGTGATGTGGGTTACCGGTACCTCGTCAAGGCCCTGCAGGAGGCAGGCGCCCATGAGGTGATCTGGAAAATGAACTGCCGGGATGATGTGCCCGGATATGGATTTCAGCTCAGACACGGCGCCACGGCCCTTACGGAATCGTGGGCAGCGCTGCGGGAGGTTTCCAACAATCACATGATGCTGGGGCACCTGATGGAGTGGCTCTACAGCGGGATCGGCGGCATCCGGCAGGCTCCGGGTTCGGCAGGATACCGCGATCTGATCATCAATCCCCAGCCTGTGGGCGACCTCACTTCGGCCGATGTTTCGCACATCTGCATCCGTGGTGAAATCCGCGTAAAATGGGAGAAAAAGGGAGAAACCGTGGACCTGGAGGTTACCATTCCGGTGGGAAGCCGGGCCGAAATTTCATTTGGCGGCAAAAATCTGGGTACATTTGGCGCCGGAGTACATCCCTTTGTCATCCCGGCGAAGGCCGGGATCCCCCTTCACACCCACACCCACACCCACACCCACACCCAATTCGGGGATTCCTGCTTTCGCAGGAATGACAGCAGGGGCAAAATCGTCAATCGTAAATTGTAAATCGTCAATATGAAAGTTTTAGGAATGGGAAACGCCCTGGTAGATGTTCTGATCAGGGTGAACGATGAAAAGCTGCTTGAGCAGCTTCGCCTGCCGAAGGGCAGCATGCAGCTGGTGGATGAGGTGCGGATGGCAGAGATTATGGAAGCCACATCGGGGCTGCCGGTTACGATGATCTCGGGCGGTTCCGCTGCCAATACGATCCATGGTCTGGCGGAGCTGGGCATGGCCACCGGGTTTATCGGTTCGGCCGGAAGGGATCAGTGGGGCGAATTTTACATCAATGACCTGAAATCGAAGCATATAGATCCGGTTTTTTACCGGCCGGAGAAGCCGACAGGCCTTGCCAATGCACTTCTCACTCCGGATGGAGAGCGTACATTCGGAACCTTCCTTGGGGCTGCCATTGAGCTGGGACCTGACTTTCTTACGCGCGAGATGTTTGAAGGCTGGACCGTTTTTTATATAGAGGGGTACCTGATGCAGAATCATGCCTTGATTCGCCGTGCGCTGGAGCTTGCCAAAGATGCAGGATGTCTGGTGGCACTCGATTTTGCCAGCTATAATGTTGTTGAGGAGAACCTGGAGTTCCTGAAGTCTGTGCTGCCCGAATATGTGGACATTGTGTTTGCCAACCAGGAGGAAGCGCTGGCCTTTACGGGCAAGGGACCGGAAGAAGCCGTGGATGAGCTGGGAGCCATGTGCAGTCTGGCCATTGTAAAGACTGGCAAGGACGGAGCCTGGGTTAAGTCAGCGGGCGAGAAGCATGCGATACCGGGGCTGCGCGTGAATTGTGTGGACACCACGGGAGCCGGCGACCTGTTTGCCTCGGGATTCCTGTTCGGGTACCTGGAGGGTTTCTCCCTTGAAGAGTGCGGAAAGGCGGGCAACCTGCTGGCCTCGCACGTAATCGAGGTATTGGGGCCCAAGATCGGGGCTGATACCTGGACGCTTGTAAAAGGCAAAATAAAAAAAGCCTGAAACTCTCATTGTTTCAGGCCCTTAATGCAACAGGTTATATCAGAAAGGGGACTTCTGTCGGTTAAAAGAGGCCGTGTAATTCGGCATTGATCTTGTCCATCACGGTGCTGATGTCTTCGGGGTTTCCGAGAAAATCCATGGAATCGGCATCAACGATCAGCAGCTTGCCATCGTGGTAGGTTTCCACCCAGCTTTCGTACCGTTCGTTCAGGCGCTTGAGATAATCAAGACGAATGGAGTTCTCATATTTCCGGCCGCGCTTCTGGATCTGGTTGACGAGTGTCGGAACGGATGCCCTCAGGTACAGGATCAGGTCGGGCGGCTGCACCAGTGAAGCCATCAGGTTGAACAGGGTATAGTAATTTTCAAAGTCGCGCGTGCTCATGAGCCCCATGGAGTGGAGGTTAGGCGCGAAAATATAGGCATCCTCATAGATGGTGCGGTCCTGAATCACCGTTTTGCTTTTCTTCCGGATCTCCAGGATCTGGTTAAAACGGGAATTGAGGAAATAGATCTGAAGGTTGAACGACCAGCGCTGCATATCGGCATAAAAATCATTCAGGTAGGGATTGTCGTCCACATCCTCATAATGTGCTTCCCAGCCGTAATGCTTGCTAAGTATTCGAGTCAGAGTGGTTTTGCCGGATCCGATATTTCCAGCGATCGCAATATGCATAATAAAAGTTTTCGCGTTTAGGGTAAGCCGAAAGTACGGAAAAAAGTAAACCGCTAACCTGTCAGGTCTAATTTTAATTTGAAAAAATGATCACTTCCTGAGCCGTGCGGATCCATAGCTGGTTGTTTTGCACGCACGCCCCAAGCAGCGGTGCCCCGGGCCATTCGAGGAGGGTTTTCCCGGGCAGGGCGGGATCGGAGAAGAGGACGAGTTTATCGGGGTAGGTGAGGAGTATCTCTTCGCCGGCCGGGGAGGCGGATACCACCGCCACAGGGATGCGGCGGAGCGGGTTGCCGAATGCGTCGAACTGCCTGATTTCCGCTCCGGGAATGATCAGCCAGAGGCGGGTGCCGGATTCGAAAAGAAGAAGGCGGCTTTTTTCGAAGGATGGAGGGAGGTTCAGGGGTGCCGACTCCGAAACCAGGGCAAGCTGGTGGTCGTAGCGAAGCAACCGGAGAGAGGTGCCGTCGAGGATCCAGAAACCACCCTGGTTGCAGCTTGCAACCGCCAGGGGATGCGTGATCCCAAGCTCATCCAGGGAGATCGGGTCCGACAGGGGGGACAACTGGTTGCTGAGAAAACGGATGAGGTTAAAATCCTGCTGCAGGACCATCGTCTTGAGAGGATCGGTAGCGTCGATGCGGGTGATGGCGCCTTTTGAGGGGTCTGACCAGGAGGCCAGTGAGTCGCCGGATCCGGAATACTTGATCAGCATGCCGTTGCTGACCCTGTAGAACCTTCCGAGAGGATCGGCAGAGATTCCTTCACTCACTCCTCCGATCGATTTCCGCGGTTCCCACGAAACCTGTGCCGGCAGGGATATTGCCAGCATCAGCCCGAAAAGCCCGGCCGCCATGAATTTTCTCATTGAGCCTTCTGGATTTGCAGGATCTCATCTGCGATCACCCGGTCATTGGAGAGGCGGGGAACCTTATGCTGTCCGCCCAGTTTTCCTTTTTCCTTAAGCCAGATATAGAAGGTGCCGGTTTTTAACGGGATGATCTCAGGGGGATGCAGTGCAATGCCTTTGTAACGTTTGGCCTCATAATCTGAGTTGGCAGCCTTAAGTGCATTGTCGAGCAATTCCGCGAAAAACTCATGGTTTACAGGAGGCTTGCTGAACTCGACCAGCCACTGGTGACGGGCGCCGGCTCCATCGCCCATGTAAACGGGCGCAGCGGTATATTCGGTGATGACGGCGCCTGAACCCTGACAGGCTTTCTGAAGGGCCTGCTCCGCGTTATCGATGATGAGTTCTTCTCCGAAAGCATTGATGAAGTGTCGGGTTCGTCCCGTAATCCTGAATTTCACCGGAGTGAGCGACGAGAACCGGATGGTATCGCCGATCAGGTAACGCCAGAGGCCGCCGCTGGTTGAGATTACCATGGCATAGTTTCTGCCGGTTTCCACATCCCTGAGGGTGACAGGCTTATCGTTTCCCATACCCAGCTCATTCATCGGGATAAACTCAAAAAAGACTCCATAGTCAAGCATCAGAAGCATATCCTGGGAGCAGGGATCATCCTGGATGCCGAAAAAACCCTCGGAGGCGTTGTAGGTCTCCATATATTTCATTGAATCCGAGCGGATAACCGAGCGGAACTGTTCGCGGTAGGGACCGAAATTGACGCCGCCATGCATGAAGACTTCCAGATTGGGCCAAACATCAGCAATATTATCCTTGCCGGTCTGTTCCAGAACCTTTTTAAGGAGGATCAGGGTCCAGGAAGGAACCCCGGCCAGGCTGGTCACATTCTGACGGATGGTGTTTTCAGCCATCTTTTCGAGTTTCTCCTCCCACTCATTCATCAGCGCAATAGACAGATCGGGTGTCCGGAGCCAATGTGCATAGGCGGGCAGGTTCTGGAGCAAAACAGCGGAGAGGTCACCGAAATAGGCTTCGTTGTTGATGTCGGAGACCTGATGGCTGCCCCCCACCACCAGGCTCTTGCCATGGAATAGGCGTGAATCGGGGCAATTGGCGAACCAGAGAGCCAGCGTATCCTTTCCGCCGCGGAAGTGGCACTCTTCCAGGTTATCAGAGGTTACCGGGATAAACTTGCTCTTGTCGCCGGTGGTGCCGGAGGATTTGGCAAACCATTTCACTTCACCCGGCCATATTACATCGGCCTCGCCGTTCATGGCCCGGTCAATATAGGGCTTGATGGCGGGATAATCCCGCACCGGCACCTGGTTGTTGAACTGCTCCCAGGTGAGGCCATGATTAAAACCATGATCCCTGCCAAAAAGGGTGTGACGGGATTTATTGATCAGGTTGTTGAGGGTATCATTCTGGACTTCAACCGGATACTTGCGGAAAAAATCAATCTGATATTTCCGCTTGGTAACTAGCCAGGTAACAAAGGAGCTTAATATGGGCATGCTGGTGAGCTTTCCGGGTGGGTTAAAATTACTAAAATAATCCCTAATTTTGGGCATTACTCTATACAGCGCTAAAAATGAACTGGTTGGATCTGATTATAATCCTGGTATTGCTAGGCGGGGTAGCTTCGGGCTACAAGAATGGTTTTGTGGGAGAAATAGCGTCGCTCGCCGGACTCATACTCGGCATCTGGGGTGCCATCAAACTCTCCTGGTGGACGGCCGACCTGCTCGAAGGGTTCGGACTATCTTTTTCCCTGATGCCGGTGGTGGCCTTTATTATCACGTTCCTGATCATCACCATCATCATGCAGATCGTGGCAGGGCTGGTGAATAACCTGGTTGAGTCCCTTGCCATGAACTGGATCAATAAAGTGGCCGGGATCGTCGCCGGCATTTTCAAGTCGGCCCTCTTTGTGAGCGTGATCCTGCTGGTGTTTGATGCCATTGATGAGCGGAACCGGATAATCCCGGAAAAAGTGCAGCAAAAATCCATGCTGTACGAGCCAATGTCTGAACTGGTGCCTTCCCTCCTGCCTTTCCTTAAACTCGAGGAGCTGCGCAACGCGGGCAAGGAGGAGGATAAGCTGCCTAAGCAGTTGTGATGACCGCCCATACCGCTCAAATAGTTATCTTTGCCAAAAATTTTCCGGATGAATTTTGTTGATGAATTACGCTGGCGCGGTCTGATCCATGACATCATGCCAGGCACCGAAGAGATGCTTCAAAAAGGCATGGCTTCGGCTTATATCGGTTTTGACCCCTCTTCGAACTCCCTCCATATCGGAAACCTGGTCGGCATTATGTTACTGAAGCACTTTCAGTTATGCGGGCATAAACCCTATGCGCTTGTGGGCGGTGCCACCGGCATGATCGGTGATCCCTCGGGCAAGTCGGAAGAGCGCAACCTTCTGGATGAGGCCTCACTTCGCTATAACCAGGAATGCATTAAGCAGCAGCTTTCTCATTTTCTCGATTTCTCGGGAACCACCGCGAATTCAGCTGTCATGGTGAATAATTACGACTGGATGAAGGATTTCTCGTTCCTGGCTTTTATCCGGGATATCGGGAAACATATCACCGTTAATTACATGACCGCCAAGGATTCCGTGAAAAAGCGGCTCGATACGGGGATGTCTTTTACCGAGTTCAGCTACCAGCTGGTACAGGGCTATGATTTTCTGCATCTCTATCAGAATAATGGAATTACCCTGCAGATGGGAGGCTCCGATCAATGGGGCAACATAACCACCGGTACTGAGCTGATCCGGCGCAAGGTCGGCGGCGAGGCGTTTGCTCTCACCAGCCCGCTGATCACGAAAGCCGACGGAGGAAAGTTCGGAAAAACAGAGTCGGGAACAGTCTGGCTCGATCCGGAGAGAACCTCCCCCTACCATTTCTACCAGTTCTGGCTGAATGTGGCCGACGCCGACGCCATGAGCTATATCAAGATTTTTACCTTCCTGACAAAAGAGGAGATCGATGCGCTGACCGCCCGTCACAACGAAGCGCCCCATGAGAGAATATTGCAACGGTCACTGGCAGAAGAAGTTACCCGCATCGTGCATTCGCAGGAGGCGCTCAACGGAGCCATTGAGGCTACCAATATCCTTTTTGGCAAGGGAACGCATGAGTCGCTGGCCGCACTCGATGAGAAAACCCTTCTGGCTGTTTTTGAAGGAGTTCCGATGTTTGACCTGAGCCGGGCGGATCTCGAAGCCGGTATCCCGGTGCTTGACCTGCTTGCCCAGCACACACAGGTTTTTCCCTCCAAGGGTGAAGCCCGCCGGATGCTTCAGGGCGGGGGACTGAGCCTGAACAAGGACAAACTATCCGATCCTGAAGAGATCGTTAACGATACCCGGCTGATCAGCGGTAAATTCCTGCTGGTGCAAAAAGGAAAAAAACAGTATTACCTTATACGCGTGAATTAAAAACATGACCATGAATCCATACCTGAACAACAAAACCCTGATGGAGCTGGCGCTCAAATGGAAGTACCACCTGGGGGTCATTGCTGTAATTGCCGCAATTATTTCCGTGGTATTCTCGGCACCCGCCTTTCTGAAGCCAAAATACAAGTCCTTTGCAGTGGTCTATCCGGTAAATCTTGGTGAATACTCCGAAGAAAGTTATACGGAGCAGATGCTGGAGATCCTGAATTCAGGCGACATACGCGATGAGCTGATCCGGGCTTTTAAGCTGGATGATCATTATAAGATCTCCCCGGTTTACAAGTATTACAAGACCGCTCTTTACGGAAAATTCGCCGACCATGTTTCCTTCCGTAAGACGGAAAATGAAGCCATCAAAATCGAGGTTCTGGATACCGATCCCCGGTATGCCAGCGCAATGGTAGACTCGCTGAGGAAATTTTACGACCAGAAGGTCCGGTCGCTCCATAATATCAAGTTCGGTGAGGAGGTAAAGATCCGGCACCTGGAACTGGCGCGCATGAAGGTTGCTGTTGACAGTATCACCAGGAAACTCACGATCCTGGGTCAGGAATACGGGGTTATGGAATCCCAGGGACAGAGTGAAGGAGTCTCTGCCGCCTATTTCCAGGCAGTGGCATCTGGCAAAAACAACGCGGAACTGGAGAAGTATTTCTGGAATATTGCTGAGAAGGCGCCCCAGGCAAAGATGCTGATGGCCAGCCTTGAGAATTATATGGTGCAGACGTCCGAGGCCCAGAAAAAATATGATGATGCGTATCGGGAATTGAATAAGGAGATTACCTATTCCCTGGTGGTTACACCCCCTTTCATTTCCGACAAGAAAGCCTGGCCCAAGCGGTCGGTGATCGTCCTGATGTCGGTGCTGTTTACACTTATCATGGCAATGGTGGTAATCGGTGTCATCGAAAATCGCAACAATACTAAGCCCGTTTAACCTGCTTCGCGACAAGCGGGTACAAACAGCCCTGGTTTACCTGGTAAGCCTGGCTTTTGTATTGGCGCATTCATGGCTGGTAACCAAGGACAAGATGCACCTTGCGCTGCTGCCTGCCGGTATCCTGATCATCCTGATCGCTGTTTACAGATTTCAATGGCTGTTCTGGATCGTACTCTTTTTTGTTCCCCTTTCCGTTCCCCTGAAAGAGTTTTCCATCGGACTCGACATCAACATGTTTCTTCCCACCGAACCCCTGCTGGTGGGCATGATGCTGGTTTTTATTTTCCGGCTGGCTATTGATGGCGGCTATGACCGTGAGGTGCTCCGCCACCCCGTAACCCGGATCATACTCCTGCAGCTGGCCTGGATCGTGATTACTTCGATCACATCCACAATGCCGTTGGTTTCCTTTAAGTTCCTTCTTTCGAGGCTCTGGTTCCTGTCGGTTTTTTATTTTATCGCCATTCAGTTTTTCCGCGACAATCCGATTAACATCCGTAGATACATCTGGACTCTGCTGATACCGCTGGCCGCAATAGTTGTGGTTATTACGATGAAGCATATCGGGTTGGGGCTGTTTGATCAGAAAGCATCCAATCCCGCCGTAGATCCGTTTTTCAACGATCATACCCTGTACGGCGCCATCATGGCGTTGTTCCTGCCCATTGCTGCCGGGTACCTGATCCGGTCGCCCTTTAAGGTATGGATGAAGACTGTTGTCCTGATAGTGGTGTCGCTGCTGCTTGTCGGGCTTCTGTTCTCGTATGCACGCGCCGCGTGGATCAGCCTGATCGGGGGCCTTTGCGCGATGCTGGTCATTGTTTTCCGGATATCCGGAAAAGCGGTGCTTCTTGGCGCTGTGGTGCTGGTGATTGGCTTTTTTGCATTTGGGAAATCGATGCTGATGCATATGGAAGGAAACGACCAGGATTCATCCGATAACCTGGCCGAGCATGTGCAGTCGATCTCCAATATCACCACAGACGCTTCCAACCTGGAGCGCCTCAACCGTTGGAGCTCGGCGCTCCGTATGTGGGAGAAGAAGCCGCTGCTGGGTTTTGGCCCCGGCACCTATATGTTTCAATATGCACCTTTCCAGAAGGATTCCCAGAAGACCATCATCAGCACCAATGCTGGCGACGGGGGCAATGCGCACTCCGAATACCTGGGACCGCTGAGTGAAATGGGGGTTATCGGCGCCCTGCTGATGCTCCTGCTGGTGATCTACTCCATCCTGACCGGGATCAGGGTTTACCATGCCCAAACCGATCCGGAAATGAAAATGGTTGCCATGGCCGTACTCGTGGGCCTGATAACCTATTTCATCCATGGGATCCTCAACAATTTCCTGGATACCGACAAGGCTTCGGCAGGGGTGTGGGGGTTTATGGCGATACTGGTGGCGATGGACCTGGGAGCAAAAGGCAGAGGGCAGAAGGCAGAAGGCAGAAATTAGGAAGAAGTAAAAAGAAATAGGGCAGAAACTACTTCTGCCCTTACTTGTTACTTAACCTATTTCTTAAGTCTTAAGTCCTTAAGACTAATTTCTGCCTTCTGCCTTCTGCCTTCTGCCTTATTCTTTAACGCGCTCTATATAAGAGTTATCCGCCGTATTTATCCTGATCTTATCCCCGATATTGCAGAACAGCGGAACCATGATGGTGACTCCGGTTTCGATTGTTGCCTGTTTCTGTGAGGAGGTGGAGGAGGTGTCGCCGCGGACACCGGGTTCGGTATATGTGATTTCCATTACCACGGTGGGTACCAGTTCGGCATACAGTGCGGTTTCGGTGTCGGCATGGACAACCATTTCCACGTCTCCGCCCTCTTTCAGCAGTCCTACGTTATTGATGAGATCTCCGTCGATGCTGATCTGCTCATATGTTTCCTTGTGCATGAAATTATATCCGAGGTCATCCTTGTACAAAAAGTTGTAAGGCCTCCGCTCCACGCGGGTTTCATTGATTTTATGACCGGAAGTGAAGGTTACTTCGATCACTTTTCCGCTGGTAATGTTTTTCAGCTTGGTGCGCACGAAAGCCGGGCCCTTGCCGGGTTTCACATGCTGGAATGAGACAATGGCAAAAAGAACGTCGTTGTATTCAATACACATGCCATTTCGGATATCTGCCGTAGTTGCCATAAAAAGGGGTTAAAAATTTGGGACAAAAATAGTTGAATTGGCGGAAATACCTAATTATTACTGGTTGCCAGTTGCCGGTTGCCGGTTGCCGGTTGGGCCAGAACTGTCATTCTGACGAAAGTCAGGATCCCACGCCTCGGAGCAATTGTCAGGGGATTCCGGTTTTCACCGGAATGACATCCGTGCGGAATAACCGGCAACCGGCAACTGGCAACCGGCAACCCTCTTCCAACCGGCAACTTCTTACAACACCTTGTTCCTCGCCACTGTCGCAATAAACTCCTTCAGGTAGTGAGGCTCAAAGTAGGCGGTGTCAAGGAAATCTTTTTTTATCCAGGCGGCTTCGGCCAGCCGGGTCTGGAAGGCAGCAGACAGGGGGAAGGCTCCGCCGGAACGGGCGTTGGGGTGTGTGATCAGTTCGCCTGCCTTGAGGCTGCCGCTGCCGAAAAACCATACCGGTCCTGCTTCCAGTACTTCACGGAAGGATTCTCCGGTCAGGATCTTTGCCTCAACGGGCGAAATTTCCTGAAGGCCGGGACCATAAAGAGCCGTGTAAACCTCCATCCGGCGGGCATCGAGCATGGGACAAAGAAGTCCCTCAGTTTCCGGATATGCCGACAGGAATCCGGCTGCCAGGGCCAGAAGGGTCGGGATGCCGATCAAAGGGAGTCCGGCGCCGTAGCCCAGACCCTTGCCCACGGAGGTCCCGATCCGGAGGCCTGTATAGGAACCGGGGCCCATTCCCAGTGAGACCGCATCGAGGCTGTTCACGGTGAGGCCGTTAGCGGTCAGAAGCTCTTCAATAAACAGGGTTAGCCGGGTTGCGTGCGACTTTTCGGCTGATGATTCACGAAGACCGAGCAATACCCCATCGCGGCTCAGGGCGACCGAGCAGACCGGTGAAGCGGTTTCGAGGTGAAGGATGAGGGCCATCAGGGAAGGGCTATTTTTTCTTTTTGGGGTCGCGGAACAGATCCTCTTTTGATACCACCTCGATTTTTTCTCCGTCTTCAAGTTTCTTAGCGACGGCATTGTAAGGGGCTACCACAACCTGTTCATTTTCTTCCACTCCGCTCAGGATCTCGATAAAGTTCTTGTCCTGAATGCCGGTTTTAACCCTGCGCAGGGAAACCGACTCCTGGTCGACCGAGAAGAGCACTTCCATCAGTTCTTCGCGCGGAGTTACCTCAGTTTCACCCTCTTCGGAACCCGGCCGGGAGGGATCCTTAATCCGTGAGGTCTTGGTTGAATCCAGCCGTGTTGTCACCGCCTGTATCGGTATGGAGAGTACATTGTAGCGGGTCTCCGAGAGGATATCAACGGTGGCGGTCATGCCCGGCCTGAATGGGTATTTCCCCATTTTACCGTTGGCAATCAGTTCTGTATAGGATTCGGGTAAAATCAGAATCTTAACGTTGAAGCTGGTTACCTGGTCGAGGGAGGTTCCTGTTGTGTTGGCCGAATTGGCAATCTCCGTAACCAGTCCCCTGAAGAGGGTCCCCAGGTAGGAATCAATCTCAATGGTCGCCGTATCTCCCAGGTTAACCCTGACGATATCATTTTCATTTACTTCAACCTGCACCTCCATGCGGTTGAGATCGGCTATGCGCATCATCTCGGTTCCGGCCATCTGACCGGTCCCGACCACCCGTTCCCCGAGCTCCACACGGCGCCCGTAGATGAGTCCGTCGATCGGTGCATAGATGGTTGTTTTACGCAGGTTTTCCTCTGCTTCCTTGAGGGATGCCTCGGTGCTCTTGACACTGAAGGAGGCCGCAGAAACCTGCTGGCGTGCAGCCTCTGTCTGGGCAGCGGCCACCTCATACTGTGTTTTGGCCGTCTCGAAATCGGCGTCACTCAGAACTCCCTGTTCATGAAGCTGAGTGCTTCGCTTGTAGGAGAGCTGTTGCTGGCGGAACTGGGCTTCCGACTGCGTAAGGGCTGCCCGGGCATTGGCCAGGTTGGCCTTGGCTGAATTGAGGGATGCGTTGACACGGTCGCGGCTTGATGCATAAAAATCGGGCTTGATCCGGGCGAGCAAGTCGCCTTTTTTTACGGAATCCCCCTCGCGGATAGCCATTTCCACGATCTCACCGGATACATCCGGGCTGATCTTGACTTCCGTCTCGGGCTGGATGCGGCCGTTAGCCGTTATGGTTTCAACGATGGTGCGCTTCTGAACGGCTTCCACCGCTACCCTGGTGAGCGGGCCGGTTCCAAACCAGCCGGCTTTTTTTCCGATGATGGCAACCAGGATAAACAGACCTGCTGCCAGGAGCAGGTAGCCACGTATTTTACTCTTTTTCATATATGTGTTTCTATTTCAGATCGATAGGAATGCCGCGGTAAAAGTCGAGGATCCGCGTGTTGAAAATGTAATTGTACTTGGCCTGCAGCAATTCCGACCGGGCCCGTGTCAGGTTGTTTTTGGCAACATTGTATTCAAGAGAGGTAAGTATCCCAACATTCAGCTTCTGATCAGCATACCGGAAGGCCTCTTCCAGTGCCTGCACCGATTTTTCCGTTGCCCTGAAACGGTTCAGCGAGGCATTGGCATCGGCAAAAGCTTGCTGGATCTCTTTTAATAATTGATTTTGAGCCAGTTCCAGATTGTATTTTCCGTTAGCTACGGAGAGTCTGGCATTGCGGATGCCGGTTTGGGTGCTCCAGCCGTTGAAGATCGGGACATTGAGATTAAAACCCAGGCTGGTCTGGCTGGTGAAATCGAGCTGATCGCGCAGCACCATGGTTTCACCGGTCACGAAGTCCTTGAGCCGATCGGAATAGCCGGTGCCATAGGAGGTGCTCATGGAGAGTGAAGGGCTCATCCGGCCGCGTGCAATCTGCAGGTCTTTCTGCAGGGACTTGAGTCCGATCTCGGCACTCCGGATCTGCGGCAGGGTGTTGAGGGCCGACTGGTACACACCGTCAACGGAACCCAGGTTATCCAGTACCCGGATGGCGTCAAAAGTCGGCCTCTGAATCCTGAAACTCTCCGGATTTTTGAGATCCAGCAGCTGGGCCAGATCGAGATAGGAGAGATCCATCTGGTTTTTCGCGTTCACCTCATTCAGCTCCTCCGTTGCCAGCTGTGCCTGGATCTCGAGCAGGTCGCCCTTTGGCAGTGACCCCGCATCCACCATCTTGAGGGTTCGGTCAACCTGCTGGCGGGTGATCTCATATTGCTGAACGGCTATTTCATGGAGTTCCTCATTGAAAAGAACCTGCAGGAACATCCGCGCAATGCCCAGGGCGAGATCATTTTTAGCCTTTTCGAGGTCGGTAAGATTTTTAGTCAGATCCAGCTGATTGCGCTCAATCGTTCTGAAATTCTGCAACCCCCTGAAAAGGTCGAGATCGGAGCTTGCATAAAAACTGGCGCCTTTTGAGTTCTCGGTTGTAAACTGATAGGTGAGAGGATCTACCGACCGGCCGAACCGGAAGGATTGCGAGATTCCCGAATTCACCGAAGGCAGCAGCCCGATTTTCGACTGCACAAGCGAATTATTTGCAGCATCAACGCTAAGCGCCTGCTGCTTTAGGCTGATATTGTTATCCAGCGCATAGGTGATGCACCGGGTCAGCGTCCAGGGCTCCTCCTGAGCCACAGAACGCGGAAAAACCAGCATGCAGGCTGCGGCGAGGATTAGTGGAAATTTACTCATTATGGCGAGATTAGGGAACAAAGATAGTAAAAGGCTCGCTATCGCTCGCTAAGAGGCGCTTCGCGCTAAAAGGTCGCTGCGCTCCTAAAAGGCCCTTCGGGCAAAAAGGTCGCTGCGCTCCTAAGAGGCGCTTCGCGCTAATAGAGGCTTCGCCTTAATAGTCCATAACCAAAGAGCTTGTTAGGGCGAAGCCCCTGTTAGCCCGAAGGGCCTCTTAGCGCGAAGCGCCTCTTAGCGACCGTAGGGAGCCTTTTAGGAGCGTAGCGACCTTCTACCGCAGCCTCTCCTGAAACAGCGCAAAGATTCGTTTGTACTCATCCGTCCAGGCATCCGGATCGGTGAAGCTGTGACGCTCGAGGGGATAGATCGCGAGTGACCAGTTCTCTTTTCCGAGATCGATGAGGCGCTGGTTTAGGCGGACAATATCCTGAAAATGAACGTTATCGTCCATCACCCCGTGACACATCAGGAGATGACCTTTAAGGCCTTCGGCGAAATTGATCGGCGAGCTGCGGGCATAGGCGAGACTGTCTTCCATCGGGGTATTCAGGATGTTGGCAGTATATCCGTGGTTGTAATGGGCCCAGTCGGTTACCGACCGGAGGCCGGCGCCGGCCGCAAACACATCGGGCGCAGTAAACATGGCCATCAGGGTAATAAAGCCGCCATAGGAGCCGCCATAGAGCCCGATTTTTTTCGCATCCACGCCGCAGTTTGATACCAGGTACTTCGCCCCGTCAACGTTGTCGCTCAGGTCCTTGCCGCCCATATGGCGGTATATACCGGTACGCCAGTCGCGGCCATACCCCGAACTGCCCCGGTAATCCAGGTCGAGAACGGTATATCCGTTGTCTACCAGCATGTTATGAAACATGTACTCATGAAAATAGGTCGACCACCACTTGTGCGCATTCTGGAGATAACCGGCACCGTGCACAAAAATGACCGCGGCCTTGTTCGACTGGCCGGCGGCGGGCTTGTAGAGACGTGCGTACACATCCTTGCCGTCGGATGCCTTAAAGGTGATATACTCGGGCATGCGCCAGTTGTAGGCTTTGTATGCCTTGCTCCTGGAGTCGGTCAGCTGGATGGCCGGGGCCCCTGCCACGTTTTTCTGCAGGTAGACCTCGGACATGTGGTTGGCGGTTGAGAATTCAATAGCCAGCCATTTTTCATCCGGAGAAAGGGTCACTTCGTTGCCGCCTTCAAGGCTGGTGATCTGCTCCCTCGGCCCGCCTTCGAGCGGCATGCGGTAAAAATGGTGTTCCCCGGGATGAACCTCGTTGGAGGTGAAATACCAGAATTTTTTGTTTTCCGATAGCCGTGGGCTGTAAACCTCAAAATTCCCGCTGGTGAGCTGCTTTTTCTCGCCGGTCTCCACGTTCACCCACCAAAGATGCGAATATCCTGATGCTTCCGACTGATACCACAGCCGCTCGCCATCGGGCATCCAGCCTGTGCGGCCCGTGCCAGGACCTCCGGTCCAGGCTTCGTCGCGCTGCCTGTCGAGCAGGCGCACGGTTCCATCCGCGGAGTTCAAGGCGAGGATCCAGAAATCCTTGTTGTCGGCAGAACTTACCGTAACCACCGCAAAACGCCCGTCGGCCGACCAGTCGGGAGTGCCAACTGCCACCTCGCGCACTTCTGGCTTGCGATCCTTGAATTTGACCGGATAATCTTTTACATAATCGGGCATGTCGGTGATCCCGGGGATTTCCGGGACACGGAGTTCATACAGGGAATCTTTTGCGAGGTCGATGATTCCAAGGTCTGACCGGTACGAATCATCACCCACCTTGGAGCGGGTGGTCTGGGTCTCCGTGTAGCCCGAACGGGTCACATAGGTGGGCATGATGGTGCCCTTGTATGCTGCTGCCGGATAGTACTTTGAGAAAGTAACATACTTCTCGTCCGGCGAAAGCTCTATGCCCGATACCGAGAATCCTTCCATATAAACAGGCTCAGGTCCGCCGGTCCTGCCCATGCCGGGGGGGCGCATGCCCTGCCTGAAATCTCCCATCCGGCCTCCCATGCCCCGGCCGCCGCCGCCGGCAACCTTCGGGAAGAGCCGCACCTGGTCCTGCATCAGCGCCTGGTCGCGCAAGGAAAGCTTTTCGGCCGGCTGGCCTGCACGGGCCGGCGCTTCGGGTTTCTTCTCCTGGAAGTTGGTCAGCTGCCGGAACATTCCCGATGCCGGATCCAACAGGTATAGATTATTTTCAATATTGAGCACCAGCTTTTTACCGGATTGCGTGAAATCAACCGAGGAGATGGCCTTCGCCATGCTCAGGATCAGGGAGGTATCCTTCTTTTTGCTGTTAATCAGATAGTAATCCCCGTCAAGATTCAGGATTTCCAGGCTCTTGTCGGCATTCATCTGTTTAACCACAGGCCGCATACCTCCCAGCACGCTTCGGGGAGCCTTCCCCAGAACCGGGTTGGCCGGATCCACGCGGTACACTGAATCCGACGGCTTGCCATCGGGACTCCAGTTGAAATAGAGATACTTGCCGTCGGGTGACCACTGGATTTGTGAGGGCGACTGGCCGATAAAATTGTTGGCCATGAAATCCTTGATGGCGAGGGGAGAACGGTTCTCAACCTGTGCCACGGCCGGCAGCATTCCGGCTGCAACCATCAGGATCAGAAATAAATATCGGGTTTTCATTTTAAGGAATAGTTTATGACCGAAAGTACTAAAATGCGCGGCACAGCAGCCGTGTTAACATTTTTTAACGGTGGCGATATTGTTAAAGTGCTAACAGATCTGTCAATAATGCCGAACTTGCGGGTTCAATGAACCTCAAGGCTGCACGCATTTTTGCGTTTTGTTTTCCACTGATCCTGATATCCTTTTTTCAGGCTGATCCGTTGTATTCTCAAATTCGTATCAATGAGTTTGTTGCCTCGAACAACCGGACCTATATCGATCCCGAGCGGGGGGTGTTTTCCGACTGGATCGAACTGCATAATTACAGTTCAGAAGCTCAGCCGCTGATCGGTTTCTGGCTCTCTGATAATCCGGAAAAACCGGCCAAGTGGTATTTGCCGGACAATGCCGTCATTCCGCCGGGTGGTTTTATCCTGATCATGGCTGACAAGCAGAATGCCGGCCTGCATGCTTCATTCGGACTCAGTCGTGCCGGGGAGTCGGTGATCCTGGGCGACCGGTATGGCACTATTCTGGACCGGGTGGATTTCGGCACCCAAAAGCCTGACATCTCTTACGGCCGGAGCCGGGCAAACCCGGAGACCTGGCTCTATTTTGGCGAACCCACCCCGGGCAGCGCCAATTCAGCAACAGGAGTCGCGCATCCCACGGTGGCTCCGGCGGTAGTCTTCAGCCAGCCCCCGGGGCTCTATTTCACTGGCACCCGCGTGTCGCTGTCGGTACCGGATCAACGACCCGGTGACGTGATCCGGTATACCCTCGACGGGTCTGATCCCGGCAGCGGCTCTCCGGTTTATGACAGCACGCTTTATCTCGATAAGACGACACCCGTCAGAGCCCGGCTCTACCGTACCGGCCAGATACCCGGACCGGTTGTGACGGGCACCTATTTTCTCAATGAGTACCTGAGGCTGCCCGTTTTTTCCATTTCCATTGACCCGGAGTGGCTTTATAACGATCAATACGGTATTTATGTCGACGGGGCCGGTTTCACGGGAACGCGGGAAAGCCGGAACAGCTGCAGGGAAGACTGGGAAAGGCCCATCCATATTGAGTACTTCAGCCAGGCGGGCGAACGGATCATCAGTGAGCAGGCAGGAATTCAGGTGAAGGGCCGGATGAATTGCGAGTTTCCAAAAAAGCCGTTCGGCATCTTCTTCCGTGGCCGTTACGGAAACTCATCCATCACAGCCAGGCTTTTTGAAGAGAAGGATGTTACCCGGTTTTCCAGTTTTTATCTCCGCCCGGGTGGAGCTGACGGGATGGGCGACTGCTACAAGGGTACGATGTTTCGCGATGAACTGCTGAGCACCCTGCTGATCGGGGAGATGGATATTGATTATCTGGCCTGCCAGCCAACCATTCTTTTTGTCAACGGAGAGTACTGGGGCATTCACAATCTGAGGGAAAGGAACAAGACGGATTATCTGGCCGGCAACTACGGTGTGGATCCCGACCAGGTGGATATCATGGAGAACCTGTCGAACGGGGGCGCCGTGGCCGGTGACGATGTGGAATACCAGAAGATGCTTGCCTTTGTACGCACCGCCGACCTGAACAACCCGGCGAACTGGGAGCAGGTGCTGGGGATGGTGGATATTAATGAGTTCATCAATTACCAGATTGCGGAAATGGTGGTTAACAATGAGGACTGGGCTTCTAATAATGTGCTTGCCTGGAGGCCGCGGACGGCCGACGGAAAGTGGCGATGGGTATTCTTTGACGTGGAGGGCGGCTTCGGGCTTTATGGCTCGGACGATTACTATCACAGCATGCTGAGCTTTACGGAGGACAAGCTGTTGTTTCACCGGCAGCTCTATGGCTCCCTGATGAGATGCACCTGGTTCCGGACCGAGTTTCTTCAGCGGCTCTCAACCTATCTCTCCACCACTTTCGATCCGGCCCGCGTGATCGGGATCATCAACCGGATGAAAGCGGTTATTGAACCTGAGATGCCGCGCGACATCAAGCGCTGGAAGGGGGCTGTCACCAGCGGCGGTGCGGGCTGCACCACCATTGCCTCGATGCAGCAGTGGGAAACGCACGTTGAGATCATGCGCGAATTTGCACGTCAGCGGCCGGAGGTGGTGCGCGACCAGTTCCTGCGGAAATACCAGCTGCCCGGCACTTTCCGGATGCAGATCGAGGCAAGTCACGGCTCAGTTTTTGTCAACGGGGCCGACGCCTCAACCGGCGGAACCTGGTTCAGGGGACTGCCGGTAAGCCTTGAGGCCCGGCCTTCGGTTGGATACCGTTTTGCGGGCTGGGAGGGAATAACCGGAGGGGCCCTTTCCACCGTGCTTTTTGACCGGGACACTGCCATACGTGCGGTATTTGTTCCCTCCGGCCTGGCGGTTGTGCCGGATACGATCAGCGGACTCGTGGTGCTCTATGCCGCCGGCTCCCCGTATCTGGCCAAAGGCGACATCATCGTTCCCACAGGAGCCACCCTGAGAATAGAACCTGGGGTTGAGATCCGCCTCCCTGCCAGGGCAAGTGTTTATGTGTATGGATCGATTCAGATCGGAGGGGGTGATTCCCTGAAAGTGACCCTCCGCAACCTCGAGGAGAAAAGCTGGGGAGCCCTGATCATTGATCACGGCGAGCCCGGATCCTCTATTGATAACCTGACTTTACTCAACGGCTCGGTCGGCTCCCGCGATCCTGTCCTGTTCGACGCCAACCTGAGCATCAACCGCACCTTTGTCCGGGTAAACCGGCTGTTCATTGAGGAGGGATCGGGCAATCCTGTTGGATTCACCGCCTGCCGGGTGAGCCTCAGCGGCGCTGCCCTTCACAGTGCATCCACCTGCGACCTGATTCATGTTACACAGTCCGACACCGTCCTGATCGAAGGGTGCACCCTGAGAGGAGCCGCCTCGGTGGATACGGACGGCATCGATCTCGACCGGGTTACGAATGCCGTACTGCGGAACAACCGGTTCACCGGCTTTACGGGAATCAACTGCGATGGCGTGGATGTTGGCGGATCCACCGATATCTATCTGGATAAAAACTCCTTTGAAAATATTGCCGATAAAGCAGTCTCCATCGGCGCGGGTTCAAAAGTGGTGATGTCGCGCAACCTGCTGGTGAACTGCAGCACCGGCGCGGGCATCAAGGACCTGGGATCCGCGCTTACTTCGGACCGGAACACTTTTTACAACAACCACACGGCGATTCGCTGCTACGAGAAGGATCCCGGCCGGGGAGGTGGAACGGCGGCGGTGATCAACACCCTGTTTGCCGGCTCTGTTCAGAGGGCCACGGAGGCTGACGCCTGGTCAAAGATTACGGTAACCCACTCCTTCGATGCGCAGGGGCTTCTGCCCGGTGAGGGAAACCGGACCGGAGATCCCGGACTCGTTTCCCCGGAAACCGGGCAATTCAGGCTGCTGCCGGAGTCCCCGTGCATCAATGCGGGTGACCCGGATGCTGCGCCGGATCCCGACGGCACCCTTGCCGATATCGGTTGCTTTTATCACGACAGGGGACTCTATTCCGGGCTCAGTATCAACGAAGTGATGCCCGAAGGTCCTCTTCCCTGGCTGGAACTGTACAACAGCGGTCCCCTGGCGGCCGACCTGCGGAACATTCTTTTTTTCGGCGCTGCCGGCTCCGATTATCCCGTCCGTCTGCAACAACTGGTTCCCGGCGCAGGCATACTTTCACCGGGGAATTTTATTCTGATTAACGACCCCGGCCGTCTTCTTTTTACATCTGGAAATGCGTCCATCGTTGCCGGCCAGTACCTGTCGGGCGAATATCATACCGTCAGCGAACTGGGTATCGAAGGCATCCAGCCGGGGTACAGCTACGGCTGCTACCCCGATGGCAGCCGCTATCTGCGGCATTTTTCAACCCCTACTCCCGGAGCACCAAACCGGGAAGGCGAGCCGCGGCTCACCGGACTCTATATCAACGAATTCCTGGCACTAAATGAGGAAGGTCTGGTAAACGAACTGGACCAGCATGAGGACTGGATCGAGCTGTATAATTCAAACGACCTGCCGGTTGACGTAGGCGGACTATGGTTTACCGACCGGCTTTCATATCCCGCCCTGTCGAGAATCCCCCCGGGCATGCCGGAAAAAACCACGATCCCGGCCGGAGGATTCAAGCTTTTCTGGGCCGATGAGCAGATTACTCTCGGGCCGGATCACCTGAACTTCAAGCTGAACGGCGCGGGGGAAGAGATCGGACTGTTCCAGATCTCATTCCCTGATACGATCCTGCTCGATTATGTACGCTTCGGCGAGCAAAACTACAACATCAGCTTCGGGAGGATCCCCGACGGATCGGCCTCCTGGAAATTCCTCCGGGACCGCACTCCGGGAGGATCAAACCTTCTTGTGGGGACCGATCCGGTAACCCGTGAGATTGTTTTCCGTGTGTATCCGGTTCCGGCGGATGAATGGCTCACCGTGGACCTGACGAACATGACCGAAGAAGAGGGACGGATCCAGCTTATCGCCATCAGCGGCCGCATCTGTGAAGAGCGGCTTCTGCCCCCCGGCGCCTCCCGACTGCAGCGGTTTCATGTGGCAACCTATACTCCCGGCCTCTATCTGGTAAGGTATGCCGGCAGCAAAAAAACCTTCTCCGCCCGGATCGTGATAAACTAATTTTTCCCGATCTTAACCCACACTCTTGGAAAAATCCTGCCTAAAGTGTATGTTTAACACTTAAACATCTTGTTATGAATCGCTTTTATCCTCTGGAGGACCGGCAGCTTCTGGCTGTCGACTGTGTAATCTTCGGTTTTGATAATCAAGACCTTAAGCTCCTGCTGATCCGGCGAAACATGGAGCCTGCCTCGGGCATGTGGTCCCTCATGGGCGGTTTTCCACGGCACAATGAGAGCCTGGATGATGCTGCCGTCCGTGTACTGAAGCAGCTCACCGGTCTGGAGGATGTTTATCTGGAGCAGCTGTATGCGTACGGGGATGTTGACCGCGACCCGGGTGAGCGGGTGGTTTCGGTGGCTTACTATGCCCTCATCCGGATTGAGGATTACGACAAGCACCTGGTGAAGGAGCACGATGCACACTGGAGGCGGATCAGCGACATACCCGAGCTGGTATTTGACCATAGAGTAATGGTTGACAAAGCCCTGCGCCGCCTGCGCCGGAGGGCGCGGATTCAGCCCATCGGTTTCGAGCTGCTTCCCGATACCTTCACCCTGCCCCAGCTGCAGGCCCTGTACGAAGCCATCTATCAGAAAGAACTCGATAAACGAAACTTCCGCAAGAAAATACTCTCCATGAAACTGCTCGATAAACTCGAAGAAAAAGACAAAACAAGTTCCAAAAAAGGAGCCTGGCTCTACCGGTTCAATCCGGAAAAATACCAGGAAGCACTTGCGAATGGGTTTTATTTTAGTGTGGATGTGTAAAAGGGTTGAATTGGTTGAATTGGTTGAAGAGGTTGAAATGGTAAAAAAGCCAGGGCCAACCTCCCAACCTCAACCTTCTTCCTTAAATAAACCACTTCAACCACTTCAACCACTTCAACCTCTTCTTCAACCATTTCAACCAATTCAACCAATTCAACCTTTTCTTCAACCAATTTAACAATGAACACAACAACTGCCTCCCTCCGCGCCTCCGTCCTCCACGCAAACCTCGCCCTCGTCCAATCGGGCCTGGTGAAGCTCACGTGGGGCAATGCTTCGGGTATCGACCGCGAGCGGGGCCTGGTGGTGATCAAGCCGAGCGGGGTGGATTATTCCGATATGAAGCCCGAGGACATGACGGTGGTGGATCTCGATGGCAACATTGTGGAGGGCAAACTGAAGCCCTCTTCGGATACACCCACGCATCTGCTTCTGTATAAGTCTTTTCCTGATATCGGAGGCATCGTGCACACCCATTCCGAATGGGCCACTTCGTGGGCGCAGGCCTGCCGCGAGATTCCGTGTCTGGGTACCACCCATGCCGATCATTTTTACGGACCGGTCCCCTGTACGCGTCTCTTAACCCCGGCTGAGATTGCCGGTGAGTATGAGCTGGCCACTGGCCTGGTGATCCGCGAGGCCTTCACCCTTCTGAACCCGAAAGAGGTTCCCGGCGTCCTCGTGGCCGAGCACGGCCCGTTTGCATGGGGAGCCACCGTGGCCGAGGCGGTGAAGCACGCGATTATCCTCGAAGAGGTGGCAAAGATGGCCTTCCGCACCGTCCTCCTGGGAAAAGAGCACCCTGTACAGCGTGCCATCCTGGAAAAACATTACGCCCGAAAACACGGGCCCGCCGCATATTACGGACAACCGTAGGGGCGTCCTGCGGACGCCCGTGATGGCATACCCGTACCCGTAAGGGCGTCCTGCGGACGCCCGTGATGACATAACAACCAATTATTAAAAGAATAAATGAAACCATCAACCCTTCTCACACTCTCCGCCGCAGGTCTCATCCTGCTGGCTACCAGCTGCAAGGAAACCAAAACTGCAGGCAAGTCGGGCGACTACGCCGTGACGCCGGTGGCGTTTAACCAGGTGAATCTCGACGACAGCTTCTGGGCACCGCGCGTGAAACTGAATGCCGAACTAACCATTCCATACGCTTTCAAGCAGAGCGAGGAGACCGGCAGGATAAAGAATTTCGATATTGCTGCCGGCGTTGAGCAGGGCTCTTTCTGCTCAATCTATCCGTTCGATGATTCCGATGTTTACAAGATCATCGAGGGAGCCGCTTATTCTCTGCAAACCGTTCCGGACCCGGAGCTGGATGCCTATCTCGACGACCTGATCGCCCGGATCGGCAAGGCCCAGGAGCCTGATGGCTACCTTTACACCAACCGAACCATCATGGGCGACAGCGCCCATCCCTGGGCCGGCAAGACCCGGTGGGAACTGGAAAGCCACGACAGCCACGAACTCTATAATCTTGGCCACTTCTTTGAAGCCGCCGTGGCTCATTATCAGGCTACAGGAAAAAAATCGATGCTCGACATTGCCACCAAAGCTGCCGACCTGATCGTGAAAGATTTCGGATACGGCAAGTGCGAGCACTACCCCGGACACCAGGAGGTGGAGATCGGGCTGGTTAAGCTCTACCGCGCAACCGGCAAAAAAGAGTATCTCGACCTGGCAAAATTCTTGCTCGACGTGAGAGGTCCGGGTGGGGAAGTGTACAACCAGGCCCACAAAAAGCCGGTTGACCAGACCGAAGCGGTAGGCCATGCCGTAAGGGCTAACTATATGTATACAGCCATGGCCGATATTGCTGCCATTACGGGCGATACCACGTACTTGAATGCCATCGACCGGCTTTGGGAAAATGTGGCAGGGAGGAAGCTATATATTACTGGTGGCTTGGGGGCAAGGGGCTCAGGCGAAGCGTATGGTGATGACTATGAATTACCCAACATGAGCGCCTATTGCGAAACCTGCGCGGCGATCGCCAGCGTTTTCTGGAATTACCGGATGTTCCTGCTTCATCAGGACGCCAAATACCTGGATATCGTCGAACGTACATTATATAATGGAGTACTCAGCGGCCTGGGCCTCTCGGGCGACCGCTTCTTCTACCCGAACCCCCTCAAGTCGCGCGGCCAGCACGCCCGCAGCGCCTGGTTCGGCTGCGCCTGCTGCCCCAGCAACCTTTGCCGGTTTATCCCGTCGGTTCCCGGGTATATCTATGCCGTGATGGATAACAACTTGTATGTCAACTTGTTTGTACAGAGTGAAACCACGGTTGACCTGGGCTCAAACAAGGTTTCGATCGCACAAAAATCGGGCTATCCCTTTGAAGGCGCCGTAACGATCACCGTTAATCCGGAGAAAAAGGGCAAGTTCAACCTGCTCGTGCGCATTCCCGGGTGGAGCGGCACCGATGTGGTTCCCAGCGACCTGTACACCTTTGTGGATCCGGAAAAATCACCGGTGACGATAACCATCAACGGCAAGGCGGTCAGCTATAAGTCCGATAAAGGGTTTGCAGTTCTGGGGCGTACCTGGAAACCCGGTGACAAGGTTGAAATCATCCTCCCGATGGACATCCGCCGGATCCGGGCTCACGAAAAGGTGGAGGCCGATCTCGGACAGGTTGCCGTTCAGCGCGGACCCCTGCTCTATTGTCTCGAATGGGCCGATCAGGACGAGCAGAAAGCGCTCCACCTGATGCTCGCCGAAGAGCCCGGATTTGGATATGAATTCAAGCCCGATCTGCTCAACGGCGTTGGGGTGGTTACCGCTAACGGGTACTCCCTTAAAAATCAGCTCGATGGAACCGTCCAGAAAGACGCGGTTACCCTCAAGGCAATCCCCTATTACGCCTGGGCAAACCGGGGACGCGGTGAGATGACTGTGTGGATTCCGGAGGTGCTTTCGGCCGCCACGCCGCTGCCCGCACCCACCATCGCCTCTATGGCAAAGGTGACGGTATCCGCGGAGTGCAAGGGCGCTCCTGAAACCGTGAACGACCAGCAGTGCCCGGCCAAATCGAGCAGTGCCGAATTCGGTCACATCCATTGGTGGCCGAAAAAGGCATCCAACGAATGGGTACAGTATGATTTCGCCAAAGCCGAAGCGGTTTCCGTGATCGATGTGTTCTGGTTCGATGATGAGGACATCAACGCCGGCTGCCGGGTTCCCAAATCCTGGAGGCTGCTGTATAAGAAAGGCAATTCCTGGGTTCCCGTTAAAACCAAGGACACCTACGACACCAAAAAGGATCAGTACAACCGCCTGGAGTTTGAACCGGTTACCACCACGGCTCTGCGTCTGGAGATCCGCCAGCCGGATGATTTTTCGACCGGGGTGCAGGAGTGGATTGTAAAATAGAACCATGAAACAGCTATCCGTTTTACTGGCGCTCATCCTGATTCTGCTCACCGGAACCTCGGCCCGCGAGAAGAGCTTCTTCTTCCTGGTGGTCTCGGATTCGCATTACGGCAAGGCCGACAGGCAAAAAAACAGGGAGACTGTGGAGCGGATGAATGGCATGGAAGGTACGGATCTGCCGGGCTGGCTAACGGGAAGGGCAGGAAAACCCCTCGGGGTGATTCACTGCGGCGACATCCTGGACGGTCCGGCAGATAGTGCCTACATGCAGTTTGAAGAAGATTACGGACTCACCGGGGAGCGCCTTCTGAAGCTTCCGGTGTATGAGACTTTCGGGAACCACGACGGCGGACTGAACCAGGTGGTGAGGCAGGGAAGCATCCGGAGAAATCCCCTCCGACCCGGTCTGGCCATGGTTTCCGAAAACGGTCTGCACTATTCCTGGGACTGGCATGGGGTTCATTTCGTCAACCTGGGCGCCTATCCGGGCAATGAGTGGATCGACAGCTGCGGCTGGTGCCACTATTTTAAGGATCCGTTCCGCGAGCCCCTGTTCAGCCGCGATTTCCTGAAAAAGGACCTGGCAAGGAACGTCGGAACCAGCGGCCGCCCGGTAGTGCTGGTGCAGCATTACGGATGGGATGGTTTCAGCAAGCTCTGGTGGACCCTGCCCGAAAAAGATTCGCTGGCAGCGGCGGTCAGGCCCTACAACGTGGTCGGGATCTTCCACGGCCACTCCCATGCCGTTGAGCATTGGGATTGGAACGGCATACCCGTCTGGTCGGCCGGCTCCACCGTCAAAGGCGAAGAGCCGGGTAATATATTGGTGGTGAAGTACCGGCGCGGCAAAATTCGGGTTTGGGCGCGGTGACGTACCGGTGTCCGTGCCCGTGCCCGTGCCCGTGCCCGTGCCCGTGCCCGTAGGGGCGTCCTGCGGACGCCCGTCTTGGCATCGTACGGTATCATCACGGGCGTCCGCAGGACGCCCATACGGGGACGGGACCCACGGGCGTCCGCAGGACGCCCTTACGCGGACGTACACGGGCGTCCGCAGGACGCCCTTACGGGCACGTGGTGTGGTTTACCAGGAAGCATTATATTTACCGTATGATAGTATCCGTCATCATCCCCGCCTTCAACGAGCAGGCCACCATCTACCGCGTGCTGCAGCGGGTGCATGGAGTGGAGCTGGTGCAGGGTGTGGAGCGGGAAATCATCGTGGTGGACGATCACTCAACGGATGAAACCGGCGCCGAGATCAGCCGGTTCCGGATGGAGCACCCGGAGGCCGTAATTCATTATCAGAAGCACGATAAAAACCGCGGCAAGGGCGCCTCCCTGCGCACCGGGATCAGCGTTGCCACCGGGGATTTCATCGTGGTGCAGGATGCCGATCTGGAGTATGATCCGCGCGACATCAACCACCTGCTCCAGCCGGTGCTCGACGGGTTTGCCGATGTGGTGTACGGCAGCCGGTTCATCGGCAGCAAACCCCATCGGGTCCTCTTCTTCTTCCACTCCGTAGGAAACCGGTTCCTGACGTTCCTCTCAAACCTCTTCACCAATATCAACATAACCGACATGGAATCAGGCTATAAGCTGTTCCGGTCGGAGGTGCTGAAAAGCCTGCGGCTGAAGGAAAACGGGTTCGGATTTGAGGTTGAGGTAACTGCCAAAATAAGCCGGATACCCGATATCCGCATATATGAGGTCGGCATTGCCTATTATGGCCGCACCTACATGGAAGGGAAAAAGGTAAACTGGAAGGACGGCGTGCGCGCCATCTGGTGTATCCTGAAGTACAACATCTTCAGCAGAAAGTAGTTACCGGCCGCCCGCCACACGAAGCTCCAGCATCTGCACGTATGCCGGGTTCACCCGGGTTCCCAGCTCCTGAGCCTTCCTGATATCCTCCAGGGCCGATTTCAGATCACCCATCTTTGTGAGAAGGTACGACCGGTTCTGATAATAGCTGCCTTTCTTCGGATTGAGAAGGATCGCCTGGACGAAATCGTTCAGCGCCTCCTGGTCGCGGTTCAGCTTGTCGTAACAGAGCCCGCGCTGGTTCATCACATCGGCATTGCCCGGATCGAGGGATAAACCGGAGGTGGCATCTTCGGCCGCCTTTTCATAATTGCCCAGGTTGTAGTGGACCAGCAGCCGGTTGATATATGCCTGCTGGTTGCCGGCATCCAGCTCGATCGCTTTGTCGAGGTCCGTGAGTGCCTGGTCATACTCCTTCCGTGATCCCCTCAGGGCACCGCGGTTGCTCCATGCCTTGCTGTAATCGGGTTTCAGGCGGATCGCCATGTTCATGTCCTCCAGCGCCTCCTCCGTTTTGCCCAGCTCAAACCGCACCTCCCCGCGGTTGTTGTAGCCCAGGTGTCCGGTGGGATTGATCTCTATGGACCGCGTATAGGCTGCTATGGCCTTCTCATTTTCATTTGTATCCCGATAAAAGAGTCCGAGGTTGTTGTGTGCCATCGCCACATCGGGGTATTTCCGGATCACATCGGTAAAGAGGGTCTCCGAGTTTTTCCAGACCCGCGTGCGGTTCCAGGTGAGAAAGGCGAATCCGGCCAGCACCACGATGCCTGCCCCGAGGAGCACGGGCTTCCAGCGGCCGTTCCAGAGGGGCTCCAGGGCGCTGGCGATCAGGTAAAAGAGCCCGATATACGCCAGGTAGGTGAAGCGATCGGCCAGAAAAGCCTGGCCGGCGCCGACTATCTGCAGCATGAAGATCACGTTGGCCAGAAAAAAGAGCGAGCCGAAAACCAGCGAATGGCGGTATTTCCCGGATTTGTAGATAGCCACCACCAGCAATACCACCAGTACGGCGCTCGCGAAAAAGAAAAAATTCAGGTCTTCCGGGTTCGGGTAGATGGCCGAAAGCTGGTACGGCACCAACGCCTTGATGAGGTAGACCACCAGGGAATAGGTCCCGATAAAGATCCGCTGTGCGAAGGGCAGTACGGTATTGGTTTCGAGACTCCCTTCGCTGCTGAGCAGAATGATGCCGGCGATTCCGGTCGCCAGCGACAGAACCAGGAACGGAATCTTGTTCCAGACCATTCTCAGCGTAAACCGTTTTTCATAGAAATAGTCGATGAGGATCAGAACCAGCGGCAAGGCCACGGCCTGGATTTTCGACAGCAGGGAGAAGATGAAGGCCAGCAGGGCCAGGTAATACCATGTTTTTTTCTTCTGCTGGTAAAAGGTGAGATAAGATATCAGGCTGAGAAGAAAGAAAAAGGAGTACAGCACATCCTTCCGCTCCGTGATCCAGGCCACCGACTCCACGCGCATGGGATGAATTCCAAAAAGCAGGGTGGCAACAAAGACGATGAAGAGACTGGCGCCGAGCCGCCTGAGAAAAATGAAAACCAGCAGGGTGCAGAGCAGGTGGAGCAGCAGGTTGTTGAAATGATAAACCCCCGGCTTCATGCCGAAAAGGCTGGTTTCCACCGCATAGCTAAGGGTGGTGAGGGGCGTGTACCCGCCGATCACCGTGGTGGTGAACATGTTTTTGATGCTTTCGTCAGCCTTTTTTGCGCCATATTTTGTGGTTGCGTA
>CAZEKJ010000016.1:86987-92386 GCA_964512915.1 uncultured Porphyromonadaceae bacterium
TGTGAGCGACTGCACGTTCGGATTCAGTGTCACGTTTACGTCGTCGTCCCAGTTTACGAAATCGCTTTTCAGCACCGGCGTAAAAGAAATAAGGGTGACGAGCAGGATCAGTGCCGCCAGCAGCCATTCTTTATTCTTGTTCAGCATAGGTTTTGCGCTATTTAGCCTCGATCAGGAGGCAACTCAATGGCGGCAAATTTGTCGATAATTTAAAGAACCCGAACGCCAAAAGTCAAGGCTTTTTGGTAACCAGCTGTTAAACAATGACTTAATGTTGTTAGTGCATGGGTTGAGTCAATAAGTGAGTTGGAATAAACAGCGGAAGTGTTAAAATTTTTAACAAATGAGACAAAAACCTTTGCAGAATTGAAATTCACGTTTATATTTATCACCCTGAAGTCGGCATATCGAAAACAAAACAATAATTGCTAACCTAAAATCATGACGCGTATGCGAAAATTTACTCTTCTTCTTGCACTGGTCGGGTTGCTTGCAGCAGCCACGTCAGTAGCTCAGACCCCCGGTGTAAAGGGTGACGGGCAGGTATTCTACACACAGACCTTCGGATGGGGAAATCCGGCCGACCCGAAAGGGTGGACCGCTCCGGAAGGTTTCTATTTCCTCGACCCGCTCGACCTGGGTTACAACTGGGTATGGTGGCCGGGCGATGTGGGGTTTGTTTCCACATGGACACAGGATCCTCCGCTGAATTCAACATCAAAGGCAGACGGGGTACTGGCCAACTTCCTCGAAAAGTACAACGTGGATGCTATTGCGGAGCTCAACCTCGATAACTCGGTTGTATTCCCTCCAATCGACTGCAGCGCCCACAGCTCTGTGATCGTCAGGTTTGAAACACACTTCATGGCCTATTCGGTAGCACATATGTTCCTCGAGATTTCACTGGACGACTGGACCCGCGTTGCCATTGTTGACGTCAGCTTTGGCGCCAGTCACAAAGACCGTCCGCTCGACAAGGCTCCCGGTGTTCCGGCCATTTTCGAAGCTAACATTTCCGATGTCTGCGCCGGTATGCCGAACGTTAAAATGCGTCTGCACTGGCTCGACACACGGCTCTATTACTGGGCTGTCGACGATTTCACCCTGTCAGAAGCCTACAACAACGACCTGAAGATTCTCTTCAACCAGATGGAGTGGGACGACAGCGACGAGAACACCACCATGGCCTGGATTTATAACATCCCGAAAACGCAGCTTAACGCGAACACAGGGTTTATGAATTTCACCAGTGCCACCCTGAACTTCGGCTCAGATGACCAGGAAGATGTATTCATGACCCTCGATATTACCAAGGGCGGTAACAATGTTTTCAGCAAAATCTCCGCTCCCGAGGATGTTTCCATCCTGCTTACAGATACTGTAACTGTTGCCGACAAATACAACCCGGTTGATTTCGGCCATTACAAAGTGAGCTATGAGTTCAAGAGCAAGTTCACCGAGGATAACCCGGCTGACAACAAGCTTGAGGCATTCTTTAATGTTACCGACAGTATCTATTCCCGCTCCGATGACTCCAACGACCTGAGCTGGTCGATGAGCAAGGAAGCCTATACCACGGAAGCTGTATCCAACCTCAACCACTTCTCGGGTTCCATATTCCCGATTTTCGGTGACATTGAGGTCAATTCGATTTCAGTCTTCATCACCGGTGGTAAAGCCGACAACCTGATGATGTACCGCTTCGTCCTGTTTCTGAAGCCGGTTGAAGAGGACGCGTATGAATTGCTCACAACGGAAATGATCCAGCTGGATTCATCGCAGTTTGATACCTGGGTGACGCTTGAACTCTCTAAGGACGGTGAATCCGAATTCCTGAAAAAGGGCGACCTGGTGTATGCCGGTATCTCCTATGACAACCTGAACGAAAATTACCTGGTTCGCAGAAACCAGGGTCTGACCATCGGAACCGACAACTCGGTCAAGATGACAGCATCCTCAGGGATCTCCCTTTATGACGGAGGTGTCCGGACCGGTCTCGGCGACTATTTCGGGAAACGTAACTTCATGATCCGCCTGAACGTGAACGATCATTCCAACCTGATTGACGGAATCGACAATTCACTTACATCCTCGCTGCTCGGACAGAACTTCCCGAACCCGTTCAACGGGAGCACCGAAATCGGGTACGAACTCACCAACGGCTCAGAAGTAACCTTTGAGGTTATGGATTTGACCGGCCGCAAGGTTGTATCGCAAAACGAAGGTTTCGTTCCTGCAGGCAAGCACACATTCAGACTGAACGCCGGCGACCTCGAAGCTGGTGTTTACTTCTATACTATTAAAGCCGGAAGTTTTGTCCAAACAAAACAGATGGTCGTCAACTAAGCTAAACCTTTGCAAAAAAAAAGGGGCGGGAGACCGCCCTTTTTTTTTATACCTTTAGGGGAACTATACCAATACAAACCCCTTATGAGAAAAATTACACTATTGCTTGCATTGGCAGGGCTTTTTGCCACGGCCGTAACCATCGCCCAAACTCCCGGCACCAAAGGGAACGGCGAAGTTTTTTACAGCGAAACCTTCGGCTGGGGCAACCCGGCTGATCCCAAAGGCTGGACCGCTCCGGCGGGGTACTATTTCCTTGATCCGCTGGATATTGGGTACAACTGGGTCTGGTGGCCGGCAGGTCTCGGCTTTGTCGACCGTTACACCCAGGATCCTCCGCTGAATTCCACCACCAAGGACAACGGATGCCTCGCACTCTTTCTGGAACAATATAACCAGGGAGGGCTGCTGTCGGTCAACCTCGACAATTCCGTGGTATTCCCGCCTATCGACTGCAGCCAGCACTCCTCGGTTGTGGTACGGTATCAGACGCATTTCATGGCGTACTGCGCCTACCTCAACCTGAGGGCAGAAATGTACCTGGAGGTGAGCGTCGACAACTGGGTGCACTCCGCCGTATACAATGTGAACTTCGGATGCGGCCACAAGCAGCGCCCGCTGGATAAGCCGAAAGGCGAACCGGCCCTTTTGGAAGTAAATATTTCCGATGTTGCCGCCGGCTCCCCGAATGTTCAGATGCGCCTCCGATGGGTCAATACCCGGCTCTATTACTGGGCGATTGACGACTTTGAAGTGGCCGAGGCCCTGAACAACGACCTCAAGATGAACTACGTGAAAATGGAGTGGGACGATGGCAATGAAAACACCACCATGGGCTGGTTCCATGCGCTGCCGAAAACTCAGCTCGACGGGATCGGCGGGTTCATGAATTTCGAATCGGCTGCCCTCAATTTCGGCGAATACGACCAGGAGAATGTCTATCTCGATGTTGACATTACCAAGGCAGGTAACAGCGTGTGGCATAAAATGTCGGACCCCGTGGATGTATCGGTTCTGATCATCGACACCGCTTCCGTTGCCGACAAGTATTCACCCGTCGATTTCGGGCATTATCAGGTTAACTGGGAATTCAAGGCCAAGGAAGCCGATGACTCCCCGGTGAACAACAAGCGGGCGATCCCGTTCAATGTAACCGACAGCGTATACTCACGGTCCGACGATACCAACGACCTCTCCTGGTCCTACAGCAAGGAACGGTATACTGAAGGCGCCGCAGCCAACGAAGGTCACTTTGTCGGCTCGATATTCCCCATCTTCGGGGATTGCGAAGTGAGCTCCATCTCCACCTTCATCGGCGGAGGGAAAGCAGATGCCCTTACCACCTTCCGTTTTACCTTATGGAAGGTTCCGCTGGGCACGGAAGATGAGACCCCCTATGAAATGCTCTATACCGAGCAGATTCCGCTTGACTCCGCCCAGTTCAACAAATGGATCACCATGGAGCTGGCCCGCGACGGCGAATCGGAATTTCTCAAAAAAGGAGACCTGGTGTATGCAGGCATCCAGTACTGGAACATGAACGAGGATTTCCTCATCCGCAGGAACCAGGGCCTGGAGATTGGCACCGACAACTCGGTGGTCCTCACAGATGCCGTCGCCATCGGGATCTATGACGGAAGCATCGACTCCGGTCTGAACAGTTATGTCGGCCGCCAGAACCTGATGTGCCGGCTCAACATCAACGACCATTCCAACCGGATCGACGGCATCGGAGAGGCCCTCACCAGCGCCATGCTCGGCCAGAACTTCCCGAACCCGTTCAACGGATCCACCGAAATCGGGTATGAACTTGTGAACGGCTCCGAGGTAACCTTTGAGATCATGGACCTCACCGGCCGCAAGGTTATTGCACGGAACGAAGGGTTCATTCCCGCCGGCAAGCACACCCTTACCCTCAACGCCGGCGACCTCGAGGCAGGTGTTTACTTCTACACCATTAAAGCCGGAAGCTTTGTGGAGACAAAGCAGATGGTGGTGAATTAAAAAAGGGGAAAGAGATTGAAAAAGGGGGCAGAGAGAGGCCCCCTTTTTTATTTACGATTTACGATTTATGATTTACGATTTACGATTTACGATTTACGATTTACGATTTACGATTTTGCCAGAACTGTCATCCTGACGAAAGTCAGGATCCCCTCCTTAAGGCCATCTCCTGACTATTTACTATTTTAGCAAAAAACAAAGGGCCCCATGGAATTAATACAGCAGGTGATCGATTGGTACATGCAGAATATCAACTATCTGACGGTATTCCTGCTGATGATGATTGAGAGCACTTTTATCCCGTTTCCATCTGAAGCCATAATCCCTCCGGCCGCCTGGCTTGCCGCAAAGGGTGAACTGAATATTTTCGGTGTGGTGGCTGCCGGAACAGCTGGCGCATTGGTTGGTGCATTAATCAATTACTATATCGGATATACCTTGGGAAGGAAGATTATCTATTCATTGGCCGACACCAAATGGGCTCATTTGTTGATGGTTAACCGTGAAAAGATCGTGAAGGCCGAACTTTTTTTTCTAAAGAACGGGAACAGCAGCACCTTTATAGGACGATTGCTTCCGGTGGTCAGGCAATTGATTTCCATTCCTGCTGGAGTGGCAAAAATGCCCATGCTTCCCTTCGTTATGTGGACTACCCTGGGAGCAGGGATATGGAATATCCTGCTGGCTTTGCTGGGTTACTTTCTTTACTCCCAAAAGGAACTGCTGGAGAAGTATTATCATGAACTGATATGGATCGTTCTTGGCCTTGGGGTTGTTTTCGCGGTGTACCTGATTATCAAGAACTGGAGGAAGAAGAAGAAGAACGTGACGCGTGATGCGTGACGCGAAAGAGTGGCCAGTGACCAGTGGAGCCGGTTGATATTTATGAGGTTTGGCTAATGCGCCCGATACCCGAAACCTGATGCCCGATACCCAAATCGTAAATTGTAATTTGTAAATCGTAAATTTTCTTACATTTGTCGCCTTATTGTCCGATGGTGTAACTGGCAACACGTCTGATTTTGGTTCAGAAGAGTCCAGGTTCGAGC
>CAZEKJ010000017.1:0-90126 GCA_964512915.1 uncultured Porphyromonadaceae bacterium
GAATCCCCTGACGGTAGTGATGAACGCAAATAAAAATATCACCGCCAACTTTACGGCAGTAGTGATTACATATACCTTAAATGTGATTGCTGTAAACGGGACCGTGGTTAAGAACCCTGAACAGGCTGCCTATAACAGCGGTACATCCGTTGTTCTGACGGCCACGCCAAATACGGGGTATACCTTTACGGGCTGGAGCGGCGACGCCACCGGTTCATTGAATCCCCTGACGGTAGTGATGAACGCAAATAAAAATATCACCGCCAACTTTACGAAGGATCCGGTCGGACCCGGACACGTAAACCTGGGCACAGCAGGTGATTTCGCAGTGCTCACCAAATCAGGTATTTCAACAACCGGAGTTACTTCGATTACCGGTGATATCGGGGTGAGTCCCGCTGCCGCTTCGGCAATAACCGGATTTGGACTGATCATGGATGCAACCAATCAGTTCTCCCGCTCACCAGGTATCGTGACTGGAAAGGTTTACGCCGCTGATTATACAGCGCCAACTCCTACAAAAATGACAACTGCAATCAGCGATATGGAGACTGCCTTTACTGCAGCCATGGGACTGGTTTTGGCTCCTATTGTTGAGCTGTACGGAGGAAACCTCAATGGCCAGACTTTGGCCCCGGGGCTTTATAAATGGAGCACGGGTGTGTCAATTACAACAGGAATCACCCTTGCGGGCGGTCCAAATGACACCTGGGTATTTCAGATTTCACAAGATCTGACTGTGGCGAACAGCGCCATCATCACTCTGTCCGGTGGTGCAAAAGTGGAAAACATCGTGTGGGTAGTAGCCGGCCAGGTAGTGCTTGGAACAAACGTTGATTTCAGCGGAATAATCCTGAGTCAGACTCTGATTTCCCTAAACAACGGCGCCAGGGTAACAGGCAGATTACTTGCACAAACTGCCGTGACAATTATCGGCGGCACTATTATCCAACCGTAACAGAGTGAGAACAATAACATTAATAGATAAGAAAATGAAGCTTTCAACAAATAACAATAAGGGGTCGCGCATATTGCGATCCCTTTATGCCCTGACGAATAAGAGCCTGGTGATTCTGTCACTGGCCCTCGTCAACATTCAGGCACCCGTACAGGCTCAGGTCCAGGAGCAGGAGTATACTACCCCATCATGGTGGTTTGGAATTGCAGGAGGTGCGAATTTCACTTTCTACAGAGGATCGGTACAGGAATTGAATTCAGAACTGACCGTTCCAACGGCCTTCAGGAGGGGCTTTGGGATTGCACCATTCGTAGCTCCACTGATTGAATTCCATAAACCGAATTCCATGTTTGGATTCATGCTGCAAGCTGGATTTGACAGTCGTGCCGGCGCTTTCAAGCAGGTTTTAACCCCCTGCAACTGCCCTGCCGACCTGTCAACAAACCTCGGTTATCTCTCCATTGAACCCAGCCTGCGCTTCAGTCCGTTCAAATCCGGCTTCTATTTCTATGCCGGACCCCGGGTGGCTTTCAACATAGCCAAATCATTCACCTACACCCAGGAAATCAATCCGGATTATCCCGATCAGGTACCCGATCCTGAAGTAAATGGCAAATGGGGTTATATCAACGAAATGCAGTATTCGATGCAAATAGGCGCCGGATATGACATGCCGCTTGAGACGGGAAATAACAAACGGCAAGACATGTTCTCGCCGTTCGTATCCTTTCAGCCCTATTTTGGCCAGTCACCACGGTCCATAGAAACATGGAACCTTACAACACTAAGATTCGGAGCCGCATTAAAGTTTGGTCACGGTCGTAAAATAGCTCCTCCGGTCGAATTGAACACAAGAACGCCCCTGGTTATTGCTGTTGCGGACCCTGTAGTAAAATTCTCGGTTAATTCTCCAAAGAATATTGTTGCTGAAAGAACGGTAAGGGAAACTTTCCCGTTGAGGAATTACATATTCTTCTCCGATAAATCAACCGAAATCCCAAGCCGATATGTCTTGCTCCGAAAAGATCAGGTTAAAGATTTCAAGGAAGATCAGGTCGAACTTTACACGCCTAAGGATTTTACCGGCCGGTCAAAACGGGAAATGGTTATCTATTACAATATTCTTAACATACTCGGCGACCGCATGGGCAAGAATCCTGCAACAACCATAAAGCTTGTGGGATCCTCAGCGAATGGTCCGCAGGATGGCCGGATGATGGCTGAATCGGTTAAGGATTACCTCGTAAATGTATTTCAAATCGATGCGACAAGAATTACGGTCGAAGGGCGTGATAAACCCAAAATCCCGTCTGAACAGCCAGGTGGAACCAAAGAGCTGGATCTGCTCCGCGAAGGAGACCAAAGGGTGTCCATTGAGAGCAGTTCACCGGTACTATTGATGGAATTCCAGGCTGGACCGGATGCTCCGCTTAAGCCGGTAGAAATCCGCGCCATTCAGCAGGCTCCGCTCGACAGCTATGTGACCTTCAATGCTGAAGGCGCTCAGGATGCATTCACCTACTGGTCACTGGAAATTATGGATGAAAAAGGTGCAATACAACGCTTTGGCCCATTCCAGCAGGACCAGGTCAGCATTCCCGGCAAATCCATCCTGGGGACACGCCAGGAGGGGAATTTCACCGTCACCATGATCGGCCTGACCAAATCAGGGAAGACTATTAAAAAAGAAGCAGTTACGCATATGGTTCTATGGAATCCAACAACTGATGAAGAAGGAATGCGGTTCAGCATTATTTATGAATTCAACGACTCCAAAGCGATCGTTATTTATGAAAAATACATCACCGACATTATTATTCCAAAGATTCCGAAAAACGGCACTGTGATTATACATGGTTATACCGATATTATTGGTGATGAATCCAATAACCTGAAACTATCATACAGCAGAGCCAACGATGTGAAACAGATATTCGAAAAAGGACTTGCCAAGGCAGGCAGAAGCGATGTAAAATTTGAAGTATACGGATTTGGGGAGGATCAGAACCTGGCACCATTTGAAAACAGACTCCCGGAGGAACGCTTTTATAACCGGACCGTAATTATTGATATAATTCCCGGTAAATAAGCTTTCCAATTAATTATAGTTGCTTCTCGAAAAAAGGCTGCCTTGTTTTACGACCAGGCAGCCTTTTCTAAATGTGTGAATTAAGCATTTCAAAATCCTGATAAAAAATTTATAAAATGAAAACTCATAAATTATTTACGCTCGGCATTGTGCTCCTTCTTGCCTGCTCCCTCCATGCACAAGTTTCCGTCAACATCAGTTTGGGTTCGCCCCCACAATGGGGACCCGCGGGATATTCCGGAGTTCAGTATTACTATCTTCCTGATGTTGAGTCCTATTACGACATACAGTCATCCAGGTTTATTTACCTTGAAGGCGGAAAGTGGGTACACCGGTCCAGTCTGCCTCTGCGGTACAGAAGCTATGACTTATACAGTGGATATAAGGTCGTTATGAGCGACTATCACGGCAAAACTCCCTATATCCATTACAAGGACCACAAACAAAAATATGCAAAGGGCTATCACGGACAACCTCAGCAGAATATTGGCCAAAAGCCCGGAAAAGGAAATTCCAAATCCGGGTTTTCTGGTAAAGCTAAATCAGGCACTAATCACGGGAACGGAAAAGGGAAAAAGAAATAGCAGTTTCTACCTGACAATCAGCTGCTTTGTCGTATTTTCCCCATCGCTCTCAATCCTGATAAAATAGGTGCCCTTGCCTTCTTTCTGAAGATTCAGCGACTGACTGACGGACCCCGGAACCAGCTGAAGACTCTTAACCAGACGTCCCTGAATATCCCGGATAGTTAACAGTCCGGGCTGCCGCAGGGTGGTTTCCACCCTGAATTCTCCGGATGTTGGATTCGGATAAACCTTCATTTCCTGCCCGGCAAACACGGGATCGATGCCACTGGTGCCCTGAAGGCTCCAGGTGGTCGTGAACAATCCGCGGCCGTGTGAAGCTGCGACTACCGTCAGATCTGATGGACGCACCCTGAGCATGTCAACCCGCACATTGGCCATCCCGCTCACCTGCGGAGTCCAGATAACTTCTGCGGCCAGCAGGTCGGTAGTGCTCCAGATGCCGGTTTCCGTGGCGATCATCGCATGACGGGCCGTTTGAGGATGAAAGATCCCATACCGGACGGGCATGTCAGGTAAATTTCCCTCGACATTCCTCCAGGTTGTGCCGGCATCGGTGCTGAGGAAAACCGACGGAATACCATAATTGGAGAAGGTTAGCAGCAGCGTATCGGCAGATTTTCCGGTTTCGATGCTGCCGATATACCCGACCGGAAAATTACTGCCGGTCAGCTCAATGGACGAACTGTCAGAATGAGGTTTATCAAGCCGGTAAAGTTGTCCCGATGCCGTACCCAGGAACAGCGCTCCACCTTCAGGGCCGCTTTCCGAAAACTTGAGAGCGGTAAATGGAACCGTTGTGTGAGATCCAATATTCCGGATGACTCCGGTAATCTGGTTTTCAGAAATATTGGCGATGGCCAGGTTATTGGCGGCACTGCCATCGAAATAAGAAACATTAAAGTAAAGGCGATCATTTCCGGAATCGTAGTCCATCGGGTTAATGAATATGCCCAGACGGGTTTGGGCGGCAGTCCGCACTAGCGGTGGCTGGCCGATCCTGTTTTGGTACACATAAATGGTTGAATACTGACTGCTGGTGACTATCCGGTTGGGATTATCCTGATCAAAGAAGCAATAGGCCCCGTCACCGCCCGACAGCTTATCGGTCATGCTGGGTATGTCACCCGGCTTGTAGTGCAGCGTCCCGTTATCCTGCAGCCCGCCGGTGAACTGCCGGTCGCCTGTCACCGGAGAAACAGCACAGGCATAATACTGCAACGTGTTAAAGTTCTGATTTAACTCGTGGAAAGTCACGTTATCAGGGGATAAGGAGGACCCCGTCGCAAAAATACCACCATCGGTGGCGACAAACAGCGTCCGACCGTTCGATGGATTGTGCAGGAACTGGTGGATGTCGGCATGTACATATCTTCCGGATCCGGTCCCATACATCAGGGCCCAGTTGGACATGATGGCCCAGTTTGCGCCTCCATCCAGGGTGCGGTAGGTATCCAGCCCACCGAGCCATACCACGTTGGGATCCTGAGGGTTGACGGCAACCGTAAAGGCATGCCAGGCTAGGGAGGCAAAGCCCTGCGGAAAGTTGAGAGCGCTCCAGGTGAGCCCTTTGTCCGTGGTTTTCAGCAGGTATTCACAACCATATCCGTAAAAAGCTCCTGCCGGATATCCGGAAGCCACGATGGCATAGAGAATGTTCGGATCCGAAGGGGCTTCGGTGATCATAACCCGCCCGGGTAGGTTGAGCTCGGCTTTCTGCAGGATCGTCTGCTGGTATTGCTGATTCAGCGTCCAGGTGAGTCCGTTATCGGAGTAAAGAATGCAGGCGGCGCCATTCCTATCGCTGTCCGTTACACTCGAATTGATGCCGTAGGTGGTTCCAACAAAAATACGGCTGCGGTCGGCCGAGAAGCAGATATCCGCCGGTGCAAAAGGGGTACTGGTTCCCGGAATGTTAGGCAGAACCTGGCTCCAGGTCGCTCCCTGGTCGGTCGACCGGTACAATCCGTCGGACGGTGTGTTCCTGTGTGCAATCCCTTTGTAATAGCCCGATACCACCCCGGCATAAATAACGGAATTGCCGTTTTCAACACGTACCTCCACATCCGTCACATACGCCCACCGGGAAGTGGAAGGCAGCAAATCCCATGTTTTGCCTCCATCGGCGGAGTGATAGAGTCCATTCCCACGCCCCGATGACTCACGGTAGGTAATCAGCGCCGTTTCACTCTCGCCGGTTCCCATATAGAAGATTTTAGGATTCTGGGGATCAAAGCAGAGACTGCTGATCGCGAGGTTTGACCAGAAATCATTAACCGGCATCCAGTCTGCACCATCCAGTGGATTCTCACAGTACCAGAGACCGCCCGTGACAGAGCCGGCAAACATGGCCATTCCGGAAGGATCATTGGGGTCAAACATCAACGTACGCGTACGGCCTCCCATATCAGCCACCAGCGACTCCCATTTCAAGGAAGCGGTGCCGCTCTTCAGCATCATGAGTTCCTGCGCCTCCTCGAGAGCCGCAAAGCGCCGCTCAACAGGTACCGTTTGGGTTGCGGGATCCATCGTCCGGATAAACTCCGCAAAGGCAGCCTCATCCGGCCGGTCAACGGACGGATTCTTTACAGTTCCGTCACCCAGATCCTTTTTCATATCCTTTCCGGCTTTCAAAAGAAAGCTTTCATGCTTTATCCGCAGATTCTTTTTCTGATTGATCCTGCCCGGAACCAACGCTAAAAGGACTAACGCGATGGACAAGGAAATTACCAGGGTTGACTTCTTACTCATGACTATTTAATTTAGGTTTGTGGTTATAGGACTGGAACAGACATGAAAAAGCTACGCAACGGGCCCACCTATTAGGCAAACGGGTGGGTTGCTTTCACGATGGCGATGAAAACCCGCCAAAATGAACCGACCTTTCACCATCTTTGCGAAACCAATAAAACCACATGAAAAAGACCCTCATTCTTGCTCTCCTTTTCAGCGTATGTGTAGTCGTTTCAGCCCAGGACCGTAAATCGGGGTTCGATATGAAATTCGGTACGGGATTCGGATTTATGGGCAGCGGTGACATGCGGACCCTGAGTTTTGAAAATGAGATTAATTACAAGATCAACAGATACTTCACGGCTGCAGCAAGCATTGGAATCGGCAAGAGTGATCGCGGAGTTTTGGACCACGCCGATTACCTTATGGGCAGTGCCAATCTGTTTGTATCGCCGTTCCGCAACGACAAAGGGAACAATTTCAGGATCGGCGGCGGTGCCTCATTCTTCAACCATACCAACGTCTATCATAACTGGGACCTTCAGAATGGCACCGTTTATGAGATGTACCGCCATAAAACTACCGGATTTAATGTCATTCTGGAAGATGAGCAGCGGATCGGGTCCAGCCTCCTGGTCGGGCTCAAGCTTTTTCTTACCGCTGGGGTCGCACAGGGTGGCATCATCTTCGGATCTATGGTGAAAGTGGGGGCGGTGCTTTAGTAAATTCCTCTTTTCCCGTCCTCAGGCAGCCTGAATTGAACAGGTTTTGCCGACATGTTCAAAAAAATAAGAATATTGAACTTTAACATATTTTACTTATCTTTGACGTTAGTATCTTAAAGCGATAGTATGATTATTTCCTTTGGTTCAAAAGAGACAGAGAATATCTGGAAAGGTAATATTTCGCTTAAGATCCCTGTTGAAATCCAACAGGTTGCCCGACGAAAACTTAGAATGCTTAACAACGCTCAAACGCTTCATGATTTGAAAGTTCCACCTTCGAACCGGTTGGAGAAACTGGCCGGGAACCTGAAAGGATATTATAGTATACGGGTCAATGATCAATGGAGAATCCTTTTCAGGTGGAAAACGAGCCAGGTTACCGATGTTGAGATTGTTGACTATCATAAATAGAATTGAAATGGAAAAGCTCGCAAACATACATCCCGGAGAGATCTTATTGGAAGAATTTCTGGTCCCGATGTACATCTCTGCCTATCGATTATCAAAAGATATTGCTATACCTCAGACCCGGATTTCCCAGATCATCAAGGGAAACCGGAGAATTACAGCTGATACGGCACTAAGGCTCAGCGCTTATTTTGGTACAACGGCCAAGTTCTGGCTCGGGCTGCAGGATGATTATGATCTGGAACTGGAAAGAACAATAAACCCGGAAATGATTAAATCCATCCGAACCCGGGTGGTTCATACTCCTGCCTCCGTGCGCCCGGCCAGTAAAAACATCTGTCAAAATGAACTATAATAAACTTATTTCATGAAATCGATTCCCGTACTTTTTATTCTGATTTTTCTCGGCACCCAATTGTGCTTTTCCCAGGAAATTAACGGCTGGCGAGAGAAGGACCGCACCGGGGTCTCCACGGAAACCGGCTTGCTGAAATCCTGGCCAGATGGCGGGCCCGCCCTTTTATGGTCAAATCTTGAGCTGCCCAAAGGAAATTCATCCCCTTCAATTGGGAAAAACACCCTTTACATCACAGGCACCCGGGACTCCCTGGATATTCTCCTGGCACTGGATATGAATGGAAAAATGCTTTGGCAAACGGCTATCGGACGGGCCTGGAAGGGATCATACCCCGAAAGCCGCGCTACACCTACCATTGAAGGCGATAAAGTGTATACCTGCAGCGGGCGCGGCGACCTTGCCTGCATCGACGCCGCCAGCGGGAAAATGATCTGGTCGTACAAAGGCAGTGAAATTCACAAGGGTACCTTTGGGAACTGGGGGATCGCTGAATCCATCCTGATTGACGGGGATCATCTCTATTTCTCGCCCGGCGGACCGGAAACCATGACCATTGCCCTTAATAAAGCAACGGGCAGCCTGATCTGGAAATCGGAAAGCCTGAATGACAAACCGGCTTACATTTCACCGATCCTTGTGACGTATGCCGGTAAAAAAATGATAATCAATGCTTCCCTGGGCCATGTTTTTGCCGTTGACCCCTCAAGCGGTGTTATTCTTTGGAAGGTTGCCCTCGAAATACCCGAGAGTTTCCGTCAATCGGGCCGTGACCTGATCAACTGCGTAACCCCGATCCATCAGGATGGAATGGTTTATTTCACAGCAGGTTATGACAATGGCGGCAAGATGATTAAAATCGCTGAAGACCTGAAAAGCGCTGAAGTGATTTGGTCCGATAAAGTTTTGGATGTCCATCACGGGGGAGTCGTGCTGATCGACGGTTACCTGTATGGTGCCAACTGGCTGAATAACGGCAATGGCAACTGGTGCTGCATTGAATGGAAAACCGGCAAAAAAATGTGGGAGGAACACTGGAATTGCAAAGGTTCAATAATCGCTGCAGAAGGGTTGCTCTACATCTATGATGAAAAGAAAGGAAATGTCGGCCTTCTTAAAGCTAACCCCGATAAATTCGACCTGATCAGCACCTTCCAGGTAACCCAGGGCAACAGCGGCCCGTTCTGGGCTCACCCGGTCATTCACAACGGAATTCTGTACCTGAGACACACCAATGCTTTGATGGCTTACGATATAAAAATAAAATGAAATCCATGACAGTCAGGAGGTTGCCGGTTCTTCTGCTCCTGGTCCTTGTATCAGCCGGTTGCCGGCACGGACCGCCGGAATTAAATACCGCGCATTTTAAAGCCTACATCGACCGCTTTAATCAGCAGGACACAGCGGAGCTGCATGTGGATGTGGTTCCCGGCACCCGGATGATCCGTAACGCCGATGCCTGGGCTTTCCTTTCGGAGAATATCCCGATTTTTGAATGCCCGGATCCGGAAATCGAGGAGGTGTACTATTACCGGTGGTGGACCTTTCGCAAGCATATCAAGCAAACCACTGAGGGATATGTGATTACCGAGTTCATGCCGAACGTTTCCTGGGCGCGGAAATACAATTCAATATCCTGTCCGGCCATGCACCACTTCCGCGAAGGCCGGTGGCTCCGCTATCCCGAAATTATTAAGGAGTATGGCCGGTTCTGGCTTCAGGGCGGTGGAGATCCCTACGTCTATAGTTTCCCCATTGCCGAGAGTTTCCTGCAATATCACCGGGTTCATCCCGATCTGGACTTTCTGAAGGAAAGCCTGCCCGGATTGGTTGAGAATTTCCGCGAGTGGGAACGGCGGCGCCGTGCCCCCGACGGCCTTTTCTGGCAATATGACGGTCAGGACGGCATGGAGGTGGCCATCGGTGGAACGGGCAAGCGCCCCACCCTCAATTCCTATATGTTTGCCGATGCCCGGGCCATCGCCGAGATAGCCCGCATGACCGGCGATAGTGCGCTGGCCGCCAGTTTCAGCACTGAAGCGGAGCGGATCAGGAAGCTCACGCTCGACAAACTCTGGGACCCAGCAGCCCGGTTTTTCAAGGTGATACCGGAAAGCGCCTATGCTGATACTGCCCATCCTACCGATTCCCTGTCCAGCGCCCGCGAATTGCTGGGGTACGTCCCGTGGTATGTGGAATTGCCGCCGGCCAACCAGGGCTATGAGGATGCCTGGGCTCAACTGATGGATCCTCAGGGTTTTTATGCCCCCTTCGGGCCCACCACAGCCGAGCAGCGGCATCCCGGCTTCCGCGTCAGCTACGAAGGTCACGAATGCCAGTGGAACGGTCCAAGCTGGCCCTTCGCCACCTCCCAGACCCTCACCGCACTGACCAACGTGCTCAACGATTATCCGCAGCAAACTATTACCCGTGAAGATTTCTATACCCTGCTGAAAATCTATGCCGGTTCGCACCGCTTCCGCCAGATCCCGCCTGATGCCGACACAATCATCAGCAATGACCTCTGGATCGATGAAAACCTGAATCCCTTCAACGGCGACTGGCTCGCACGTACCCGAATGGAAGTGCAGGGCCATAACCACGGCTTCCGCGAACGCGGTATCTATTACAATCACTCCACCTTTAACGATATCATTATCACGGGACTGGTCGGCTTGCGCCCAGCATCCGGAGACAAAATCAAAGTGAACCCCCTGATCCCCGACAACTGGGACTGGTTCTGCCTCGATAAGGTTCCGTACAAAGGACATACGCTCACCATACTGTGGGACAAATCGGGAAAAAAATACGGAAGAGGAAAAGGTTTGCAGATCTTTGTGGATGGAAAATTGAAATAATTGCAAGATGCATCTGACATTTTATTGCTATTTTTGCAAAAACAATCTGTCAAAATGGATAAATTATTTCAATACTCGGCATCCCGCATAAACTCAGTTGACACCTCTTTCAAAAGGTTTCTCTGGGATAAGATCAATTGGAACAACCGTCTGATCGCCATCACGGGAGCCCGGGGAGTTGGAAAAACCACCCTTCTGCTGCAATACGTCCGGGAGCATCTGAACCATCATCCGGATGAGGTTATTTATGTTAACCTGGATGATCTTTATTTCTCAAGTAATACGCTGGTTGATTTTGCTTCGGATTTTGCCAGAAAAGGCGGAAAATATCTTTTTCTTGATGAGGTTCACAAATACAAAAACTGGTCGCAGGAGATTAAGAACAGTTATGACTATTTCCCTGATCTTAAAATTGTAATAACGGGTTCTTCAGCGCTGGATATTTACAAGGGTAAAGCTGACCTTAGCCGCAGAGCTATCTTGTACAAATTGCCAGGGCTCTCTTTCAGGGAATTCATCGGATTAAAATACGGAATCCACTTCCCTGTTTTTGAACTGGCCGACCTTTTAAAAAATGCTTCTGCGTTAACATCACCTATCCTTGATAAAATAAAACCTGCTAAACTCTTCCAGGAGTACCTTCAAACCGGGTATTATCCTTTTTTCAGGGAAAGTGAAGCCGATTTTCAAACCAGACTCAAACAAACACTGAACCAGGTTATTGACAGCGATTTACCATCGGTTGAGAATATTGATTTTACGGCCGTGCACTATCTGAAAAAATTGATTTCCATTTTATCGGAGATTGTTCCCTACAAGCCAAACATCGTAAAACTAAGTCAGCAGGTCGGGGTCAGCCGTGAAACCCTGATCCGCTATCTGTACCTCCTCGGAAATGCGGATTTATTAATCCTGCTTCAGCCGGCAACACAAGGGATCAGCCGGATGAACAAGCCTGAGAAGGTGTACCTCAACAACCCCAACCTGGCCTGCGCCCTCGCCAGCAATCAATTGAATCTGGGAACAATCCGGGAAACTTTCTTTGTTAACCAGCTTCAGGTATTCCATTCAGTAACCGGATCAGCCCAAGGGGATTTTCTGGTGGACAATAAATACACTTTTGAAATTGGAGGTAAAAACAAAACCCGTAAGCAAATAGCCGGAATAGAAAATGCATGGATTGCCGCCGATGATATTGACTATGCTCATGAGAACAAGATTCCGCTCTGGCTTTTTGGATTTTTGTATTAATTACCAAACTGCATTTGATGGGAATGCGGTAAACGCTCTGTTATTCCGCGATCTTCAGCATCCGGGCTGAGCTGAAACCCGAGCCGGAGCTCAGGTTCAAAATATATACCCCCGGTGGGAGATGACTTCCTTCAAATGTCCAGGCAGATTCGCCCACGGGAAAAATCATTGTACGATCAAGCATCCGGCGCCCGGTAAGATCGGTAACCGTGATCCGCACGGGGCCCGGCTGATTAAGGGAAAGTTGAACTTCTGCCTGTCGCTGGAAAGGGTTCGGGTAAATGGCCTTGATCAGATTCACCGGCAAGGTCGAATCAGGAACACCCAGCCCGGAGTTGGTTTTATTAGAGAGGATGGTTCCGTAAGCGCCGATCGCCCAGATCCGGTCACCGGTTCCTCCGATAGCATATAGTCCGTTGGATGAGAAATCTTTTGTCCAGGAGGCGCCGCCATCTGTGGTTCTCAGGATAAAACCTTCGGACCCTGTTACATAACCCGTGGATTCATCAGCGAAGTACACTCCGGAAAACTCGGGCCTGAAGCTGGTGTCTTCGAGAAAAACCTGCGACCACTGGTTTCCGGCATCCATGGTTTTGCAGATAACATTATAGGGTCTCCCTGCGGTGTCTGTGAATACGCCGGTCGCATAGCCGGTTTCCCGGGTCGGGAAATTCATCTTCCGGAAACCGGTCCTGGCAGGCATGCCAGCGATCTGCTCCCAGGATTTTCCGGCATCACGGGTTTTATGGAGCCCCCCGGAAAACCCCATGGCAAACCCGGTGCCGTAGGGCGTGAAATGCATTTCCCTGATCAATGGCTTGCCGGGCAGGGAATCCGTGGCCCAGGTTTCGCCGCCATCAACTGATTTCAGCACCACCGCGTAGCTAAAGAAATGACCGTATTCCACCCCGGTGATATAGGCCGTACTTTCGTCGGCGAAGGCACAGCCGTAAACAGCTCTCGGTAGTGAAACATTCACCTGGTGCCAGGTCCTGCATCCGTCAGTGGTCAGCCAGGGACCTCTCCAGGCGAGCGCCAGACATCGGTCTTTGTTGGCAAAGGCGGCATCATCGATGTTGCCGGCTGGGTGATCTTCCATTTGCCAGTTCACGCCTGCATCGGTTGTGCGGTACAACACACTGTCGCCCAGGATAAACCCTTTATTAGCATCCACAAAGCTGATAACAGATAAAGGATTCCTGTTGCCTGTGCCCGTTTGGGTCCATTGATGTCCGCCATCCCGGCTCAGCCAGATACCTCCTCCGTATCCATAGGTAAAAAGTGTATCCTGATTTAGTACCAGAATATGATTAGAGCCCCCGTTACGGGTGATCCGGTTCCACGTATTACCGCCGTCCAGGGTCCTCACCACATAACCTTCGTAACTGATCGCCCATCCGTTTTGCTTATCCTGAAAACAGATATCGGTAAAATAATATTCCGGGAGGGTGTCGGCCGACCATGTTCTTCCTCCATCTGTCGTTTTCAGAAGATCCTGGCTGGCGATGAACCCTGTAAGGGAATCCGTGAAACAGATTGCGTTGGGCGTAAACTTCAGTGAATCGACCAGATTCCAGGAGGTACCCTGGTCGCGGGTGATCAAGAGAGTGGCGGAATACTCGCTGAATGGGGTGTAAAAGCTACCTGCCAGGTAACCTACTGAGTCATCCGGAAATGAGAGGTCCACCAGGTCGCCTTTATAGCCGCAAGTGGCAGGAATCCAGTGCTGTCCGGCATCGGTGGTCTTCAGGATCAGCTGGTCATTGCCAATGCAAAAGCCGACTGAGGGATTGATGAACCTGATTTTATTCAGATTTCCGTATTGGCCCGATTCCAGGGTATCAATCCGGGTAAAACCAAAATCAGTTTTAATAAGCAGTCCATTGTCCCCGCAGATAAAAACCGCATCCGAATCGGGTGATGCAACCGAATTGAGGTGTGTAAAGGAATGGGAAGGAACGGTCTTCCAGATCGCTCCACCGCTTGAGGTGGTCAGGATGGTGCCGTTCATTCCAACCGCCACACCTTTATCGGCATTCAGGAAAATCATGTCCCTCAGGTTGTTGTTGGTCGGAAGCGGGTTGATGAGGTTCCATTGGGCGGGCAGATGGCCGGCAGTGAGCAGGCCAAACATCAGCAAGAATAAGGATTTGCGAAGCATGGTGAAAAATTGGGAACCCAAAGGTAGCCAATCGGATCGGGAAAATACGGTAGTTCAGCAGGGTGATCCACTTGGTACGAAGAACCAGCTCGGATATATCCTCAATTATGTAACATTATTTCAAAAAAGTACAACACAAGCCCGATAAAATATTCTCAACTTGCGATATATTGTATTGGAATCGAAGATGAAATTTGAAAAGAAAAATCTTCTGAAATTAGTAACGCTCACCTGTTTATCAGTAATTATTTTGTTCATCAGCGCCTCTGATTTGTCGGGACCCGGTAAATGGGCCCCGGACTGGGAAAAAAGGATGACCAGGGAGGCACCTGTAAGTCAATTAAAAGGTAGTGTTTCCCTCCGCGACAGCATTGTGAGCTATGGGATGAAATTCCTGGGCACTCCTTATGTTGCAGGAGCCTGTAGCAAGGATGGGTTTGACTGCTCAGGATTCGTTTTCTATGTTTTTCAGCATTTTCACATTACGGTTCCGCGTAGCTCTTCACAATATTCGAATTTTGGGAAAGAGATCCCGATCGACAGTATCAGAAGGGGAGATATCCTGGTATTCCTGAGCCCTACCAGAAATACGATCGGCCATGTGGGTATAGTTATAAATGCAAAAGGAGCGGAAAGTGATTTTATCCATGCATCATCCGGAAGTGAAATGAAAGTGATCATTACAAGCCTGAAACAGGAAAGGTACAGGCGCAGATTTGTAAAAGCAGTGGATGTCTTAAAATAACACCTGGAAGAAATCACCGGCCAGATATGCTAGGCATGTCGCGCCATAACTTCCTCGAGCTCCTCAAGGGTCTTTCCCTTGGTTTCACGAACCCGGAACTTAATGAAGAAAAATCCGCCGACACAGATGGCTGCATACAGGTAGAACGGACCATAGGCACCAAGCGTTTCTGCCAGGATCGGAAAGGTGAAAACCAGCACGAAATAGGCCCCCCAGAGGGATACCACGGCCAGCGATGAGGCTTTGCCCCGGATGCGGTTGGGGAATATCTCGGAAATCAGCACCCAGGTAACCGGCGCAAGGGAGGTCCCGTAAATGGCTATGTAGGTTAGTACGAATATACTGATAAACAGGGGGCTTGCCTCTGCCCTCAGCAGGGTCGACAGGATCAGGTAACTCACCGCTAGCCCGGCCGCACCAAAAAGCATCAACGGATGCCGGCCAAGCCGGTCGACCAGAAGCATAGCCAGAATGGTGAATATCAGATTTACGACCCCGATGGAGACCGTCTCGAAAAGCTGGCGGTTCAGATCGGCCCCAACCGATTCGAAAATGGTGGAGGTATAATTGAACACCACGTTGATTCCGCAAAACTGCTGGAACACGGCCAATCCAACCCCGATCATCACGGCAGGCCTTACCGCCTTGTTGAATACTTCACGGAAAGGCACATTATGCGCGCCTTTCATGGAATCTTCGATATTATTCATGGTGGATTGGGCAAATTCGCCGTTCCCGATCTTCTTCAGGACCCTTAGGGCCTGATCAGGTTTGCCGGCCTTCACCAGGTAACGCGGGCTTTCGGGCAGAAAAAACACGCCGGCGAAGAAGAGCAGCGACGGGATGCATCCCAGACCGAACATCCAGCGCCAGGCCTCCGGACCGCTGCCGGCGATCGAGTAATTGACCAGGTTGGTCACCAGGATGCCGATCACGATGGTAAGCTGGTTGATCGCCACATTCCGGCCTCTCACATGTGCCGGCGACACTTCCGCGATATACATCGGGCTTAATATGGAAGCCATCCCCACACCGATCCCGGCCATGAACCGCAGGGTGATGAATACCCCGAGCGAGGGCGACATGGCCATGCCGAGCGAAGACACAGCAAAAATCAGGGCGGCAACCATCAGACCCGGCTTCCTCCCCACACGGTCGGCCATGTTCCCGGCCGCAAGGCAGCCCACAATGCACCCAAGCGCAAGAGAGCCGGTGAGAAAGCCCCGGAGATAACTGCAAAATCGAAACCAAACAGGTAACCGCCCAGGGCGGAAATGAAAGAGATGCCCAGGATATAGGCATGGTTGAAAACGGGAAGCGGGCGGTTCATGGTAATAAATCAGTTTAGACCGGAAAAGGGAAGGGAAAATAGACAACTAAGATGAATAACTGCTATGGAAAGTGCGAAATTCGAAAAAAATGTGACATCTTTCTTTCCTTGATGAGATTACTATTTAAAGGCACTGAACCATGAAAAGAGGTAAGAGTTTCGTTGGATTTTTACTCGGTTTTTGTTTGAGTACTACATTGGCATTCGGGCAGAGCGGCGACCAGATTTTAGACGGAATCGGGGAAACCGGACTGGCTGCGCGCTATATGTTTAAAGGCGACGTAAAGGATTGGTCGCGCAATAATCTGCATGGCACCCTGCAGGGCTCTGCAGGCACGTTTATACCCGACGACCAGTTTGGAAGAGTTCTCAACCTGCCCGGCGAAGGCGGGGCCTTTGTGACGATCCCGGGCGCTGCGGTGGCCGGAGAGGAATCGCTGAGCATCGCAGGATGGATGTATCTGCGTTCGACCACCACCGGACAGTTGTTCTTCGATTTCGGGACCGCAGGCCAGTCACGGCTGTCTGTGGCTCCTGCCGGCATCGGAGGCAAGGAAGGACTTCAGGTTCAACTTATTACCGCATCAGGGAAATATGTAACCTCTTCCCAGGCTGTTGCCGCCCATAAATGGAACCACATTGCCATAATATTGAATGTCCCTACGAAAACCCTGAGCACCTACCTGAACGGAGCACTCGCGGGCGAGGTGAAAAACGTGGAGGTCCCGGCGAATCACCTGTTCGCCAACACACCGGAAGAAACACATACCCTCAATATAGGCCGATCCGTGGCTGCGGACCCGGGACCGTACCTGAACGCCAAATTGTACGACCTCCGGATCTATCGGATCCCATTGAACGAGAAGCAGATAGCCCGGATTTATGCCAATGCGCTGAAAAAAGAGGAGGGGGGCGTAAGGGTACGCGAAGAAGCTGACAAGGATCTCCCCAGGTTCCCGGAAACCACCCCGCAGCTATATACTGCTTACCTGACTGCCGTTCCGGATATCCGTGTGGAAACCGAAGTAGGGCATCTGCCCCGGTTACCCCGATATGTGCCCGGCGTTTACAGCAACCAGATGGAAGGCCCAAAGGTGCGTGTGCTGTGGCCTGCCCCAAAAGACAACACCGAAGTACTGACTCGCGGGACGTATACGGTCACCGGCAGGGTTGCGGGAACAACCATCCAACCCAAAGCGGTTGTAACCATCATAGAGGAGAAGGCAGCGGCCGCTCCCGATCGTAAACTGGAGATGTTTCCTCTTGACCAGGTTACGTTAAACACGGATCTGCATCAGCACTCCACGAAGTTCATCGAGAACCGGGATAAATTCATTACGGGTCTGGCCCGCACCAATCCCGACCATTTCCTGTACATGTTCAGGAATGCCTTTGGTCAGGAGCAGCCCAGAGGGGCCGAACCGTTGGGGGGATGGGACAGTCAGGAAACCAAGCTGCGGGGTCATGCCACCGGCCATTACCTCACGGCCATTGCACAGGCGTTTGCCAGTACCGGGTACGATAAGTCGCTGCAGACTCTGTTTGCTGACAAGATGGACTATATGGTGAATACCCTGTATGCACTGTCGCAGCTCTCGGGGCAGCCGCAAACCGCAGGAGGCACCTGTGTGTCTGATCCAACCGTTGTACCTCCGGGTCCGGGTAAATCGGGCTATGATTCGGATCTGAGTGTGAAAGGCATCCGCACGGATTACTGGAACTGGGGAAAAGGGTTTATCAGCGCATATCCGCCCGACCAGTTCATCATGCTGGAACAGGGTGCGAGCTATGGCGGGGATCAGGCGAAAATCTGGGCACCCTACTATACCCTGCACAAAATACTCGCCGGACTGATGGATGTCTATGAAGTGAGCGGAAATGAGAAGGCCCTCGCGATCGTAAAAGGGATGGGCGACTGGGTGTATGCCCGGTTGAGGCTGCTGCCCACCCCCACCCTGATCAGCATGTGGAACCGATACATTGCGGGTGAGTTCGGGGGAATGAACGAAGCGATGGCAAGGCTCAGCCGGTTAACCCAGGAGCCACGTTACATGGAGGTTGCACGGATATTTGACAATATCAGGGTGTTTTATGGCGATGCAGACCATGTGCATGGTCTGGCCAAAAATGTCGACCTGTTCCGCGGGTTGCATGCCAATCAGCATATCCCACAGGTGATCGGGGCGCTGGAGGTTTTTCGCGACACAAAGGCTCCGGAGTATTACCAGATAGCCGATAATTTCTGGTACATGACCACCCAGGATTATATGTACAGCATCGGGGGAGTAGCCGGAGCACGGAATCCCGCCAATGCCGAATGCTTCACCAGTCAGCCGGCAACGCTGTATGAGAACGGCTTTTCATCGGGCGGCCAGAATGAAACCTGTGCCACCTACAACATGCTCAAACTCACCGGGGAACTGTTTCTCTTTGATCAGCGCGCCGAGTATATGGATTATTATGAGCGTGGGCTTTACAACCACATCCTGGCCTCGGTTGACGAAAACACCCCTGCCAATACCTATCACGTGCCCCTTAAGCCGGGTTCGGCGAAACAGTTTGGCAACGCCAGAATGAATGGATTCAGCTGTTGCAATGGCACGGCTCTGGAGAGCAGCACTAAACTGCAGAATTCGATATATTATAAAAGTGCCGATAACCAGGCATTGTTTGTGAACCTCTATATTCCGTCGACCCTCAGCTGGACGGAAAAAAGCATCACCGTGACACAGGCAACGGCCTTCCCCAGGGAAGACCGCAGCCGTTTGACCATCAACGGGGATGGCGAGTTTGATCTTCATGTGCGCGTGCCCAACTGGGCCACAAAGGGTTTTTTCGTGACAATCAACGGCAAAGGTTTGAAAATGAAGGCGATACCCGGAAGCTATCTGGCCATCAGCCGGAAATGGAAAGACGGGGATACGGTGGAATTGCGCATGCCTTTCCATTTTTATCTGGATCCCCTGATGGATCAGCAAAATATTGCCAGCTTGTTTTATGGCCCGATTTTGCTGGCTGCCCAGGAACCCGCACCCCGTAAAGATTGGCGGAAGATCACCCTGGATTCAAAAGATATCAGCAAGTCAATATCAGGCGATCCTTCAAAACTGGAGTTTACCATCGACGGCGTTGTGTTTAAGCCGTTTTATGAAACTTACGGCCGTCATTCAGTGTATCTGGATGTGGATTTGAAATGACCGGTTAGTATTATTTGTTTTTCTTTTTTTTAGCACCCTGGGTATAGGCTTTAGCACTTTTCTCACCCGTCATTTTCTTCATCTGCCCCGGTGGCACATGACTTTTTACAACCACTCGGTGAACCGGTCTGCCTGTGGCCGGATAAATAACCGTGCAGCTCCCCGCTGATAATATCGCTGCACCAGCCAGAATCAGAAAAGCATACCGAAAAATTTTCTTCATATTATTTTATTTTCAGTAAGGTAGTCATTTTTTTGATAATCAGCACGATTCATCATTCTTTACAGATTGCAGCATTAACCGATTCCCTTTCGTCTTATTTGCAGAAATAAACCCAAAATGGAATCGAATGAAGACCAATATTTTGTTTCCAAACTATCTAAAACTGTCCGTCAGAAATCTGAATAAATATAAAGGCGTAACCTTTATCGGCCTTTGCAGCCTCGTCTTGGGCATGGCCAGTTTCATTCTTCTGACATTATATGCCCGGTACGAGCTGAATTATGATTCCTGCTTTGAAAAAAGCGGCAGAACATTCCTGCTTGGACAAAAAAAAATCGACACGGAATCCGGAAGTTCAAACTCTTTTGCCGCAACTTCGGGAATAGTCGCTCCTACCATTCAGAAAGAATTCCAGGAGGTGACCTTTGCCGTTAGGACGAAAGAGGTTGAATCTCCCCTGAAATACGGGGAAAAGATCCTGGTGGAACAAGGATTGTATGCCGACCGGGATTTCTTGAAGACATTCAGTTTCCCTTTAAAATCAGGCGATAAAGAAACCGCCTTGATGAATCCGTTCTCTATCGTCCTATCTGAATCTCTGACCGGGAAACTGTTCGGCGACGAAGACCCCATCGGAAAAGTGATTCTCTCAGAACAGGGGCGGGCATTTACCGTTACCGGGATTATCAGGGATATTCCCGGTAATACGCATTTCAAATTTGATTACCTGATCTCCTTTGTTACCATGTATTCGATCCGAACCGATATCGAAAGTTCCTGGTCGATCATGAACTACAACAGTTACATCCAATTAGATGATCACGCTTCTGCCGGCGATTTTGAAAAAAAGCTGACCGCGATCGTGGATAAGTACCATCCCCAAAGTTCAAAGAACCGGTGCTATTTCCTGATTCCCATCAGGGATATTCGTTTTTCGACCGAAATACCTTTTATGTCGGCCCAGACCATTGACAGGAAGAATGTCTACATGATTGTTGTGATCGCCTTCCTCATTATTGCCATCGCCTGCATCAATTACATCAATCTTGCTACCGCCCGGGCCAACACCAGAAGCAAGGAGGTGGGCATTCGAATGATCACGGGCGCCACCCGTCAGATGCTGATCAAACAATTCCTTGTTGAATCTTTCGTCCTCACTTTCTTGAGCATCCTTATTTCTTTGATCGTGGTGGCCCTGCTGCTCCCTGTTTTCTCTAAGATAACCGGGAGCGAAATCCCTCTCCGATTCCTGGTTGATTGGCGGAGTGTAGCAAGTTTGGCAGGACTATTCCTGGCAGTAGGATTCCTCGCAGGCGGGTACCCAGCCCTGTATATTTCGTCATTCAAACCGCTGAATATCCTGAAAAGTTCCATGGGGTCCAGCTCCACCCGGGGTCATCTGAGATTTCGCAATGGACTCACCGTCTTTCAATTCTGTATTTCAGTTGTCCTGGTAGTTCTGGCCGTAACGATTCAGCAACAGCTCAGCTTCGTTAAAAAAAGGGACATCGGTTATAACCGGGAAAACATTCTGACCATCCGCAGCTGGAATCAGGAAAGCCGTCAGCAGTCACAAGTCATCAAGAAAGAGCTCCGGAAAAATCCACTCATTACATCTGCAGCGGTTGCCAACAGCCTTCCACTCAGAATGTCGGAACGTAACGATATCACCGTGGAGTCGGAAGCCGGGGATAAGGTCGTTCTGCCTATGGTGACCACCTATTTTATTGATGAGCATTATGTGGATCTTTTCGAAATGCAGATGATGGCCGGAAGGAATTTCTCCCTCGATTTTTCCTCTGAGATCGCCAACCAGGTGATCATCAATGAAACGGCTGCCCGGATGGCCGGACTAAAAAATCCCGTCGGGAAGACGATGAACAAATGGGGTCAGACCCTGCAGATCATCGGGGTTGTGAAAGATTTTCACTTTACCTCCTTCAAGAATAAAATTGAGCCCATGATATTCTCTTATAATCCGCGGTATAGTAACCTGTTCTTAATCAGGATATCAGATAAAGAAATTCCGCAGACACTGGATTATATCGATGCTGCATTTCGCCGTTTCAGTAACAATTTCATCTTTGATTACTCTTTTATGGATGATCAGTATGCCAAACTGTATAAAAACGAATCGGATCTGGGAAGGATCATTATGAGTTTCTCAATATTGACCCTGATCATCGCCGCTATCGGATTGTACGGCCTGATTACGTTTGTTATCCGGCGCAAGACCAGGGAAATCGCAATCAGGAAAGTAATGGGGGCCTCGGTTTTCTCAGTCACCGGAATGATTTTGAAGAGCTTTTTCATCCCCATTTCGATAGCTATCGTGATTTCTTTGCCGGTGGCCTGGTATTTCTCCCGCGAATGGCTTAATGGCTTTACCTACCGGATCCATTTAGGTGCCGGACTGATCACTTTTTCGATCTTCATCATCGTGATGGTCGCATTTTTCAGTATCGTCGGGCAAACCATTAAGGCAGCCATGGCGGTTCCGGCCAATAGCCTCAGGATGGAATAAGCAGGTTAAGCGAAATGGAATTCACTCGAGAGTGATCGGTTTATCCAGATAAAGGTCAAGTATCTTTGCGCGGATAATGAATTCGAATTTGGATTGAATCTGTGTAAGTTGTGCCTGAATAAGTTGATTCTGAGCCACCTTGAACTCAACGGAAGATGAAAGCCCGGATTTGTATTTCTCCCGGGTCAGATTGAATGACTCGGTAGCACTTATAATTGCCTCCTCAGTTGCCTGATATTTTGCCCGGGCATTTAAGGCAGCCGAGTAAGCCAGCTGAATATCCTGCCGCACTGCCAGTTTCTTCTGATCCAGCATAAGCCTGGCATCATCGGACTGAATCCTGGCCTGATTGATCCGGTTTCGTTCCTGGAATTGACTGAAAAGGGGAAAACTGACATTTACCGAAGCCCGGCTGTACACATTGTCCCTGAGCTGCTCGGTATACGGATAGGCTGCTGTTGGGTTCAGCTGGTTCACGCCCAATTCGCTATATCTCGAGTAAACCAGGCCGTTGAGCGAAACGGAAGGGGATAGTCTGGCTCTCATGGCTGACAACCCTGATTCCCTGCTTTTCAGGAGCAACTCAGCGGAAGCGATTCCCGGGTGATTACTAAGGGCAAACTCATAAACCTTTACGGGATCGATAATATCAGGTAAAACCGGTCCCTCCAGACTTGCAGGTTTTTGAATGGCAAGTCCGGATTCATTTTCGAGATTCAGAAGCTGCGCAAGAGTCAGATAGGCTGACCGTACATCGTTCTCAGCCTGGATTTTGGACAGATTATCTTGCGCAACCTGGGATTTCATCGACAACACCTCAACTTTGGACATTCTCCCGGCAGTAAAAAATCCCTCATTCATGCGCAGCTGCTCCTGGGTCGATTCGAGCTTAGCCACGGCCACAGCCAGTAATTCCTGGCTAAAGAGGATCTGAAGAAAAGCAGCGGTAACCTCAATGGTCACCGATTTCCTGAGTTCATTCTGCCTTTCGGTTTCGGATTGGTAAGCGAACTTGCTGGATTTGGTCTGGTACAAATTTGAAAAACCGCTGAACAAAGGAAGAGATCCCTGCATTCCCACATTTCCATCCTGATATTGGGTATTGATGTAGGTGTAATCCTCATAGTTTACCGTTTTTCCGGAACTCATGTTATGGGAATAAAAACCTTCCAGGCTCGGTAATCTGCCCGCCTGTGAAGTTTGCAGGTTGTCTTTGGCCAGATCAACCTGCAAGCCTTGCCTTTTAATTCCGATATTCCGATCGAGTGCCATTTGAATGCAGTCTTCAAGCTTTAAGGCATTCTGTGAATAGGATTGTGGCCCCGGATAAAGACCAAAGACAATCAAAATACCTATTCTGCTGAGGGTTGACATCTTTCGTTTATTAAAGTTCGGGTTGTTATTCAGTTTCATTGACCAGATGTCCGTCGAACAGCCTGATGATCCTGCCTGCATAGGACGCATCTTTTGGAGAGTGTGTAACCATCACTATACTGGTCCCATCCGTATTCAGTTGTTTTAACAGATTCATTACATCTTCTCCATTGGCAGAATCGAGATTTCCGGTAGGCTCATCGGCCAGGATCAGCAAAGGATTACCCACCACGGCCCGGCAAATTGCAACCCGCTGCTGCTGCCCTCCGGAAAGCTGCTGCGGAAAATGTTTTTTGCGGTGCGAAATGCTCATCCTCTCCATCACTTCTTCCGTCATCTTCTTCCTTTTGGCTACCGGCACTTTTTGATACAAAAGCGGTAGTTCAATGTTCTCGAATACATTGAGTTCATCGATCAGGTTGAAACTCTGAAAAACAAATCCGATATTGGATTTCCTGAGAAGGGTCCGCTCCCTTTCTGAATACTTGGATACCTCCTTCCCATCAAAAATCAGCTGTCCGGAGGTCGGGTTATCCAATAAACCCAGTAAAGTCAGCAGTGTGGATTTACCGCATCCGGAAGGACCCATAATGGCCGCAAATTCGCCTTTTTTTATCCATAGGGAAACCTTATTCAGGGCAGTCGTCTCAACTTCATCCGTACGGAATACTTTGGTTAGTTCAATTGTTTGTATCATTTGGTTTGATTTTTAGATTATTACAAAATATGATTATGTCATTTCAGAATTAGTTTATCATTGTCGCCAAAGCTGGTGTATGGACTCACAACGACCTTTTCTCCAGGCACCAGTCCTTCCAGTATCTCATAATATCTGGGGTTCATCCGGCCGGTCCGGATGGTCCGTTTACTGGCAAACTGGCCCGATGGATCAACCACATAAATCCATTGTCCGCCGGTTGATTCAAAGAAACCACCTTTTAAAACCTGGATCGCTTTAACGGGCTGGCCAAGTTCCACGTTGATCCGGTAAGTTTGGCCGGTCCGGATATTATCGGGTTTAACACCTGAAAATTCCATGTCAACCTGAAACTGGCCGGCTCTTACTTCGGGATAAACCTTGACAATATTGAGGTTGAAATTTTGATCATTTCGCTCAAGTGTAGCCGGTAATCCGGTTCTTATCCGGTCGATCCAATGTTCATCGATTTGAGCCGTCACCTTAAAATTGTCCAGGATGTGAATTTGTCCGAGCCGGTAACCACTGATGATCGTCTGGCCGATTTCAGCTTCGAGGGAGCCCAGCTGGCCGGTAACAGGCGCCTTAACATTCAGACTCTCAAGCTTGTCTTTAACCAGCTCGATATTGTCCTGCATTCTGTTCAAGGCCCCTTCAAGACTTTTAACCTGTGTTGCCCTGAAAAGTGAATCCTGCACCGATTTTTCTTTAAAAAGCTGGATGGTCTGCTGGGTCAGTTCAGCATTTTCCTTGCTCAGAAGGTATTCTACCTCGGAAATCAGGCCCTGATCAAAAAGCGATTTGTTGGCCTGGTAAGTCCGGTTGAGTTTTATCAGGTCAAATTCATATTGGATGATTTGCCTTCGAATTTCAATGCGCTGCTGCTCCATCATAATTTTAGTATCCCGCAGCCTGTTTTCCTGTTCTGCAAGATCGGCCTGACTGGTCAGGATTCTCAGGTTCAGGTCGGGGTTGGTCAGTCGGAGAATAATGTCACCTGCATTCACCATGGAACCCTCTTCGATAAGAATCTTTTCAACCCGGCCACCTTCCACCGCATCGAGGTAAACAGTTGTGAGGGGCTCAACATTTCCGGTTGCTGTCATGTAATCCAGGAACTCAGCCTCTATTACGTCAGAGATTGTCAGTTTATCTTGCTGAACATTAAGTTTACTGGAATGGTCGGAGAAGAAGAGCAGGTACACTATGACCGACACCAAAAGTATGGATAATAAAATCCACAGAATTCGTCTTCTTTTTTTTGCTTTATTCTCAATAATACGGTCCATTTTGGTTTGGGTTTTTTGAAAGGTACGGCGCAACCATTTATTTTGTTACAATCATCGTTTTATTGGTGTCTCAAACTGACTGCCGGATTAGTTTTGGATGCCCGAATGGCCTGTATGGAAACCATCAGCGTTGCCAGGGCCAGGGCAAGCAGTGCCGGTAAGGCAAACACCCACCACGAAAGGGTAGTGCGGTAGGCATAGTCCTTCAGCCATTCATGCAGATAATACCAGGTAAAAGGAATGGCAATGGCGATTCCTATCAATACCAGTTTTGTAAACTGTGTAATCATAGACAAAACAATTTCCCAATTGGATGATCCAAAGGTTTTGCGTACAGCAATCTCCCGGGTTCTCCTTTCCGCCATAAAGCTGGATAGGCCAATCAGACCAAGGCATGCAATAATGATGGCCATAATGGTAAAGTATGCCATCAGTTTTCCCGAGCGGGTTTCGTTCTGGTATACCTGGTCATAATCGTCCTCAATAAATGAATACTCAAAAGGATAGCCGGGCATTACTGAATTCCAGGTTGTCCGGAGTTTCTCAATCATCGGACCCCTTTCTCCGGGGCGTAACCTGATCATCATATACCGCATGCGGCTTTCCGGAAACAGAAAGAGCACAAGCGGAGGAATTTCGGTCCGCATGGAAAGAAAGTGAAAGTCCCGGATGACTCCGACAACGGTTCCTGTTACACCGGAAAAAGAGATGTTCATTCCAATGATATCATCCTTTCCGATAATTTTTGCCAGTGATTCGTTAATAAGCATGCCCCCGGTTGATGCTTCAGGATTGAACATATCGGATGAAAACTCTTCAGAAAAATCCCGCCCGGCAATGATCGGAACCTGAATTAAAGCAGAATAGTTATAGTCGACCCGGCTGACACTGACCAGGGGATTCAAATCGGGACTCTTGCCATCCCACGTGATATTTCCTGAATTGCTGCCGATATTCATGGGCAGATGTAAACCCGCGGAGACGGTGATTATATCCGGATTTCCCTTGATGGCCTGCTTGACGGCACTGTAACGGGTATTCAGGTCCCCGAAAAGTCGAACATACAAAAGATCCTTCTGGTTATATCCGAGATCACGGTTTTGCATGTAGTTGACTTGTCGAAATATGAATAAAGTGCTGGATATTAGAAATATAGATATACTAAACTGAAAAACAACAAGCACTTTGCGTAACCATCCCTTTCCCTTTGAATCGCCGGGATCTCCGGTTAGAATGGCCATCGGCTTAAATCCCGATAGATAGAGTGCCGGATAGATTCCGGCAATAATGGAGGTTAATAATGTCATACCAATCATGCCCAGCATGAAATTCCCCGATAAAAGAATATCTGCAGATATCTGTTTTCCTGATACCAGTCGAAAGGGATCGATTAGCAGCCCGATAATAACCACTGAAATAACCATAGCCACGATGGATGTGACCACTGATTCTCCAAGGAACTGAAAAATCAGCTGTCGGCGCCGGGAGCCGAACGCCTTTCGCAGGCCGATTTCTCTCGACCGTCTTGAACTGCGCGCGGTAGAAAGGTTCATGTAATTGATCGCGGCAATAAGAAGGATGAAAATCCCGATCATTGAAAAAATGATCACCCGCTGGATCCTGCCTGCCGGATGTCCGAACCCGAAATACTCATGCAGGTACATTTTTTTCAAGGGTGCAAGCATGAATTTAGTTTTCCACTCGCTGGCGTTCCTTCCGCTGCCTGTGAAATCGATATGATTTCTGACACATTCTGTCAGCTTGGAGTCAACCGGACCCGGATCAGCCTCTTTGTACAGCATAGCGAATGTGTAGATATTGTTCGATCCCCAATGGTCAACATAAGCGCCGGTAGTTCTTGTGAAATCGAAGGGGATGAGGAAATCGAACCTTAGACTGGTGTTGACCGGCAATTTTTTCAAAAGGCCCGTCACTGTGAAATTGTACTTATTGTCGAGAATAATCACCTTTCCGATGGGATCCTCGGTTCCAAAGTATTTGAGTGCCATTTCAGGAGTCATGACCATTGAATACGGTTCCCGGAGTGCGGTATTCGGATCTCCTTTCAACAACGGGAAGGTGAATACCTGAAGAAATGTTGAATCAACGCAGGCGATACCGTTTTCATAAAATGCTTTGTCCTTGTATTTTGTCAGCAGAGCGCCGGTCTGGGTAGCTCTCACCGTCGTTTCGATCTCGGGGATTTCCTTTTTCCATCCTTCGCCGGAAGGGTAGGGCGTCACATTCACATGGTACGTTTTACCATCGTAATCCTGGTCCTGCTCCACCCGGTAAATCCGGTCTGTATTAAGGTGAAACCGGTTCATGGAAACCTCGTCGGTAACCCAGATGAAGATGAACATCGCCGCTGAGATCCCAAGGGCGAGTCCGATAATATTGATAATGGAATACCCTTTCTGGCGAATGAGATTCCGCACGGCTATGAGAAAATAATTGTTCAGCATGGAATAGGTTTATTATTAAGACGAATTCTGAATTAAAATGCTACAAGGTCAGATAAATAATAGGATCTTTTACTCATTTCTCAGCGAATCAACCGGGTTGGAATTGGCTGTCCGCCACGACTGAACGCTGACGATAATCAGGGAGAGTGCGAGGGTGATGAGCGCCGGCCAGAGAAAAACAAAGACATTCATCTGATATCGGTATACATAATCCTCCAGCCAATTCGTCATAAGGACACCCGAAACAGGCAGCGCGATGGCGATGGCGATCCCAACCAGGATCACAAAATCCCGGTTGATCAGACTGATAATGTTCGTTGATGAAGCTCCGAAAACCTTGCGAACGCCAATCTCCCGGGTTCTCCGTTCAACGGTGAAAAAGGCCAGGCCCAGCAAGCCCAGGCAGGCGATGAAAAGCGCAAGCAGGGTAAAGCTGGAGAATACAATGCTGCGGTTGCGGTCGGCACCGAATTGCTCCTTAAACCGGTCGGCAAGGAAGGTGCATTCAAAGGGCCGGTTGGGAAAAACCCCGTTCCATACCTCCGCAACATGCTTCATGGCAGCTTCGGTATTCATCGGGTCAATTTTCAGGTACAGTATCGGATTATCCAGCCGGTAAATAAGCATCAGGGACTCAACCCCTGAATACATTCCGGTTTGATGATAATCCTTCATCACCCCGATTACCCTTCCCATCACCAGCCGGCCATCTCCCAGCTGAACCCGCTTGCCGATCGGCTCATCCCATGCCAGCCGCTGCGCTAATGTCTCGTTTACGACTACGCCCTGCACCGTGTCGGACATGAAGTCACTGGAGAAATCCCTTCCGCTGACCATGGGAATCTCCAGGGTCTCGATAAAATCCTGGTCAACCACTGAGAAGTTGATCCCCCTGGGCTGCATACCTTCGCTTGTTTCCATGTTGAAGATCACTTTCCCCGACCCTTCCCCGATCCGGTCATTGGTAAGTGTAACTTTCTTGATATATGGGCTCAGCAAGAGTTTTTCCTTCAGAATCCTCATCTGTCTGACGGGTTCGTTATCGGGAAGGATGAGAGTGGCCACATCTTTCATGTTCCAGCCCTGATCCATGGTTTGCATGTAATTGAGTTGCTTAAAAACGATCAGCGTACATACAATCATGCCCACCGATATCACAAACTGCAACACCACAAGAATTCTTCGGAACGCACTCCCGGAACGTCCCGACTGACCCGATCCTTTCATGACCAGGACAGGTGAAAAGCGGGACAGATAAAAAGCCGGATAGCTGCCGCCGAGAACACCGATGATCAAAACCATCGATGCCATGGCCGCCAGGAAAACCGGACTATACAGGATATCCAGGGCAAAGTGCTTTCCGGATAGCTGGTTTAATGCCGGCAGGAGCAAGGAAATCAGGATGAGTCCGAGAATCAGGGAAAAGAGGGTGATCAGGATCGATTCCGCAAGAAACTGGCCTATCAGCAGGCCCCTTCCCGACCCCACAACCTTTCTCAGGCTGACTTCCTTGGCACGACGGGTAGCCCTTGCGGTGGCCAGATTGATATAATTCAGCGACGCGATCAGCACCAGGAAAAAGGCTACTAATCCGAAAATATATACATACTGGATATTTCCGGGAGGCACGGGTTCCTGTGCACTGCCGGAATGCAGATGGATCCGCGTGATCGGAGTCAATTCGTAGGTAATCTTGATTCCCATGTTTTCAAAGATTGAAGCCATGTATTTGGCATACATGCCTTTAAGCTTTTCCTGGAATCCGGCGATATCAGTACCCTCCCTCAGCAACAGGTAGGTAAAAACCCCGAAATTTCCCCAGGTGCCAGCCTGGGCATCAAATGTGACTCTTGAAATAAGGGCATCAAACGTGACATGGGAGTTTTTGGGAACATCCGCCATCACCGCAGTAATGGTATACAAACGGTCGCCGGAACGCAAGGTTTTGCCTACCGCAGGCCCGTTCCCAAAATAGCGGCGTGCCATGGTCCTGGTGACAACCAGGTCGTTTGGGTGCTTGAGGGCCTTATCGGCACTGCCTTCAAGAATCCTGTACGTAAAAATATCGAAGAAGGCAGAGTCTGCGATATAAACATTGTCTTCCTCGAATTCCTTGCCGTCTTCGGCCTTATACGTAGCCGGTCCTTGCGTGTAAAGACGACTAAACCCCTCAACCTCAGGATAGTCACTCGCTGCCTGTGGCCCGAACGGAACTTGAGCTATGATCCAGGTGAATTCATCGTCGGTTTCCTTGATGTGTGACTGCACCCTGACGATACGGTCGGCTTTCTTATGATACCGGTCGAAACTCAATTCATCAGCCACGTACATGATCAGAAACAGGGCACTGGCAATGCCCAGTGTAAGTCCCAGGATATTCAGCAGGCTGAAGCCAAACTTCTTGAGGATATTCCGGAAGGCGGTTTTTATAAGGTTTGTTATCATGGTGATAGGTTACAATTCCTATTAGATTCAGTTACCAGTTTAGCTTTCGGTTTCACTTTTTAAACGAGGAAGTACCCGAATCGTTACACCCATTCGGTTGGAAAATGTGTTAACGTTGGGTTAATGGATGGCCCGGACAAACAAATGCAACTGAAAAAGAAGAACAAAAAAAATAGATATCGGATTAATGATAGAAATATTTTAGATTCAATTTATCTTACCATTTTCGCTAAAAAGTATGAAATATTCTGTATTTTAGCAGTAGCAATTGTGTTCGTACACATTTCTGTTTGTTATTCTCATTTTATAATCTATGAACCCAAAGTTTAGATTGATTGATATCGCAAGAAAAGCCAATGTTTCAATGGGAACGGTGGATCGTGTTGTAAACAAAAGGGGCAAGGTCGCACCTGAAACTGAAAAATTAATTCTCGAGATCATAAATGAATTTGACTATCAGCCAAACCTTATGGCAAGCTCCCTCTCATCGAAGAAAAAAATAAACTTTGCCGTCCTGGTTCCAAAACCTCAGGGTGAAGATTACTGGAGTAAGGTTTTCTCCGGCATTGAGTCAGCTGAAAAAGCAGTGAGCGAGCTGGGTGTTGTAATTTCAAAGTTCGTTTACGGTCAGGATGACGACCTTCAGTTTACTGAATTGGCAGCCCAAATACTTGAAACAAAATACGATGGAGTATTGGTAGCTCCCAGATTTAATAAGGAGGCTCAGGATTTTGCCAAAAATTTAGATCAAGAGAATATCCCCTACCTTTTTATTGACACAATCATTGAAGATACTAATCCGATTTGTTCCATAAGCCAGAATGACTTTCAGAGCGGGGCACTGGCAGCAAAACTTATTGATTACGGCATTGAAAGCGGTGGGGAAATTCTCTCCATAAGTAATCTTACTAATACCGATAACTTTGACCTGATGCAGGAACGATCCAATGGGTTCAAATCTTTTTTCGAAAATCCAATAAATGAAAAACGAATTATTCACTCGCTCGAAATAGTTAATTTAAAATTTCAAAATCTCGCTCTTTTCCTGGATGAAAAGCTTGTTCAATGCCCGAATATCAAAGGGATTTTTATTAATAATTCGAAAGCCCATATGGTTGCCAGATACCTCAGCGAAAACAATATTTTGACGATAAAACTGGTTGGTTTTGATTTGATCGAACAAAATATCAAATACCTGAAAGACGGGATCATCGACTTTATCCTTTTTGATTATGCTGAGAATCAGGGAGAAACTGGTATTCAAATTTTGTTTGACTACATCATGAAAAAGAAAAACCCCGCCTCCAAAATTAACATGCCCATTCATATTGTGGCAAAAGAAAATCTGGAAGGATTTCTGTCCTGAACAAGTTAAAAATTAAGCCCCGGACTTTGCCGGGGCTTAATTCACTGTAATCAGAAAGATTTAGGTTAATCAGATTTAGTGAACCACAACTTTCTGAACTCTAACTTCTTTTCCGTTGTTCACAGAAAGGAAATATAAACCCTTGGCCAAATTATTGTCAATGGTCTCCGTGTGAGTGAAAGCTCCTGATACGTTCTTCTGATAAACAACCTGACCTTGCATGTTCGTAACTGTTATGACGAGATCCGCAGCAACATTGTTGGATACCTCAACAGTGAAAGAACCTGTGGTTGGGTTAGGATAAACGCTGAAAGAAGCAACCAGATTGTTTTGATCTACTCCGGAAGCAACACCACCATTATAGGTGTCGTTCAGCACGTTCCAGTAACGAACAGTATATTTTCTGTTCGGACCGCCATTGGCATATTCGGAGGTGTTCCAGTCACCATTGATTCGGTATTTGTATTCAATAACCTTTGAAACAGGCATATCTGAAATAGTTAGCGAGTAGATTCCATCTGCATCCTCATCGTTCATGTGTGCTGAACCGGTCCAATTGTTGAAAGAGCCGGAAATGTCAACGAAGTCAGTAACAGGTTTAAATTCTCCGGAAGCGATATGAGCCTTCATATTGACATTAAACGTGGCAGGAGCTTGAGTTGGTGCGCCGGTGCCGGTAATGTTGAATCCGATCATGTTAAGCTTTCCGGTTGAATACCAGTTGCCACCAAGAGATTGATACATAAGGGTGTAAGCGGGTTTTGTGGTCATGTCCCAACCTACGCCTAATCCGTTTGATCCGTAATTCGGATCTGCAGGATCTGTTCCCCACATTCGCACGCAGAAACGATAGGCGCCTGGATCCAGAAATTCCAGTTCACCGTCTTTGGTGATTGGCAGGGTAACCCAGCTGTACTGGTAGGTGGAGTCCATATCGATAACCTCTGATGTGGTCCACTCCTCCCAGGCGCCGTCAACGTCCTTCAGCACGACATACTGGAACTGAGGAGACTGCGAGGCCGTAAATTCGGCGATATAGGCGGTTACTGAGTTCAGTTCAGCAGGTGCGTACAATTGGTACTGTACGCCCACCATGTCGCCTGCATTGGCGCCACCCGTCCACCCACTGGTGTTTGCGGAGGATTCGGCAGTGAAGTCTGCACGGTGACCGAGCGTATCGTTAACCGTGAAGTACCAGGATCCGGTATTGTTGGCGGGAACCTCTTCCACATTGGATGTAACGCCTTTATAATCAATCTTATAGTCACCAAAATCACTGGGTACCCATGGAGCTGCAATATTCTGGGTATCACGCTCCAGCGACCAGATTTCATTAGGCGCTGAGAAATCGTTAAGAATCTTGTTTCCGTTTTTCAGAACGGTCAGATCCAGTTTTGCATCTTCAGAGTCGGAACTGCCGTTGTTCAGGAAAGCTGCCTTGAAAAATTGCTGGCCAACAATACCTGATAAATAACCGGCCATGCCCAGCTGGCTTTTCGGCCAATAGTTAATATGGCCTACAGATTCACCGTGGCCGCCGTCGAAATCAAGCCAGTAATCTTCCAGTACCAGGTCGCCCTGAAAACCTTCGGTGAGACGGAGATCGTCGATCATCCAGAAATAGAGCCGTGGTCCGTGCATGTAGAACCGTACCTGAACGTTTGGCAAACCTGCAGCAACATCGGAAATGTTGATTTCAACATGGCGAAATTTTGCAGGCGTATAGGTGTTGGCTGCAACACCGTACCTTGCATCATACGTAGCCCAGTGGGTTCCACCGTCGCTTGTGACCTGCAATTCAAGGTTTAAAATGCTGCAGCAATAGCGGAAATACTGATTAAAACTGACAACCACGGAAGATGCATGGGTGCAGTTGATTGGCGGGGTCATGATGTAACCATCAGAGTTTTTCTGAGTTATCACACCGTCCTGGTAGTTATACTCATCAATCGGCAGACAGACAAAGCCGTCATTGCCCGTAGGAAACCATGAGGGTGCAGCAACTTTGGTATACAGACCCTTGATGGTATCATTACGCCACACCCACAGAAATCCCAGGTCAGAGTTGTCTTTAACAGTCCAGCCATCAGGCAATGTATAGCCACGGGGATCAGCCGGATTAGCCCAGTTGAATGTGGTTTCCCAAATCAGGTCGCCCCCGCCCTTAAGTGAGTTTTGACCGGCATTCTGGTCATTCATGACCTGCTGCATGACCGGAGCAGCAGCGGCAGTCCCCAGGCCCTGCCCGTAGGTCAGAACCACTGAGAACATTACTAAAACTAACAGTGTAAATCTTTTCATGTCTGAAATATATGTTAACGTACACAAAGAAACAAATTTGTATAATACAATCAAAATCTTTTATTTATTTCATCCGGGTTCGGCTATTTTTTTATTATGTCATCTTAATTCATTGTATATCTGCAACTTTTAACGTTTCAATTAACCAGAGAGTTGAATTGATTATGAGTGCCCATATGTTGGCTGACGATGAACCGTGGCAAATTTGAGTTCGCTCAGATCGGCAAACCTGCCAATGTTCGATTTTTGACTGACAACTTTGATTATCAACATGAACAGTCTTATCTGGATGTAAAATATGCACAGATATTTTGATTCTATTATACAAATTTGTATGTTTGTGTACGTTAACATTAAGGACAAGGTTATGAAAAGAAAAATCATGCTCTGCAATACTCTTGCAAAGGGATTATGCCTGACTCTTGTCCTTACCCTCCAGGCAAGAGCATCGTTTGCCCAGCTAGATGAGATCATAAAGTCTGCAACAGAAAGGCCATTGGAGATTGAACCCATTACCGCTCCCTTTGAAATGCCCAGGTTCATCAAGCCTGCTTTCCCAAACAAAGAATTTAGCATCGCTGAATATGGCGGGAGAAACGACGGAAAAACAAAGAATACAGAAGCTTTCCGTAGAGCCATTGAAGCTTGCAGTAACAGCGGCGGTGGGCATGTAATTGTGCCGGAGGGTAAATGGCTGACAGGACCCATTCATTTAAAAAGCAATGTTAACCTTCAGTTCAAAGAAGGTGCGGAACTCCATTTCAGTGACGACCCCAATGATTACCTGCCGGTGGTTTTTACCCGTTGGGCAGGAACAGAACTTTACAACTATTCGCCACTGATCTATGCCAATAATTGTATGAACATCGCCATTACCGGCCCCGGTAAACTATTTGGGCATGGTGAAGAGTGGTGGTCCTGGCTGTGGAGAGGGGAAGCAACCATAAAAAAAATATATGAGAATCAGGTTTTGAAGAATATCCCGCCCGACCAACGCATCTGTGGGACTCCGGAGGCAGGTCTGAGGCCGCAATTTATTAATCCGGTCAACTGTAAAAACGTTCTTTTTGAAGGCTTTACAGTTAATTCCCCCGGCCCTTTTATGACCTTTGATATCACATATTGTGAGAATGTGATTGTACGCGGGCTTATTGTAAAAACTTTTGGCGGTGTAAATACGGATGGGATCAATCTGAACTCAACAAGGAATGCTTTAATTGAATATTGCTTCATTAATGCAGGAGATGATGGCATCTGCCTTAAATCGGGGATAAACGAGGATGGCTGGCGCGTGGGACGTCCAACAGAGAATGTCGTTATCCGGAACATAACCGATTTCAAAAGCCATGCGGGAGTTGCCATAGGAAGTGACATGTCGGGTGATGTCAGAAATGTTTATGTACATGATTGCCAGTATCTGGGGTCGGTTAAAGGCCTCAGGATTAAATCGAATGCTTCTCGTGGTGGTGTTGTGGAAAATATCTTTTACGAGAACATAAAAATGGAAAACATTTTCCGCGAGGCAATTCTGATTGAAACAAACTACACCTCCTTTATGTCGTCTGTTAACGGGAAAGCTTATCCTGTTTTCCGCAACCTGAGTTATAAGAACATTACGTGTGATAATGCTGATATAGCCATAAATATGCAGGGCACCATGCAGCAACCGGTTAATAACGTAAAGTTTGAAAATGTTGACATTAAGGCCCGCCACGGCATAACCTCGAATTGGGTCAACGGGTTAGTAATGAATAATGTAAACTATCAACAGGCGGATAATCCGCCAGCACCAGCTGATATCCTGTATACCCGGTTACACGAATCCGGCATTGAGGCTGAATACTTTAATAACAAAGACCTGGAAGGCGAGCCGGTTTTATCACGGGTCGACAAGCAGGTGAACTTTTACTGGGGAAATGGCAGCTCTCCTGCCCCGGGCGTTCAGTCAGAGCCATTCTCGGTTCGGTGGAAAGGATTCCTTAAAGTACCGAAGTCCGCTACGTACAATATCGGGATGGAGGCAGATGATGGCTTTCGCTTGTATCTTGACAACAAGCTCCTCATCGATGCCTGGGAAAACTACCCTAAAGGAATGCTCAAAAGTACGGATCTCCCCCTTGAACAGGATAGATTCTATGATTTCAAGATAGAGTATTTTGAGAATAAGGGGTTTAAATATGCTATCTTTCATCTGAAACCTGCTGACATGTAAGAACACGTGTAACTTTACCTTCGGCCTAAACCTTTCCCGATGAAAAATAAAATATTCCTGTCACTTCTTGTTTTAGCCACTGGACTAACAGGGCTTAACATTGCAGGTCTTTTTACAAGTCTCAGAAACGATGAAATTTACAGTGTTAAGGACAAACATTGGGATGCTGAGTGTCCATCCGGAATCTCGCTGACAGAAGATCAGTTCCACTCCGGGCTGGATAAAATCTTCACCGACAAAACCTTAAACGATTCCGCAAAAGTAACCCAAACCTGCGATTTGGTTGAAAGGGGCCTGGTCCACTATTGGCTGGACGATAAAAGGAAAGAATACAATCTGACCATTCCGGTTTATGAGAATTATATATTGTGGGGTATGCAATTTATATACCCCCTGATGTTTGAAAAATATCAACTGCTCGACTGGAGAAAAACGATACAAAGAGGTGTCGCAATATGCAGTCAGTCAGCAATTGCCGTTTCCGAGATCCTTAATGAAAAAGGAGTTGAATCGCAAATCGTTAAACTTAACGGACATGTTGTGGCCAGGGCAAAAATCAGTAATAACCGGCATTTTATAATTGACCCGGATTTTGGGGTTACGCTACCCTATGATATTGATGAAATTCAAAACAATGTGGAGCTGATCAGGCCGTATTATCAGGCGAAGATATGCGATGAATCGGATATGCATAGGCTTATAGATGTTTACAATCCGGATGGAAACAAAATAGTCAGAAATGCCGCTGTCTATATGGAAGGTTATGGGACTTTTGGAGAAATAGCATATCAGCTAACATGGATCATCCCATTATTGCTGCTGTTACCCTTTGTTATTATTAACACTAAAAGGTTGCTGACAAAATTAAAAACAAGAATATGAAGACCTTGAAAATAAATGCAATTCTATTAGCAACTATTTTAGCTATTGCTTCTTGCGGAACCCCTAAAAAAAACTTCACAGTTAAAAAAATATTAAAAATTTCCTGCACAGAAACTGAAGTTGTAAAAAACGTTGTAAACATACTGAATACCCGTCTTGATGACCGGGGTTACAGTCCTTTTGAGATCGGCAATAGCCAAGAAACCAACTGCTTAACGCTGGAAATTGATATTGATAGTACCCTTGCAAAGGAATCCTACATTATCAGTAAAACAGATTCATTACGTCTTAAAATTACAGGTGGGGACGAAAAGGGACTATTATACGGAGTTGGAAAAATGTTAAGGACTGCTATTTATTCAACTAATGAATTTCAATTTGGTAACTGGCAAGGAAAATCAGTGCCTGCTAAATCTTTCAGAGGAGTATATTTTGCTTCTCATTTCTATAATTTTTATCACATTTCATCAATTGATATTCTTCGGAAATATATTGAAGACCTTGCATTAATGGGCTACAATGCTTTGGTTCTTGCTTTAGATAAACACCACTATAACGGAACCAGCGACGCAGAATTTATTGAACATGCTTCAAAACTGCACAAAATGTATGAGGCTGGCATTTCAGTAGGGATGATTCCGGTTATTCCAGAAATCACGAATGTTGGTTTTGCAAATACCCCGGAACATCTAAAAGCAAAATTTCCCGGACGTTCTTTCTTTGGCTGTGAAGTATGTCCATCGACCGACGAAGGAATGAATCTTATTTTAGCTAATCATAAAATTGGATTGGATATTTTCAAGGATTTAGGTGAAATATATTATAGCCTCTGGCCTTACGATCAAGGTGGCTGCGCTTGCTCAGAATGCTATCCCTGGGGCTCAAACGGAATGTACAGAACCGGGAAAAAAGTTGTAGAAATGGTTAAAAAAGAACTCCCTGATTCCAAAATTATTTATTGCACCTGGCTTTTTGATTATAAGGGCGAAAAAGAATGGGACGGATTGTATGATCATTTAAAGAAAGAAGAAACACCTTGGTTTGATTATATACTAGCCGATTCTCACGACGAGTTTCCGGAATATCCATTAACTCACGAGAAACCTAAAAGTGTCAGTTTTATAAATTTTCCGGAAATTAGTATGTATGGGAGATTTCCCTGGGGTGGTTTTGGAGCCAATCCGCTTCCTCAAAGATTTAGTAAATTATGGGATAGAGCAAGTACTATTTCTGATGGTGGTTATCTCTATTCCGAAGGAATCTATGAAGATTTCAACAAAGCCATTTATGCCGGGTTTTTTTGGACAGGTAACAGTGAAACGTCTGAAATGATTAATGAATACTTTAATTACGAATTTGGATGTAATGAATTCCATAAAATCAATGAATTACTGACAATATTAGAATCAAACCACTCAGTCAGATGGTATTTTCACCCCAATGATTATAAAATGAAGGAGCATAGCTTACTTCCTCTCAAAAACAAACCGGGTGTTTATAGAAATCCTTACAATCTAAATAAAACAGAATCAGCGGTTAAACTGGTCGATGGCATTAATGATTCACTTCCCGAATGGGCAAAGAAATCCTGGCGCTGGCGGATTATTTATATCAGGACATACCTCGACCATTATTTGAGTCAGAACAATGGAGAGCCAGACGAAAAGGCGGAAAAATTATTAGAAGAACTCGCTGCAATTTATGGCGTTGATAAAATTGGATCAGAAAATTTATACATCTATATGGATAGAGTAAATCCATTCACAAATAAATTCTTAAAGGAGCAGGAACAAAGGTTGAATTCCATCAATAATGATAAACAAATTTTGAAAAATTTTTAAATGATTGTTAACCAATTATCAAATTGCATTTGGAGCGAATATTGAAAGAATGAGCAATCCAGGCAAAAATATCGGGAATTACCGTTGGCGTATTGTTGCTCTGCTGTTCTTTGCAACAACCATCAATTACATCGACCGGCAGGTGATTGGAATTCTGAAACCCTATATTTCAGAAAACCTTGGATGGTCAGAAGTTGATTACGGCTATATAGTCATGGCATTCCAGGTGGCATATGGTCTTGGCCTGATTACAACTGGAAAACTTTTAGATAAATTTGGGACTCGCCTGGGCTATACGGTTGCTATTATTATTTGGAGTATTGCCGCCATTTTCCATGCGGCGGCAAGGAGTGTATTATCATTCTCCATTGCCCGTTTTTTCCTTGGATTGGGTGAGTCGGCAAACTTCCCGGCAGCCATTAAAACGGTTGCTGAATGGTTTCCCAAAAAAGAAAGAGCATTGGCCACCGGATGGTTTAACATGGGTTCAAGTGTCGGCGCATTTATGACACCTATACTCGTATCAGGAATTTTTGTCACCCTGGGATGGCAATGGGCATTTATTATTACCGGATCCCTCGGATTCATCTGGATTGTTTTATGGCTGATGTTTTATTATTCACCACAAAACCATCCGAAACTCACAAAGACAGAATTTGCATATATCCATTCTGACGGCGAAGATGATACTCAAAATGCTGTAAAATGGAGGACTCTGTTTAATTACCGGCAGACCTATGCGATTTCTCTGGCACGGTTCCTTACCGACTGGGCCTGGTGGTTTATCTTGTTCTGGATACCCGGCTTCCTTAATAAAATGCATCATGTAAATATCACAGAGTTGGTGTTGCCCTTAATTGTGATCTATTCGTTTGCCGGTTTAGGAGGTATTGCAGGGGGATGGTTCTCCTCCAAGCTGATTCAATCAGGGAAATCTATAGATTATTCAAGAAAACTGGCTTTCCTCATTTGCGCCCTGATTGTGATGCCTGTGATCCTTGTATCCCAGGTAACAGTGCTATGGATATCAGTCTTATTGATTGCTGGTGCTGCCTTCGGCCATTCAGCCTGGGCTTCCAACGTTTTTACCATTGTGTCGGATATCTACCCGAAAAATGCCGTTGGCTCGATGACAGGCATCGCAGGTTTTGCCGCTTCAGTAGGAGGAATTTTATCAGCTCCATTTATTGGATATATCATAGGCTTAACCGGCAGTTATGTGATTGTATTCCTGATTGCAGGATGTGCCTATATAACCGCTTGGGGTGTACTTAAACTGATGATACCGAAAATTCAGCCGATAGTAATAAGGCAATAAATATGACTAGCAAAGAAAAAATACATAAAGCATTAAATCATCAGTCAACCCAAGGGATACCTGTGGATTTTGGATCAACCTTCGTTTCCGGAATTCACGTCCAGGTAATTGAAGGCCTCATGAAATATTACGGATTCGGAAATGATCCGGTCAAAGTTGCGGATCCGGGGCAAATGCTTGGTTTCATCGATGAGGATCTGCGGAATGTTATTGGTATCGACACCCTGGGGATTTTCAAAAAAACCAACCGGTTTGGTGTTGAAAACAATGATTGGAAAGAATATAAAACCCCCTGGGGACAAACAATACTGATCCCCGGAAAGTTAAACTTAACTACAGGCACCGGGGGTGAAACAGTAGCATACCCATGCAACGATACATCCGCTCCCCCAAGCAGCAAGATGCCTGCCACCAGCTATTTTTTCGACACAATAGAACGCCAGCAACCCATTGATGAAGACAAGCTGGATCCACAGGATAACATGGAGGAATTTTCATACATAAGCGATGACGAACTGGCTTATTGGGCAGCGACCATTAAAGAGATAAAAGATGGGGATAAAGCTGTGGTTGCAAGTTTTGGTGGCACTGCCCTGGGCGATATCGCCCATGTGCCGGGACCCGGTTTAAAGAATCCAAAGGGAATCCGCAGCGTCGAAGAGTGGTATCTGTCGGTGATCACACGTCCAGACTATATCCGGATAGTTTTTGAGAAGCAAACTGAAATCGCATTGGAGAATCTCAATAAGATTTTCAAAGTAGTAGGCAACCATGTCGATGTGGTCTATTTGTGCGGTTGTGATTTTGGCACACAGACCTCAACGTTCTGTTCATTGGAGACTTTTGAAGAACTGTGGAAGCCCTACTATTCGAAGATCAACAACTGGATCCATGATAATACCGGGTGGAAAACATTTAAACACAGTTGCGGAGCAGTAGAACCGTTTATGGATGCATTTTCGGAAGCTGGCTTTGATATTATCAATCCGGTACAGGTAAGCGCCACGGGTATGGATCCAAAAAGGCTAAAACAGAAATATGGAAAAAGACTTACCTTTTGGGGTGGCGGTGTTGATACTCAGAGAACCTTGCCTTTTGGAAATCCGGAAGAGGTGAGGGAGCAGGTTCTTCGTCATATCGATATTTTTGGGAAAGACGGTGGCTATGTTTTTAATACGGTTCATAATATTCAGGCAAATACCCCAATCAAAAATGTTGTTGCCATGATCGATGCCCTGAAAGAGGTAAATAAATTTTAAATCGTTGCTGAACAGTCAGACTTGATTTAACCGCAAGAAATGAAAACGTTAAGCCTATTATTGTCGATGTCGATGGTGTTACTTACCACAACCGCATCAGGAAAGGAATATCATGTTTCAGTGAACGGGAATGACACTAATAAAGGGACGCAGACAAAACCTTTCCGGACGATCAACTATGCGGCCCAACTGGCACTTCCCGGTGACACCATTATCGTGCATTCGGGTGAATACCGGGAATGGGTGAATCCGGCCCGGGGTGGTGAATCAGACTCAAAGAGAATCGTTTACCGCGCAGCCAAAAATGAGAAAGTTGCGATTAAGGGCTCGGAAGTCGTAACGGGATGGGCACAAGTAGCGGGAAGCCAGGGAGTATGGAAGGTCGTCATCCCGAACACATTCTTTGGTGATTACAATCCCTACAAGGATACCATAAATGGTGACTGGTTCAGACCACAGGGACGTATTCATCATACCGGTGACGTGTTTCTGAACGGGAAGTCACTGTACGAAAAAGAACTTTTGTCAAAGGTCATAAACCCTGTGCCCGACACCTCAATCACCGATAAGGAAGGGTCGGTGTACACCTGGTTTTGCGAGAATGATCCCGTTAATACAACCATTTGGTGCAACTTTCATACATATGATCCCAATAAGGAGCTGACTGAGATCTCAACCCGCAGGACCTGCTTCTTCCCGTTGAAACAGGGTATCAATTACCTCACTATTCAGGGATTTGATTTCAGCCAGGCAGCTACGCAATGGGCAGCCCCCACTGCAGAACAGGTTGGAATGGTTGCCACACATTGGAATAAGGGGTGGATTATTGAAAACAATGTCATCCACGATACAAAGTGTTCTGGCATTACTCTCGGCAAAGAACGAGGCACCGGCCAAAATGTATGGTCAGCCAATCCGGCTATCGGGGGAGCAACCCACTACATTGAGGTCATCTTCAGAACATTGTATCATGGTTGGAATCAGAAGAACATCGGATCGCATATTGTCCGCAACAACGAAATCTACAACTGTGAGCAAGCCGGCATTTGCGGAAGTATGGGGGCAGCTTTCAGTCTGATCGAGAACAATCACATCTATAACATTACGGTAAAAAAACAGTTTGCCGGCGCCGAGATGGCAGGAATCAAGTTTCATGGCGCAATAGACACCCGTATCATCCATAACCGGATTCATGGTTCCACTGACGGAATCTGGCTTGACTGGATGGCCCAGGGAACACGCGTTTCAAACAACCTCCTTTACAACAATAGTGCTTGTGATATAGAACTGGAAGTTAATCACGGTCCCACACTTATTGACAACAACCTCTTGTTATCGAGGGTCGGAATTGTATCCACCTCCCAGGGTACTGCTTATGTTCACAACCTGATTGCCGGTCAGGTGGCCATGTGGTCGCAACCCGACCGGTCGGTCCCCTACCATTTACCCCATTCGACATCAATCGCTGGATTCTCTCCCATTTTATCGGGCGACGACAGGTACTACAATAACATCTTCTTGGGCTATGACCCGCAGGAAAACATTGTTAAACAGAGGTTCAATTTCCCTATGATTGATTATGAAAAAGCTCAGTTACCCGTCTGGATTAATGACAATGCATACTATCATAAAGCGGTTCCCTATAGCAAGGAGACCCATTTTATAATTAATTCCGATTTTGACTCCAATCCTAACGTCGTTGAAAGAGGCGAAAACGTATATCTGCAGTTCTCGATTGACAGCAATCTTCGGGTTTTTAAAACACAATTGATTTCAACCGGCCTCCTGGGAAAGGCTCTTTTTGCGAATGCTGCCTATGAGGATCCGGAAGGTTCCCAGCTGGTCCTGGATACAGACTACCTGGGTGCGATTCGTACAGCTGAAAATTGTATACCAGGTCCTTTTGTGAAATTGGATCCAGGTAGAAATGAATTGAAAGTCTGGCAAATAAAATGAAAAAGCCCGCTTTGATTTTCTGGATACTGGTGATGGCCTTCACCCTGTCAGCCACGGCTAAGGACTACCATATTTCCGTTAACGGAAGTGACCATAATCCGGGAACCCTGACAGCTCCTTTTAAAAGTATTTCGGCGGCGGCACGAATAGCGCTGCCCGGCGACAAGGTAATCGTTCATGAAGGGACATACCGGGAGTGGATCAGACCGGCAAACGGCGGGTTGAATGATTTGAAAAGGATTGTTTACGAGGCTGCCCCGGGTGAAAAAGTCATCATCAAGGGATCTGAAGTAATAAAAAACTGGGAAAAGGTGGGTAATGGAGTATGGAAAGTCACCCTGCCCAATTCCTTTTTTGGAGATTATAACCCCTACCAGGATAGTGTTTACGGTGATTGGTTTTACAATCTGGGAAGAATTCACCACACAGGTGAAGTCTATCTTAATGAAAAATCCCTGTATGAAGTCGTGTCGCTGGAAGCGGTGAAGAATCCGAAAGTATTTAAAACCACCTCAGAAGGGGCCGATAAATATTTAAAATCATTTACCGATACAATCAGTACCCTGTACCAATGGTACTGTGAAAGCGATGATCAAAGCACCACCATCTGGGCTAACTTCCATGAGGCAAATCCGAACAAAGAACTGGTTGAAATTAACGTCCGGAAAGCCTGCTTTTATCCTGAGGTGCCCGGCAAAAACTATATTACTGTCAGAGGTTTTCATATGAGTCAGGCTGCCACTCAATGGGCTCCACCCACTGCAGAACAGATAGGCCTGATCGGAACCCATTACAGTAAAGGCTGGATCATTGAGAATAATACCGTCAGCAACTCCAAATGTGCCGGAATATCTCTTGGAAAAGACCGGGTTTCCGGACAGAATGTATTCCTGGATGTTACGGTCAAGGTCAGGGAAGACTCCATAGTCTATATCAAGGGTGGTACGAATGTGTACAATGAAGTCATTTTCAGGGCCCTGGATGGCGGCTGGTCAAAAGAGAAAATAGGGTCCCACATCGTACGAAACAATGAAATATTTGATTGTGAACAGGCCGGAATTGTTGGAAGTCTTGGAGGGATTTTTAGTGAGATCTCAAACAATTATATACACGACATCTGGACTAAAAGAATATTTGACGGTGCAGAAATCGGGGGTATAAAAATTCATGGTTCTATTGATATGCTAATCCGTAAAAATCGTATCCACAACACCGGGAGGGGAATGTGGCTGGACTGGATGGCACAGGGAACCAGAGTCACCGGCAATATATTGTATGACAACTCATTAGAAGACTTATTCATGGAGGTCAACCATGGCCCCTACATGATCGACAATAATGTTTTCCTGTCCGAATTAGCGATAAAAGACTGGTCAGAGGGTGGCGCTTTTGCACATAACCTGATCTACGGTAAGATTGAATATTGTCAGGTCTTACAGCGATGGACTCCCAATCATCAGCCTCACTCGACGAAAATAACCGGGATCAACGAAGTATGGGGAGGTGATAACCGGTTCTACAACAACATTTTCGTTAAAAGGCCGGAAGCGACAATTAATAAAGGGAGATGCATTGAATTTTACGGGTTGGAAAACTACCATCTAAAAGCCAAGTTCCCGAATGTAGCCGATGGAAATGTTTATCTTATGGGGGCAAAGCCCGGTAGAACGGATACAAATACTGTGGTAAAGCAGGATTTTGACCCGCAAATAAAAATGGAGGAGATTAGCAACAAAATCTTCCTGAGCATCACAATTGACAACGACTTTCTGAATATGAACAATAAACCGGTTACAACGGAATTGTTGGGTACAACCCTGGTGTCAGAGGCCATTTTTGATAATCCCGATGGTTCTCATTTTACGATTGATACAGACTTCCTGGGTGTAGGAAAGGACCAAGTGAAATTTTCTCCCGGACCATTCGGGCAGCTTAAACCAGGTGTAAACACTTTTCAGGTTTGGTAATCAGAATATAATTCAGCTATGATTAATTAAAACTGAGTCCACGCACAATGCAAGTAAAACATACCATACTCAGCCTGTTGATTCTATTCTTGCTTACAGGATCAAGCCAGGATAAAGAAAAAAAGCATTCCACAAGCCACGTAAATACCAGTAAACCATACTCCTACTGGTGGTGGATGGGGAATGCCGTGGATTCATCAAACATTGCGTATAATCTGGAAAGTATGCACGATGCCGGGATTGGTGGCGTCCATATCGTACCCATCTATGGTGTTAAAGGACAGGAGGATCATTTTATTGACTATCTGTCGCCGAGATGGGTCAACATGGTAAAATATACCACAAAAAAGGCTGCAGAGTTGGGAATGGAAGTGGATATGACCTTAGGCACGGGCTGGTGCTTTGGTGGAAAGTGGGTGGATAACAAGGATGGTATCATGAGCGCCAGTATCGAGGTAATCGAAAACTGCCCGTCCAATGTCATGAAAGATCTATCCCCGAAATCAACGTATCCCGTCGATTCGGTTATCTGCGTGATGGTCAGATACGGCAATGGGAAGCGGATAGACTTAACTTCAACCCTTTCCGGTCAGTCGGTTTTCCTGCCCGATACTAATTCCCCGGCAACCCTTTACATTCTCCGGATGCAGGGTCCCAAGACAATGGTTAAGCGTGCCGCGCCCGGAGCCGAAGGTCCCATGTTGAACCCATTGTCAGTCTTGCCTTTTGAAAGCTACTCCCGCCCCTTCCGGAATGCATTTGAGGGAAACGCGGGTGATTACATCAGCTCGATCTATCACGATTCCTATGAGTATTACGGATCATCATGGAGCAGTGATTTTCTTGACCGGTTCTATTCGATGCGTGGATACAGACTTCAGGATTTCCTTCCTGAACTGATGGAAAAAGGAGGAACAGAGATTTCGCGGAGAGTTATTGCAGACTATCGCCAAACCGTTGGTGAACTTCATGGTGAATACCTGAAGGCCATAAAATTATGGGCTGAGCAGAACCACACCAAATTTCGGAACCAGGCTCACGGAAGCCCCAGCAATTGGCTCGATACGTATGCGATAGCAGACATTCCCGAAACGGAAGCGTTTGGCTCATCCCCCTTTATGATACCCGGCTTTACCCGGGAGGAGGAATTTATCAGCCCGACGAATGTGCCCAACAGCGATGTTTTCAAATTTGCTTCATCCGCAGCCCATGTAACCGGAAAGCCACTCGTTTCCAGTGAAACACACACATGGCTCCGGGAGCATTTCCGGGCAGCTTTGTCACACTGTAAACCCGAGCTTGATAAGCTCTTTGTTTCCGGGATAAACCATGTATACTATGCCGGAATCGCCTATTCGCCTAAAGAAGAAGACTGGCCCGGATGGCTGTTCTACGCATCAACGAACTTTGATCCCTCAAACAGCCAATTTTGCCACTTTCCTGCACAAAATCAATACGTTGAAAATTGCCAGAAGATATTGCAATCAACAAAACCTGATCATGAGATCGCCGTCTATTTCCCATTTCAGGATATTCTCCATACCTATCAGGTGCAAAAGGATATTTCCATGACCATTAATGTCCATAACCAGGAGGAGTGGCTCGCGGGGTCGGAATTCAAGAAAACACTTTCAGAGCTTAGAAGCAACGGGTTTGGCTATGATTATATATCTGATTTACAACTGATTAACAGCATAACCTCGGGCAAGGGTTTGAAAACAGAGGGGAATGAATACAGAACACTTGTCATTCCTGCATGTGAATATTTACCGGTACAAACCCTGAATCAATTAAACACCCTGGCAAAAACCGGAACCAACCTTGTTTTTATTGACAAATTACCTGAAACCTATAGCGGATTATCAGAGTATCCTCAATCCGGATTTTTATTTAATAAAATAAAGCAGGAGTTAAGAGATTCCAAAGTTCGTAACCTTAAGATCATTACAATTGACCAATTAGCCCGATGTCTCAAAGATTGGGGAAATAAACAGGAAAAACTGGCAGCATTCGGATTGGATTATATACGAAAGACAGACAAGAACAAATATGTGTATTTTATATCAAATCTGAATAGCGGAAAAGACATAAATTACTATGTACCAATTGAATCCAAATCCAAAGAGTACGCTTTTTACAACCCGATGACCGGTGAGCGCGGTAAGGCAAGATATGTAAATAATGGCAATGAAATCTCTGTATTTCTTCAATTAAAGCAAGGACAATCCATTTTCCTTTTTGCAGGAAACAATAATGAAGAGCTTCCGGATTGGAAATACACAGGATCTGAAAAAGGCCGGTTTTCCATCACGGGTAACTGGAAATTAGATTTTCTGGAAGGCGGGCCGGTTTTGCCCGGATCCACCACGGTTAACACATTATCTTCCTGGACCACGTTGCCCGATACAATGGCCGCCTATTTTTCCGGCTTAGCGCGTTATAGCATTGATTTTAAACTTGATGAACCAGATAAGAACGGCATCTATTTTATTGCCTTTGATCAGGTTAAAGAGAGTGTAAAAATCCGGTTGAACGGAAAGGAAGTTAGTACCCTGTTTGCATTTCCGTATGAGGCAAATATCACCGGTTTTTTAAAAAAAGGAGATAACCATTTAGAACTGGAAGTGGCGAATCTGCAGGCAAACCGCATTCGTTATCTTGAAAAACAGAAAGTCAACTGGAAGAAATTCTACAATATCAATTTTGTCAATATTGCTTACAAAGATTTTGATGCATCGCAATGGAAACCCGTAGAATCGGGATTGACAGGCAACGTGAGTATTGTGAATTTCTCCAACGATAAAAAGGAACAAAAAATCAGTCTGAATCAGATTACCCAACTGGCTCCGGGGTGGAAGGGAGAGATCATAACGGAGTCAACCGAAAGCTATCTGGGGTGGGACGTCGAGATTGGCGATGCGGATAATGATGGTAAAAATGAGATCCTAACCACCGGCAGTCCGTCAAGTGCTCTTTTAATGGCGAAACGGGAAAATGGGATCTGGAACTCAAAAATACTGACAGACAATCTGGCACAAACTTTCCCCGGAATGGGGCTTTCAGTAAAGGTGGTTGATCTGAACGGGGACGGAGTCAATGAAATACTCCTGGGCACCGGTCAGGAAGGTAAAAACAACCCGCACTTCTACTACACAGCGAGACTGGAAAATTCAGGGCTGAGCACCTTGAACCTGTCTCATCCCGCGGATTTAAGTAAGAGCGGTTACACACATACGCTCACCTCCTTTGATGCTGATCTTGATGGAATCCGGGAGGTCTATTCGTCGTACTGCGGTGCCGGCGAAATTATTCGTTACAAATTCAGCAAGGATTTAAAAAAGATAACAGCCACAAAGATACATCAGGTATCGGGGTCAGGGGAGCGGGCGCTTATTGCGGATGTTGATAATGATGGCAAAATGGAACTAACTGTTTCCAATGCCTTCCGTAAGAATGCCGCCAAAATAGAGATTTATGAATTCGACGAAAAAGGTGAAATCGTTTTACCAGCCAGACTAATTATTGATGGTTTCGACGACAAAAAATGCTTCTATGCCTCCTTTGAGATAGGCGATGTCAATAATGACGGACAAAACGAGCTGGTCGTAGGCTGGAAAGTAATTCAGAACATCCAGAAAGGTACCATTATCGGGTATACGATAACCGGTAAAGTAACACCGGTATACACATTTGCCTATGAGGATGAGGCACTTGACTTATCCTATTTTGAAAACATGATGGCTATTGCGGATGCCGATAATAATGGCAGGAATGAACTGGTGGTCTCTACCCGGGGTGATAATTTTTCGGAGAATGTAACGAGCAAGCATCTGGGACATGTGTTTATGTACACGATTGAGCCCGGTGGAGCTATTCACACTGATTTGATTGTTGATCTGAACGAAACCTATGCCGAATCATCCTGGATTGAGGTTGGCGATGCTGACAATGATGGAAAAAATGAAATTGTTATTGCCACCGGGAAGGGGGACAGGAAGTCACCTGGAAAATCTTTCCTGATACTGGTTAAAAAGAAACAGAAATAGTAATGACTCCATGAAAACAACATTTTCCGCTCTATTCCTTTTACTGATTCTGGCTTCGGTTTCAGCTTCCTCTTTGGCAATTACTGCCCGGGAGGGAAGTCCTCAGGGGTGGAAAGCAGGTGTGGCCCGGGTTGTCATTACCCCGGGCCAGTCGCAATGGATGGCCGGATATAGCTTTCGCACGGAGCCATCACAAGGCAAATTGCACGATCTGTGGGCAAAGGCCCTGTTTCTCGAAGATGCCGATGGGAAGAAGGCTGTTCTGATTACCACCGATTTACTGGGCATGACAAAAGAGCTAACCGATCGGATTTGTAATCAACTAAAAGTGAAGTATGATCTGACTCCTGCCCAGATCATGATCAACAGTTCGCATACCCATTCAGGACCCGTTCTCCAAAATGCACTTACGGACATTTATCCGTCCGACAGTATGGACATGAATCAGATTGTGAAATACACAAAATGGCTGGAGGAAAAGATTGTCAATCTGGTATCTGAGGCCTGTCGTTCCATGGAACCGGTAAAAATCTATTCAGATAACGGTATTGCCCGTTTTCAGGTTAACCGGCGTTATAATAAAACCTCAACACCGCTGGAGCTAACAGAATTGAAAGGCCCGAACGATTTTGCCGTGCCCGTTATCAAGGTTGAAAACCTCTCCGGCAAGGTAAAGGCAATCGCTTTCGGATATGCCTGTCATGCCACGGTATTGTCAATTAACCTGTGGTCTGGCGATTATCCGGGATTTGCGCAAATTGAGCTTGAAAAGCGGTATCCCGGATCAACGGCCCTGTTTTTTCAGGGTGTCGGAGCCGATCAGAATCCTCTGCCCCGCCGAACGGTTGCTCTCGCACAGCAGTATGGAAGAGATCTGGCCTCGGCCGTTGAATGTGCGGTAAACGATGGCATGCATGAACTGGCTCCGCAACTGAAAACATCCTATACAGAAATTGAACTTCCCTTTGATACGCCGCCAACCACGCAAGAGCTGGCTAAAACGATAGAGGCTGAATATGACTACAATAGGATGTATGTAAGACGTTGGGCCGACCGAATGTTACAAAAAATAAAGAATGGCGAACCCCTTCCCAAATCATACCCCTACCCGTTGCAGGTCTGGCAATTGGGCGACCAGAATATTATTGGCCTCGGGGGCGAGGTGGTGATTGAATATGCCATTAAACTGAAGGAGATCCTGGGTTCTGAATCATTCGTTCTAGGCTATAACAATGATGTATCGGGTTATATCCCCTCCTCCTCCATACTGAATGAGGGTGGATATGAAGCCGATTCCTCGCATATCGTATATGGCCTTCCCGCCCGATGGGATCCCAAAATTGAGGACCTGGTTCTTGAAAACGTCGTCAGATTAGCAGTTCAGTCCGGAATAACCCCGATAAAAAGCTCCGCGTCCGGAAAAAAGGAAACGTTGATTGCCAGGCCCTACTTTTCAGGATTCGACCGGGCTCACGATACCTACAATGCAATTTCTTCAGCCAGTGATGGAAAAATTTACTATGTCCTGTCCTCAACCACCAAGGAAAAAGCAGGGCAAATGTATGTCTACAATCCGGATACGGACACAACAAAATGGGTAGCTGACTTAACCGAAGTATGCGGAGAAAAAGATGCGAAGGCCATTTCCCAAGGCAAAAGTCATGTGAGCTTTTATGAAATGAATGGAAAACTCTTCTTTGCCACTCATGTCGGCTATTACGAGATGATTGACGGGGCAGAATGCTTGCCAGTAACCCCACCGGAGGGCTATAAACTTTATCCCGGGGGACACATCCTGTCCTATAATCTGTCGGACGGCAAGTTTAACGACCTGGCTTTAGCACCCAACGGTGAAGGAATCATAACGATGACCATGGATACGGAGCGTGGACAGATTTATGGTATTACCTGGCCCACAGGATATTTCCTCCATTATGACACACAAACCGACAAGGTGAAGAACCTTGGGCTGATTTCTGCCAAAGGGGAGGCCGGTACACCCGGGAAAGATTACCGCGTACTTTGCCGTTCCATGTTTGTGGATCAACGAGATGGATCGGTTTACTATTCCACGGCTGAAGGAGATATCTATACCTACAATCCCACGAGCTCCGGAATTAAAAAAGTTGAGGGAGCAAATCTCAGACTGGACTATTTTGGTAAATATGATCCTACACGACCCGGAAATATGGGATACAACTGGCGGAAGATTATCTGGTATCCCCGGGAGGGCGTCGCTTATGGAGTCCACGGGAATTCCGGATATTTATTTCGATTCGACCCGCGCAAAGCAACTCTGGAGATTGTTGACAGGATTACATCAGAACCTTCCAGAAAGAGCGGTATGTATGATCAGTTCAGCTATGGCTATCTGGGACTTGAACTGGGGCCGGATCAACAAACTTTATACTATCTCACCGGTGGTCCGATATATATCGATGGAAAACGGCTGAAGGGAGTCGATGAAATAAACATGGGAGCCGCTAAAGGACTGGAAAACCTCCACTTAGTAACCTATCACATCCCCAGTGGAAAATACACCGATCAGGGTCCGGTGTTTTATGAAGATGGTACCCGACCTACCTATGTCAATTCGATCGCGGTGGATTCAATGGGTACTGTTTATACCCTCGCCCGCTTTATTTATAATGGAAATGAAATTGAGGATCTGGTGAAAATACCAAATCCATTTTTAAAAATTTTAAAAACTACAGAATGAAAAAGCTATTACTAATCACGTTTCTGCTACCTGCACTGGCAGGAAATGTTTTTCCCCAGAACACATCCAGGGAAGGATGGTCAAGCATGAAAACCCTTAGTGTACCGTACGAAGTTCGGATTGCCGAATTCGAGAAAGGAAATCTGGTGAGAAATCCGTCTTTTGAAATAGGAGAAATAATTACAACTAATGAGAACGGTAAAGATTTACAAACCGTTAAACTGGACAATTGGCAACTGGTTGGGAAAAACGTTCAATGGGTCAATTCTGAGAATAAACCATACAGCCCCAGGGATGTATCCACCGGCAAACATGCTGTTAAGATTTACAGAGAGTTTAATGACGTAAAAGAAATCGACAATACACCGGATGGGGTTATCAGCGATTTCATAGAAGTTATCCCGGGGAATTACAATTTCACCTTTGAAACCCGACTTGAAAGAGTATTTGCTTCGGTACAGCGTGACGGTTCCAAACTCGAGAAGGACGTAGATGTTCGGCTCAATTTCTTTGATGAAAACAAAAAACTGATGTCGCCCGGAATTTATTATGAATACTACAGGAAAGACGTGGACAACGGTTTCAAAGGCTTTGCTTTTTCAAATTTCTACTATATCGACAAATTCGATTGGGGAGTGGTAAGTGGTAGAACTTACAATTTTCCTTTCTCGGAAGGAGATATCCCTGATGGGTGTAAATACATAAAGATTTCCCTCGGATTGCTAGGCAGAGGTACCATGTATGTGGACAACATTGACTTTCAATATTCCCGCTGGAATTTTACCACACTGGAACGACTTAGCCCATTCTTTGAGAAAGACCTCAAAAAAACCGATTTAATTATCCCCACACCCAAAAAGGCATCAGAAATTACCAGGATCAACCTGAAAACCAACAAGCCCGTCATTGTTATTCCTGATTCCCCTGAAAATCCCGATTTATCAGCTGCCCAGCTTCTTAAGAAATTCTTCGGCACTGAAACCCCGATTGTAAATGTCTCAGCCTATAAACCGAATCAAAGCCGGATTGCCTTTGTAATCGGAAAAAATAAAATATTTACGGAAAATGCCGCAAATATTGATCTGAGCGAGATCGAAAACGAAGTCGAAGGGTATGTGATTAAAAAAGTTGGCAACAAGGTATTCCTGGTTGGCCAATCAGCCAAGGGAAGTTACATGGCTGCTGCTACACTGGTTCAGCTTTTTGACAAGGCAACAAAAATATATTATCACGCAGACATCGTCGATTTTCCCGATTTCAAGGGACGTTCGTATTTGTTTACCGCTTATCCTCATAAAAGGCTGATTGAGAATAACAAATCCCTGACACCCCAGCAACGCCAGAGCATGTATGATGAGGGCTGGAAAAATATGCAATTAGATTTTGACCTGATCCATTATTACTCATTCTTTAAGCTAAATAAGGTCTATAACAATTATGCCCACCTGAGTACGAAATGGTGGGAACCCGGGGAGTATTACAACAAACTTTTTGAGGGCGCCGGCAAGATTTGCAACCAGATCGGAACCATCAACACCGGCATCATGATCAATCCCTATTTCCATCTGCCCATGGAATACCAGGAGGACCGACTTTCGGATTCCTTAAGAAATATCTTTTCCCACAGCAATCCCGACGATATCAGGAAAATAACCGATTTGATTGATATGGCCGTAAAACAGGGGGCGAAAACCGTTATGATCTGTGCCGACGATCACGTGCCCCATGCAGAGACAACCCGCTCAATTTATACTCTTTTCACAGCCAGGGATAAAGCAGCCTATACGAACCTGGCAGACGCTCAGTCTGAGATGTTGAGCAACCTGCAAAAGAAATATGGCAAGACCATTAGAATTGAATTTGTCCCTGCTGCGTATCTGAACGAATTCATTGACTATGGCATGGGCAGTGCGGAAGCCTTTTTCAGGGACTTTTCTCCCAAGTGCCCCCAGGAAATCGCTGTTATCTGGACAGGTAACACGGTCCGCTCTTTAAGCTATGACATGGCAGATATCAGAAGGTATTCCAATCTGATTGGGAGGAAACCTATGCTTTGGGATAATACTCCTTATGCCCGGGAAGCATTAGCACGATATGGAGGATACCCGGCCTTGTATCCGGGTAAAGCGGTTATGTGCTGTTTGTTTGAGCCCTACGATATCATTGTGCCAAAGGATTTCTATAAATACATGGATACGGATATTTACAGCAATGGTGGAGGCTTTTCAGAATTGTACAAGATAAAATATCCGACTTTCGCTGACTTTGCATGGAATAATAATGCCTATAATCCTGATCTGTCTCTGTATAAAACACTTGTATGGCTGTATGGAAAGGACAATGCCATGAAACTCCTTCGGTTTAATGACACCTACTTCAGGCTTGAGTCTGTTTCTTCGCAAATCAGGGACTCCAAACAAATCCCAAAAGAAGAGCCTGTAAAGGAAATCTCTCCCGAACTGAAAGCAGCTGGTGAATTGTATTTACAGCAATTGGAGAAGGACTTCAAGGAATTATCTGAATCCATTCAGAATGACAGACTATTGAAAGAACTTGAGCCTATGAAGGCAGGTTTGATCAGTCGGTATACTAACATCTTAAAATCAGGCAATTTAGGAGCGCTCAAGGGTGGATACAGACAATACTGATAAATATGACTACACGATTCGATATTAAGTTTTTCGTCCTGTTGGGTTTTCTTTTTCCGATGGTTGTTTTCGCTCAAAATGAAGACTTAAATGTCATGGGTAAGTTTCTAAAATACGAGGATGCCAAAAGCAGTTTGTACAATCATTATGCTAATCAGGCTTATCTTTTCCTTGACCAGCGTGAAGCGGAAATCGCAAAGCTTTCAACAAAGGAGAGTTGGTTGGAAAGGCAGAAGAAAGTCAGGGAAACACTCCTGAGAATTGTCGGGCCATTTCCACAGAAGACCCCACTGAACCCACGCATCACAGGAGTGATTCAAAAGGATGGCTACCGTCTTGAAAAAATCATCTTTGAATCTCAGCCAGGATTTTATGTAACAGCCGCATTTTTCATTCCTCAGAAATCAAAGGGGAAAACCCCTGCAATCATTTTTGCCAGCGGGCATTACGCAGATGCATTCCGTGCACCCGAATACCAGCAGGTAATTCTGAACTTCGTAAAGAAAGGGTTTGTGGTGTTTGCTTTCGACCCGATCGCGCAAGGCGAAAGAGTGCAGTATTATGATCCCGGACTGGAGAAATCGGTGGTGGGTAACTGCGTGTATGAACACTGTTACGCAGGAGCCCAATGCCTGCTCACTGGCAGTTCGATGGCACGCTATATGATATGGGATGGCATCCGTGCGGTGGACTATCTGTTAACCCGCAAAGAAGTGGATCCGCAAAGGATTGGCATAACGGGACATTCCGGAGGAGGAACCCAGTCATCTTATATTGCTGCTTTTGATGAAAGGATACTGGCTGTTGCGCCGGAGTGTTTTATTACAAATCAGCGTCGGATATGGGAAGGAATCGGCCCGCAGGACGCTGAACAAAACTTCTTCCATGGGATTGCCAGTGGAATTGATCTGCCAGACCTGCTTGAGGTGAGGGCACCAAAACCCGCAATGATCATTTCCACGACACGTGATTTTTTCAGCATTCAGGGGGCCAGGGAAACAGAAACTGAGGTGAGAAAGGTTTATCACGCTTTCGGCATGGATGAGAGCTTCTCCCGCGTCGAAGACGAGTCCATACATGGAGTTACCAAAAAGAACAGGGAATCAAGAAACGCGTTCTTTCAGAGGCATTTAAACCTACCCGGCGACAGTACGGACTATGAGGTGGAGGTTTTAACTCCCGAAGAACTTCAGATTACCGAAACAGGGCAGGTCTCCACATCATTGGGTGGAGAAACAGTTTTCACCCTGAACAAAAAAGAAACTCAAGCAAAAATTGACCAGATTATCCATGCAAGGGAAAACCTTAAGACCCATTTGCGGGACTGCGTTACAGCCGCTAAAGCGTTATCCGGATATTTAGCACCTCATGAAATTGAAGATGCGGTTTTTACAGGCAGGTTCCGGAAGGATAATTATTTGATTGAGAAGTATTTATTGAAGGGCGAAGGCGATTATCCCATTCCGTTTTTATTGTTTCTGCCCGATAAGCAAACCGGGCCACCGATCCTATATTTAAATCCGCTGGGAAAAGAAACAGAAGCATCTGTGGGAGGCGAGATTGAATGGTTTGTTAATAACGGGCATCCGGTACTTGCACCCGACCTTATCGCGACAGGCGAAATGGGGCCCAATCTTTCCCTATGGGGCACATTTGACTCAAATTTGGGTACTGTTTCCTATAAGCACTGGTTCGGATCCGTGCAAATCGGGCAAAGTGTCGTTGGCATTAACGCAGCTGATATTCAGAGGCTTGTGTTATATTTAAAACAACGCCCTGATTTTAGTTCTGAAGAAATATTTGGTTTGGCTAAAGGAAATAGTTGTCCTGGCCTTTTACATTCAGCTGCGTTTGAAAATGCATTTTCACGTATCGCTTTGATTGACCCGCTTATTTCATACCGCTCGGTAGCGATGAACCAATATTATAGAGCGGACACAGTGCCACCCTTTGTTGCAGGAGCATTAACAGCATACGACCTGCCCGACCTTGCTGCCAAACTCGTACCCAACAAGCTTCTTTTTGTCAATGTAAAAAATCAGTTAGGGAATCCTGTTTCAGACAAGGATATGGAAGAGGATTTTGAAATTGTAAATTCATCCTATATCAATGCCCGGGCTGAGAAGAATTTGAAGATCGTCAAATTGCTACCAAAGCAGAATCTCAAAGAAACATATTCCACCTGGCTGCAATAACACATCTGTATAAATAAAACAAAGAAGCTTTATTATTATGGAAACAAAGAACTTACACACCGGAAGAAGAGAGTTTTTGAAAAGGAGCACAGGTGTTGTTGCAGGTATCACCGCGCTTTCAGCAGGATTAATATCACCAGGCGCCTTAGCAGCGCCAGGAGAAAAGCAGATAGAAGTTTCGGGCAAAAGGAAAGTAGTCCTGGTGGGAACCGGCAGTCGGGGAACTTTAACATGGGGACAAGGCTTACTGAACCAATTATCCGATAAAGTTGAAATTGTGGGATTATGCGACATCAATCCAAAACGGGTAGAGTTTGCCAGGAAATTTATCGGTATCAATGCGCCAACTTATGTTTCCAAAGATTTTGACCGGATGATCGCAGAAACCAAACCGGATGCTGTGATCATTACTACAACCGACTGCTTTCATACAAAATATGCCATCCGGGCGATGGAGCTGGGTTGCGATGCAATCAGCGAAAAACCCCTCGCCACGGAAGCGGAACAGTGCCAAAAACTAATGGACACAGAACAGAAAACCGGGAAACGGATAATAACCACATTTAATGTGCGTCACATGGCTATGGCCGAAGAGATTAAGAAGGTTGTTCTGTCAGGAGAATTGGGACGGATCATTTCCGTGGAATTTCAGGAATATCTGGATATTAACCATGGCGCCAGCTATTTTAGGCGCTGGCATGGTAAGTCCCAATTCTCTGGCACCTTATTGCTTACCAAAGCTTCTCACCATTTTGATCAAATGAACTGGACACTGGATGCAGAACCTGAAACTGTCCACGCATTTGGAAACGTAGCTTTTTACGGCAAGAACAATTCTTTCCGGGCAAAGAATTGCCGCACATGTCCTTTTACCGATAAATGTGATTTCTACTGGGATATTACGAAGGATGAAACCATGATGAATTTGTATGTGAAAAATGAGGATGCCGACGGCTACCTTAGGGACGGCTGCGTGTGGGATAATAACATCGATACTTATGACACCATGACCGTAGAGGTGAAATATAAAAACGGTGTTCTGTTGAACTATACCATGAATGCCTTTTTGCCTTACGAGGGACAACAGATTACTGTTAACGGAGAGAAAGGAAGACTCGATGTGAGAGTAAATTACAAACAACCCTGGGAAGTAAAGGCGGAAAACGAGTTTCGTCTGTCTATAAATTTCGGTGAAACCCGAACATGGATTATTGAACGGGGTGAAGGCGGCCATGGCGGAGCAGATGAAAAACTCCGGGATATGTTGTTCAGAGAAAACCAACCCGATCCGTTAGGGAAAATGGCAGGCAGCCGTGCCGGGGTGATGGCGAGTCTGGTTGGCATTGCAGCACGCAAATCCATTGAAACAGGAGGAACTATCAATATTGAAGACCTGGTTAACTTTCCCATAACCTGGGGGTGGTAGTAAAACAATTGTAACTATGAAAAAGCAGATTGAGTTGGTAAATGCAGCATCGTTGTCAACGCGAAAGACGGTGCTGTCAATCATGATCATTGCACTATTGTTCTTCATCTTTGGATTCACAACCTGGATCAATGCGATTTTAATACCCTACTTTAAAGTAGCCTGCGAATTAAATACTACACGCTCTTTGCTGGTCGCATTTGCCTTTTACATCGCCTATTTTGTGATGTCTGTTCCGGCAGCACACCTGCTGGAAAAAGTTGGATTCAAAAAGGGGATTATGATCGGGTTCTGGATCATGGCGATGGGAGCTCTGATTTTTATCCCGGCAGCGCTGACACGGACGTACGGGATATTCCTTGCAGGATTATTCTCAATCGGAACCGGCCTGGCGATTCTGCAACCAGCCGCAAATACCTACATCACCATGATCGGTCCGAAAGAAAGAGCAGCTCAACGGATCAGTATCATGGGCGTTTTCAATAAATCCGCAGGTATAATCGCTCCGCTCCTGTTAGCAGCCGCTATACTCCGACCTGATGATACTGAATTGTTCAGGCAGTTGCCTCTGATGGATGAGATAAGCAGAAATTCAGCCCTCGATGAATTAATCCGTAGGGTGATTGTCCCATACACCGTTATGGCCGTTGTTCTCTTCGGACTTGGGCTATTTATCCGGTTTTCGATACTTCCTGAAATTGATACCAATACGGAAAGCAAGGCAGTGGCTGATGCAAATTCGGGCAAAACCAATATCATCCATTTTCCATACCTCATTTTAGGAGGTATTGCCATCTTTCTTCATGTGGGATCGCAGGTTACTGGCATCAATACAATTATCGGATATGCGCAATCAATGAATCTGCCCCTGCTGGAATCGAAGGTGTTTCCGTCGTATATTTTAGGGATCACCATGTTTGGGTTTTTATCAGGGATTGTACTGATTCCAAAATTCATCAACCATCTGAACATCCTCCGCATTTGCACCACTTCTGCAGTGGTTCTTACCCTGCTGTTTTTTATCTTGCATGGGCAGGTCACTTTTCTCGGTCATACATCCGATATTTCAATATGGGTTCTGGTGCTTTTGGGACTTTCAAATTCCCTGATGTATTCAACCATTTGGCCTCTGGCGCTCAATGGACTCGGCCGGTTTACCAAGATGGGGGGATCAATTCTGATAATGGGACTAAGCGGAAGCGCTGTCATACCCTTGATTTATGGATATTTCGCCGATCTGTACAATCCAAAAATCGCATACTGGGTGTTGCTTCCGTGCTATATCTACCTGGTTTTTTATGCGTTTTACGGATATCGGGTAAAGCATTGGTCATTGAGTAAGAAATCGGCTCAGATGTATTAGAAAACAAAACTAAAATGCAGTTATGGATTCAGAGAATATACTTTTAAAAATATGCAATGGGAGGCTTGTAACTCCTCATGGTATTATTGAAAACAAAACGATAATTGTGAAGTCCGGTTTTTTGGAAGCTATTGCTGATGGAAATCCTGATATACCAGAAGCAATGGAACTTGATGCAGAGGGTAAATATATTGCCCCCGGATTAATTGATATACAGATCAATGGATTTATGGGTATTGATTTTTCTGATCAGGGTTTAACGATCGAAGATCTTCGCAGAGCAACTAAAGCCTTGTGGGAGAAGGGTGTTACAACATTTCTGCCCACAGTAATTACCAATGATCAGGTAAACCTGAAAAAGAGCTTCTCGATTCTTGCAGGTGCTCTTGATGATGAAGTAATTGGACTTTCAGTGCCTGGATTTCATTTAGAAGGGCCATATATCTCACCCGTTCAGGGATTTCGGGGAGCACATCTCGAAAAATATATCAGGCACCCAGACTGGGATGAATTCTCTGACTTACAAGAAGCCGCAAAAAATAAGATCAAACTCATAACTATTGCTCCTGAGGTGAATGATGCCATTGAGTTTACCCGTAAATGCACCGAATCAGGTGTGGTGGTTTCCCTTGGACATCACAATGGATCAGGAGAAATAATCAATGAGGCGACGGATGCCGGAGCTTTCATGTCGACACATTTAGGAAACGGATGTGCAAATATGATTGACCGTCATAATAATCCACTCTGGGCGCAATTAGCCGATGACCGCCTGACAGTAACCCTTATTGCTGATGGATTTCATCTGAACAAGGTAGAATTGCAGTGTTTTTATAAAATGAAGGGTGTCGACCGAACGATCCTGATTTCGGATGCATTGGATTTGGCAGGACTTCCTCCGGGTGAATATACACGTTTAGAACGTGTTGTCCTTTTAACTCCCGATGTTATAAAATATCCGTCGGAGAATTGCCTTGCCGGTGCAGCAAGTCCCCTTGTAGCATGTGTTTCCAATATGATGAGATTTACCGGGTGTAGTCTTGAAAATGCCATTCAGATGGCTACCTCAAATCCTGCAATGGCTGTTGGACTGGAGAACATTGGTGAAATTAACTTGGGCAAGCGAGCAGATCTGATTCTGTTTACCCTTGAGAATGGCAGAATTGAAATTCAGAAAACCATACTAGCAGGCGAAATTATGTATTCAAGAATCTGATAATCAACTAAATGTTTTAAATAGTAAATCCGATGAAAATAGCAATTTCAGGAACCAAACAGGAACTTGGAAAGAAGGCATCCCATATGGGAGCTCAATTAATTCGTAAAGCTATCCACTATAAAGGATATGCAAATATCATTGTGGCAACTGGGGCATCACAGTTTGAAATGCTGAGCGAGCTGGTAAAAGAAGAAATAGACTGGACCGTTGTTACTGTCTTTCATTTAGATGAATATATTGGTGTATCCGAATCGCACCCTGCATCATTCCGCAAATACCTTAAAGAACGATTTGCTGATATCGTGTCACCGAAACAGTTTGTATATGTAAACGGAGAAATTGATCCTGATCAGGAATGTACCAGATTAGGGGAACTAATCAGCAAACACCCCATCGACGTGGCATTTGTGGGCATTGGTGAAAATAGCCATTTAGCTTTCAACGATCCGCCTGCAGATTTTGAAACGGAAGCCGCCTATCTGGTTGTAAAATTAGATGAAGAAAGTCGCCGTCAGCAGCTAGGTGAAGGCTGGTTCCCAACTTTTGATGACGTTCCGGAAAAAGCAATCAGTATGTCGATAAAGCAAATCATGAAATCGCAGGCGATTATTTGTTGCGTACCGGACTTGAGGAAAGCCGATGCAGTAAAGAAAACAGTAGAAGGTTCAGTTTCTCCTGCAATACCAGCATCAATTATGAGGCAGCATGCGGCAGCATGGCTTTATCTCGACAAAGATTCTGCCTCCAGGTTATCCTGAGAAACAATGATCCAGGGGTTCAGATTACTCCGGCGGCCGCTGATCAACTGGTTCAACGGAAGGCGGTTAAATAGCCCGGCAAGGATTGGTTTTTCTGTCGGCGCGTCCAGTATCTTTTACTATCGTTAAAAGAAGCACGGCATCTTCTCCGGTTGTCAGGCTGTACTTCATTTTCTCCTTAATTAACAGCATTTTACCCTGACCAATGCTTATGGATCCGTTCCGGGTATGAATTTTAATATTCCCTTCAATAACCTGAATAGTAATTGAACAGTCTGACTGATAGGATTCGATTTCAGTACCTGCCCGCAATGCAGTAAGCACGATCTGCCTGACATCGCTTTTAAAAAGGACCTCCGCATGAAGCTCTTCTATTGTCCAGGTTGGTGTGTGTTTCATCCTTTCAATCAGGATCGGCAAATCAAAAGCCATTAATGAGGCTGTTAGAGACTTACTGATGTTATGAAGGTAAGGTTTGGTATTTGTCTTTTGAGTTTCCATACTGATATTCAAATTCCTTACAAAGATGATTCCCATCAGGGTGGAAAAAGTTATACTATTACAAAAAAGATTTACATGATTCACACTACCCATCCGACCAACTACGCTTCGGTTTTTGTTCGGCTCAATGGTAAAAACGGACATGCTGACCAGTCCCGACAGGTTAAATAAACCAGGTAAACAATGCTGTGCAATCTTCCTGAAAAGCCTGGTTCGTGCGGTGCAGGGCATTTAATGAGTAATGGAGAAGATTATTTTCCAGGTTACATCGGAATTACTTTCCGTCAAAATCACAAGGTCTGCCAGTCCGGAGCCGTCTTTTCTGGCAATGACTTTGGCATTAGCATGGTTGCTTATTGCATTCAACGGCTTAAAACCATTTAGGGCAATGGTAACCCGGTAAGGCTCATTGGCAATCACCGAAGAGGTCCCGGACAAGGCAAGTTCCTGCGCATTCCATACCGGTTTTATGACCAGATCAGCACGGAACAAGTGAATGTGATTTTTGAACCGATGGTTGTTGTACCTATCATAAAACAGGATCAGGAAAGTTTCCAGCTCCTCAGATCCCTGACTTGCAATCATAGAATCATTAAATAGGTGATATTTACAAAAGAAAACGTCAGGCATGAAAATGGTTCAAACAATTTTAAAATCTGATCCGTGAAACCAGCCTCTGTCAGCGAGCTCAAGCAGGAATTAAGCTATCGTTCAAAAGGGGAACTTTTGGACCTGTGTTTACATCTGGCAAAATTCAAAAAGGAGAATAAGGAACTATTGACTTACCTCTTGTATGAAGCCTCCGATGAGCCGGCTTATGTAGAAAGCGTGAAAAAAGAAATTGAGGAACGATTTGAAGAGATAAATAAACGGAACTTCTATTTTATCAAGAAAAGTGTGCGTAAGATATTGATCACTACCCGCAAGTACATCCAATATTCAAAGAAAAAAGAAACAGAGGTGGAATTATTGCTTTGTTTTTGCGGCGAACTTAAAAAGATGAAGCCATCCATTAGCGGGAATGCCACCCTTACCAATCTGTACAAACGTCAGATTGAAGTGATCAAAAAAACAGTATCGACCTTACATGAGGATTTGCAGTTTGACTATGAGATCGAGTTAAACAAATTATCCGCCCCTAGGATTAATCGGACAGGCTGACCCAACCGACCTGGACTTTATCATCGGGAAACTTATAATTGGGGGGTTTCCATCACTTCTGGATAAAACTATTGAGCAAGCAACTGACTTGAACCGCGCGTATGTAGAATTACTTACCGAAGTGGATACGAGCCGGGTCTCCGATGTCAGGCGAGACCCCGTAAAGGTTAGAAGCTTGCTGCGATCGCTGGCTAGAAACACTGCAACAATGGTGGATATTACCGCTTTGGAAAGCGATATTCACGAAAAAGACAATGGTAGCATAACCCGACCCACTGTTTACGATTATCTTGATGCACTTAACCGCTTGATGATTCTGGAAGACCAGCCTGCCTGGAACACGCATATTCGTTCATCGCACGCATTGCGAAAATCTCCAAAACGCCATTTTACCGATGTCTCTTTGGCTGTTGCTGCATTGGGAGCCGATGAGAATTCCCTGATCACCGATCTGAATTTTACGGGCTTCTTGTTTGAATCACTGGTTACACATGAACTGCGCGTATATGCCCAGGCCAGCGATGCCAAAGTGTATCATTACAGTGATTCGAGTGGTTTAGAAGTGAACTGTATTGTCCAAAAATACAATGGAGACTGGTGCGCTTTTGAAATAAAACTCGGCACCGGGCAAATCGATGAGGCTGCTTTAATCCTCAGAAAATTTGCATCCAACTTAGATCCAGAAAAAATAAAACCGCCCAAATCGCTCAATATTATTACCGGAACCGGAATCAGTTACACCCGACCCGATGGGATCAACGTAATTTCGCTGGCATCCTTAGGCAAATAATAATTGTTGGCTACTCTAAGGGAAGGCTTTTCAATAAGTCATTTTGGAGATTCCCGGTCAGAGTTACGGTTTACGCACGGAGGTTATTTAATATTGATAAAAGACTTCAATGAACAAGCAACAAAAATCAGGTCGTTTGAATGCGGCCACAGCGTGGGTGGCAGCCCCCGACGCTTCGAATTCAATCGCGAGGGAGGTTCGAGGCGCATAGGCCCTGTGCAAGTACAATCTGTGGCCATCATTGGATTTATAATTATTTTTACTGACCACTAGTGACCTGAAGATGAATTCGTTTAAGTTTAACTATTTAGTTTTCATCGGATTGTGTCTTAATTCCTGCACCGAGGATCCAACTATACAGTTGGCGAATTTCAAATCGCAGCCGGTAATTTATGGGATCATCGATTCCAACGACACCGTCCATTACATCAGGGTTGGCAGGGTCTTTTCGGGTCTGCAACCTCCCTTTGAAACCGCACAAATCCGGGATTCCCTACGGTTCGATTCCGTAAAGGTCAGCGTATCTCTGAAGGAAATCCGTACCGGAAAAAACATAGAAATACCCGTCCGGCCTTGGGAAATCGATGACAGAGAGCCCGGCTTGTTCGATCCCGGAGGGTATCAGCTGTTTCGATTCGAGAAAGATCTTCTTCTGGATATCTTTCACCCTTACGAACCCTGGACCATTATGGAACAGCATCTCCTTTTCAGTCAGATAAAACTCGTGGTTGAGGTGCCCGGCCTGCCGGTGGCCAGATGCTCTACCGCCTTCGTGGAGCCGCCACAGATCTGGTCACCAGACAGGGCCCAGACCGATCTCTTCATCTATCCGGGATGGCCATTGCGGATTCAGTGGTCGGGCGATGCCTGGAATGAAATCGATGTAACATTCGACCTGAAGGAGCAGTTTCAGGATACCACCATCACAAGGAGGTTTCGTGTACAGAAAACCAGTGAAGTGTTTTACAATGGAAAATACAACGAAATCCGGGTTCCGTATGAGCTTATTGTCCAGACACTTGTCCAGAACCTCGAAGTGCGCCAAGATATAATCCGGCGCTATTTCGGCCCCTTCAGGATCGACCTGCTGACAGGAAACCAAACCTTCTACACTTGTATGGAATTTAGAAACGGTATAAATGATTTCAATTTCAACCCTTACGACAACATCGAGAATGGTATCGGAATGCTCGCGGCCAAATCCAGCTTTATCAAAAGCAAAATGTATCTCGACCAGCCCTCAAGGCTGAAATTCGCCGAAGAACAGGTCCTGCGGAAATTCAGGATTACCGAATATTGATTTTCGGGCTGTTTATTGAACAATATTTGCAGCAGCTGGACACGCCGACAGAATAGCCAATTCTCGCCGGGCATTTTTTACCACCTTTAACTTAGCAGCCATCAGGCTTACAACTTCACATTAATGTTGTCTTATCCAACTCAGCAGGGACCGATCAACTTCATTTGGCGAGGACTGGTCAACGTATCCGTTTCTTCTAGATGACATGCCGAGTATTAAATTAGAGATCAGGAGTAGATATTCCGGAGCCATTGAGCAGTCGATTCCGGGCTCAAAAGCAATCACTCTATTTGTCTGAATTCCAACTGCCTTGACTCCGTATTGGGCTGCTCAATTTATGCTGTAACGGACTGCTCAACGGTACCGTTTTATCTAATCGAGGATTGGGAATTTCTTGCCAAATACTTGCCAGAAAAACCGGTATCCATGAGTATCTTTCGGTTTGATTAATTATGATTAGATGGAAAAAGAAAATGCCATAAAACTCTTTAATGATGTTAAGGTGCGTATCCATTGGGATGATGAAAATGAAAAGTGGCATTTTGCTGTGGTTGATGTAATTGCCATCCTAACAGAAAGTGAAAATCCGCAGGTTTACTGGAGAGTTTTGAAGAAAAGGCTTTCTGATGAAGGCAATGAAACCGTTACAAAATGTAACACTTTGAAAATGCTGGCAGCTGATGGCAAGATGAGGAAAACCGATATTGCTGATACTGAGCAATTATTTAGGTTAATACAATCAATTCCCTCACCCAAGGCAGAACCTTTTAAAATGTGGCTTGCTAAAGTTGGCAATGAGCGCATTGACGAAACACAAGACCCTGAATTAACTTTTGATCGCGCCATGGAAACCTATTTGAAAAAAGGATATTCAAAGGATTGGATTAACCAACGCTTGAAAAGTATTGAGGTTCGAAAGGAACTCACCGATGAATGGGAAAACCGGGGAGTTAAGAAAGGTCAGGAATTTGCGATATTAACTGATGAAATTACAAAGGCATGGGCCGGTTTTACTTCAAAAGAATACAGGCATTTTAAGAGTTTGAAGAAAGAGAACCTCCGTGACCATATGACGAATCTTGAATTGGTTCTGAATATGCTTGCTGAGGCTACAACCACAGAAATATCGTTGGAAAAGAAACCTGAAACGTTTGAGCAAAATAAGATAATTGCCCGGCAAGGAGGCACTATTGCTGGAAATACAAGAAAAGAAATTGAAGAAAAAACAGGCAAGAGCGTGATTTCACCTAAGAATGCTAAAGTGTTAAAAAACAAGGATAAAGAAATTGAAGAATAACTCTTGTGATATTATTCCGTACCTCCACTAACTAAACGTGACTCATCATCGATTGAAAATATAGCTAAAGACATTGTACTTCATTCAGTGATAACCTATCCCGAATGTGGGTTCAGTAAGGAAGAGACAATGCCGACGGATGCCTGTCAATTTTTCTACCAATGCAGCCATTGTAGAACGATTATGAAGCCCAAACAGGGAGACTGCTGTGTTTTTTGCTCATACGGCAGTGTAAAGTGTCCGCCGGTTCAGGAAAGCGGGAAATGCGGTTGTTGCGCATAAACGGAACATCCTCTATGACGATTTGGTGGTCTCAATTTTCAACTTTACCTTTAATGGATACCAGACCACGTTTGTAACCTAAACATCCAGCCCAATGAAATCTCTCAACTTTCTCTGCACGGTCATTGCGTCTTTTCTTTTATCAGCAGTCACCTTTGGACAAAGTACTGAGCTGGTTCCCGGCAAAACCATTGAAAAGAAGATTTTCAAAGGGGAAACCCATCGCTATACCATCTCCCTTCAGAAGGGCGGCTATAGTGAGTGTACTGTGATGCAAGAAAGTGTTGATTTGGCTATTGATATTGTTGACCCATCGGGCAAGAAAATCATAACCGTTGACGGCCCAAGTACTGGTCCTGAACCCATTTCAATAAAACCGATGCAAACGGGGAAATATGAATTACGCGTTTATCCTTTTGCCGGTGATTCCACGGCGACTGATTCGTTAAAATCAGCGCTGGCAGAAAGAAATCAGGGAGATTATGCCATTACGGATTTTAAGAAGTATTCCATAAGCGAAAACAAGCAACGATTAGCTAAAATCCAGGAAGACAAAGATTTATTCTCGCAGTGGATCAAGAGCAATGCCCTCGAAATAAAAACAGTAGATGCCGGCAACGGGTTTGATGATCTTCAGCCACTTAAAACCATTTTGAAAGATGTCCGGGTGGTTGGGCTTGGCGAGGCGACGCACGGTACCAGTGAGTTTTTCAGAATGAAACACCGTATGGTTGAGTTCCTTGTAAAAGAGATGGGCTTTAATTCCTTCTATATTGAAGCAAGTATGTCAAGGTGCCGTTATATTAATGATTATGTATTAAATGGGACAGGAGATTTGGATTCAGCAACCGCTATTCAGGGCTTTTGGACCTGGAGAGTTGAGGAAGTTAGGAACATGATCGATTGGATGCGGCAATATAACACCTCCGTACCAGACGAAAAGAAAGTAAAATTTCTTGGCTATGATATGCAAGTAAATAATCTTGCATGGGAGGGATTAAAGGACTTTTACCGAAAAGTGAATGTTAAAAAACTCATTGAGCTGGATAGTCTTCAAACACTTGCTCAATCGGCATTGAAACTAGTATTGAAGGAATTTTTTTCCCGCAGGACAGACGAGGGGAAAGCATTATCAAAAGCTGCATACCAGCAAAGTCTTGTTATGATGGATGACATTGTTTTAAACGAAGGCAAATATGAATTTCTAACGGATAATGATACATATACTGTAAATCTGATGAACATAAAATTAATTGTGCAGGAAATAGAAGCATTTCAGAATAATCTAAGCAATGCGGGTAAACTTCGGGATCATTATATGGCAGAAAATATTCTTTATTTATTAAATCAGGAAAAACCAAATGCTAAAGTAGTTTTATGGGCACATAATGGTCATATTGCCTCGCAGTCAGGTGGAATGGGTTCTTACCTTTCAAATATTTTAAATGAAGCTTATTATGCTGTCGGTTTCGAATTTTATTCCGGGACTTTCCAAACTATGAATGCAGATGAAATTCCGAGAAAATTGGAGGCCATGACGGTTGGTACTCCTCCTTTCGAATCTTTGCCATGGTATTTTAACCAGACAGGAAAAGAAAAATTCTTCATCGATTTCAGAAATACGGATACGGAAAAGATAAAGAATTTCTCCCAACCCTATCAAATGCATTTATTGGGAGCCTTGTATGGAACGCAATATCCCGCAACCCAATCAACATCGCTAAAAGATTTTGACGGCATGATTTATATTAAAGAATCCACCGCAGCAAAAGATTTTACAAAAGTTGTTCTGAAGTAGTATTTCGATCAAGGTTCCAGCATAACTTGCCAAATACTTGCCAAAACCCCCAAAACACAAAACCGATCTACTTGATTAACAGGTAGATCGGTTGTAAAGGTCGAGGTCACAAGCGGATTCGAACCGCTGTAGCCGGTTTTGCAGACCGGTGCCTAACCACTTGGCTATGTGACCAGGGAGTGCAAAAGTAAGCTATTTTCTTCAAAATGCAAAAGTGTTGGAACGGTTAATCAACAGCACACGGCCCGTTCTTTCCGCTACCTTTGTCAGAAACCCTGATCTACCGGATGACCCTGAAACCCGAAATGAAAGGATACGCATGGATCCTGCTGGCAACCGTCACAGGCTCCACCGTATACGTTTTCAGCAAGGCCGCACTCAACGAAGTGAGCCTCTTCCAGTTCGGATTCTGGTGGTTCTCCATGGCAATCGGATGGAATCTGCTGTACACCTTGGGGTCGGGAGAAGCGAGAAACACCAAGTCCTTGTCATTCAGCACTTTTAAAGTGCTGCTGCTGCTGGGGCTGGTGGAGACCCTGGCCACCGGAACCTTCTATACCGCCATCCAGGTATCTTCAAACCCCTCCATCCCTTCCTTCCTGCGGAACATGGAGTATATCTTCATCACCCTGCTCGGGGTAATCCTGCTGAAAGAACGATTCCGCGGCCTTGAGATCGCAGGCGTGGCCCTCACCATCACCGGGGCTTTCGTGATCAGCTACCACCGGGGCGGAACCCTCAGCTCCTACCTAACCGGCAGCACCGGACTGATGCTCCTCTGCACCTCGATCTATGCAATCCGGACCATCCTCGCCAAGAAATTCATCCACCGGATTACCCCCGCCACAATGGCCATCAACCGGGCCGTCTGGCTCTTCCTGCTCGCCGCCATCCTCCTGGTCAGCTTCGGCGAGTCCATCCGGATACCCAACTCCGCCATGCTCAACATCGCCGTCGGCTCCTTTCTCGGCCCCCTCCTCACCTCCATCGGCCAGTACAGCGCTCTCAAATACATCGAAGCCTCACGCGCCGCCATCATCCAGAGCAGCACCGCGCTGTTCACGGTTATCGGAGTGTTCCTCTACTTCGGGAAATTACCCCTGCCCTATCAGGCGGTGGGGGGAATTATTACCGTGGGGGGGGTGATGCTGCTGCTTAAAGGCAAAAGGCAGAGGGCAGAAGGCAAAAATTAGTCATAAAGAATTAAGAAAAAGGTTTTAAGGCAGGCCCGTGGCAACCCTACTTTTTCCTTAACTTTCCACCTAAACTTATTTCCTATGCCTAATTTTCGCCTTCTGCCCTTTGCCCTCTGCCTTCTCCTCGCACAATCCTGCGGCCTGCGAAACCAGGACCCCCTCCGCCAATCCTTCCTCACCCCTCCCGATTCCGCGCGCCCCGGCGTATACTGGTATTTCATGGACGGAAACCTCGATGCCGGTGCCATGACCGCCGACCTGGAGTCGATGAAGCAGGCCGGGATCGGCTATGTTCTCTTTCTGGAAGTGAACGTGGGTGTGCCCCGCGGCAAGGTCGACATGCTGAGCGACGAATGGCAGGACCTGTTCCGTCACGCCGTGAAGGAGTGCGAACGCCTCGGCATCCGCCTGATCATGGGATCAGGCCCCGGATGGGCCGGCAGCGGCGGCCCCTGGGTGAAACCGGAGGAATCCATGCTCCACCTGGTGGCCAGCACAACAGAAGTTAAAGGCCCGATAGTGTACTCCGGCGTTCTCCCGGTGCCCGAAAACGAGCGCCCCTTCTTCGGCGAAGGAAGCGTCCCGGAGAACTTTAAAAAGATACGAAGCGACTACTATCAGGATAAATTCGTACTCGCCTTCCCCACCCCGTCTGTCCTCAAAGAAATAAGCCTGATAGACGAAAAAGCCCTCTACCAGCGGGCGCCCTATACCTCACAACCCGGCGTGATCCCCTATATTCCGATGGCCGGAAGCTACACGGAAACCCCCGGAGCCGCCATCGATCGGGATAAAATAATCGACCTCACCGGAAAAATGAATCCCGATGGAACACTGAGCTGGGAGGTACCGCCCGGCAAATGGACCATCCTCCGGTTCGGCACCCGCAACAACGGCGCAATCACACGGCCGGCGCCCGTTCCCGGACTCGGGTTCGAGGTTGACAAGTTCGATACCGCAGCTTTCGATAAGCATTTCGATGCCTATATCGGAAAACTGATCAGGAAATCGGAGCCCAAAAAGGGTCCAACCGGCGGCGGCTGGACCATGATCCACATCGACAGCTGGGAGATGGGGGCACAGAACTGGTCGCCCCGCTTCCGCGAGGAGTTTCAGAAGCGGCGCGGATACGACCCCCTCCCCTTCCTGCCCGCTTACACCGGCCGGATCGTGGGCAGCGAGGAGATCACCGAACGCTTCCTCTGGGACCTGCGGCAAACCTCCAACGAACTTATAATAGAGAATCACGCCGGGCGCTTCAAAACCCTCGGCCAGAAATACGGAATGCGGCTGTCCATCGAGCCGTACGACATGAACCCCGCGGCCGACCTCGACCTCGGGGGCGTTGCGGATGTTCCGATGTGCGAGTTCTGGAGCGATGGTTTCGGCTTCAATTCCGCCTTCTCCTGCATCGAGGCCACCTCCATCGCGCACGTTCTCGGCAAACCCGTAGTGGCCGCCGAGGCCTTTACCGCCGGTCATGATGAGGCATGGAAACAGCACCCCGGTTCGATGAAAAACCAGGGTGACTGGGCCTTTGCCATGGGCATCAACCGGGTGGTCTATCATACCTTTGCGCATAAACCCTACGGCGACCAGCTCCGTCCCGGTGTCACCATGGGCCCGTACGGCGTACATTGGGACCGCGGCCAGACCTGGTGGGAGATGTCGGATGCCTATCACCTCTATATGACCCGATGTCAGCTCCTGCTCTCGCAGGGCACCCCGGTGGCCGATATCCTCTACCTGGCGCCCGAAGGAGCCCCGCAGGTATTCCGGGCTCCGGCCTCCGCCCTCGACGGCACCGATGTGCTGCCCGATAAAAAAGGCTTCTCCTTCGACGGCTGCTCGCCGCTGTTCCTGATCCGCGACGCCTCCGTTAAAGACGGCCGTATCGTTTTCCCCGGCGGCGCCTCCTATGCCGTTTTAGTGTTGCCGGATATCCCGACCATGACGCCGGAACTGCTTACCAAAATCAGCGAACTCGCCAACGCCGGCGCTAAAATCATTGGAAATCCACCGGAGAAGTCGCCTTCGCTCTCTGGCTGGCCGGGGTGCGATTCCACCATTAAGACACTTGCAGAGGGTATTTGGGCACAAGGGCACGGGGGCACAGGGGCACAAGGGCACGGGGGCCCAGGGGCGGGGATTCCGGCTTTCGCCGGAATGACACGCTCTGGCTGTCATCCCGGCGAAAGCCGGGATCTCCTGTTTCCATGCTATGATTCAATCGCTCAGCTTCTCAAAACATCAGGTTTAAGCGAAGACTTTACCGCATCGGGAGCGATTCGCTACAACCACCGTTCACTGTCCGATCGTGAGATCTATTTCATCTCGAACCGTACGAACCAGCTTGTGAATGATGTTTGCACTTTCCGCGACGGAACGCTGAAACCGGAGCTATGGGACGCCGTAACGGGCATAACCCGGCCATTGCCAGAAGCCAGAAAAACAGAATCAGGTATTTCTTTGAATATCAGCCTTGAACCTTACCAAAGCTACTTTGTTGTGTTCTATCCCGATGACACTATTTCGCATCCCGCTTCACGCGTCACGGATCCCGCTTCACGTGTCACGCTTCCCGCTTCACGCGTCACGGATCCCGCACCCAACTTCCCGCTACACACCGCCGAACTCACCCTAAACGGTCCCTGGACCGTCTCCTTCGACACCGCATGGGGCGGTCCGGCTCAAGTGACCTTCGACCGGCTGGAAGATTGGACGAAACGTCCTGAGGAGGGCATCCGCTATTATTCCGGAACCGCCCGGTACTCGATCGGCTTCGATGTGCCGGATCTTACGGCTGAGAAAATGCGTACAGGAATTTATCTTGATCTGGGTGTGGTGAAAAACATGGCCCGTGTAACACTGAACGGCAAGGATCTGGGCGTCATCTGGACATCCCCCTGGCGGGTCAATATCTCAAAGGCCATACGGCACAAGGGCAATACGCTGGAGGTAGAGGTAGTCAATCTCTGGATCAACCGCCTGATCGGCGATGAGCACCTGCCCGATGACGGCATCAGGAACGGTCAATGGCCCGACTGGCTCCTTAACAGCACCGCGAGAACTTCCGGACGTTATACCTTTACTACGCACCGGTTCTACGGAAAGGATAGTCCGTTGGCGGAATCGGGGCTTTTAGGGCCGGTGAGGATAACAAACTAAGGCAAAGGGCAAAAGGCAAAAGGCAAAAATTAGGAAAAAGTAAGAGGGAAAAAGAAAAAAGGGAGCATTGGCTGAGATTTGGAGCAGGCACGTGAGCCCCCTATCAGTTGCCCCTCAGCTTTAGCTAGGGGTACAGGAAATCGACCACCGCCCTTTTTTGGGCTTTAACCCAAATTTCTGAATCTGTTTCTCCATTTTTGATTAAAACCGGCATTTATATTATAAAAATAATAAAGATGCCACACATTAAAATTATCCTTCATCTGGTTTGGTCAACCAAAAACAGACAACCCTATCTGAAAAACACAATCAGACCAAAAATTCTGGACCATATCAGGTCAAATGCCAGGGAAAAAGGGATTTGTATTGACTATATCAATTGTTATCATGATCATGTTCATTGTCTTGTTTCCCTTGGGCTTGATCAGAATATTTCAAAGGTTGTACAACTAATAAAAGGGGAGTCATCTCATTGGATAAACAATGAGAAGCTGGTGCCGGAGAAATTTGGCTGGCAGGAGGAATATTTTGCGGTATCAGTTAGTGAGTCAGCAATTGAAAAGGTCAGGGGTTATATTAAAAATCAGGATCAACATCATAAATGGAAAACCTTTCAAGAGGAATATGATGAATTTATGAAGGCTTATGGATTCGGAAAATTGGGCTAAAGCCCAAAAAAAGGAGGTGGGCGATTTCCTGTACCCCTAGCTAAAGCTGAGGGGCAACTGATAGGGGGCTCCCATACCTGCTCAAAATCTCAGCAATGCTCCCTTTTTTCTTTTTCCCTCTTACTTCTTCCTAATTTCTGCCTTCTGCCCTCTGCCCTCTGCCTTTCCCCGCCCCTAGCTAAAGCTGAGGGGCAACTGATAGGGGGCTCACGTGCCTGCTCCAAATCTCAGCCAATGCTCCCTTTTTTCTTTTTCCCTATTTCTTCTTCCTAATTTCTGCCTTCTGCCCTCTGCCCTCTGCCCTAAAAAAAAACCGGCCTGCATTCCTGCAACCCGGTTTTTCTATTTCGTTAGGGTACTATCCCCTTCCGGTCCTGCGTGGGCCATCTTTGTAGCCACCGCCACGATCACTGCCGCCGCCGCGATATCCGCCGCCGCCGCTGCCGCCGCTACCGCCTCCGCGATAACCGCCACCACCGCCGCTGCCGCCGCCACGATAGCCACCGCCACCGCCGCTGCCACCACGGAAACCACCGCCGCCAAAGCCTTCTTTACGCTCGGGCTTGTCTTCGGCCTTGTTAACTACGATCTGACGACCTTCCACTTCGGAGCCGTTCAATGCTTCAATAGCTTTCTGAGCATCTTCGTCACTGGGCATTTCAATGAAACCGAATCCCTTACTACGACCACTCATTTTATCGGTGATGATCTTTACTGAATCGACCTCACCATACTGTTCAAATATCTCCCTTAATTCGGCTTCACTCAAACGAAAAGGAAGACTGCCAACAAAAAGATTCATGATACAAATAATTAATGTTACGCTACTAAATTAGAAACCTGGTCAAAGATAATCTAAATCTGATAATTACAACCCCCTGAATATTTTTCCCCTACTCCCGTCTCTCAGTCTCTCGGTCTCTCGGTCTCTCGGTCTCTCAGTCTCTTGGTCTCTCAGTCTCTCAGTCTTACAGTCTCTCGGTCTCACAGTCTTAAAGTCCAGGACGCATATATGCGTCCCTACGACGTTCTTCTGCCACACTCACCGCCTTAATCTTCCCCCCCATCGGCGGATTCATCTTAGAAACCTTCACCCGCGCAACCTCAAGCTGCGGAAAACTGGCGAAAAGCGAATCCAGAATTCGGCAGGCAATGTGTTCAAGAAGATAGCTCTTCGTCTTCATCTCCTCCTTCACCAGGTCGTAAGCCGTCTGATAATTAAGGGCATCCGCAATATCATCGGTCTCACACGCCCGGGTGCAATCCGTCTCCATCTCCAGGTCTACAATGAACCGGTTCCCCACAATGCGCTCCTCTTCGAAACACCCGTGGAATGAATAAAACTCCATCTGCTCAATGCGGATCGTACCCATTGTCATCAATTTGAGGTTTCGAAGATAGAAATTTTTGGAGATGGCAGGAATTATATTACCTTTGGGTAAGTTACCTTTTGGTATGTTACTAACAAGTAATCCATGAATAATCCTTTTTGCTACGGAACAACAATCGGGCCGGTGGGCTTCGTTAATCGTAAAGCGGATATCGAAAGACTATCCCGAAACATGATCAATGGAATCAATACTATGCTGATATCACCAAGACGGTGGGGAAAATCATCACTGGTGCTCCAGACCCTTCATCAGATGAAGCATAAACAAGTAAAAGACTTAACTGCAAAAATGGACCTTTTTAGTGTTCGAACGGAGGAGGAATTCCTCCGGGAATTCGCCAAATCATGCCTGCGTGCAACAAGTTCCAGATGGGATGATATCTTCAATAATGCCAGGGAACTCCTTGGAAAGATCACTCCTGCCATTTCCATCGATACAAAGAATCCGGAATCCGACCTATCCTTTGAATTTCACTGGCAAAGCAAACCCGATCCGGAAGTAATATTGAACCTTCCTCAGAAGATTGCAGAAAAGAAGAAGAAAAGAGTGATTGTTTGTATCGATGAGTTTCAAAACCTTGCGAGCCTTCCAGATCCGGTCGGGTTCCAGAAAGTACTCCGATCCTACTGGCAGCAGCATCAAAATGTAAGTTATTGTCTTTATGGAAGCAAAAGACATATCCTTAATGAATTCTTTACAGATTCATCCATGCCATTTTACCGTTTTGGTGACATCATGTGGCTGGAAAAAATCGCGGAAGAGCACTGGACACCTTTTATATCGGATGCTTTCTTAAAAACAGGTAAGGAAATAACGGAAGAACTGGCTGCTAAAATCAGCCTCACCATGGATCTTCATCCCTATTATGTTCAGCAGATGGCCTATTTTGTATGGAATCTTACTGAAAAAACCGTAGTGGAACAAACCATCTCAGAGGCAATCGAGGAGATGGTCAGAAACAATGATTCCTTCTTTATCTCTAAAATTGAAGGCATGCCCGATTCACAAATCGGATTTATCAAGGCCTTGATAGATGGGATTGATCAGTTCAGCTCAACTCAGAATTTACATAAATACCATCTGGGAACTTCGGCCAACGTCATCAAGATCAGAAAATACCTGACCCAAAAAGAGATAATTGATCAGTGGCAATTGAAAACATCCTTCGCAGATCCGGTATTCCCCATATGGTTTAAACGCAGATTTGGCTATTAATAGGCCTCAAACTTTATCTTTGCACCAAAATGTTGTCCGCCATGACCGACGAGAAAGATACCAGCAAGCCCGATGAACCCCGTTCCCTGAACTTTATCGAGCAGATCGTTGAGGAAGACCTGAAATCCGGCAAGCACGGAGGCCGGATCCAGACGCGATTCCCTCCCGAACCCAACGGATACCTGCATATCGGTCATGCCAAGGCTTTCTGCCTCGATTTCGGCATCGCCGAAGAGTACGGCGGAAAATGCAACCTCCGTTTCGACGATACCAACCCGATTACCGAAGACACCTCCTACGTGGATGCCATCCGCAAGGATATTCACTGGATGGGGTTCGACTGGGAGGACCGCGAATTCTATGCATCGGACTACTTCGACCAGCTCTATGAATTCGCACTCAAACTGATTAAAAAAGGCAAAGCCTTTGTTTGCCAGCTATCTGCTGATGAGGTTAATGCAAGTCGTGGAACCGATTTCGAACCCGATACCCCGAGCCCCTACCGCAACCGGCCGGTGGAAGAGAACCTCGATCTGTTTATCCGGATGAAGAACGGCGAATTCCCGAACGACTCCATGACCCTGAGGGCGAAGATCGATCTCGCCTCCACCAATATGCACATGCGCGACCCGATCCTCTACCGGATCCGCCATGCACACCATCACCGCACCGGCGACAAATGGTGCATCTACCCCATGTACGACTGGGCCCATGGCCAGAGCGACTCGATCGAAGGGATCACCCATTCCCTCTGCACACTGGAGTTTGTTCCCCACAGGCCCCTGTATGAATGGTTTATAAGTGAACTGGAGATCTTCCCGAGCCGTCAGATCGAATTTGCCCGCCTCAACCTGAGCTACACCATCATGAGCAAGCGCAAGCTCCTGCAGCTGGTGAATGAAGGTCATGTGAAAGGCTGGGACGATCCCCGCATGCCTACCCTCCATGGCCTTCGCCGTCGCGGCTATACCCCCGGATCGATCCGCCAGTTCGCGGAAACCGTGGGCATCGCCAAGCGCGAGAATGTCATCGATGTGGCCCTGCTGGAATTCTGCATCCGCGAGGACCTCAACAAGCAGGCTCCCCGCGTGATGGCCGTCCTGAATCCGGTCAAACTGGTCATCGACAACTATCCCGAAGGAAAAACCGAATACCTCGAAACCGTCAACAATCCCGAGGATGAATCCATGGGCACAAGGCTGCTGCCCTTCTCCCGTGAACTCTATATCGAGCGAGATGACTTCATGGAAGATCCGCCGAAAAAATTCTTCCGCCTCTCACCCGGCAGCGAGGTACGGCTCAAATCGGCCTACATCATTAAAGCTGAATCGGTTGAGAAGAATGCAGAAGGAAACATTACGCTCATCCACTGCACCTGCGATCCCGAAAGCCTCAGCGGCGGCGAGGAAGCCAAGCGGAAAGTAAAAGGCACCCTCCACTGGGTCTCCGCTCCCCATGCCCTGAGCGCCGAGGTGCGCCTGTACGACCGCCTCTTCAACGACCCCGACCCGGACGGCCACAAAGAGCAGAATTTCAAGGAATTTCTCAACCCCGATTCCCTCACCGTGCTGCCTGATTGCAAAGTCGAGCCCTCCCTCAAAGAGGCCAAAGAGCTTGATCACCTGCAATTCACCCGCCTCGGCTACTTCAATGTCGACCCCGATTCCACCGCGGATCGCCTGGTGTTCAACCGGACGGTTTCGCTGAAGGACACGTGGGCGAAGCAGAATGCATAAAAAGGCAGAGGGCAGAAGGCAGAAGGCAGAAATCAGTAATAAGGGATAGGAAATAAGAAATATGGGCATTGAAACTTCCTTATTCCTTAACTTATTCCTTAAGTCTTAAGTTCCTCTGACTAATTTTTGCCTTCTGCCTTCTGCCCTCTGCCATTATTCTGCTAATTTGGTGCTCCAATCTAACCTTTGCATGGCAGCATCATCGAAGAAATCTCTCCTCCTCCTCCTGGCAACCGCCCTGCTATGCGCATCTTCATTCGCCCAGGTAAAGAACCGCGGAATCCCGCACATCATCAATTATCCGAAGAAGGATTACTCGGCGGGACCGCAGAACTGGGCCATCACCCAGGACCACCGGGGATTCATCTATGCGGGAAACAACGACGGGATCCTGGAGTTCGATGGAAAGCGGTGGAAAAGATATTCACTTCCCGACCGGTTCATGTACCGCGCGGTGGCGGTGGCAGCAGACGGAACGATATACGTCGGGCTATCCAATGAGTTCGGATTGATGAAGCCCGATGAAAATGGCCTTCTGGCCTTCGAATCAATCTCGGCCCGGTTTCCGAAGACCGCCGCCAGCTTCAACGATATCTGGAAAATTTACGACACCCCTGACGGAATCTACTTTCAGGCGAAAAACAAGATCTTCCGCTACCACAACAATCAGCTGGATGCAATTTCACCCGAACGGGAGTTCAATTTCCTGTTCAAGGCCAACAAAACACTCTATTGCTGGGAACGGCACCGGGGTCTGATCCTGGTGAATGAATCCGGCACCCTGCCCGCTCCCGGCGGAGAGTTCTTCATCGGAAAAAGCATTGAATCGGTGATCTCCTATGATGAGAAACGCGTAATAGTGGGAACGGCCAAAAATGGTCTCTATCTATACGATGGCCGCACTGCAACCCCATGGGCAAGCAAGGTTTCCGGATTCCTGGAGGAAAGCTCGGTCTTTTGCGGAACCCAGATCAACAACCGGTACTTTGCCTTCGGAACTATCCGCAACGGGGTTCTGATCCTCGACCGTAACGGAACCCCGGTACAGCATATCAACCAGTCGAAAGGACTTCAGAACAATACGGTGCTGAGCATCTTCACCGACCGCGACAATAACCTGTGGCTCGGCCTGGACCAGGGAGTCAGCTTCATCGAAACCAACTCCCCCATCACATACTACGGCTATGGCAAATCCCTGCCAGGGACCGGATATACCTCGATACATGCCAATGGTCTCATCTACGCCGGCACCAACCAGGGACTGTTTGTCAGGCCCTGGACACCTTACGAGGATCCACTCAGCACCACGGAACAGTTCCGGCTGGTTCCCGGAACCCAGGGGCAGGTTTGGTCGCTGACTGATATCGACAATACCCTCTTCTGCGGACACAATTCGGGAACCTTCAGGATAAACGGCGATCAGGCTGAATTAATCTCGGAGGTGGCAGGCGGCTGGGGATACCGGCAGATGAACACCTCTCCCCCTGTGATCATCGGAGGAACCTACACCGGAATACTCCTGTTCGAAAAAAACGGCCGGCAATGGAAACCACGGAACATGCTCAGCGGTTTCAATGAGAGCAGCCGATTTTTCGCAGAGGATACCGACGGGAGCCTCTGGGTGGCACACGGCGACCTGGGAATTTTCAGGATGGTGCCCAACGAATCCCTCACAGGGGTTGAGCAAGTGAGAATGTATAACGAATCAGACGGCCTCCCCTCCAGATACCGCAACTCCCTGTTCAAAATCAAGAATCAGATCCTCTTTGCCACAATCTCGGGAATCTACCGCTACAACAGGAAAACCGACACCTTTGAGCCCGATGCCCGCTATGCTGCACTCCTCGGAGAGGAACTGGTCAATTCCCTCTCGGAAGACCCCGAGGGGAACATATGGTTCTTTAAGCCCGATGAAATTGGTGTTATCCGAACCGAAGGAGGCGAGGCCAAAAGCGTGGAAAAAAGACCTTTCTACCCGATTACCAGCCTGTTAAAAGGGAATTTTGAGCAGGTGAATGTCATCGACGATGCCAATATCATCTTTAGCAGTGAGGAGGGATTTGTTCATTATGATCCCACCTTCCCGATGAAATATCCGGAGTCCGGTAAATGCTATATCCGCTCCCTGACCGGTTCCGGCGAAAACACCAGAATCTTTTTCGGGGGCATCTCCCCGAATCAGAAAACAGGCAAGGATGAGGACGGGAGTACAGAATCAGCCATCCGGATCCCGTTCGGATCCAACAACCTTCGATTCGAGTTCTCAGCCCCGATTTTCGACAATCCGGAAGAGGTGCGGTTCAGCTACTTCCTCGAGGGGGTCGACCGCTCCCGCAGCGACTGGTCGGCCGAGTCATCCAAGGATTATACCGCCCTGCACGAAGGAACCTATCTGTTCAGGGTAAAAGCCCGCAGTATCTATAATATTGAAACAGAGGATGCAGTGATCCGGTTTCGCATCCTGCCGCCCTGGTACCGAAGCCTGGCCGCCTCAATCTTTTATATCCTGATATTCCTCACGGCTGCCGGATTTGCCTTGCGGCGCATTCTCGGACGGATACGGCATGATAAACTCAACCTCTCGAAAAAACATGAGCAGGACCTGGAACTGGCCCGCCAGCAAAACATCGCCCAGGCCCTGGAATCCGAGATGCTGCATAAAAACAAGCAGCTGGCCTCCTCCATTTCCGGACTGCTCCGCAAGAATGAATTCCTGATCCAGCTTAAAGAGGAGATCGCACGGATCTCTGAAAAGGAATCTGACGCCCGGACCGGCGACAAGCTCAGGAAAATCATGGCCCGTGTGGATGAAACCATTGAAGCCGACCATGACGACGAACAATTCGAGGACCATTTCGATGCCGTGCATGATAACTTTCTGAAAACCATAAAAAAACAGTACCCCCAGCTCACCCCGCAGGACCTGCGTCTCTGCGCCTACCTGCGCATGAACCTCACAACAAAGGAAATTGCCCCGCTGCTCAATATCTCACCACGGGGAGTTGAAATCAGCCGCTACCGCCTCCGCAAAAAAATGAATCTCCCCCACGACCTCAACCTCATCGACTTCATGCTAAACATCTAACCCAAAGCATCTTTCTTCTTTCGCCTTTCGCCTTTCGCCTTGTACTGATGTAGCATTGATGTAGTCCCGATGTGGCCGTAATGTAGATATATATTGCCTCATCCTTGCTCAGATAACCTAGATTTACATTTGTCTTTGTTGTTAATTGTTTTGCAAGTGCGACGAAAGACTTAATAACTGAGCAACGACTAACAATCAATTCTAACCTAATGCTTAAAATATGAAGTGTAATCTGTTAAAACGGTTAAAAGTAACCGCTGCTTTTCTGATTCTCGGCATGCTTGTCGGTTCACTGGCAGCTCAGGGGCTTTTGATTTCGGGTACCGTCACCGATGAAAAGGGAGAGGGTATGCCCGGAGTAAACGTGTTTGTGAAAGGGACCTCCACGGGTTCAACAACCAACTTCGAGGGTAAATATGCCCTCCAGGTACCTGCTTCTGCCGCAACGCTCTCCTTCAGCTTTGTCGGCTATCTGACTACCGACGAAACGATCAATGGCCGAAAGGTTATCGACGTTTCCCTCCGGCCATCCGCAATCAACCTGGCCGAGGCCGTGGTGGTGGGATATGGACTACAGAAGAAAAGTCTGGTTACCGGTTCCATCGCCAAGGTTACAGCCGAGGAGATGGGACGCGGAAACAACCTCCGCGTAAACCAGGCACTGCAGGGTAAAACCGCAGGTGTTGTGGTTATGAACAACTCCGGACAGCCGGGTGACTTCGTTTCCGTCAGGATCCGTGGTATCGGAACCAATGGCGATGCAGAACCCCTGTATATCGTCGACGGACTGCCAACCAACGGCTGGGGCATCGACTACCTCAGCCCATCGGATATTGAATCCGTTGAGGTTCTCAAGGACGCAGCTTCGGCCGCCATTTACGGCGCCCGTGCCGCCAACGGGGTTATCCTGATCACCACCAAGCGCGGACGTCGGGGCAAAACCCAGGTTCCCTATGACAACTACATGGGCGTCCAGAATCCCTGGAGGAAGCTCGATGTGCTTAACAAGGATGAATACTTCATGCTGCAGAACGAAGCAGCTGCCAATGCCGGTCAGCCCTGGAAATTCTCCCAGGCAATGATGGACACCCTGGCGTATGATACCGACTGGCAGGACCAGATGTTCAACTACAATGCGCCAAAGGTTAACCACCAGCTGACTTTCAGCGGCGGTACCGACAAGGCAAGCTTTATGAGCTCAATCAACTATTATAAGCAGGATGGCATTGTGGGCAGGGACAAATCACAGTTCGAACGCTTTACCTATAAGCTCAGTACCGACTGGGACCTTGGATTCATGAAAGTAGGATCCAGCATCACACTGGCCAACCTGAACAGCAAGGGAATCGGCACCAATGACCATTTTGCCGCCACCTCCCTGATCCAGGCCCTCAACACGCCTCCGATCGTTCCCGTGACCTTTGCCGATGGCACCTGGGCAACACCGGAAGATTTCGGTATCGGTATGCAGGAGATCACCAACCCGATCGCCATGCTCTCCTATACCAACGGACAAACCAACACCTATAAGGCTGTAGGGAACACTTTTGCAAGTTTCGATTTCGGCAAGCTCTCAGACCTGCTGAAAGGTCTCACCTTCCGTACCTCCTTTGGCGGGGAATACGCCATTGTGATCAATCGTGGCTATACACCAAAGTATGACCTGGATGCCACCCACAAAACCCTCATCAACGGCGTCTCCCGCAGTGAGGACAACTACATCAACTGGAACTTTGAAAATGTGCTCACCTACGATAAAACCTTCGGTGACCACCATATGACAGCCCTCGTCGGACATGCAGCCCTTCGTAACCAGTACAGCAATATCGGCGGTTCCAAGAATGATGTGATCTTCAATGATTTCGAGCATGCATATCTTGACAATGCCGTGGATCCAACCTCTGCCAGCATCTATGGCGGATACGGCGAACACACCATGCTCTCCTACTTCGGAAGGGTCAACTATGATTATAAAAATAAGTACATGCTGACCGCCATCCTGCGTACGGACGGTTCCTCACGATTCGGTTCGGCCAACAAATTCGGAACCTTCCCGTCGGTATCAGCCGGCTGGAACTTCACCGAGGAATCCTTCATGCAGAACATGTCCTCCTGGCTGAGCTTCGGTAAACTGCGCGCCAGCTGGGGACAGAACGGCAACGAATCGATCGGAGATTTCCGCTATACCTCAATCATGGGCACAGGCTCCATCTATTATTTCGGAGTCGGCAAGATCCAGTACAACGGCATGGTTCCCTACCGGATTGCAAACCCAAGCCTCCGCTGGGAAACATCGGAACAGACCGATATCGGACTTGACATGGGGTTCCTGAATAACAAAATGACCTTCACGGTTGACTATTATAATAAACGTACCAAGGACTGGCTGATCGAAGCGCCTGCACCGCTGATGGTGGGCAACGTGCCTCCGGTTATCAACGGCGGATCGGTTGAAAACTCCGGTTTCGACTTTGAACTCGGATACCGCGAACATATAGGCGAATGGTATGTTGACGCCAAACTTATCGGAAACACCAACCGCAACACCGTGCTTGACATTCAGAACGAAGAGCAGCGCCTCACGGGCGGCAACGGCGGATTTGGCCAGTCGGGCATCGTCAGGGCACAGGTTGGCTCACCGCTTGGAGTTTTCTACGGCGTGAAAACCGACGGCATCTTCCAGAATTGGGATGAGGTTAACGCCCACGTAGATGCCACCGGTAAGAAAATACAGCCGAATGCAGCACCCGGTGATTTCCGGTTTGTTGACGAGACAGGCGACGGAACCATCAACAGCGAAGACTGGGTACAGATCGGTAATCCCTATCCAAAATTCACCGGAGGTCTGAACCTGACCTTCGAATTCAAGGGATTTGATTTCAATATGTTCTGGTATACCGCACTCGGCGCCCAGGTTTGGGATGCAACACGCAGGTACGACATGAACTTCACGAACTACAGGGGATCCGCACTTCTTCGCTGGACAGGCGAAGGCACCAGCGATACCTACCCGAGGCTCACCTATACCGACCTGAACCAGAACTTCAAGACCCCGAGCGATTTCTGGGTTAAGGATGCCGACTACCTCCGCCTGCGTAACCTGAGCATCGGCTACTCCCTGCCGAAATCGGTGATCAGCTTCCTTAGGATCAGCAAACTCCGGGTTTACCTTTCCGGAGAAAACCTTTTCACTTTCACCAATTACGACGGGTATGAACCCGAAATCGGTGGCGGTGTCTTCTCATACGGCGTGGATCACGGCATCTATCCGCAGGCCCGCTCCATTTATGGCGGACTTACTGTAACCTTCTAATTGTTAACCTTATAAAGAATATTGAAATGAAAAAGATGCGCTATATAGTTTACATGGGCGCCCTGGTTCTGGGGTTAACAGCCTGTACCAAGGATTTTCTGGAGCTTACGCCCAAGACCGGACTTGTGGAAGACAACTTCTACAAAACCGAAAACGACGCTTTCCTTGCCCTCACGGGCGTTTATGACGCACTGTCCGTTCAGAACTGGCAGTTTATCCCGCTGATGTCCGACATCTGGTCAGACGATGCCTTTGCCGGTGGCGCAGATGCCGCCGACATGAGCCAGTGGCAGGAAATAGAAAGCAACCAGATGACACCGGAGAACGGATCGGCTACCGACCTGTGGAACCGCTGCTATACAGGAATTTACCGCGCAAACCTCTATCTCCAGAAGGAGACAGGGATTACCTGGACCAATCCCGAAAACCAGAAACGGTTCATCGCGGAAGCCAAATTCATCAGGGCTTATATTTACTTCGACCTGGTCCGTCATTATGGCTGGGCACCTATCATCAACACGGTTCTTCCGTCCATTGATGACTACCGCAGTGTAACCCAGAATACCCCTGCCGAACTGTACAAGCAGGTAGCAACGGATCTGATGGCCGCCATGCCCGATCTCCCGCTGACCGTTCCTTCAACTGAGATTGGAAGGGTCACAAAACCCGCCGCACAAGCCCTCATGGCACGTATCTATCTTTTATACAATGGCGTGAAAACAGCAATTCCCGACCTCGGGTTGACCGGTGAATGGACCGACGGTACCACCATTATTGACAAAGCCTATGTTCAGATAGCACTGGATGAGATTATCACCAGCGCTACGTATGAGCTGCTTCCGAACTATGCCGACCTGTTCGACTGGGAACATCAGAACAGCAAGGAAGCTGTTTTCGAGCTGCAGTACTCTGAAAAAGCCAAGTCTTCCGACTGGGGCGGCTGGGGAATTAACGGCAACTTCTCCGTGATTTTCTACGGCATGCGTAACCCCGAAGGATTCGGTGGTGCATGGGATGCCGGCTGGAGTTTTGCCACGATAACGTGGTCACTCGTAAATGAATATGAATCCGGCGACCCGCGGAAAAATGCCACCGTCTTTAATGCCGATGCCGAAAATGGTCAATACCTGCACGCCTTCATGAATACCGGCTACTTCAACAAAAAATGGATGCCGCGCACCGCTTTCCAGGCAACGGCTGGCAGCCGCGAGCATAACTATGCGGCCAATTTCATTGACATCCGGTATGCCGACGTTCTCCTGATGGCTGCTGAACTCTATGTCGACGATAACCCGACCAAAGCCAGGGATTATCTGAACCAGGTGAGAACCCGCGCTATGGGTGAATCCGCCGCCCTGTCCTTTGTAACCCTTGAGGATATCATGCATGAGCGCCGCGTTGAGCTGGGCGGTGAAGGTTCCCGTAAATGGGATCTCCTCCGCAGAGGTTTTGACTATGCCAAAGCCAAAATCGACGCAAGCTTTGATGTTCCTGCCAGTGCGCCGAACAAACAGGACTTCCAGGGCCGTACCTTTGACCCGCAGACCTTTGCGATGTTCCCGATTCCGGGCGTGGAGATCCGTAATTGCAACGATGGCGTCCTCAAGCAATATGTGCCAAAATACCGATAGTCAACCTTTAAACACGATATCACAATGAAAAAGATAAAATATGCTTTGTACCTGGCAGTCTCGGTTTTCCTGCTCGGTTCCTGCGTACCCACTGAGCTGAAAAAGCCGGATATCGGGGCAGCCCCTACCGCAGCTGACCTGCAGATCACCATCAATCCGGGTGCCGACCCGTATCATTTCGTAATCACGAATACCTCCAAGGTAACCGGTATTGCCAACTGGGACCTTGGGAACGGCGCTGTGGCCAACGGCAATGAAGTGATCGCCTACTATCCGCTGCCCGATACCTATACGATTACCCTCACCCTCTATACCCGGGGCGGAAATGCAACTACCACTACAACAACCGTCACCACGGAAACCGACTGGGCCTACTTCTCAAATCCGGTTATCACCCTGGTATGCGGCGGCCCCGAAGCCGTCAACGGTAAAACATGGGTGATGGACAGCCTTTCGGCCGGCCATATCGGTGTAGGACCGGATCTGGCAAACAGTAAGTTGTGGTGGGCAGCACGGGCAATGGAAAAACCCAATGCCGGCCTCTATGATGATGAGATTAATTTCAGCATTTTTGAGTTCAAGGTCACCTATAACAACAAAGGCGTCAGTTTCGTCAAGGACTTCAGGAGAACCGACCCCAACTATTCAATGGCCCGCTCAGCATCAGGCGACTGGATGGTCAACTATGTGACGCCCGTATCCGGAGTCTGGGCCTTTGTTGAAAGAGACGGTAAGCAGTACATCAAGATCACCGCTGGCAAGCCGATTTACCCCTGCTTTGACACCGGGGCAAAAGATGGCGAATACCTGATCCTGAATGTTACGGAAACCAGTCTGGAGCTGGCTTGCATCGGTGGCGACAACAATGCATGGCACTATCTGCTCAAGACGAAATAGACTTAATAAGCTCTCTTCATAGCGTTTATATTTTTGGTTAAACCGGGGTTGCCGTTGCCTGATTAAATAATGGGATTTTGCAGTGCATCTGTTATTCGATCACCACGGTAACCCCTTTTTTAACCCTTCTACCATGTCCAAAAGTCCTATACCTATTAAAAAACTTGTATTCCTTTTTATCCTGATAGGCATTCAAACCCTTGGGGCAGTCACCTTCGGTTTGGACGGATTTCTGCGCGCATCCGGAAAAAAAATAATCGATGGCCAGGGACATGATGTTCTGCTCCGGGGCATGGGCCTCGGCGGCTGGATGCTGCAGGAAGGCTATATGCTTGAAACGGGAGATTTTGCAGGGACACAGCACGAGATCAAAGAAAAAATCCGACAGCTGGTGGGAACTTCCGGGATGGAAAAGTTCTACGACCGCTGGCTGGCGAATCATGTCACAAAAAGTGATATCGATTCGATGGCCCGATGGGGTTTCAATTCAGTGAGGCCGGCCCTCCACTATAACCTCTTCACCCTGCCCATCGAGCAGGAGCCGGTAGCCGGACAGCAAACCTGGATAGACAAGGGATTTATCATGCTCGACAGCCTGATCTCCTGGTGTGCGGCCAATCAAATGTATGTGATTCTCGACCTGCATGCCGCCCCTGGCGGGCAGGGACGAGACAATAATATCTCCGACCGCGATCCCGCAAAACCCTCTCTCTGGGAAAGCAGCGCCAACCGCACCAAAACCGTTGAACTCTGGAGAAAGCTTGCCGAGCGGTATGCAGGCAATCCATGGGTTGGAGGTTACGACCTGATCAACGAGCCGAACTGGGATTTTGAGAACAGCGGCAATATAAACGGGTGCAATTGCCGGCTAAATGCCCCATTGCTAGACCTTTATAAAAATATTATTGCCGCCATCCGGAGTCAGGATAACAATCACCTGATCTTTATTGAAGGGAACTGCTGGGGCGGAAATTTTAACGGCCTCTCCTCCCTCACCGGGATTGACAATAACCTGGCATTCAGCTTCCACCGGTACTGGAATCAGAATACCCTTGAATCGATCCAGGAGAAACTCAATTTCCGCGACCAGTACAACATCCCCATCTGGATGGGAGAATCCGGAGAAAACTCTAATCACTGGTTCGCTGATGCGATCAGCCTGCTGGAAGCCCATAACATCGGATGGGCATGGTGGCCCGAGAAAAAAATCAACTCAGTGGTTGGCCCCCTTACCGTGATTAAAACCCCTGAATACAGCCGGCTCCTTCAATACTGGAAATACGGCGGCACAAAGCCCGACTCCGCCTATGCCATGAACGCACTCCTGCAGATCGCCGAAAACCTGAAAATCGAAAACTGCACCATACACTACGACGTCATCGATGCCCTCTTCCGCCAACCTTATTCCCTTACTACTTTACCCTTCACCGGCAACCGGCAACCGGCAACCGGTAACCGAATACCCGGTACAATCTTCGCCGTCAATTTCGATATCGGCAAAAACGGACACGCCTACAACGATGCTGAGTATCAAAACACCGGCGGTCCCGGGTCAACCGACTGGAACTCCGGATGGATCTATCGAAACGATGGACCGGATATCGGAATATGTTCCGATACGGCTTCTTACACAAACGGTTACCATATCACCGATATTGAAGCCGGTGAATGGCTGGCCTATACGATTCAGGCCGACAGCACCGGGGTCTATCGGGTCAGCGCCCGCACCGCCAATGCAAGCGGGAAGGGAGCCTTCAGTGTTGAGATTGACGGTCAAAACGTCTCCGGATCCATTCCGGTTCCGCATACCGGAAGCAAGGAGAGATTTGTTCCTGTAACACTTCCTGATGTCGAACTCACAGCTGGAAAACACCTGATGATCATCCGGTTCGAAGAGGGGGGATTTAACCTGAATTCCATCATCCTGTCAGGCCCCACCGGTGCCCCCGGGCTGGCCTTTTCCATGTTGTCGGTAAAAACCGATGAACTCGGTAAGCAAATCATTCTCACATTCAATAAGCCTTTATCCGGATATCCATCGACAGGAACCGACTTTTCGCTTTCCAACGGCACAAACAGCTACAGCCCCGTTTCGGTAACCACAGGTCCGGAAAACCCACCCACCCTTCGCCTTGCCTTTTCCAGCCAGTTTACCGACTCCGATCGGCTGACGCTCACCTACACCGGCGACCAGATTGTGGGTCCGGCAAGTGAAATCCTGCCGCCGTTCACCATCCGGCCAGTGGTCAATGTGATCCTGCCCAGGGCGGCGATACCGGGCATCCTTGAGGCAGAAAACTATTACGTCAACCAGGGATTCGTATTCGAACCCTGCCAGGATGCCGGCGGTGGAAAGAATGCCGGCTACACGAATCCCGGCGATTATCTCGAATACCTCGTCAAAATAACCCAAACCGGAACCTACCGGGTAAATTACCGGTATTCAGCCAACTGGGCCACATCAGGCGGAGAACTTTCCATTCGGTCAGAGGTCACCCAGCCCCTCCATACCGTGAGCTTTTCATCCACCGGCGGCTGGCAAAACTGGGCCACCGCCAGCGCAAATGCCAGGCTGACAGCCGGACTGGCTACTATCCGTTTCACAGCCAATTCAGACGGCTTCAATCTGAACCGCATGGATTTTACCCTGATTACAGACACTTCCGGCGGGGGGCCGGGTCTCACAGCCGGTTTTGATCTGTACCCTAACCCTGCCAGCGATTTTGTGGTGGTTGATATCCGGAACCCGGATAAAAAACCGGAATTATTGGAACTGACGGACGCTGTCGGACGCATACTCCATACCCGGG
>CAZEKJ010000017.1:90136-91744 GCA_964512915.1 uncultured Porphyromonadaceae bacterium
CTCCGGCCTGACAGTCCGATACACAATTGATCTATCTGATTATCAATCTGGTATGTATTATATCAGGGTTCGGGACGATGAAACCTCCGGGACCCGGCCGCTTTTAATTCAAAAAATGTAACTCTGTTTACCATGAAAAAATATCTTATTCCGGCCGTAGCGCTGGCCCTGAGCCTCGCCGCCTGTAATCCATCGGAATTAAAGCCTTCACAGGATAATCCTGAAGGGGTGATCTCCAAAAAGTGTGACAGTGTCCTTGCCCTGATGACCCTCGAAGAAAAGATCGGGCAGCTCAACCAATACTCCGGCGACGGGGAACTGACCGGCCCGGTAGCCCTGAGGCCGGATCTCCTCAAGAGCATCCGCGACGGCAAGGTTGGCTCCATGCTGAACATTAACGGCGCCGGATACACCCGGAAAATCCAGAAGATCGCCGTTGAGGAGTCGCGCCTGAAAATCCCGCTGATCTTCGGGTATGACGTGATCCACGGATACAAAACCATTTTCCCGATACCGCTCGGTGAATCGGCTGCCTGGGACCCCGATCTGGCCGAAAAAGCCGCCAGGGTCGCTGCCACTGAAGCCGCAGCAGCCGGACAGCACTGGACCTTTGCCCCGATGGTGGATGTCTCCCGCGATGCCCGCTGGGGCCGGGTCATGGAAGGCTCCGGAGAGGATCCCTACCTGGGTTCAATCCTGGCAGTTGCACGGGTAAAAGGTTTCCAGGGGGAAGACCTCGCAGATCCTACCACCATCCTCGCATGCGCCAAGCATTTCGCCGGGTACGGTGCCGCTCAGGCCGGCCGTGATTATTACACAACCGATATCAGCGAACACAGCATGCGCGAGGTATACCTGCCTCCGTTTAAGGCTATTACAGAATCCGGCGTGGAAACATTTATGACGGCATTCAATGATATCAACGGAATACCGGCTACCGGTAACCGCTACCTGGTCCACGACATCCTGAAAACCGAATGGGCTTTCAAGGGCATGGTGGTTTCCGACTGGGCATCCATATCGGAAATGATCATGCACGGAATCGCGGCTGACAAATACGAGGCAGGCGACCTCGCCTTCAATGCCGGGGTCGACATGGATATGGAAGGCAATGTTTATATCTCCGAGATGCAGAACCTGCTTAAGGATGGAAAGATCACCGAGGCACAGATCAATGAATCGGTCCGCCGTGTGCTCCGCCTTAAGTTCAAGCTCGGGCTTTTCGATGATCCCTACCGGTACAGTGATTCGATCCGCGAAGCCGCTACCCTTCTCAGGCCTGAATACCTTGAGCTGGCATGCGATGCCGCCCGGAAATCATTTGTTCTCCTGAAAAACGAAAAGAATGTACTGCCGCTCACCTCATCGGGAAAAACGATTGCACTGATAGGACCTGCAGCCGATGCAGCCGGCGACATGATCGGCAACTGGTCGGGCAGAGGCGAGGCAAAGGATGTTATTACCCTGAAACAGGAACTGGAATCCCGGATCGGCGCCGGTAAAGTGATCTATGCCAAAGGCGCTGAATTTCTGGGCGACGACCGGTCGGGATTTGCCGCGGCACTCGCCGCCGCCCGCCGGGCCGATGTTATCATCGCCGCTTGCGGT